>CAZVGZ010000022.1:13840-57276 GCA_964627605.1 uncultured bacterium | reverse complement strand
CGTGGATGGCCTTCGATGCCTGAGAGTTTGTCGCCAGCGAGGCCGCCGCAAATCCACTCGCCACCGTTTTCGTGGGTAAGCCTGTCAAGGAGGACTGCGGCCTGTGGTTTCTCCTTCTGGAACTTTTCGATAAGCGACTTTATGTTGCCAGGTTCGGTGACTATGTCGCCGTAGGCGATCACTACATCATCGTCATCGCCGACACAGCTCAGAGCCTCCAAAGCGGCGTTGGCGGTGCCGTCCAGGCTTTTTTGGACGACGAACTCC
Organism: uncultured bacterium; assembly: GCA_964627605.1. Lineage (GTDB taxonomy): Bacteria > Latescibacterota > MWCZ01 > MWCZ01 > CAZVGZ01 > CAZVGZ01. The sequence goes on along the minus strand of CAZVGZ010000022.1, from coordinate 57,009 downwards.
GTGTTGGATAGATCAGCTACCGCCGCACGGACGGATGACGCCAGATGACCAGTGACCACGATAAGCCCCTGGCAGCCAGCTTCGAGAAGCGCTTCGGCGGTGTATCGCACCGCCGGCTTGTTGACTACAGGTAGTGCGCACTTGTTGCGCGCTTCAACATATGGGAAGTTGCGCGTTCCCTGCCCTGCGGCTAAGATGATGCCGACGGTCATAGTTGCCGATCCTTGATAGGTGGAGAATGTTGGGAGCTACACCAATTTATGTTGGTGTATCGCGGGTCGCCAAGGCGCGATGGCCGATCTGAGTAACGTGTTCGCGTTGCCTGCAGAGTGGAGGCGGTGGTAACTTGAGGCTGTCGAGAGGCGTGCCAAGTTGGAGCACGTCACGGGCGAACGGGTTTCTGATCCGAATGAGGGTTCGATGCGCACATATGAGCAGCAACTGACAAATTCGTTTGGAGAGATAGGTAAGGTCTTAGCGATAGCTGGCGCTTCGTCGCCAGCAACTGTCCTTACATCTGAGGGTGTCTTCAGCGTCGACACTGAGCAAGCGACGCTGATAAGCGCCATCGCCGGTATTCCTGTGGATGATCCGATCGCAGCAGCAGGTGACGGCAGCGGAAATCTGGTTTTTGTCTCTGACAGCGGCATAGCGCTAGGTGAAGGTGGGTCGTGGAAAAACCTGCCGCAACCCGACCTCGATCCTGTTGCCGAAACCATCTGCGCCGAATTTTCGCAAAACGGTAAACTGGTAGTCGCCAGAGGTCGGACGGTCGTCTGTTGGGATGGTTCAAAGTGGGCCAGTGCGCCACCGATTTCAGGCGATGTGAGCGACCTAGCGTTTGACAGTGACGGCACGATCTGGGTAGCGACAGCCATCGGCGTCGCGAGGCTAGAGGACGGATGCTGGAAGGAACTGCTGCAAGAGAGGGCGCTCGTAGACTCGTCCAGCGTGGCGGTTGATACCACGGGAACCGTTTGGATCGGCAGCCAGGAAGGGCTGGTACTTACTGACAAGCGGATGGGCTTCGAACAGCTTAGAGGGCTCGACGGCGTGCCATACGAACAGATATCGTTGGTGCGGTTAGGTGCCGACGGTTCTATATGGCTTGGATCCGAAATGGGGGCGATGCGCTGGGAGAGCGGACAGTGGCATATGTATAACGGCAAGCGCTGGTTTCCGTCAAATACAGTCACTGCGATACTGACGCTTGAGGACCACACTACCTACGTGGGCACCGACCAGGGTTTGGGCGTGATCTGGCGCGAGGAGTGGACACTGGAGCAGAAGGCCCACCATTTTGAGGCGGTCATAGCTGAGAGGCACGACCGGTTTGGGTTTGTCTCATCCTGCACGTTGGACGCACCAGGCGACGTTTCAAAATGGAAAGTCGATACGCAGGACAACGACGGTTTGTGGACATCGATCTACGCCATCGCCAAGATTTTTGAGTATGCTACCACCAAAGATGAAGCTGCACGAGAGCGAGCGTGGCGAGCTGTAAGCGCGATGCTCGACATGACACGCAAATGCCCGATCCCAGGCTATCCGGCTAGGGCGCTGATCAAACGCGGCGAATATCCTGACCTGACCGAGGATCATCCAAGATATCAGGCGTCCACCGATCCAGACTGGCTCTGGCGAAACGACACGTCGTCAGATGAGACCGACGGACACTACTGGGTCTACGGCCTCTACTATGACCTGTGTGCCACTGAGGACGAAAAAGCCGAGATCGCTGAGGTTAGCAAAGCGATCATGGATCATCTTATAGAACATGACTTTACCCTGGTGGATGAAAACGGGCGTCACACCACATGGGGAGTCTGGACGCCCATGATGATGAACGGCGTCCCCCACAGAGCGCAGAGGGGTCTTAACAGCCTGGAGCTTCTGGCCTATCTGCTGGTGACCCACCATGTCACCGGCGAGCAGAAATATCGGGACATCTATCTTGATCTCGTGGAAAACCACCATTTTCACCTCAACACAATTCGCCAAAAACTCGAATCACCGGAGTGGAATAACCACTCTGACGATGAGCTGGCCTATACGGTCTATCATGTACTTATGCTATATGAGACAGACCCTGGTCTCAAGCGGATATATGATCTGAGTTTCGAGCGTTCTCAGCGGTATGAGTGGGACGAGTTCTGCCCATTCACCAATTTTATCTATGGTGGGGTTACCGGCCGGCCGTGTGACGAGTGGGAGTCTGTGAAGACTCTGATGGAGATGCCCACGTCGTTCATCACATGGGAAGTAGACAACCGTTTCCGCCACGATCTGGACATCATCCCAGAGGGCGAAGGCTTGGATGGCAAGGGCGAAGGGCCGCTTAGCCGCAACGCGATCCCAGCCGACGAACGCCACCTGTTCCGTTGGAACGGAGGCCCCTACCGTCTGCACCACGGCGGCAACGGGCAGCAGGAGTGCGATCCGTCATCCTGGTTGTGCGCCTACTGGATGGGCAGGTACTACGAACTCACGTTGGGGTACTAAAACCAAAATCGGCTAGCGCAAGATGGTCAGTCGGGCTGACCTGGTCTCTGCCTGAGTAGCCAGGCGGATAAAAAAGATTCCGCTGCCGGACATCGCGCCATCGCTGTTGGTGCCGTCCCATTTCAGGGAAAAGACGCCAGCCTCGCCAATCGTAGAGATATATGTCGCAGCGCTCATCGGGGTTGATAACATCTGTCGGTGTATCGCTAGACGAGGTATTTGGGTACCCTAGCTCTTCGTGGTAGTAGCGATAGACAGTCTCGGCAGCTTCGTACACCCGCTGGACAAAATCAGGTACACCGTCGCCACCGGAACGAGGTATCAGATTGGAGGTCAGTGTATCGACATTTGGAACCGAATGATCAGGGTCGGTGGTGGTGAAATGAACGAGGAAGTGTGAACCAGATTGGTTCGCAGGGTAGACCAGATTAAGAGAGGAACAGGCGGCAACGTCTCCAAACGGCCCGACGGTTGGCACACTTGGCCTACTCTACCGACCCGATCCACCTTGGGCACGCTCGTACCACACTCAAACTCCTGCCCTCCCACCGGCGCGAGGGCCACACCACCTATCGCAAGCACAGAAGTCAGCAGTCTCATACCTAGACCGGCGTGTTGCAGCGTGGTCATTCCCCAATTACAACCCTTCCCGGCGAACGGTGGGTCACGACGCATCGATCTAAAGGTACAACATCTCTAACCAAGTAAACCATCCAGACGCAAGCCCATATTTGGTAAAATTGACCGTGAGTCCAGGTCGCATCCAAGTGGCTGATCTTGAACGGTGTAGGTGATCAGTTGCACACAGGCGACCCCGAACGACTATTTTATATGTTGGAGTCGAAGTGGACACGGGCAGGGCCTGGCAACCTTAAAGGAGTACCACAATGCGGATTTTGGTCACTGGCGGCGCGGGGTTTATAGGCTCGCACATCACAGATGCGCTTGTCGGCGCTGACCACTCAGTGACGGTATTGGACGACCTGTCGTCTGGGCGCCGTGAAAATGTAAGCCTCGAAGCTCACTTGAGAGTGATGGACATACGCTCGCCCGATATCGAGACTCTGTTCGACGAGATACAACCCGAAGTCGTCTACCATGAAGCTGCCCAGATGGATGTACGTCGGTCGGTCGCCGACCCGGTGTTTGATGCGTCGGTAAATGTCTTAGGCGGACTGAACCTCTACGAACAGTGCCGTCGCACGGGAGTTAAGAAGATCATGCTGGCATCTACCGGGGGAGCTATTTACGGGGAGCAGGATTTCTTTCCAGCGACAGAGAGCCACCCAACCCAACCAGTATCGCCCTACGGAGTGGCCAAACTCGCCAATGAGAAATATCTGGAGTACTACAACGCGGTCTACGGGCTCGATTCGGTGTGCCTTAGGTACGCCAACGTATACGGCCCTCGACAAAGCCCGCACGGTGAGGCTGGTGTAGTAGCGATCTTCTCGGACCTGCTGCTCAAGGGCAAGCAACCTGTGATATACGGCACGGGGAAGCAGACGAGGGATTACGTTTTTGTAGGCGACGTAGCCCAAGCCAACCTACTTGCACTTGGGTGCGAAGGCAGCGATGTGCTCAATGTTGGCACCGCAATTGAGACCGACGTAAACGAACTTTTTGCGAGAATCCAGACCTCGGCTGGTACAGACCTTCCTGAAAAGCACGAACCAGCCAAAGTCGGCGAGCAGATGCGCAGCGTGGTCTCGTGGGAACACATCAACAACCGTCTGGGATGGGAGCCGAAGGTCGCTTTAGAAGACGGCATCAATCAGACGGTCGACTGGTTTCGGACCGAGATGACAGAAACGTCTGACTGACCACGCTGGCCGAATCCAATACCCTGACGACAACAGTACAAACCCTGGTCCGATCTAAGGCCTATTAGTTGGTAGGCTGCAATTCACCTCTCCTCACGAGCAAACTGCGATGTCTGAGCGCGTAATCGGCACAGCGGGCCATATAGACCATGGCAAGACCGCACTCGTAAAGGCGCTCACCGGCACAGACACCGACAAGCTCCCTGAAGAAAAAGCCCGACAGATAACCATCGACCTGGGTTTCGCGCAGCTTGAGGACGGTATCTCTATTGTAGACGTCCCAGGGCATGAGCGTTTCGTAAAAAACATGGTGGCAGGGGCGACCGGCATCGATCTCGTTCTTCTTGTGATCGCTGCTGACGACGGCGTCATGCCCCAAACCCGTGAACATCTGGACATCGTATCTCTGTTAGGCGTCAACAAGGCCGTAGTCGCAATCACAAAATGCGACCTGGTGGAAGACGATTGGCTGCCGTTAGTTCACGATGAGGTCTCTGAAATACTGGGCACCACACCGTTTGAAAAAGCACCGATCATCAATGTCTCCGCGACAGCAGGCCACGGCATCCCAGAGCTAAAAAACGCCCTGCTGGATGGGCTGGCAACCCTACCCGACCGTCTCGCAGGCACCGGCTTCTACCTGCCCATCGACCGCGTTTTTACCCTTCAGGGGTTTGGCACCGTGGTCACGGGAACCATCCGCAGTGGACGTGTAGAAGTAGGCGACGCGATATCAATCGAACCGCAGGGGCTAGCCGCGCGTGTAAGAGGGGTACATGTGCACGATTGTGCAGTAGGTCTGGCGGTGGCGGGCCAAAGGGCTGCTGTCAATCTTACAGGGGTGGAGAGAGGACAGGTCGAGCGAGGTTCAGTCGCCGCCGAAAACGGGCTCGTGACACCGACCCGCCGCGCCGATGCACGCGTCGCACTGCTTTCCACCGCTTCAACACCTATCACCCACAGAGACCGAGTCAGGGTCCATATTGGAACAGGCGAACATCTGGCGCGGGTAGCGCTTCTGGAGGGAGAACAGATAGCTCAAGGCGGCTCCATGTTGGTACAGCTTCATTTTGAGCAGAAGATCGCCGCCCAACCCTCAGAGAGATTTGTGCTGAGGCGCTACTCCCCAGCTACCACCCTAGGCGGTGGCCATCTGATTGACACCCACCCAAAAAGGCACAAGCGCGGTGACTCGGAAACACTCGGCCGCCTAAACTCCAGAGATGACACTAATCCTAATTCGGTAATACTGGCAGTACTCTCTGACGCTGGACCGGTCTGCCTCACACCTGAAGCTCTGTCGAGGGAGAGCGGCATACCTCTGAACACTGTAAGCGACGTGCTGGACCGGCTGGTCTCTGAGGGCACACTGTGGAGAAGCTCCTCAGGTGCCGTGGCCCCGACAGAAACTCGTCTACAGCTCGGCGAACAGCTTGCGAACATCCTGACCGAAGCCCATGAAGAGTCACCACACCTGCCGGGCCTGTCGATAGCATCGACGCGGCAGGATATGTCAGGCCCGGTGGACGACCAGATGTTTGAACGTGTTTTGGATGATCTCAAAGAGTCAGGCGTGGTGGAAGTCGAAGGCGGCATTATTCGCATGTCAGGGCATGCCCCGCGCTTGACAGTAGAGCTAAGCGCCATCGAAAACGATGCTCACAGCGAACTAGAGACCGCCGGTCTGACCGGGCTTAGCGCACTAGAGCTGGCTGCGCGCGTCGGATCGGATCCCGCCACCGTGGACGACCTTCTGGCCGTCTGGATGCGACAGGGCTTTGCCCACAGAATTGCGGACAACATCTGGTGCCTCAGCGCCGTACTGGAAGGCGCAGAAGCTGCAATCCGAGAGCATATTGAGGAACATGGTCCGATTGAGATTGGTGAATGCAAAACATTGTGGGGCCTAAGTCGGCAACCGACCCTGCGGATTCTAGAATATTTTGATAGTCAGAAGCTCACCATAAGAATAGAATCCGCGCGCATTTTAGCGAGGCGACGTCAAGCGTTAAGTATATTTTCTGTGCGAGTTCCTTGACAAGCTTGCCAACCGCGTGTATACTTATCCGGGAACGATCGCCTCGGGCGACATGAGGGCGTTGTCCTACGGTCAAGAGAACATGGATAAGTCTAACATCTTCGGGCGTTTGCAGGATCTGCCCATTGAAGGATTGGCCTGTACTCGACCCGGCTCTGCGGCTAGTGGGGTGAGCCGCTCAATTTTGAGGAGGAAGTCGGATGCGTGGTTTCACGCGGCATTATCTGAGAAGTGGATTGGCGGCTCTTCTACTGATATCCGTCGTCGGTGTGGCGAACGGGCAGCAGATAGAGTACCCGGTGATTCTTGGCATGAAGTGGGGTTACCAGAACCCGTCACTTGACGGCTTCAATCTGATATTTTCAGATCAGTTGACACCGCGAGTCGTCGGCAACACAGCGGTGACCGTCCGAACAATCGTGGCGAAAGACACTGCTGATGTCTTGCGTTCCAGTTCCACAGCACCTGGCGTGGCGGTCAACGCCAAAAGCACTGACCAGCAGTTCCAGTCAACAATGGGATTCGGCGCATTCGCCATGCTGAGGCTTCACCACAACATTTTCGCCAGATTCGATGGCGATGTCTCATCGCACGAGGTCTGGCATAACCGCAACTTCGGCGGTTCGTGGGGCTACGAGCAGACTAAAGTGACGATCTCCTCGGGGATCGGAGCAATCTATTTTGTTTTGCCATACGAGGACCGCATGCCCCGGATCCACATAGGTGTAGGCGGCGGCGGCGCGAATGTCGCCACCGAGACCATGAAGGCGACAAACACAGGCGTGTCAATCTCGTCAGGATCCGCGTTCGCCCCGATGTTTGGAGTCGGTGTGGGCATGGTCTATCCAATTCCAGGAATTCCAGGACTTTTGCACGACCGGGTGTCGTTTGTGTTTGACTACCAGGTCACCGCTGGAAAGTTCGATCAGCAGTTTCTCCAGCTCGACGAGTTCGGTTCCACGGTGCCCGACAGCTTAGGAGCGCCGACCAAAGTGTCTCAGAGCATAAATGTCGGCGGCCCAATGATCAAATTTGGCATCGCCGTCGCGTTTGGGGAGATCAAACCCAGAGGCGAAAAAGGCGTCCTTACCGACTACCTGAAGAGTCGTGAGCGTCGTGGCGGCCGTTTTGCGCGGCGTTCCGATAGGGGCGGTGGCGGTGGAGCGGAGTTCTATGGTGGAGTTGTTTCAGCTGCGCCAGCTCGGATAAATGAGGAACAGATTAGATCAATCATCCGCCAAGAGCTTCAGAACGCTCAGCTAACGTCTCCGGTAACGTCGATGGACAACGTCGCCGAACAGCAGTTGCAGGTAATACGCCAGCGGCGGCAGCAGGCCGAAGGCGAGTTGCGGCGTCTGCGTGAGCTACTGCGCGAAGAGGGTTGACAGAGTTGTAATCCGTTATTCGCTCGTTCTCCTCACGCTTTTGAACGGAGTTGTGTGGGCGACGCCGGAAGAAGAGCGGCGGATTACAGACTCGCTTGAAAAGATCGGTCGTGAGAACGTAAGCGTTGAAATTAGTGAGACCCAACTTAGGGTCTGGTGTGAAAATCGAATAATGCGTTACCCGGTTGCGTCAACCTGGTTAACTGTAACCCACTTGGCTCGGCTTGTTCCCTCGGAGTGGACTGTCATTTTGACGGTGCTCAAGAGAAACAGGCCAATTGTTAGGATCACCGCTCGTGCGACTGAGGTTGTAGCCTGGGCCGACGGCGACCTGTCTTCAAAGAGGCTTGGAGAGCACGCAGATGTCCAGTTGGCGTTTGACGATTGGCCTCCTGCCGACAAAAACAGGCGTTCTGAATTCAGAAGCGATGTGATCATTGGGCCCAACCGCATCATCAGCGAATTTGGCCTGCCAAAAGACTGGATTCGGGCGAATGTTGACCTTAGTGGCGAGTGGCGTGCGAGTCCGTGGACAGGTGGCATAGTCAGCGCACGTATTCTGATCCCGCTCTGGCAGCATAACGGGCCGGTTGAGTTGCGGAACAGGGAAGTGAGGCCTGGATCAGTTTATGCGGGTTGGGTTACAGCACCGACCCCGACTTCGATGCTCACCATCACCACAGGCTTTTTTGAGCGTGGTTTTAGCGAGCTTGATGCCTTCGGATTCATTTTTGATTACCGGATGTTTACGCCCGATGGTCGCTGGACAGTTGGTGGGATGATAGCGAGAGTGGGGCGGCTGAGCTACACCGTAATCAAGGGTGCCGACGGACAGCTACAAGGTGTGTGGGGTTATACGCAGTCGCTGTTCAATATGCCCTTCGAACTGCATCTTGGCAAACGTTTTGAAGTAGTAGATTTTCTGATGTTGGCTCGTTGGGGCCGATTTTATAGGGGCGATCACGGGTGGCGCGTGGACATGGTTCGCCGTTTTGGCGAAGTTCAGTTGATTATATTTGGGTTGATGTCTGATGGGCGGGTCCGAGGATATGGATCGCTCAACGACACAAGGCTGCTTGGTGGCATTGGAGTTTCGATGCCGGTGTGGCCACGGGCGCATCGACGACCGGCGCGTTTGAGAGTAGTTCCCATGCCCGCACTTTCGTGGGCATATCGATATCGCACTAGTTTTGCCGGGGTTTCGCTTAGTACGGGTAACAGTATAGGGAGTATGTTGGCAGGATATTTGCCAACCGAGTTAGAAAACAATCTCGATCGAGTCAGACAGTGGATTCACCGCGATTCACGTCTGACCGGGCCTCGGAACCCAGATCGTTAACTCTTGCGGTGGGGGTACATCATGCAACGAAGACACTTATACTCGCTGGTTGCCACTGTCGGGCTGCTGGGGCTGATCGGTTGCGAGAGCACTATTTTTGCTGGCAGTGAACCAGCACCTCTGGATCCGGTAGTTCCTCCAGCAGACCAGATCATCGTTTCGTATGCCGCGACGCCGGATGAAGGTGCCAACCCGGGTAATCTCGGCAATGCGACGGTTACGGTCTACAGTGGCAGCACTGTTATTCAGACCATTGATCTGCCCGCCACTGCCGGCACCGCCTACACCGATACGATCAAGAACCTCAACAATCCGGTCACCTATCGGATCGTGGTGACACAGGCGGCACACTATAACAACAGCGAGACGATCCGTTTGGAAGGAACGTCGGTTCCGCGTGTAGGAATCACCATTTCCGCAATCGTGAACGACGTAAACACTATTGTTGAGGTCGTCCTTCCCACGGTCGGCGAAAAGACTGTGTCAATTCCAGATAACTTGGATGAGTTCGCTGTTACTGGCACAGTCGGAATTACACTCAACGATACTGCAGCCAACGCCGTGAGCGGCTCAATGACTATCGCCGCCACCACCGCCGGAAACATGGCCGCCACCACCGCCGGAGTAGCTGCGCTGTCAGGGCTGGTTATCAACTTCGACCAAGTCAATGATCTTGCTGCGCTGGCGGAGACTGAATTGGAAGTCTCGGTGCCACTGCCACTTGACGCTGAAGATCTGGCCCATGCGGCTGGCGCTGAAGTGCCTATCTATCGTCTTGACCCGGTCACGTTGACGTGGGATGAGATCGGAGAGGGTACCATTGATGCAGATGGAACGGTAACAGGCAATGTAACGGGGCTGGGCCAGGACAACACCATCTCCGTTCAAGTGCCTACTACGGTCACCGAAAACACCGACACCGAAACAGAGCTGGTAGGCGATGAAATTCACCAGTCGGAACTGGCCGATCTTTTGAATGAAGACAACGAGTACGTCGCCGATCTCAACCCTGCGCTCGACGTCAGCACCGTAGGCGGGAAAATGGCCTCAGGCGTTCTCGCCCGGACCGCTGAAGGCGGCGCCGCCATGAACCCTGCCTGGAACATCTCAGAGGCGCATTGGCAGATCATCAAGCAGGTCATCAGCGTTCGCATACCTGAGTTGAGCCCCTGGTTGCTGGGCAACCCAGCCGTCGAGGCGATCGTCGTACCGGAAAGTATTATTCCTGTAGTTGTCAAAGAGCTGAAGGTCATCTCATTTGACATCGCGCTCAATGTAGGCAACCTCAACAAAGTTTGGGTCGCCCGAGCTGAGTACACCAAGTCAAGATTGAGGCAACTACACACCTCCGGGCAGGTTGTTACCCTCGACGCATTTTGAGATGAGGGGTCTGAATACGAGTGTAGGCGCGACCTAAAGACGCGCCGTGGTGTAACGCGGTATATCCGCTCGCAGTAGTTACCAAACAGCAGTGGGCGAGCCTGCCGAAAGGGCTCGCCCATCTGCTTTTCAGAAGCCAAAGCTAACGGGGGATCTGCAAGTGCGCGGCGTCAACAAAGCCATTTTGGTGGGCAATCTGGGCAAAGACCCGGAACTCCGCTATACCCAATCCGGTACTCCTGTCGCCAACTTTTCACTCGCTACCAGCCGACGTTGGCGCGATAAGGATGGACAGGATCAAGAACAGACCGAATGGCACAATATAGTAATCTGGTCCAAACTCGCCGAGATCGCTGGCGAATATCTTCGCAAGGGGAGTCCGGTATATCTTGAAGGCAGGATTCAGACACGCAACTACGACGATCAGAGCGGCCAAAAGCGGTACATAACTGAAATCGTCGTTGATGAGATGGTCATGCTAGGTAGCCGCGGAGATGGCAATATCGCTCCTCGGAGTGACGGTCCACCCCTTCCTGACGAACCGCCAGACATGGGCGGTGGCGATGGTGGCGGCGGCGGCGGTACGTCCAACGATGACGACGACCTGCCGTTCTAGCCGGTGAAGCGTCTTGGAGTCCTCACCTCAGGCGGTGACGCCCCTGGTATGAATGCCGCTATTCGCGGCGAGATTGGGCGCTGCTGCTGTGGATGAGCTTCTCAAGGGCAAATCTGACGTCATGGTCGGGTTGATCGCCAACAGGGTGCAAACATCGCCCCTGGAATATGCATGGACAAAGAAAAACCCGCTTGACCTAGCGCTTTACGATCTCGTGACTTCGGTGGCTGTCTAAGGCCCTCCAACTATATAGATGAGGTGGGAAACTATGCAGGAATTTCCTGCCGTTGACAACGTTCCCGATGTCGATTCTGTAGCCAGTACCCTCCACTACCCCGCTGCGCCCTCAGTCACGCCCTGGACTACCCGTGAGAACACCCGCCGTGTGAACATCGGCTCTGTGCCGCTCGGCGGCGATGCGCCTATCTCAGTGCAGTCTATGACCACCACCACAACCTCCGACATCGACGCCACTGTGGTGCAGATTCACGAGCTGGTGGAGGCGGGATGCGAGATTATAAGAGTCGCCGTGCCTCACAAGGCTGACGCGCAGGCGCTGGGCGAAATAAAAAACCAGATCACGATTCCGCTCGTCGCAGACATCCATTTTGGCGACGGGCACGCCCTAACTGCGATCGAACAGGGTGTTGATAAGGTGCGTCTAAACCCTGGCAACATCGGTGGCGAAGACCGCATTGCTAAGGTCGTGTCAGCCTGCAAAGAGCGACAAGTTCCGATCCGCATCGGGGTCAACGCCGGTTCGCTGGAAAAGCGGCTTATTGAGAAATACGGCTATCCGACACCAGAGGCGATGGTCGAGAGCGCTCTAGGTCACGTTCAGATCCTAGAAGAACACGATTTCACCGATATTGTGATATCGCTCAAAGCCTCATCCGCCCCCATGGCGATAGCGGCGTACCGCATGGTCGCCGAAAAGGTTGACTACCCGCTCCATCTGGGTATCACAGAGGCTGGCGGCTTGGAAAAAGGGTCGCTCAGATCTGCTGTGGGCATAGGCGCACTTCTAGCTATGGGGTTGGGTGACACTATCCGTGTGTCGCTCACCGCCGACTCCCGCCACGAGGTTCGCACCGGATTTGAAATTCTCAAAAACCTTGGACTGCGCAGCAAAGGTCCCATGACGGTCTCTTGTCCATCCTGCGGGCGCGTTGAGATAGACCTAGTCAACATCGCCACCGAAGTTGAGCGACGGCTTGATGACGGGTATGACGAGAAGATCACAGTGGCGGTGATGGGCTGCGTGGTCAACGGCCCCGGGGAGTCGATGGAGGCCGATTTCGGCATATCTGGCGGCAAAGGCAAGGGTCTGATATATCGACAGGGCGAGCTGCTTCGCACGGTAGACGAGAGCAAACTCGTCGAATCGCTGTTTACCGAGATCGACAGGGCAAAGGACGCAGGCGAACTGGCGAAATAGTTTCTGCCGCGCATCGTTTAATCTAACTCCCCGCCGGAAAGAAAACGGGGATATCTCTTCTTAAAGACAAAGGGTATCTGTGGCCACACTAAACCCGTTCAGGGGTCTGCGATATTCTGCCGTGGCGGAAATGGTTGATTTGGTGGCCCCCCCCTACGACGTGATCAGTCCGCAGCAGCGCTCGGATTTAGCGGCCAGACACGCCGACAACATCGTCGAAGTGATCCTTCCTGACGGAGTTGACGATGGTCGCTACGACAAGGCAGGCGTTCGTTGGCGACAGTGGCTTGATAGCGGCGTTGTTGAGATGGATGCATCGCCGTCGCTCTATCTACTCCAAGAGACCTTCAAAACCCCTTCTGGTGAAGAGCTGACACGCATCGGCGTGATCGGTGAGATAGACCTGGAAGACCCGTCCTCTGGTAGTGTAAAGCGCCACGAGCGGACGTTTGCAGGGCCAAAAGCGGATCGGCTGAAGCTGACCCGATCCTGCCAGGCCAATCTGAGTCCGTTGCTAGGGCTTTACAGCGATGGCGACCGGCTCATTGAAACCGCAGCAGAGAACCACACGTCACATACCCCAGATGTGGACGTCCTAACCGACGGCGTCCGCCGAAGGCTGTGGGTAGTGGACGACCCGGTGTTCGCACAGACCGCAAGGAGCGTACTGGAACAGAGAGTTCTCGTCATTGCAGATGGACACCACCGGTACGAAACCGCATTGGAGTACAGGGATCAGTGCCGACTCGACAGCGTAGGAGAGGGTCGGCAACCACACGACTCTGTAATGTTCTGCTGCGTGAACATTTTGGACAGCGGTGTGGTGGCGCAACCCTATCACCGTTTGGTGTCAGGACCAGTGGAGCTTTCACAGCTGAACGACCGGCTACCTGAATGTTTCAGTGTGGACCAGATCGGATTCGACCTGCCCACCTCCCTAGTCATTTGCCGCCTAGAGGAGGCAGGCATGGACCGTTCGGCGTTGGCTCTGTACGACCGCGATGGGGGTTGGAGGATACTAACCCTGGTGGACCAGAAAGCCAGCGATGCGCTGGTGGGCGGAACATTGTCATCTCAGTGGCGCCATCTTGATGTGACTCTGCTCCACTACGTTGTTCTAGGAGACATGCTGGGAATCGATCCGGTAGACATCCAGGAAGATATGTCGATCGAATACACGACCGATATCAAAACTGCCAAAGAATCGGTGGACAATTTCCGAGCCGATATGCTGTGCGCCATGAATCCGACACCGCCTCAGCAGGTAGTGCAGATCGCTCTTGAAAACGAGTCGATGCCACACAAATCGACCTATTTTTCCCCCAAACTTCTAACTGGCTTGGTGATGCGTGATCTGTCACCAAGCCAAATGTAGTATCTGAAAGGTATTTCTGACGTGCCGATAAAAGGTCTGATCCTCTGCGCCGGGCTAGGCAGCCGCCTTCGTCCGCTCACTTACAGCTCCGCCAAACACCTGATTCCAGTCGCGAATAAGCCGATTGTGTTCTACATCATTGAGTGGCTAAAAGCTGCGGGCATTACGGAGATAGGGATCGTAGTGGGGGTGAACCGCCACGAGATATCCCAAGCGGTGGGTAACGGGGATAGATGGGGTGTTTCAATCTCCTACATCGACCAGATTAACCCCTTGGGCACCGCACACGCAGTCCAGGTCGCCCAAGATTTTGTCGAGCAAGACCCGTTCGTGATGATTTTGGGTGACAACATGTTCCAGGGCGGGCTCGAAAGGTTTGTCGAGCAGTACCGCCGCACGACCCCCGACGGGATGGTGATGCTCCACCAGACCGATCGGCCCCACGATTTTGGAATCGCAGAGGTAAAAGATGGGCTGGTCGTAGGCCTGGAAGAGAAACCCGAAGAGCCGCGTTCTAACCTTGCCGTCGCAGGTGTGTACGTCTTCAACCCCTCCATTTTCGAAGCGATAACACGGATAGAGCCGTCTCCTCGCGGGGAGTTGGAGCTTCCTGACGCTGTAAGGCTGTTGATGGACCAGGGCATGAGATTCGAATCGCACCAGCTTGAGGGGTGGTGGCGCGACACCGGGCGACCGGAGGATGTGATTGAGCTCAACCGCCTGCTATTAGAAGAGCTTCCGCACGCCCAAATCGAGGGTCAGGTCGATGGTGAGTCGGCGGTGATAGGCAAAGTGTCGCTCAGCCAGGGCGCACGGATCGAGCGCAGCAGAATAGTCGGCCCGGTAGTCATCGGCCCTGATACAGTAATCAGCGACTCATACATCGGCCCCTACACGAGCATCGGTGCTGGTTGCGCCATCAAAGGCAGCGAGGTGGAGTATGGCGTGGTGATGGACGAGACGGAGATTGAGGGCATCTCAGAGCGGATAGGGTGCAGCCTAATAGGAAAGCAGGTGCGGATCACGCGCACATCGCAGCGGCCTCTTCAGAACGTCTTCGTAGTGGGCGACCGCTCCGAAGTCCGCATCCTCGTCGCATCAAACGGCACTTAACACCCGCCTAACTTTTTTGCCGCCAGGCGGACGTTAGTCAAGTACTGCTACGCTGCCTCAGGCTCAGCCGCCTCATCGGATTTGCATGTGCTGATGCCGATTATCTGGTAGTTGGGGCAGTAGCTCGTGACGGCTGTCGCCAGAGGGATGATCCCCAGCAGTCCCCAGAACGTCTGCGGCCCCAACCAAACCAGACTCAGCAAGCCCAAGCCCACAACCAGACGCACCACTCGATCCGTTGATCCGACGTTCTTCTTCATCTGCGGTACCTCCATCATCAAACGACTCTGCCGATCGGCGATCAAAAGCGTGATACGAATACAGACAGTGATATCAAACGCATGCGCAGGCTCTACTCCCAAGGACGAAGCAAGACCTTGGCGCTCTGCCTGGTTGTTTGCAGCTCAAACGCCTGCTGTATGCCGCTCATGGGAAAAGTGTGGCTTGAGAGGAGGGACGTCAGCGGCGAGTTTTCGATTACGTGCATGATTTTGGGGAACAGGTTTAGGTTATAGTGCCACGAACCGTATATCGTAAGCCCTTTGCGGATGAAATCGCTCGACGCCACGACACTCAGCTCCTGTCCACACTCGCCTACGAAAGCCACGCGCCCCTTTATTCTGACGGCGTCAATGCACATCCGCTCTGCGGCAACCGTTCCAGAACAGTCGATGGCACAATCCACTCCTACTCCATCGGTCAGCGCTACAATCTGCTCAAGGGCGTCGCTGTCAGACGGGTCGATGACCGCCTCAGCCCCCATCTTCAATGCGAGCTCCACGCGCCAAGGCGCTGATTCTACCCCAATTACCCGCGACCCACGAAACTTGGCGTTGACGACCCCACCCAACCCAACTGGTCCTAGGCCGGTGATAAGAACCGTTTCGTACGCAGTGATATTCATCAGCTCCAAAGCGCTCATGGTCGGTCCCAAGCCGCAGCAATATATCCCAGCTCTCTCATCGCTTATGTGATCAGGCACCCGTAACAGCAGCCAGTCAGGCTTCACCAGGTAGTGCGCCATAGTCGCCACACCCTCCGCCGATCCTGTGGACTCCTCCACCCCAGGGGCATTTTGGCAGTGGATGTAGTCGCCGCTGACGCAAAGCGCGCACACCCCGCAACCTGTAAGCGGCATGGCAACCACTCTGTCACCGACGGCAACGCGCCCAGGCTGTGCAACCTCCACGACTTCCCCTACAGCTTCATGCCCCACCCAACTGCTCACATCACCGTCCAAGAATATTGTGTACTCAGTACACATCGGTGCGACGTGGACCTTCACGACCACCCAGTTGCCCTTAGCTACCGGTTCAGCACAGTCCACCAGTTCAGCATTGCGTTCACCTGTGATCACTACCTTTTTCATTTTCGCAACTCCTTTTGGACCTTCAACACACTCAGATTCCCGTTTTTGTCGGCTGGGTCCACCTTTGAATTACCCACGGATGTCATTGTGGATGATCTCTGTGGATAAACATAATCGGCGTCTGTCCCTTCTGTTAGGCTTTGGCCGCTCCGTATGTTTGATGGGTGCCAAAGTCTCCCAAAAGCCGAACCTGCAAATCCCGCCCAGGCTCAATGCTCCTGTTATCCACTTCCCAGAAGCATATCCGTCACGGTTCGTCCACGTCAACATGGGGCTTGATATGCGTCAACGCATAGGTCGCCAACAGCTTCAGGTTTTTGTCCGCGGGACACCGGGTTTTTTGGCCTCAATATCTGGGGTGTGGATCACCGCCTTATTGAGCGGATGCACACCGAAACCTGCTGTGAGACCGCCGGTACTCCAAGAACGGACACCGGTGATGGAGAGGCCCTGGACAGACGACCCCGACAAATTCAGCTTCATGATCCTCGGTGACAAGACCGGCGGTGGAGAGGATAACTGGCCGATCTTCGACAGATCTGTAGATGAGGTCAACCTGCTCAACCCTGATTTTGTTATAATGGTGGGCGAGTTGATCCAGGGCTATACACCCGATACAACCTAGATCGCAGCACAGTGGGATGAGTTTTGGGAGCATACCGAAAGACTTGGTATCCCATTCTTCGCGCTGCCATCCCAGGTGCTTATGTCACTCTCGGCCCAGAAGAAGGTTTGGGGAAGGCGCGTCATTCGGTGATGGCGACAATCAGCGAAGTTGGCGATCGAAAGCCTCGCGCCATGACGGATGGTTGCAGTTCGAGCCAGCGGACGATGCCATGGTTTTCGCGTCATGCCGAATCCGCAGCTTGTCTGGTGGGCGGGTGGCCATCAGCCTGAGGGTGGACGATTACGCGCGAATAATGCTCAATGGCGAGTGGACAGGCGGCGACCGACTGATCCGTACAAGCCGCAATTTTGAATATCAGACACTCAACCTGCTTCCAGGTTGGGACACGGTTGTCGTAGCGGTCATAAACCACCACGGTGGACTGAATCTTCAGTTCCAGATTGTCGATTCCAAAAACCATCTTGAGTTCGCATCTGGTACCAGCGGCTCAGAGGAACAGCAGTAGATGATGACCACGCAGTTCGTAGAGTACGCCGCCATACTGGGCACCCTCGTATTTATGGAGGGGGTGTTAGCCGCAGACAACGCCCTGGTCCTAGCTGTTCTGGTATCACGCCTACCCAACAAGGATCAGCAGAAAAAAGCGCTTCTCTACGGGATTGTCGGAGCGTTTGTGTTTCGCGGGATTTCGGTCCTGGCAGCAAAGTGGCTCATCAGCATCTGGTACTTCAAAGCTGGCGGGGCGCTCTATCTGATGTACATCACCGCCCACTACTTCTTGTCTGGCGGGCACAAAGAGGACCACACCAAAGGCCCGACCGCTGACGATAGAGAAGGAAAAGGGGTCGCTCGTTTTTGGCCCACAGTTGTCTTGGTCGAACTCACCGACATCGCTTTTTCCGTGGATCAGATCGTCGCTGCAATATCGCTTTCCGACGAGTTGTGGCTGATCTACACAGGCGGTATGATGGGCGTTGTGGCGATGCGGTACGCCGCAGGCGTCTTTCTGCGCGTAATCGATAAGCACCCCCGTCTGGCATATACAGGGCACATCCTACCAGCTTGGATCGGCGTCAAGCTCGCGGTGAAGACTCTCGCCGACGCGCCGTTCGACTGGCCCATATCGATGCCCCCATGGCTGTTTTGGCCTGTGCTAGTCGGGATAGTTGTTTGGGGACTAATCAGTGGGCGAGCGCCACAGAATGAGAAAGACAACGCCGAAACAGCCTAGCTAAGGTGAAGTCCTTATACACCAGACCGCTCAATGAACTGACAAGGAAGAAAAATGCCCAGTGTCAACTACTCAGTTTTCATGACCGCCCAGAATGTGGACCGGTACGGAAAGACAGCCGAAGATATCGCCCAGGTGGTATCCGATCTAAAAGACATCGGCGCAGGCATGGTGTTTTTGGAGGTGTGGCGAGGCGCGATGCAGGCTAAGCGAGAGTGTCTGATCGCTCTTAGGGACGCTTGTGAAGCAGCAGACATTGAGACAGGAACAGGGATAATGCCTGTGCGCGGACGCGACATCATCCTCGATGGCTCCACCCAGTGGGACAGCGATCAGGCGTTAGGCGGCAACAGCCGCTGGGGCGCAGACCTTTGCTACAGCCGCCCTTGGACAAGGCAGACGCTTAAAGACACGATGCAGTTTGGCGCTGGACTTTTCGATACTTTCATCATCGACGACGCGCTCTGCACGCAGTGTACATGCCCCAGATGCCGAGAAAATAAGGGCGATAGGTCGTGGTCGCAGTTCAGGTGTGACCTTCTGGTAGATGTCTCCCACGAAGAGCTGGTCGCGGCGTGCCGGGAGGTCAACCCCAACATCAAAATGATTCTCAAATTCCCGCAGTGGTACGACCGTCTCCACGAATACGGCTACGATACCGAGAGACAGCCAGCGCTTTTTGACGCGACATGGATCGGTACGGAGACCCGTGATCCAGACACGCCCGAATTCGGCCACGTTCCGCAGTACGAGGGCGCTTTCAACGTCCGCTGGCACGGTGAAGCCGAACCAAACCTCGAAGGATCGTGGTTTGACTCCTACGACTGCGATTCTGCTATTTACGTAGAACAGGCCTACCAGTCTGTCTTAGGAGGAAGTAGGCAGTTGACCCTCTTCTGCTACGACAAAAGGCTTTTTAGAGGCAACGGTCCCTACCTGTCTGCTCTCAAAACCTCGCAACCACGTTTGGAGACGCTGGGTGCCCGTCTCGACAGTCAAACCCCTGTTGGCATCACCACCGTGCGGCCGCACAACCCGGTCCCTGGAGCCGACGGCTACGTCTTTGACGGTCTTGGGATGATCGGCTTTCCGCTGGTTCCCACAGCCGAGTGGCCCCAAGAACATCCATCGGCCCTGTTAGTTACATCGCACCTGGCTGACGATCCAAATCTCACCACCTACGTTAGCGAAGTGGTCTCCAAGGGCGGAACGGTGTTCGTCACCGCAGCGCTCTTAGAGCTGAAAGACACCGATGAGGAGTTCAAAACATTAGCGGGATACGGCGAGGACGGCTGGGCGCAATCAACACCCTGGACAGCGACGACGTGGACAGTTGGCGACCAGCAGATCGGATCGGACACACCGGCGTCGATGCGGTTTGACCTGAGGCCATCCACCGCAGAGGTGTTGGCGCATGGTGGCGCGACGGCGCACTGGCGCACAGAGTGGATTCCGGTTGTCACCTGGAAGGAACATGAGTCCGGCGGCGCTGTTGTGGTCTTGAACGTATGCGGTGCGGACAGCGGCGATTTTCCGATGCACGAGACACTCAACGTCCCCATCGTTCTCTCGATGCAGCTGTATCCCACGCGGGTGATTAACGTAATGCAGCAGCAGATAGCCCAAGCGCTGGGATGCGGATTTCTTACACCAGCCAAGGTCGCGGTCTACCCGTTTAGCGGCGGCGATGTAGTGATCCAGAACTTTACGGACACAACTGTAACAGTTACACCCATCGGCGAGCCGTTCGCCGCCGACGCGAAGGAGCATTTGGGATTCGCTGATCTGGTGGCTGGAGAAGGCAGCCCAAGCTTGTCGCTGCCACCGAGAACCGCTGCACTAGTGGGGTAGCCGGTCCAATAAGAACCGGTCGGTTAGATCAGAATAACAGAACGAGGCGCACGGTTGGGCAGGTTTGAACTGTAATCGCACGATTGAGGCTAGCCCATCTTGCGCGTTTCAATCAGGTGCTCAATCAACCTGATGCGTTCTGTCGGTGGATTGTCAGAATATAACCGCCTGTCGGTATCTGCTGGCGGGCTGGTTACTATTGAGATGCTTAAGGGTCTCACTTTGGCAGAAAGGCAGGAACAACAATGGGAACTGTACATCCGCCTGAAATTCTGGACTACCTAAGCGGCGTCGATTCGCCGACAATCTCCAACGCCATCGAGACTTTCGAAGTCAGGGACCGCAGCGAGGGGTTCATGGGCCCTAAGATGCAGTGCCGTTTCCCTGAGATGGGCGCGATGTGCGGCTACGCCGTCACCGTTACAGTAGACACGATCGACCGGTCAAACCCGCCGAAAACCGATGCCTATACAAACTTCAGGCAGTTCCAGGCGATGACCGACTCCCCGAAACCTTCGATTGTTGTGGTGCAAGACCTAAGCAAACGTCACGGCTGGTCGGCTCATTGGGGTGAGATAATGGGCAGTTTCGCCAAAGCGTTAGGAGCACTTGGTACGGTAACAGACGGTGCCGTGCGCGACCTTGACGCCCTTAAAGCCATCGGCTTCAACACCTGGAGCACACATGTGTGCGTCTCCCACGGTGACCTCCACGTCGTGGACGTCGGCATCCCTCTGGAGATATGCGGCCTTCACGTCGAGCAGGGCGACCTGCTGCACTGCGATCTCAACGGTGTAGTGTCCATTCCGCACGACCTGGTTCCCAAAATGTCTGAGACGGTGCATACGATTCTGCAAAATGAGCAGAACATCTTCGCCTGGGTCCGCCACCCCGACTTCACGGTGGAGACATTCAAGGAGAAAATGGGCGTCTCCTAAGACACTT
Organism: uncultured bacterium; assembly: GCA_964627605.1. Taxonomy (GTDB): domain Bacteria; phylum Latescibacterota; class MWCZ01; order MWCZ01; family CAZVGZ01; genus CAZVGZ01. Next base: position 35,976 of record CAZVGZ010000022.1, on the reverse strand, counting down.
CAGGGACACTTCGGACACTTCATGTCGTTTTCTGTGGGAACAAGGATCGTGGCGCTGCTGTGGACGGAGTAAGCGATGTCACGCCAAGATCGGTGTGCTGTTGATTATCGCTGCGGTGCCACTGATATGCGGGCCTGATCCGCTGGTGGCAAACGCCACCTCTACCATCTATCGGAGCATTACATGTCAATATGGGAGCGTTACGCCGCCGATCTGTCTGATCTTCCCGCCGAACATTTTGTCAGCTTAGGCGAGGGTGACACTCCCACGGTAAACAGCCGATGGCTTGGATCCAAACTGGGCATCAAACACCTCAAATTCAAAGCCGAACACCTAAACCCATCAGGCTCATTCAAAGACCGGTTCGCCGCTTGTGCGGTATCCCTGATGAGGCAAGCCGGACAGACCGGCTGTCTGTGTACGTCGTCAGGCAACGCCGGAGCAGCCCTGGCCGCATATACCGCCGCCGCTGGCATCGAATGCCATGTGGCTATCACCGAGCAGACTCCCCAGGGCAAACTCGCCCAGATGCTAGCCCACGGCGCCAAACTTTGGCGTATCAAAGGTTTCGGCACCGACAGCACCGCCACATCCACTATTTTGGAGCAGCTCCGAGCGCTGGCCGAATCCTCAAACCGCCCACTGCTGGTCTCAGCCTACGCTTTCTGCCCAGTCGCCGCTGACGGTACCATGACAATCGCATTCGAGCTATGTGAAGCAGCCACAGGCGCTCCTGACCACGTATTCGTGCCGGTCGGTGGTGGCGGTTCGCTCAGCGGCATCGCCAAAGGTTTCGCACTCCGCTACTCCCAAGGGCTAATTCCATACATGCCGCGAATCCACGCCGTGCAGCCCAGACTGAACGACACTTTGGTGACCCCACTTCGCAGCTCGCACGCAAGCGCCAGGTCAGTGACCACCGCTACAGCTATAAGCGGTCTGGCGGTCCCTGTGGATATCGACGGCACCAGAGCGCTCAAATCAGTACGCGACTCAGGTGGATCGGGATTCCTGGTGGACGATGATGATGTGTGGGCAATTCAGAAAGATCTGATGCGCCGCGAAGGGATGTATGTCGAGCCCGCTGGAGCACTGGCTTGCGGGGGTGTCGCCGCCGCTGTAAGGCAGGGGGTCGTCAGCGAGGACGACTCAGTGGTGTGCATCTTGAGCGGTCACGGCTTCAAGGACCCCTCGGCGGTGTCCCGCGCAACTGGCGACGCCGAGGTCCCGTTGATAGAGCCCAGGGATACAGAAGGGGTGCTGTAGCAGGCGGGCTATTTAAGGGGATGTGATGAGTTTGTGAACAATGCGGTGGAGTACCGACCTAAACCACCCCCACCCCAGCCAATCCTCCGACAGCGAGTTAAGCTCCCAAGATACATCTGAGAGCCGCTCAACGGGAACCGCAACCCAATCGGTTATCTGCTCTTCGGGAATCGGACTGACGGTGCCTCCTGTAACCGTGAATAGAAATACGTAGGAGACGAACGGAATCTCTTTGCCGTCGATGGTGTAGTGGATAACCGCCAGAAATTTGGGATCATCCACCTCAAGGTTGGTCTCTTCGCCCAGCTCACGCCATAGCGCCTCAACCAGCGTTTCGCCGTCCTCGATTTTGCCTGTAGGTATACGGTAGACACCCTCAGGATAGAACTCTTTGGTGTGAAGCCATATCGAGCCGTCGTCCTGGCGCAGAACCATCGCCACCTCACCGGCTCTGTTGCTGTCTTTGGGGGTTGCAAAGGCGGTTGGCGGGATTATCGCTTCCTCGCGGACGGGCTTTCCGTAGGATTCGACAGCCTTTGCGAGCTTCAACGCGTCTTTCATTCATCGCCTCTTTATCGAGCGTCACTCCACCGAACCTTAGCGGCGCATCCGCAGCAGTTGACGGATCAGCCGGTATAAGGCGTAGCCGGTGGGCAATTGTGGATCAACCGACAGGGAGGTTTGACACTCAGACGATAGACAGATCGCGGGCGTCAACACCCACCGGCAGTTCCAATCCCAATGACCGGCACACCATCGCAAATACGTCTGCTGTCCTTGTTGGCATCGAAGGCAGAGTCCTATTCGCCAACAGGGGTACTAGCATGTGTTCTCTGCAAAGGGCACCGTGCGTCGACCTGTGTTCCTGAGTCTCGAACCGCGCCCGTAAATCGTAACCGGTGCGCGCGCTCAAAATCACATCACCAGATCGTGGCGACCTTACCAACCCCAGCAACTGCACCGGAGCGTCTGGATAGCCGGTATCAATCGTCCGCGCCAGCATCTCATTTGGTGTGAACTCACCCTCCAACCCCTGGTAGCCAAACGGATCGACCCCATCAACAACAGCGTACGACATACGCCCATCGCCTGACTCCCTGACAGTGGAGTGACCGCCATTGCCCCTGATGTGGACCGTTCCGGTCTCATCGCGGGTGATTACGTGGTCCACAGATTGATCGGCGAGTAGATCGTTAAGTACCCACCCATATTTGGAGACGAATAGCTGGTCATAGCACAGCTGAGCCCAAGTTTTGTCAGGCTTGAAGTAGAGATGCGCCATACCGTTGCCAGAGACCATCACAGCCGCGTTTACATCGCGCCGCCAGATTTTAGGATAGTGAAACACCGAAAAACCGCGCTCCTCTAAAAACCGATGAGTGTCGAAATGGGTGTGTGTGGCAGTAAGCCCGTGGTCGCTTACGATCAGCACGCTCGTGGAGTCTGTTCGACTCTGCCTATCCAACGAATCAAACATCTGCCTCACTGTTTCGTCCAACCGTCTGTAGGCCCCAAGCACCTTTTTGTGGCGAGGATGATGGAGGTGCGTAAACGTGTCGATGTCGGGTATCAAGCAGAAAATAAAATCGTAGTCTGCGGCGGCCGCACGAACCAAATGCGAGCGGGCATAGAGGTGTATCGGCTCCCAGCGATGTGTCTCATGCGCCCAAAGAAAAAGCGGCGATCGGCTAAGGTGCGTCCTAAACGAGCGCCAACCTGCGCCCCGGCACGTCCAGCTGTAGATGTTGTGTGATTTCTTGCTCATCTCGAACAGAGTCGGGTGGCTTTTGGGGATGTCGAAGTTGAACCGATATGATTCCAAGCCCACGTAACTTCGATAGGGTGGACGGCCGTTGGGGCTGGCCCACGCCTGTCGGTCAAACCACCTAATTCCGGGAAGATCGGCGGTTCCAGGGAAACAGCCGGTGAGAAACGGCAGATAGGCTGGCCCTGTGGTTGACGGAAACACCGTAGTGGCATCAACCATCGAGCCTGGGCCAACTATTCTTTCTTCTATCGCAGGCAACTCTCCTGCGGCTAGGAGTTCCTGCATTATGTCGGAGCGTGCCCCGTCGGCCATTATCACAATCACTCGATCAGCAGGGTCAAATACCGTATTGCTCAAGTCAATCTCATATCTACGTGGAGGTTTTTGTTGCATCTACCCGGCAGTTTGGGTCCCGCGCCGGGACCGCTCGGGAGGTGCAATGGGCGTGCCACACCGAAAGACGGCGGGATCAGAAGCGGACCGCGACGCCGACTCTCAAGTCGCTGCCTGCCGGGTCGGCGAACCCAGAGATGTCTGCGGCAGGAGCGGTGGTGGCAGCGTGCTGGCTGTGAACGCGTCTGGAGCAGGCTCGTCTGGCAAACAGCCCTTCAATCAGCCTCTTTGTCACTATAAACGATAGCAGCGAACCCGTCGAAGACCCCGATCGGTAGAGCACCCAAGCTAAAAGCCCCTCAGATACCACAGCTTGCGCCCCCCCCCAAAACTGCCCAGCGTAAAACTGCCCGCCCCCTGGGAGCAAAAGACCCAAACCAAGCGCTGCGGTGGGACTGCAACTGAGCTCAATGGGCACAGATGTCCCAGACGCTGGCGATGTGGGCAACAACGTATCGGGTACAGTTTCCAAGGTCAAAGGATGAGGTTGGACATCCGTGGTATCACCCAACGACTGCGCGACGGTTGTCGACAGTAGAAGCCACGACGCCACAAAGATCGCCGTCGGCGTCATGGTGAAAATGTGCTGGCGCTGCTGATTTTGAAGTTGAAGAGACATTTGAAGTAAACTGCACCAGAGGGCACATGGCGGTCAACCCGCTCCCATTGACGACCACCTGATCTTTGTGGCATACTGAAGCGGGGACCACGCCTGTACAGCTATAGATTCAGACCCGCCAATATAACCTTTGCGAATCAGTCATCCTATGGACAGCGCGATCTCTGGTGCGATGAGCGATGCCATCGACCGGGAATGGATTCCTGGCGGCGTCACACTCGTGTGGCACGATGGCGCACTGCTCCACCGCGCCGCCCACGGTTTCAGCCAGATCAGCCCAAACCGCGAAAAGGCAAACGTAGAGACCGTCTACGATCTGGCGTCACTCACCAAACCGGTGGTGACAGCGACCATTGCGATGAGTCTAATCGCCCGAGGCCAACTGGCTTTGGAAGACCCGGTGTCGCGGCACATCGGTGAATATGTCGGCGATGGCCGCGACGATGTGACGATAAACCATCTTCTGCTCCATACGTCGGGTCTCTCGGCGTTTGGGGCAGACCAGGCCAAAAAGGTCGTGGATCGCCAGTCAGCGAAAGATATCCTTTGCAGTAGTCGAAATCTCGCTCGCCCGCCTGGAGAGCTGTTTGAGTACACCGACCTTGGACCGATTCTACTGGGATTCGTAATTGAAACCATCACCGGTGAGCCGCTTGAAAGGGCAGCCAAACGGATAATTTTCGGACCGCTGGGGATGTCAGACACGCGGTTCTGCCCAAAAGACCTCTCGCGGATCGCGCCGACTGAAGAGATGAACGGGGTCATGCTGCGCGGCACCGCACACGATCCGATCTGCCGGGCTATGGGAGGGGTAGCCGGCCACGCAGGGCTGTTTGGCACAGCGGACGATCTTCTTAAGTACGCCATGATGATTCTTGCAGGCGGCAATCTGAACGGTGCCGAACTGCTTCCTAGAGCAGCCGTAGCCAGAATGGTCAGGCCTGAGCCTGTGCCTGGCGGTGGCAGTCGGGCGTTAGGCTGGGATGTGGACACGGTCTACTCCAGCCCCAGAGGAGACCTTCTCAAGTCCCAGGGGATCGGGCATTCTGGATACACCGGGACCTCAATCTGGATCGATTTTGAGTCAAAACTTGTGATTATCCTGTTGACCAACCGCGTTCACCCACACGTTCGCGAAGGCATAGTGCAGCTGCGCCGGAGGCTCGCAAATGTCGTCGCCGCAAATCTGGAACTGGCATGATGCCCTCAGTGGCGATAAGTAGATAGATGACGTTGGCCAAATTTGGACTCCTGCTACACGCGATTTTTGCGTTTGGTGCCGTGGCGATGATGACGCATCTTTGGCTCTGGTCGCTGAAAGGCGAACGCGCCATCGGACGTCTGCATCTGCACACAAAATGGGCTGCGGCACTATACGTTGCTGCGTTCGGTTTGGGGTCGACCCTGTACCCCACATTTCGCACCACCGCCCGCGTCCATTTTGACTCACACCTGCCGTGGGCGACTGCGCTCTTCGAGGTCAAAGAACATCTGGCTTCGATGAATCTAGCCCTGGTGGTGCTCATAGTGGCGATAGGGCCCACGCTCTGGTCGTCAGACAAGAAAGCGTGGCGTGCTGGGAAGTGGCTTACAGGCACAAGCGCTGCGATTCTCTGGTACTCGGGACTAACTGGTGCGGTCCTCACGCTCCTTCGACCGATCTAAATGCATCCCTCACCATGACTCCCACATCCAACTCACTGAGAAAGTTGCTGCTAAACTCGTGAAGATCAGTGTCCCAAATACCCGGACCGATCAACCGAGAGTACCCAACGCTTGGCCACCCCGCGCGAAATGGTGGTTAGTGTGGGCTGGCTGCGTCTTGGTGACCTATGGCCTCTGTTTTGCAAGCGTGATAGGGTACCCGCTATTTCTTCCACTTGAGGGACGGTGGGCAGTCGATCCGGTGGATGCGTCCATCACCATGGGCTGGTTCGGACAGACCGGCGTTAGTTTTGGCCTCGGCAGTGCCATCGCCGCGCTGTTTTGGCCGGTTCGCCACCGACTTCCTGGCGGCGCAAAAATGGTGGCCGCGATTTTGGGACTGGTGGTGGTTCTGGTGAGTTGCGTAGTGTTCGTTCTCATCATAGCAGATATTGTCTCCTAACCGACCGGATCGTTTTTGATCCTCCTATCACGTCCGTTAGCAGGCAGACGCAGTAGGCTTGAAGCAGGGCGGGCAGAGATCAGCCTGGTCTGACCGCAAAGAGATCAGTTGCCTGATAACTTACTCGATTACAGACGTGGTGATGCTCAATGCGGGCACACTGCTTAGAGAGAAAAGGGACTGGAATGAGCGACAAAGTGCGTGTGGCAATAATCGGCGTAGGGAACTGTTCTTCCTCGCTCGTTCAGGGAGTGCAGTTCTACCAAAATGCCGATGAGGATGAGTTCGTCCCAGGGTTGATGCATGTCAACCTCGGCGGATACCACGTCCGCGACATAGAGTTTTCAGCGGCTTTTGACATCGACAAGAACAAAGTAGGCAAAGACTTAAGTCAAGCTATCTTCACTGAGCCAAACAACACCATCCGTTTCTGCCCCGATGTGCCCGACTTGGGTGCCAAAGTCCATCGCGGTATGACGCACGATGGCCTCGGTCAGTATCTATCTGAGATCATCGAAAAAGCTCCTGGGCCGACGGATGACATCGTCCAGATCCTCAAAGACACCGGAACTGACGTGGTCATCAACTACCTGCCCGTGGGTTCCGAGGAAGCGACCAAATGGTACGTTGAGCAGATTCTCGATGCGGGCTGCGGTATGGTAAACTGCATCCCGGTGTTCATCGCCAGTCAGCCCTACTGGCAGAAGAGGTTTGAGGACCGTGGGCTGCCGATCATCGGGGATGACATCAAATCGCAGGTTGGAGCGACGATCACCCACCGCGTGCTCACCCGGCTGTTCGGGGACAGAGGCGTAAAATTGATGCAGACCAGTCAGCTCAACGTTGGAGGCAATACCGATTTTCTCAACATGCTTGAGCGTTCTCGTCTCCAGTCCAAGAAAATCTCCAAAACCAATGCGGTCACCTCGCAGATCGACTACGACATCGGTGCGGACAACGTCTACATCGGACCGTCGGACTACGTCGCGTGGTTGGAAGACCGCAAACAGTGCTTTATCGAGATGCGCGGTCTGACTTTCGGCGATGTGCCGCTGTCGCTCAACATGAAGATGGAAGTGTGGGACTCCCCCAACTCCGCTGGTGTGGTTATCGACGCTGTGCGTTGCATCAAACTAGCGCTTAACCACAACCTCAAAGGCGCTCTGGAAGCACCAAGCTCTTACTTCAAGAAAACGCCGCCGGTGCAGTTTGACGATGCGGTCGCCAAGAACAAGACCGAAGAGTTTATCAGCACTTATGCGCAGTCCGATTGGAAAGCCAAACAGGATGCCAAAACCAACGGCGGCGGCGAATCCAATGTAGCAGAACCCGCCGAACCTATTCAACCCAGTGACGACATTACGCCTTGCGCTACCAAGTTCGGGTGATGTGATGTTGGCAGCGTATGACATCGCCGGGCGGGTTGTTCGGGTGCTTATTGACGGCCGATATGACGTTGGTCGTCATTCAGTGGTATTGGATGGGCGGGACGACCTTGGCCGCAACGCCAGCGGTGTCTACATCTCTAGACTGACGAGCGGAGAGCGGGCGATTACGCGGCGGATGGTCCTGGTGCGCTAAGCCGCTGCCTCATCACCTCGAACGCAATAACAGCGGCGGCGGAGCTAGTCGAGAGTGCGGCGTTGAACCGCTTTGCGTAGGGTACATGGACTATCAGGTCCGCCTTGCTCATAAATGAGCGAGTGACACCGCGCCTCTCCCCGCCGATTAGTAGAAACAGAGGGACGGTGAGGTCGGTATCATACAACGACGTCGAGCCCCGCTCTCCAGTGCAGGCGATGGTCAAGCCGTTTTGGCGAAATTTCTCGGCAGCCTCATCAGCCGATTGCGCGATTGCGATGTCGAGCAGTTCACTCGCTCCAGCGGACGATCGCACCACCACCCCGGCCGCGCTCATCCAGTTTCGCGGTGGCAGCACAACACCGCTGGCCCCGGCGGCGTAGAGCGACCTTAGCGCGCTTCCGAAATTGAACGGGTCTTCTATCCCATCGCACATTATCACGAACGGGGTTTGAGCGCTGTTGACGAGATCGGTCATCGGCTGGAAGCTCCGCTCGCCAACGATGGCTCCAATCCCACCGTGGCTGCGCCCGCTTGAGTGCTTTTCTATCTCCTCGGCGGATACCGTCGTCACGGGCACGCCTGCCGACTTGGCTAGACTCCTGATTCTGTCTGTAGTCCGGTCTTTCTTGCCCTGTTTTATCAGAACGGCTTCAATCTTGCGTCGATCGGCTTTAAGGGCGGCCTCGACAGAGATTCCGCCTTCAAGAAATGCCGACTGTTCATTCGCGTCCATCGGCTGTCCCATGGTTCTTGTTTCACATTGGGTCGTATTCGAAGACGCGATGAAGGTACGTGAGTAGGTGGAGCGGTGCTTAGTGGGTGCTCATCGTTTCCAAAAGCCGCCGACTCAGTACGATTTCAGCATTTCGACACGACTGAATACAACTTTGGAGATTCACATCAGTAGAGGACAGTGTATCTTTACCGTTCTCTCCCACCCAACTAATGAGGATCGCCAATGCTACCCCACAACCCGATGTCTAGCTCTGTTAAAGGACAACTTACCACCAGCGAAATGCCCGACACGCTCGATCTGTCCGATCGGATGTCGTTGGCGATCAACGCCCTTACGAATGTCTGGTTCCCCGAACATAGTTGGGCGCTTGGTTTCAACGTCGATTTTTTCACAGACCCGGCACAGCTTAGGATAAATCACGTTACCGATGCCTTCCTAAATACCCCCCCCCCAAATTCATAGAAGCGCTGGCGCTGTGTCGCCTGGGCTCAGGCAGCGATCTCAACATCGAAGTTGACAAAGCGGTGTTGGAAGCCCAGCTCTCCCTCATCGGCGAGGACGGTCTCAGTTACGCTCTAGAGGGTGTACTACCGCAGTTGAAGGGCGATTGCTGATCGCCCTGTCAGAGCTCGCTCAAGTTGACGATGACCCTCGCTGACTGACGATTGGCAAGAAAAAGATCGACAGGTTGCTAGCGTTGACCAGGTGCAAAGGAGTTTTCCGCTTTCTTTGGAAAGGCCGTTTCTGCCGAGGTGAATCACCGCCTAGCGACGCCGACGAACCTGCGCTTGAGTTGGCTGGTGGGCTAGCGAAGTGGGCCGTGGTCCGGGTGTTTAAGAATGAGGACGGGCGATACGATTTCTGGCATTTTCACCATGGTCTCTATGCACTGATGGCGATAACAGCCTACGCAGTCGCCGCCGATGACAAAGAGATACTACAGCGGACCGATGCGTGCTACCGATGGGCGCGGGAGATGGGCGACCCGTTGATCGGCTATTCCCCAGAGTATATGCCTGGATCGGACCTGTTCCTCGACTGTCGCGGCAACTCGGTGGAGATATGCGAGGTCGCCGACATGGTCTGGTAGGGTAACTCCGATCATCGTGGCTGTAGCGCCTGCTCTACTGAAAGGCCGAAGAACGTCCCCGACCAGACAGTTTTGCGCTCGCCACTTCTCAGGGACGAATCGGTTGCGGCGTGATGGCACCGTCTGTGACAGTGGCGTCATGCGAACGCGAAACACGCCGTCGCCTGATTTCAGGAGAGTTGCGGCACTACTGACCAACATCACCTCGCCCTCAGTCTCCCACTCACCTGGAGGCTCGAAATAGCACTCGATGGCAAACGGCACCCGGTCCAAGCCCCCTTCAGTCCTAAACTCCAGATCAAAACCGTTCTCCACCTCTCTGATATCGAGCGTCATCACGAACGGCTCCAGCAACCAGAAACTTGGCAGGTACGGCCCGTGTTCTGTCGCGAAGCACATCCATGGCCGGTCTACCCGGCGAAGAGTTGAAGTGCTAATATACCGCCGCCATCCGACTCACCAGTCGATATGGCGGCGGTTGGCGTTAGCTAGATGGTGGCACCTCGGTATCGTCGGTGTCACCGTCGTTTACGTCAGGTGGTTGTTCCTGATCGACCTCTGTGTCGGTGGCATCTGACTGCTCATCATCACCCTCAGCGCCTTCGGCGATCGCATTTTCAGGGGCCTCATTCTCAATGGCCCCATCGCCCTCTTCGCCGTCTTCAGGAATCGCGAGGCGGGCAACATCCCGCACCACATCGCCTTCGCCGACTTTGATCAGCCGAACGCCTTGGGTATTGCGACCGATAGTGTTGATCTGGGCGATGGGGCAACGGATCAGCACGCCAGAATCGGTGACGATCATCAGCTCGTTCTCGTCGACAACATCTTTGAGCGCGATCACCGGGCCGTTGCGTTCGGTGGTCTTGATGTTGATGACACCCATGCCGCCGCGATGACTGAGCCGGTAATCCTCAATCGGCGAGCGTTTGCCATAGCCGTTGCGGCACACTGTCAACAGGCTGTGCTCGGCGTCGCGAACGATGACCATTCCCACGACCTGATCGTCGCCTTTAAGACGGATGCCGCGCACGCCTCGGGCTATGCGGCCCATCGCTCTGACTTCATCCTCGTTAAAACGAATAGCCTGTCCGTTGCGGGTGCCGATAACGATCTGGAGTGTTCCGTCGGTGATCCCAACGTCCACCAACTCATCGCCAGGCGTGGTCTTGATGGCGATAACGCCACGCCGATTGACTTTGGAGAACGACTCCAGGGTCGATTTCTTGATCGTACCCTTCTGCGTTACCATCGCCAGCATCTGGTTGGAGTAATCTTTCACGGGCATCACTGCGGCGATTTTGGCGTCTTTGGCCGCCTCCAACAGGTTGACTAGCGGTCGTCCCCTGGCAGCTCGCCCAGCCTGGGGCACCTCGTAGACCTTGAGCCGGTAGCAGTGGCCGGTCGTAGTCATACAGAGCAGATCGGAGTGGGTGGAAGCCACAAAAAGATGCTCAACGAAATCCTCGTCTCTAGTTGACATCCCTGCAACGCCGCGCCCACCGCGACGTTGGCTGCGATATGTCGTCAGTGGCAGTCGCTTAATGTAGCCCAGATGGCTGACGGTGACGACCATATCCTCTTCGGCTACCAGGTCCTCTATTGAGAAATCGCCAGTAGAGTAGAGAATCTCGGTGCGACGCTCGTCGCCATATCTATCCCTGACCTCGATCAACTCGTCTTTGATGACCCCCATACGAAGGTCGACAGACGCGAGAATCCCCACCAGTTCGGAGATCTTGATGGTTAGCTCGTTATGCTCAGCCTCTATGCGATCCTGCTCAAGCGCGGTGAGTCGTCCCAACCGCATATCTAGAATAGCATCGGTCTGTTCGTCAGAGAGCTCGAACTTCTCTATCAGAGCGGCTTTCGCGCTTGCTGAGTCTGGCGATGAGCGGATTGTCTCAATCACCTCATCCAGGTTTTGCAGCGCTATCAAAAGCCCCTGTAATATGTGGTCACGCTTGCGCGCCTGGTCGAGATCGTAGTGGGTCCGCCGAGTTATCACTTCGTGGCGGTGGTCGATAAACGCCTGAATCATCTGCTTGAGCGACAACTCCCTTGGCTGCCCCTCCACGAGGGCGAGCATGATGATCCCAAAAACCGACTCCATTGGCGTGTGCTTGTAGAGCTGATTAAGGGTGACCTCTGGATAGGCGTCGCGTTTGAGCTCAATAACCATCCGCATCCCGTCACGATCCGATTCGTCACGGAAATCCGAAATGCCTTCCACAACTTTGTTTCTTGCTACCTCAGCTATTTTTTCTTTCAGTGTCGTGCCGTTGAGCATGTACGGAATCTCAGTGATGATTATCCCGTCGCGCCCGTTGGTCAGCCGCTCAATTGTCGCCCGTGCTCTGATCTTGATTTTACCTCGGCCTGTGCGGTATGCATCTCTTATGCCTTCGACGCCGTAGATGATTCCGCCAGTGGGGAAATCTGGGCCGCTGACATGTTCCATCAGGTCATCAGGCTCAAGGGACGGGTCGTCCACCAATGCGATAGCAGCGGCGACGATTTCGTTCAAATTATGCGGTGGGATGTTCGTCGCCATACCAACCGCGATACCGGTCGCGCCGTTGCAGAGCAGATTGGGAAACCTGGCTGGCAGAACCGTCGGAACCATAAGAGTTTCGTCGTAGTTCGGCTCCAGGTCAACAGTGTCGCGCTCTAAGTCCGCCAACATCTCCAGCGCAGCGGAGGTCATTTTCGCTTCTGTATACCGCATGGCCGCCGGTGGATCGCCGTCAATCGAACCGAAGTTGCCCTGCCCATCGACCAGGGGATAGCGGAGGCTAAAATTCTGGGCCATCCGGTAGAGGGTCGGATAGACGATCTGCTCCCCGTGGGGATGGTAGTTGCCCGATGTATCTCCGGCGATTTTAGCGCACTTTCTGTACTTTGCGTTGGGCCTCAAATTGAGGTCGTTCATCGCCACCAAGATACGCCGCTGAGATGGTTTGAGACCGTCTGAGACGTCTGGGAGAGCACGAGCGACAAGGGTGCTCATGGCGTAGGCCATGTACGACTTGTGCATCTCGTTTTCGATCGGGATGGGCATGATGGATTGGCGTGGTTCGAGCATGGATTATCCCCGTAGTCGTCCTTCTAACCGGTTCCTGTCAATTTGCGCGGTCTCATCCTAGAGTTCAGCCTACATTTAAGGCGTCGGTCGAAAAGAGACCCTAGGCATCGACCTCGAATCTGGTAACGTATTGAGCGTGATCTTCAATGTATTTGCGCCTGGGTTCCACATCTGGACCCATCAGTACGGTCACAACCCTGTCCGCTTCCACCGCGTCCTCAAGGTCCACCCTGAGAATTGTTCTAGACTCAGGGTTCATTGTGGTCTCCCACAGCTGATCGGCATTCATCTCGCCCAGACCTTTGTAGCGCTGGACTGTTACGCCCCGATTGCCGCCGAACCCCTCAATCACCTGGTCGCGCTCTTCATCTGAGTAGACGTAGTTTTCCTGCTTGCCCTTTGACACTAAGTACAGCGGCGGCTGGGCGACATAGACAAATCCGCCTTCGATCATTGGGCGCATATAACGGAAGAAAAACGTCAAGATCAGTGTGCGGATATGAGAGCCATCAACATCCGCATCCGCCATGATGATGACCTTGTGGTAGCGTATCTTCTCAGGACCGAAATCCTCCCCAATCCCGGCACCCAACGCCTGGATAACCGGCTGTAGTTTTTCGTTGCCCAGCACTTTATCCACACGCGCCTTTTCGGCGTTGAGCATCTTGCCCCACAGAGGCAGTACAGCCTGAAAGCGTCTGTCGCGGCCCTGTTTTGCCGATCCGCCAGCCGAGTCGCCCTCAACAAGAAAAATCTCGCAGGCCTCCGGGTCGGTGTCGCTGCAATCCGCCAGCTTCATCGGCAGCCCACCGCCCTCCAAAATGCTCTTGCGACGCGCAAGATCGCGGGCTTTGCGGGCAGCAGCACGAGCGCGTGCGGCATCAATTGCTTTGCCGATAACACGCTTGACGACAGTGGGGTTCTCCTCGAAAAACTCTGCGAGCTTCTCGTTTACCACCGACTGCACCAAACCTTTGATCTCTGGGTTGCCCAACCTGATTTTGGTCTGGCTCTCAAACTGCGGATTCGGCACTTTCAAGCTCAGGATCGCTGTGAGTCCCTCGCGAACGTCTTCGCCTGAAAGTCCGTTTTTGAGGTCTTTGAGCAGGTTGTATTTCTGCGCGTACGTGTTGATGGATGTGGTCAACGCTGCGCGAAGGCCTGCCAGGTGAGTGCCGCCTTCGACGGTGTTGATGTTGTTGACGTAGGTGGCGATCTCCTCGTGGAAAGAGTCGTTGTACTGCATCGCCAGTTCTACTATGACATCATCGCGATCCGCTTCGATGTAGATTGGTGGGGCGTGCAGTGGAATTTTGACCTCGTCTATGTACTGAACATATTCGACAATGCCACCGGCGTATAGAAATGTGTCGGTGGAGGCCTCGCGCCCTTCTGTTGCCTCAGTGTCCAGAGTTATGGTGACACCTTTGTTCAAGAACGCCTGTTCCCTAAGTAGATGTACCAAAGCCTCGTGACTTATGTCGCCTTCCATTATCGTCCGGTCAGGCTTAAAGCATGTGATCGAACCTGTGCGATCTGTCTCTCCAATCACCTCAACTTTGGATACCGGCTCACCTAGCTCGTAGCGCTGCCGCCAGATTTTCCCCTGCTGATGGACCTCCACCCAGCACCACTCTGAGAGCGCGTTGGTCACACTGACTCCCACACCGTGCAGTCCGCCCGATACTTTATAGGCGTTCTGGTCAAACTTTCCACCAGCGTGAAGTGTTGTCATAACCAGTTCGAGCGCCGAAATTCCCGATTTCTCATGTTCATCTACCGGGATGCCTCGACCATCATCACGGACCGAGTACGATCCATCGGCGTTAACGGTGACGTTGACCTCTGTGCAGTAGCCAGCCAGAGCCTCGTCCGCTGAGTTGTCCACGACCTCCCTGAGCATGTTTTGGAGCCCCTGTGGACCTGTTGAACCGATATACATGCCAGGACGCATCCGCACCGCTTCGAGACCTTCCAAGACCTGAATGTCCTTAGCGCTATATCCGTCCTGATCACCCTGGTTCGCCAACGCACCGTCGGCCATGAAATCACCCCTTGTTCTTAGCGATATGTCTGTTTGTGGTGGTTTGGCTTGACTGTGCAGGCCAAGCCCGCACTTCGATCCGCGCCACCGCGTCGAATCCGATAAGCGTATTCAATTCCTGCGCGATCTGTCGGCTCTTGAGAGAGGCTTCGTGCCTTAGCGTGGAAGACTCAATGCTGGCCGTCAAAACGTTTTGATCCCACGCCAAATGCTCTGTCCCTTTCGATAACGCAAGTCCTGCGGCGTCGGCCCACAACTCGGTAATTTTATTTCCCAATAGGTGGTTCGCCACGGCCTCTTTCAAACCCCACTCACTCAAGACGTCGCCCAGCGGTCCATCGATTGACGCGAACCGCCCAGACCTCTCGTGGGATGCTGGCGAAACCCTCTCAATTCTATCCAACACGCTCTGCATGGCCTTCCAGAACTTCAATTCTGGCAAAACGGTTCCCGGTAAGTGGCAGATCGTCATCCCGCGCTGTGGCCAAAAACATCTGGCCCCATCCGTCGAAGGCATCAATCAGGTTCATCGCATGTTCCCGGTCTAGCTCGGAGAACGGATCATCCAAGACCAGTGTGGGTTTTTCGCCGCCTAGCTCTGTAAACACCGCCGCTTCAGCCAACCGCCACGCTATAAAAGCAAGTTTTAGCTGCCCTTGCGAGGCGTGTTGCTCAGCAGGCCTGCCATTGAGCCTCAGATCAACCGGCTCTCGGTGAGCACCATGTCTGATGTAGCCCAATCGCGATGCCTGTCCCCGACCTGACCGAAGCAGCGCCGCCAACCTTTCCACCGCATCGTCCTGTTCCACATTCGCCACTGAAGGCTGTGAGCCGATCTCTACATCCGCTTCAACATCGGCAATTTGGCGGTAGCTTGCTAAAAGGTGAGTGTTGAGCGAGTCCATCATTCTGAGCCGTTTGCGAGTCAACTCTACGCTGAGCCCACATACCGGCTCTTCTGCAGCAGAGATAAGGGCGTCGTCGCTCCGGGATTTCATCACCGCGTTGAGCCGCTCGACCGCATGTTGATATGCTTTCAGGTTTTGGAGGTACTCCGAATTACACTGCGCAACAAATCGGTCAAGCGCCCGCCGCCTTCCCCCTGCCCGACGGCATTCGCCTTCCACCGATTCCGGGGCGACACTTACTGTCCGCAGCCGACCCACAAGATCGGACAGCGGCTTGACTCGCTCACCATCCAAGTGGCAAACTTTGCCGCGACCCGGTTGGTAAGACAGCTCCATCACACTTGGCGACCTCGTCGCGCCGATCCGCCCGGCGACGCTATATCCCAATGCACCCCACCGGACCAACTCTGAATCCGAGGCAGCTTTCGGGGATTTCCCTAGCGAAAGAGCCTGAACCGCCTCAAGCAGATTCGACTTGCCGTGGCCGTTGGGACCGACCACGAGATTGATCCTTTCGCTGCAAACCAGATCCAGTCGCTCGTAGTTGCGAAAATCGGTCAAAGTCAACACATGGAGCGACACCGACAGGACGTTCCCTTCACCAGACGCGCCGTCCGCCAAATTGGCGAGATTAAGTGGTCAGGAATCGCGCAGCAAGAGCGGCATAAGAAGGCAAAAATAGTCCTCGCCCTCAGGCTGGTCCACCGGGCGGACTATCGCTGGGCTGACCGGCTCTTTGAACTCCACAGCTACCTCGTCTGAATCTATCTTACTCAAAATCTCAAGCATGTAGTTGCCGTTGTACCCGATGTCCATCTCGTCGCCAGCGTAGTCGGCCTCCACAGCCTCGTGCGCCTCGGCACCAGTTTCCCGGTTGAGAGTGGATAGCTCTACTGAATTGGGGCGCAGCGATACGCGGACCTGATGGTTCTGGGAACTCGACAATACGTCCATCCGGTGGGCCGCTGGAATCAAAAGATTTGAGGATATTCGCAGATGCTGGTCGTTGTTGTCGGGTATAACGGTTTCAACGTCGGGATAGGTGGCATCTATCAACCGTGCGTACAGATCGGCACCGGTGAAATGGAACCACACCTGGCGCTCACCGATTGTGACATGCTGGAGCGGGCGTTCGTCAGTGAGGAGCTTCTCAAACTGCGCAAGCGCCCGACGCGGCACTATAGCCTTCACTTCAGGAAGGTCGTCAGCGCCATCTAGAGATTCGCTTATCCGAGCCAACCGGTGACCGTCAGTCGCCACCATTACGGTCTCACCCGCTTTCACGGTCCAGTGGACGCCAACCAGAGCTGGTTTGGTGTCATCGGGGCACACCGCAAATGCGGTTTTTTTCATCATCCTGTTGAGCAGGGCACCGTCAATTTTCACTGCGGTTCCCTCCAACCCTTCCTGAAGAGTTGGGAACTCATCGGCGGGCATGCCCAAAAGGCTGTATTCACCAGTGTCGCTACGAAGCGTAATTCGTCCATCGGTTTCGCTCAATGTCAGCATGCCGTCAGGCAGAGCTCGCACAATTTCGAACATCTTGCGTGCTGGTACAGTTGCTCTGCCCGGCTTGTCGATAGCCAGCGGGATTTCTGTGGCAACTGAGAGGTCAAGATCGGTGGCGGCCAACCGACACCGGCCATCCTCGGCGACCACCAGAAGATTGGACAAAATTGGCAGCGTGCTCTTGCTTGGCACGGCGTCCACCACAGTCTGAATCAATCCCAGCAACTCAGCGGTGGAGATAGTCACTCGCATGGTTTGAGCCTCTCTTTTTCCTTCCCCTCAAACGCAGCAACAGATGGACCTTTCAAATATAGCACACTGGTGTCCGAAATCACAGGGGGCACCCGCTGACGAAACACCGGTGGTTATGCACTCCTTGAGAGACCTATGCAACGACGACATCCCTGACGAAATACGGTTCCTTTGAACGGCTTATGGATTCGTCGTACCATTACCGACTGATCGGCGCATTATCATTTTGGAGCCGTCGGGGAGTTGGAGGAGTCTGGGGAGAGGCTCAAGTCACTCATTCAGGACAACCTGGTCTCCAGTCTCAACCTGGAAGCGACCAACTACATCGATTATTTCTTCGACAACGTCCACTCTGGTGCGATAGCTGGAGTGGGTGTCCCAGTCTTGCTGTTGACCGTGCTGTTCTTGATAGAAGCCATTGAAGCGGCTTTTAACAACATCTGGGGTGTCGAGCACTCAGGGCCATTCCTGGAGAAACTGACCGCGTTTTGGGCTGTAATTACGCTGGGGCCGGTTTTGCTGTCGGCGTCCCTGTGGATGACCGGAACTGTCCAGAGAAGTCATCCTCTCGATTCTTTCCCCGGTACACCTGAACGAAATGGCTCGCAAACGGGCATCTTGGCCGATTCTTATGGCCAAACTTCTTCAAAATCGGTATTTCGTCCGTCCAAATCTGTGTGAGGCGATACAGAAACGGGCGGGATGGGCGATGTAAATGAGGACGATTACATGCGGTAAGTCGTTGTGAGCGGGGATCAGTCCGTCAGCAGGATAAAGTTCGGTCGTGAATAGAGGACTTCGAACCCCAGACGGACCATGTTGCGGTAGGATGGCGCTTCTTTGTCGGGCTTCTGTTCTACAGTCTCCACAGTGACCTCTTTCAAACCAGCATCGCAGGCGTCGGTGAGTCGTCTCACGGTTAGGGCGCTCTGGGCACCCATACCCCGGTGGGTTGAGAGAGTGGCGGCGAAGTCCAACCAACCGATGTCGCCATGGGCAAGCAGTGCCCCGGTGGTGACGGGCGTGTCACCGTCAAACGCCATGTAATGCTTCCAGCGCGGACGGCCGACCGTCGCCGCTACGACAGCGGACATCCCGTCAGGCCACCCAAAGCAGTCAGAGACTACGTTGCCAAACTAATTTGCGTGCTCTGCGCCAATCTGCCTAACTTCGAGCGATGTACTAGCCGTAGGGATACGCTCCAAATTCCTCGTTAACGCCTAGACCCAGCACGCGATTGAGCGCAAGAACGGCGGCTTTCGCTGCGATGGTCAAGAGCGCTCCGCCAACCCCATGGACCTCTACCCCCACAGCAGAAGCGGTTTCGCCCTGTGCCGCGCGGAAGAAGTCGCCCCACGCGCGACTTCAATCGTCATCTGCGCGTGTCGTATCAGTTGCCGCTGGACCGTTTCTGTGGCCTCTTTGCTCGCATCTGCCCATGCAGTCGTAGCGCAAACCACAACTGAGATCCAGACACTGCGCTCAATCCATCTCCACATAGATCCTCCAACTGACTCCCCATGTAGAACAGCGCTCCGTGAGGGGTTATTACCTCATCGTCGAGTGATATGCTTCGCTGACGTAAGGGTTCCAAAGACAGCCCAAAGCAGCCGATATTATTAGGCTTTTGAGTCCGAGCCTGAGCCGCCACCATCCGTTCGGCCGATGTTGTATTTCCTAAGTCGATATCTAAGGTTGTCCCGCGACACTCCCAGACGTCGCGCCGCCTCAGAAACGTTGCCTCCACACGCCTCAAGTGTGTTTTCGATGTGCCGCTGCTCGAGTTGTGGCAGTGTCATGCCGTCGAACCCTGTGCCGCTTCCGCCGTCGCCACTCGATCCGCCTAGGAGATCGAAGACCAGGTGCTCAGCCTCTATCAGCCCGCCATCGCTGAGGACGAGGGCACGTTCGAGACAGTTCTCGAGTTCGCGGATGTTTCCGGGCCAACCGTGCGTCAGCATGCCAGCCACAGCTTCCACCGTGATTCCGCTTGTCTGCAACTCGCGTTTGCGGGTTAGCCTATCGAGCAGATAGGCTACCAGAGCCGGGATGTCTTCCAGTCGTTCCCTAAGCGCGGGCAGATGTACCGGGAACACGTTTAGCCGGTAGAAGGCGTCCTCACGAAAATTTCCACTAGAGACTTCGGTTGCCAGATCACGGTTGGTGGCAGCGATCACTCGCACATCAACTTCGATGGGATTTTCAGCGCCGAGTCGGGTGATTGTTCGCTCCTGCAACACCCTCAGCAGACGCACCTGTGCCGGTCCAGGCATCTCGCCGATCTCATCCAGGAATATCGTGCCCTCATCAGCCTGCTCAAATACACCTACCCGCCTCCGGTCCGCCCCTGTAAACGCACCTTGTTCGTGCCCGAAGAGCTCACTTTCTAGCAGTGTCTCAGGTATTGCGCCACAGTTGACGGCAACGAACGGGTCGCCTGACCGGTGGCTCTGTGTGTGGATCGCCCGTGCCACCAGCTCCTTCCCTGTTCCCGAATCCCCCTGAATCAGCACGGTCGTATTAGTCGCTGCGACGCGCCTAATCTGGTCTAGCACCTCGCCAATCGCTTCTGAATCACCAACAATTCGCGGTTGGGAGTTGGACGAGTTTTGGCGGCGGACCGTCGGCAGCAGCCGTACTATTTTTCTGTGGGCAGCGGCTGCCTTGGGGGTGTTGGTGTCCTTTCCCTCTAGGCCGACGAAACGCGACCTGTATGTCTCCTCCTGCTCGGTTATCTGCTGAGGAAGCTGGGCATTTGCCAGGGTTACAGCGGCGAACGCAGCGAAAGCCTGTAGGTGATCAGCCAGCGCGTCGATGAGTTCGACTTCCGCGTTCACAGCGTCCGCGCAGATCACTCCCAAGGGTGTTTTTTCCCCAGGGAGCGGAACGTACGCTCGCGTCGTCCCTTCTGGGAGGCCACTCTCTGCTATGGTTAAGCTCTGCTCAGCCATCGCCTGCTGCCCAGCGGTTGGAAGCGCATCGCCTACCGATTGACAGTCGGACTCGTCTGAGCAATGGGCGTGGGTGATCTTCAGCGATTCCGAATCGACGAGGTAGACC
Source organism: uncultured bacterium (assembly GCA_964627605.1). Classification (GTDB taxonomy): domain Bacteria; phylum Latescibacterota; class MWCZ01; order MWCZ01; family CAZVGZ01; genus CAZVGZ01. The sequence continues at coordinate 15,555 of CAZVGZ010000022.1, read as the reverse complement.
GCCACCGCACCGAAGGGGTATATCTCCAAAACCTCGGTGACCGTGAGGGCCAGCAATTCATTGAGCCCTGTAGCACCCCTCAAAGAGTCAGCCAGGTCGGCGCGGCTGCGCAGGACATCCAAACGACGCTTGTGGGCCACCCGCTCGGCGACTGTCCTTCGCGTCAACCGGGCGACCAGCGCCGTTGCACCCGTCCACACCAACGTTGCTCCCGGCGGCACGATCTTCATGGGCCAGTCTGCGTCAGGTTCCACCAAAAGGGCGAGTCCAACATAGATTCCCATCGTAGCTGCGGCGTAAACAGCACTTATCGAAGGGGACCACAACAGCCGGACGCCGGAATAGCGGGTTGTGGCTGTTACGACAAGAAGCATCGCCACCAAAAGAGCTAGATGTCTTGGCACCTGAGGTCGACCGAACCAACGCGCGACTTCCCTGATTCTTAGATAGGTCCACGCTGTGATGCCTCTGTCTTCAGTGACGGTGAGATTGGCTGGTGCCTGAACATTTCTTATATCCACCGTCTCGCCTCCAGCGAACGCAACACGGATATCGTAAACTGAGCCCAGCACTGCGCCGATGAGCGCCCTGGTGGGAGCTTGCGCCAAGAAACCTTCGCCGCCGGAGATCTCACGGTATGCGAACAGATGATCTGGTTCTCCGAGTTTGCCAGCTGGCCAGACCCAGATTTTCGCACCTATGCCCTGGCGATTGGAGTAGATCCCTTCAGGTTTGATGCTAAGGGCCACAGGGTCGATCAGACCGTTTAAGTAGACCAGCGTCCTGCGGTCTTTAAAATCATCTATTCGATCCGTGAGGTCTGTCTTGCTTCCCAGGATGAGATCGGGGTCGCCGTCGCCTTCCAGATCGATCCATGTACTCGCTCGACCATCCCTGGTATCCCTCAACCCATCGACTGTTCTAGGCGAAAACTGCCAATCGCGTTGATTCTCGAAATATGTCGCGCCGTCATCGTTTACAACATAGAGATCTAGCCACCCGTCCAAGTCAAAATCAGCGGCCACTACACCGTAGCTGATAGGGCCAGAGGCGAACGCCACAAAACCCGAAGCATCAGAGAATCTCCAGTCGCCGTCATTCCTATACACCCGGTTTCGGCTCCCGGCGTTGGTTGTCACTAGGTCTTGGTCACCGTCGTTATCGAGATCGGCCCAGACCGCTCCGTTGGAGCGGTCATCGACGCCAGATATTCCAGACTCTTTTGAGATATTGACGAATCGGTCCCCGTCATTTCGATAGACACCGTTTGGCCGACCCCAACGGCATAGGTAAAGGTCGGCATCGCCGTCGCCATCGACATCTGCGAACGCAGCCTGTTGGCTTCCGGCGTCGCTCGTCATTCCCCACTGAGTGGTCTGGTCGGTGAAGCCGCCGTGTCCGTCGCCGAGCCACAACCTGTCAGAACCGTGTTCGTTGGCGACAAAAAGGTCCAAATGGCCGTCGAGATTGACGTCCGCAGTGGCGATGGAGTTGGCTGACAACAATCCGTCGCCAACCGGCAGAGATGTCGCGGAGGGTCTAAAACGGCCGTTGGATTGCTGCTCGAAGATTTTGGTGGTGCTGTCCCAGCCCGCCACAATCAGGTCGAGTCTGCCGTCATCGTTGATGTCGGCCCACAACGCTGCAAATTCGCGTCTTGATTGCGCAGCTGACGATATCGCACCAGCGACGCCGGCCTCCCCGGTCAGATCGGT
>CAZVGZ010000022.1:0-13740 GCA_964627605.1 uncultured bacterium | reverse complement strand
GATCGGTCTGTCTGACGGCATAAACGTCTGGCCGTCCCAGTTTAGAAGAGCGTCGCTGCCGCATATCCAAACCTGGTCACCCGCTGAGGCCGATACGCCATTAAGGTGTGCGGTGACGCCGGACGAAAGCTTGGTCCACTCGCCTGCGGTCAAACGAAGCACAACTCCAGCATCGCCAACCACCCAGAGGGTGTCTGATCCCTGCCAAGCGATCGCGTTTAGATGGCTGCTAACGGTGGTGGATTCGACGCTCCAGGTTTGGCTGTCCCACTTAACTGCGGTTCCGAACTCGCCGACCGCCCAGAGTTCGTCGGTGCCAGGTCGCCTAACCAGAGCGTTTAGCGTGTGGTTTTCCGGGGGCGGTGGTTCGTGCCAGGTTGCGCCGTCAAATCTGAGCACCCTTCCACCTCTGACGGCCACCCACAGATCGTGCGGGGGAGTGAATGCCAGAGCGGTAATTTTGAGATCCAACGGTAGAGGGTGACGCAACCATCGCTGACCATCAAAACGGTTGAGCCAGCTCTGTTGGGTGTCGATTTCGTACGTTGCCACCCAGCCGTCGCTGCGGCCGGTCATCTCGATGGCGATCACATCGCCGCGCAGCGGAGCGTCGACACGGGTCCACCGCGAGCCGTCGTACCTGAGGAGAAGCCCGTCGCGCCCGCCTGCCCAAGCGGTCTCCTTGTCCACCACGTCGATAGTGTTGAGCCGACGGTAGCTCATGGGAAGTGGGGTCTCTTGCCATCTGAGCGCAGTCGCGTCGGCGCACAACGTCGAGGCTAGCACCGCTATAAAGCAGAGCTGGCGTTTGAATGGAGATTCGGTTGATCTGCGAAGCGAGCGCTCTGAATCGCACGGGCTGCGTTTACGCGCCGGCGAACGGTCTCTGAGGTGTCCCTTGTTGGTTGGCCGGACAGCTCGCGGTACTTGAGCGTCAAATTGGTTTCCACGTCAACCAGATAGGCGTCTATGCCCATAGTGGCTGTGCTGAAAACGTGGAATAACATTCAGGTGTGACCTCCTTCAATACCAACGCAGTACATGCACAAAAGAAAGGCATCAAAGGGGCGTGCGGCAACCTGAAGGGGGTTGGATAGCCCCAACGTTCGTGGCGTAATTGATGTGTGGTCGCATCGCAATTGAGGAGCCTTGTCGCGGTGCGGTATCATCGCAACTACCACAAATATCGGCTGCGCTACGCCGGATATTCGGACTTCAAACCTGATATTCTAAAGATAGTGGGAGTCGCCGAGCCACGCGCCGATCGACGCCAGGAGGTTGCCCGCAAATTCGACATCCCGCCGGATCACTGCTTTGAGACCGCAGAAGAGATGTCACTGGCACCCAAATTCGCCGATGTCGTCATAAACGGAACAATGGATGCCCAGCATGTACCCACCTCTTTGCCGGTATTGGAGGCAGGATACGATCTGTTGCTGGAAAAGCCGTTCGCGACGACCGTGGATGAGATGTGGCAGCTAGTGGATGCTACGAAGGCCAACAGCAGTAAAGTCGTAATCTGCCACGTTCTGCGGTTCCTCAATGCTCATGTCAAAATGTTGCCACGACCTGGACCTGATCACCTGGATGAAGAGCGGCGTCGCCCCGATGCGGGTGGCGAGCTTCGGCGGCAACATGCAGTTTCAGCCCCGAAACGCCCCAGAAAGCGCTGGCACAAGATGTCTTTTGGACTGCCCGGTGGAAGAGAGTTGTTCGTACTCCGCCAGGAAACTGTACATCGACCACCCAGAACGTTGGCGGTTCTATGTTTGGGAAGAGTTTGAGCATGTGGAAGACGTTACAATCGACGACAAAATAGAGTCGCTCAAGATCGACAATGAGTTCGGCAAGTGCGCGTGGAAGTCGGACAGGGATGTGGTCGATCATCAGTCTGCGGTAATTGAGTTCGAAGATGGATCGACTGCGACACACAACCTTGTTGGCGGCTCATCACGGCCTGCCCGCGTTATTCATCTGGTCGGTATAGAAGGCGAGATACAGGGGGACTTCGAGTCGTCAAGGTTTACTATTCGGCACATCGACAACTCTCCTGGCAGCGAATACACCGAAGAGGTGATCGACCTGACTCAAGGCGGAGACATGCACGGCGCTTTTGGTGGCCACGGTGGAGACGACGAGCTTCTGGTGGAGAATTTTTTCAGGGTTGCTACCGGCGAAGAAGCATCGCTCTCTACAACCACACTCGAAGATTCAGTCAACGGCTACCTGATAGGGTTTTGCGCTGACATGGCGATGGAGGAACACAGAGTCGTGGACATCAGCCCGCAGTAGCCTGTCGTGTATTCAACAGTCAGGTGGAGTAAGAGTTGTGTAGGCGGGTATGCAGTATCGAAGGGCATCTAATATCGGGCGCTAGTTTAATGATAGGGATCTCAGAGCAGATTTTGAGTGTGGCCCATAAGTTGCAGTTAGTTAGGAAGTCGGTCCGCACAGGTATCTAGCCGAAAGGAAAACAATGGCGACGAACGGGCGCGAGTGGACACCCCTGGCACGAGACGAAGTCGTGAAAGCCGTTGAGCGGCGAAATCCGTCTCGGATACCGCTGGTGATGGCGAAATGGTGGGGCGAGGGGCTTGGGGAGCAGTACGGCGACCAGTTGGACATGTTCGATCGCTACCCAACAGATGTTGGAATGGTGTGGCAAGCGCCGTTCGATGTGGGAAGCATGGGGCTGTCCTGGGACCTTAAATCCAGCGTGGCCCACGACAGCCGGTGTGTCATAGACGATTGGGCAAAACTTGACGAGTTTATTGACAAAATGCCCGATCCCGAATCAGACACGCGGTTCGATGCGTTGGTCGAACAGGTCGAAGCGATGCGCCAACAGGACATCTATGTACTTTTCAGTTGGTGGGGGCTGTTCTTTGAGCGGCCTTGGAGTCTACGGGGGATGGAAAACCTCATGGTGGACTACCACGAGGAGCCCGAGAACGTCCACCGCCTGCACGATGCTCTGTGCAACGCCTACTGCGGCTATCTTGATCGGGCAGCCCGCGAACTCAAGCCGGACGGGTTCTGGACGAGCGATGACCTGGGGCACCAGCTCCAATCTATGATGCGCGTCGAGCAGTTCGATCAACTCCTCAAACCATACTACGACCGTGTTGGTGAATCCCTCAGCAAAGGTTCGATGCACTGGTGGCTCCACAGTTGTGGGAACAATACCCCGCTGATGCCATCCCTTATCGATTCTGGCGTTGATGTATTTCACCCGGTTCAGAAACACACCATGGATGAGGTATCGGTGGCGGACGAATTCGGAGACCAGATTACTTTTCTTGTGGGCTTCGATGTACAACACAAACTGATTGAGGGCGACCCTGATGGTGTCAGACAGGAGGTAAGGTACCTGATTGACACTTTTGACAGACAAGGTGGCGGCATGTGCATGGCGGCTGGAAACGGAATTGTAAGCGGCACTCCACTTGCAAACATCGACGCGTTCTTGGATGAGTCTCTGATCTACGGCGAGGAGCATCGGCAGCGTGTTGGGTAGAGATAGCCGGGGGGATCATTTGGACTCTGTCAGCGTTTTGCCGTTGATTGAGTTTGGGGCTCGACGCTGCGGTACTCATGTTTGTGCCCCATTATGAGTATCTTTTTTCGAGGGCGGGCAACACTATGCACGATCACAACTTCTATAATGAGATTATAAAAAGTGAGCGTAGGGCTCGAGACAGACATTAGGACGACTGGCCAGGCCAATCAACCAGAACTTGGTGCGTCGCCCTTTGCGGTGGCTCAATCAAGCGCCTCAGCCTCACCATCCAACGATCCCGATGGGGCTTTTGGCGCCCTGTTCGATTCTAGCGCGACGATACTCGTGTTGGATGATGAACAGTCTGTGCTGGAGATTGTGGTGGAGATGCTGGAGCAGTTGGGCTACGAGGTGTTGAGCGCCAATGGTTTGGTGCAGGCGTTGGAGGTTACTGAGGGCAATCCTCCAGTAGACCTGCTTCTGTTGGACGTGGTAATGCCAGATGCCAACGGGCCGGTGGTTGCTGCGCAGATACGCCAGAGGTATCCAGACATAACCGTCCGGTTTATGTCGGGCTACACAGCCGATGTAGTGGTAGGCCACAACGTTGACGCCGACAAAGTGCTAGGAAAGCCGTTCACTCTTCAGGGGCTTGCAGACATCGACAGTTCAGCGCTTGGTGGTAGGTAGTCGGACCCACACGGCGGCGGATCAGCAGAGCTATTTGACGACCTGATTCTGTAGTTAGCGGTGGCCGTTCAGACCCCAAATGAGCCAGCAAGAAACAGCCCGATCGCCTCTTAGACGCGTAGAAATCCCCGGCAGTGTGGTTGTCCCCAAAACCGCACCTATCAGTAGATCAGCTTCCCGATTCGGTCCCATCTGATTTTATCTGCGAGATTCCACCACGGGACCTCCGCGTTTAAAGAGAAGTAGATCACCATCGCTCTGGCTTTGAGCCGCGCCAAAGGAACGTCGCCGTGGCTGTATACCCGACTGTCAGAGCTGTTGTCTCTGTTGTCGCCCATCATGAACACCGCGTCCGCTCCAACCACATGGGGACCGAACTTCTTTGGTGCACCACCCAACCACGGGTGTTTCACACTGTCATGCTTGATTATCGGGTAATCGGGGTCAGTTTTGCCGTAGCGCTTGTCGAGAATGTTCTGAAATGGCTCGCCGTTAACATACAACACTCGATCCCTCACTAGAACCGTGTCCCCCGCTATCGCCACGCATCTTTTTATGTAGTCCTGCGTCGTGTCGTTCCATGAGGCGAAAATAAGAACATCGCCCCTTTTTGGGGAGTCGAAAGATGGCAATCGGCCAAGGACGATGCCAGTGTATGCGATCTCAAGGGGGGCTCCGTAGATGAACCTGTTAGCTAGCAGAAAATCGCCAACTAAGAGCGTGTCCTCCATTGAGCCCGACGGTATCTGGTAGGCCTGCACAACGACAGTGCGGATAGCCAACACAAGGAGAACGATCGAGACCAGGCTCCTGGCCAGTCCCGGAGTCGGTTTGGCTTTTTTGGGGCGAGGGTTATCGCGTGTCATGTACCGTCCTTAATTGGGGTACCTAACCTCAGTTGGAGCTGGTATCGACCTGTAAAAGCGCTAGAAACGCCTCCTGAGGGATGTCTACACTGCCCACCTGCTTCATACGCTTCTTGCCTTCACGCTGCCGTTCCAGAAGTTTGCGTTTTCTGGTTATGTCACCGCCGTAGCATTTTGCTGTCACGTCCTTGCGCAGTTGGCGCACTGACTGCCGCGCGATGATTTTCCTGCCGATTGCAGCCTGTATCGTGACATCAAATAGTTGCCGCGGTATCAGCTCTTTGAGCTTGCGACACACCTCTTTGCCCCACATCTGCGCTTTGTCCTGGTGGACGATGATCGACAGCGCATCGACGGGCTCGCTGTTGATCATTATGTCCAGCTTCACTAGCGGCGATGGGCGGTAATCTTTTAGTTCGTAATCGAACGAGGCGTATCCACGAGTATTCGATTTGAGACGATCATAGAAATCGAAAACAATCTCAGAGAGAGGCAGGTCGTAGCGCAGTTCGACCGTGTTAGGGTCAAGATAGTGTGTGTCTAGATATACACCGCGCCTGTCCTGGCAAAGCTTCATTATGTTGCCCACATACTCGGTAGGCGATATGATCTAAAGCCGAGGGTTCTGGCATTTTGGCTGGTGTTTCTACCCACGTCTCGTTTCCGTCGGTGGTATGAGCCATGTACCGAACGTTGGGCACAGTAGTTATTATATCAATCGCGAATTCCCGGTCCAGTCGCTCCTGAATGATCTCCATATGGAGCAGCCCCAGGAAACCGCACCTGAACCCGAACCCGAGCGCCGATGAAGTCTCGGGTTCATAGATCAAAGCTGCGTCGTTCAGCCTGAGACGCTCCAACGCCGCACGAAGATCCTCAAAATCATCCGAGTTGACAGGGTACAGTCCGCTGAAGACCATCGGTTTGACTTCATGGTAGCCCGGCAGCGGCTCTGTGTCTTGCTCATCAACGTTTACGACCGTATCCCCAACATGGGCTTCTGCGACATCCTTTATCCCGCAGACCACGTAGCCGACCTCGCCTGCACCAAGCGCCCCAGTGGCTTCTTTCTTGAGCCTCAACACACCGATTTCGCCCACTTCATGGACCGCGCCGGTGGACGAGAGTCTGATTGTCATCCCTTTCCTGATTTCGCCGTCCACCACTCGCACATAGACAATCGCCCCGACGTAGGGGTCATAGATCGAATCGAAAATCAGTGCCCGCAGAGGTTTGTCGGGGTCGCCGTTTGGCGGTGGTACCTCACTAATGATTATCTCCAAAAGTTCGCTAACCCCAAGCCCTTGCTTGGCGCTGACGTGATACACCTCTTCGGGTTCGACGCCTATCAGTTCGTGCAGTTGCCCGGTTACAGTTTCAGTCCTGGCGCTAGGAAGATCGATCTTATTGAGGACCGGGATCAGTGAAAGATCGGCGTTCATCGCCTGATAAAGGTTGCTCACAGTCTGTGCTTCGACGCCCTGTGCAGCGTCAACCACAAGGACGGCTCCCTCGCAAGCCGCAAGCGACCGCGACACCTCATAGGAGAAATCGACATGCCCTGGTGTGTCGATCAGGTTGAGGGTGTAGGTTTGGCCGTCAGTCGCTGTGTACACCATGCGGATCGCATGGCTCTTTATGGTTATCCCACGCTCGCGTTCCAGGTCCATGCTGTCCAGAACCTGCTCTTTCATCTCTTTCGCAGAAAGAGTTCCAGTTGCTTCGAGCAGTCTGTCAGCCAGCGTCGATTTGCCGTGGTCGATGTGCGCTATGATTGAAAAGTTGCGGATCAGTGATTGTGGCTGCATGGCCTGAAGGTGGTGTTGGGTACAAACAGAGACGAGAGGATATCACCCATCCAGGGAGAACACTATAAAATACGCCCGCTACTGCCATTTCGCCAAGGATTGAGATAGAATAACGACAACTCTCACAACCCCTGATGTTAAGCATCGATGGCGTTAGATTTGAGGTCGTTCAATCCGCCACACACACTGGACAACCGGAGCGATGCTCAGGGAACTAAAGCGACCCTTAGGTTTGTTGCTAGTCTATCGCGTGGTGTCTGTAGTAAAACGCTTGCAGGAGAGGCCCGTGTCTGACACATACTATGATCCGGCTGATCTGGATAGGTTCAGCGAGATAGGCAAAGACGTACCGGAACTTTGGAAAGCGTTTAGCCAATGGTACTCCCAGGTATTTCAGGAAGGCGCGTTGACCGCCAGAGAAAAGGCTCTGATGGCGTTGGCGGTGGCGCATGCGGTTCAGTGCCCATACTGCATCGACGCCTATACCCAGGCTTCTTTGGAGAAAGGCTCCGATATGGAGCAGATAACCGAGGCCATCCATGTGGCGGCAGCAATCAAGGGTGGTGCCGCGTTGGTTCACGGGGTCCAGTGCCGCAATATCGCCGACAACCTTCTTATGTGAGCAGGTCGTCAAAAAGCATATTGCGTTGATCGTTTCAAGGATTCGAGGGTGCTATGGCACTTAGTATGCGCGGCCAGCGGCTGCCGATGGCCGATGTCGAAGGGCAGCTAGAACTGTTGCGACCAAAAGGCAGATTTGTACCCTTCGAGCGGAAACTGGCTGAGGGCGGCCTTAGCCCACTGACCGCCACCGGGATTGAGATTTTTCAGATGAATCTGGGTCGCCTCTGCAATCAGACGTGTGCTCACTGCCACGTCGATGCCGGGCCCGATCGCAGAGAGATAATGTCCCGCCCGACGATGCAGATGTGTCTGGAAGCTCTGGAAGACAGCGATATTTCGATAGTGGACGTCACCGGTGGGGCACCGGAGATGAATCCTGATTTCTGCTGGCTCGTGGACCAGCTTGTTGCTAGTGACCATCAGGTGATGGGCAGGTGCAACCTGACGATACTGGTCGCCAAAGGATTCGAACATCTTCCTCTGTTTATGGCGCAAAGAGAGGTCGAGATAGTCGCGTCGCTTCCTCACTTCGCCGCATCAAACGCCGACCGCCAAAGGGGAGAGGGCGTGTTTGAGCGATCGCTTGAGGCTATGAGAAAGTTGAACTCCTTGGGGTACGGGCAAGCCAGCACCGAGTTGGTGCTTAATCTCGTCTACAACCCGGTAGGCCCGTTTCTGCCAACATCGCAATCAGAGCTGGAGGCAGAATATAAGACCCAACTCAATCGGCGATACGGAATCCAGTTCAACAGCCTGTTCGCCATCACCAATATGCCCATCAATCGGTACCTTGACTATCTGGTCCGCTCCGGCAACTATGACACCTATATGAATAAACTCATCAACGCCTACAACCCCGCCGCCGCCGAAGGCGCGATGTGTCGCAACACCCTATCAGTTGATTGGGAAGGGTTTCTCTACGACTGCGATTTCAATCAGATGCTGGGGTTGAGGGTGGACCACGGTGCGTCGTTTCATATAGCGGATTTTGCGGCGGACGAGTTGGGGGGTCGCCAGATAGTCACCGGACTGCACTGCTACGGATGTACAGCTGGTGCTGGTTCGAGCTGTGCAGGCGCGGTGGCTGAATAGATCGCAGCGCAGTAGATAGACCTACTGACCGCGTTTGACCGGCTACTTCAACCAGCGGTCGAACCAGTCGAACGCCATCTTCCCGCTGAACTCATGGGGTCCATCAAATCGATCTACCGCCGTTTTCTCAGGGCAGCCCAGATTCGCATAGGCCGCTTCGACCCTGCGGTAAGCAGTCATTGCATCGTCCACCAAAAAACAGGTGTCGTTTTCGCCAATCTCAGCTAACAGAGGTTTGGGCGCGATGAGCGCTGTGACGTCCGCCACATCCCCGATTACCCTCAAGCCAGGCATGTACTGCGCTCCACAGGTGTTTCCTCTGTCCAGGCCGTCGCTCAACGTACTCAAGTAGCAGCCGATTACACACGCCTTTATCCGCCTGTCCAGCGCACCCAGGTAGGTCGTCATCGTACCGCCAAACGACACCCCCAAACATCCGATCTTCCTGGAGTCAACATCGTCGCGACTGACAAGGTAGTCCAGGGTTCGCATTCCGTCCATGATCTCGAGCGCTAAGAGGTGGTATCCGAAATAGCCTGACGCCAGATATGATATTTTGCACGGATCACGAGAACCTCTGACCCACTCGCGGTCGTCGATGCGCTCGCCGAACCCTCGCCAATCAGGGCATATCGTCACATACCCCCGCTCGGCGAATGTCACAGGATAGCGGTGCTGGTAATCTTCGCTCCCGTCTTCTGGCGACGGCTCGCCCGTGGTGGCCGAGACTCCAACGAGCGAATCTTTGCCTATGCCGTGACCATGGGCGCACAGCAGCGCTGGGCACTTTTGTCCGGGCTTCAGACCTTTGGGCGAAAGAACCCAGGCAGGCACCGACATAAACTCTTCGCTGTCGAACACCACCCGTTCTCTGATGTAGGTGCCGCAATCGGTTTTCTGAGTGATTCCGGCGTTTAACGGTACAGGGTCCGGGGTTGGTCCGAGCTGACGTTTCAGGTTTCTTATGAACTCACGCCGCCAGGCTATGTGGGAGTCTGGACCGCCAGAGGCTGGAGCGGGCATAGTCGGGGGCTGGTTCTTGAGTCTGGCGCGGACAGAGTCGGCTTGTGCGAAGATACGCTCACTCACAGGTGTCTCCGGTCTGCTGGGAGGCGCTCGGTATCAGATGTGGGGGGTGTCAACGCACGTACTAGTTCTGCAAGCTGTTGCAGACGCATAGCACGGGCTGTTCGACCAGGCGAGCAGCGGCTAAGGACGCTAGATATCGATCGTCATGCCTTCGCGGGCAGCCTCAATTTCGCAGTGGTGCTCTTCGTGTTTTCCACCAAAGGTCGCCCTCTGGTGGAACGGAAGCGAATCTATCAGCACTTGGTGGTCGACATCGTTGCCTAACAGATCTCGTGCTTCCAGCACAGCGTGTAGTTTCTCTTCGATTTCGTTGTTGGGTAACGGGGTCGGAAGCGACCCTCGGCATCCCCAAAGTGTGACTTTCATCGGTACCCCTCAAGCGAACAACATCGCTCCCAAACGGAGCAACGGTACAGTCCAATAATCACTGCTAGTATATAGCGGCGACAGCGGTAAAGCAACCAGGGAATGACGCTTCCCCCCGATACCTAAGCTGATGGGTGGTGCACAGGCTAGCAGGACGGGCTGGAAGCATCGTATCTTTCGTCGTTGTCATCGTGGACTTCAGAGTGTTCTCATCACTGGATCGTCTCCATAATCCGCATCAAAGGAACGGACGTGGCGCACCGAGTTGTAGCTGTTGTCGTGGCCGCCGGTTCCGGCGTCCGATTCGGTGGTGATGTCCCCAAGCAGTACACTCTGCTAGCTGGTCGGCCCATGCTTGTCTGGTCGCTGCAGGCGTGCGCCAAGTGTGACTCGATTGATGATATTGTCGTCGTAGTCCCGGCAGGTGATGAAAAATTTGTCGCGGAGGATGTTGTTGCCGCCAACGATATTTCCGGCGTCAGTCGGATAGTCGCAGGGGGGGCAACGCGACAGGAATCGACATTTCTAGGTATCGAAGCTCTGCCGACATCTACATTTGCTGTGGTTCACGACGCCGCCCGACCAGTTCTAGGGCAGCAGGATCTGAGCTCAGTCGTATCAGAAGCGGTCGCTTCCCAAGGGGCGATACTGGCGACACCCGTAACTGACACTATCAAACGGCTGAATGAAGACGGCGGACTGGAGACCGTGGACAGAGATGGTCTTTGGGCGGCTCAGACGCCTCAGGTGTTCGAGGTAGGTGTGTTAAAAAAAGCCATGGAACAGGCCTTCACTGATGGGTTTTCAGCGACGGATGAAGCCTCACTCGTCGAACGGATCGGTGTGGAGGTCAGGATCGTCAGGAGTGAGGAGATCAATCTGAAAGTCACGACCGCTGAGGACATGGAAACAGCTGAGCGGATTCTATTGCGGCGGGAAATATAGTGCTTCGGATAGGCTCAGGTGACGACGTCCACAAGCTGGTCGAGGGAAGGCCGCTGATCTTGGGAGGTGTCGATATCCCCCACTCTTTAGGGCTGCTAGGTCACTCTGACGCCGATGTACTGAGCCACGCGATATCCGACGCTCTTTTGGGCAGTGTCGCGCTAGGAGATTTGGGCCACCACTTTCCAGATGCCGATCCACAATTTTCAGGAGCTGATAGCATTGAGTTGCTTGGACAGGTAGGCCTATTGCTCAAAGAAGTCGGTGCAAAAATTGTCAATGTCGATTCAACGATATTCGCTGAAAAACCCAAATTAGCACCGCATACACCGTACATGCGCAAGAACATCGCCGAAACGCTTGATATAGCGGTGGGGACCGTATCGGTGAAAGCCACCACGACGGAACGGTTGGGATTCGTCGGGCGAGGCGAATGTATAGCCGCCAACGCCGTGGTGTTAGTCGAGGTAGGCGGGTTTAGATGACAGTCGAAACGGTGACCAGTTGGTTAGATGTGACCGCCAGTGCGAACCCTTGGCTGGCCTATCTGGCACTTTTCGCCAGCGCTGTCGCGGAAAACCTGATACCCCCGGTGCCAGGGGACGCTGTTACCGTATTTGGTGCCTACCTCGTCGGTCGAGGCGCGCTGGGGTTGTGGCCGGTCATCGTGGCGACTTGGTTGGGGAGTCTCGTCGGTTTCATGACGCTGTTTTTCGCCGGGCGCTTCTGGGGGAGGGCTTTTCTCGCAGGAGCGAGCGGGCGCTTTCTGAGCGCGGAATATCTCGTCAAAGTCGAAGGGTGGTTTGAACGGTGGGGTGTGGCGGTGATTCTGGCAAACCGGTTTCTGTCAGGCGCGCGGTCGGTCATCTCATTCTCCGCCGGAATGGGACGAATGCCTGTGCTGTCCGTGGCGATCAGCGCGGCGGCGAGCATTCTCGTCTGGAATGTGTTACTCATCATAGCTGGAATGACCGTAGGCGCGAACTGGGAACTAGTGGTGGAGATGGCGGGTCTCTACGGCCGTTACATGGCGGGCCTGCTAGTGACATTGGCGCTGCTTTGGTGGATCAGAAAGAAATGGCTCGCAGCCAAAAGCCGCCCTGCGGAAGGCTCCTAGCCAGCATCGATATGGCAGCGGAACCTCCTACGTCGCCAATTTATAACGGGTTCTAATTATAGATATTTGACGACATTAGCCGTTCTGCAATGTGGAAGGTATTAGATGGCTCTCAAGGTCTACAACACGCTTAGTCGCCACCTGGAAGAGTTTGTGCCCCAGGTCCCTGGACATGTCGGAATCTATGTATGTGGTCCAACAGTGTATGGCGATGCCCACCTAGGCCACGCCAAGAGCTATGTAGCGTTTGACGTTATCGTTCGCCACCTCCGGGCGTCGGGCTACAAGGTCCGGTACGTGCAGAACATTACCGATGTCGGGCATATGACAGACAACGATGAAGATGAAGGTGCCGACAAGATTGCGACGCGGGCTGCTGTAGAGCGGGTGGAGCCGATGGAGATTGTCACCCGCTACACGATGCGCTATTTCGAGGATATGAACAGCTTGGGAGTTCAGAATCCGGACATCGTCTGCCAGGCATCTGGGCACATTCCAGAGCAGATCGCCATGATCGAAAAGCTGCTCGAAACAGGGCACGCCTACGAAGTGGACGGGTCGGTCTATTTTTCAGTCGAGAGCTTTCCTCAGTATGGGAAACTCTCAGGAAGGAAAGTGGATGAACTCGTAGAGGGTGCCAGGGTTGCGATCAACGACGACAAAAAACATCCATCCGATTTTGCGCTCTGGAAAAAGGCGACGCCAGATCATCTAATGCACTGGCAAAGCCCGTGGGGAGAAGGATATCCGGGGTGGCACATCGAGTGTTCGGTGATGTCGCAAAAGTATTTGGGAGAGACGTTCGACATTCACGGCGGTGGCATCGAGAATCAGTTCCCGCATCACGAATGCGAGATCGCCCAGTCCGAATCCGTTACAGGAAAACAGTTCGCCGGCTACTGGCTCCACAACAACATGCTCACGATTGACGGCGTTAAGATGGGCAAGTCGTTGGGCAACTTTACCACAGTCCGGGAGATTCTGGAAAAATACAGCGCCGCCACCGTGCGACTGTTCGTCCTTAGCAGCCACTACAGGTCGGTGACCGATTTTAGCGACGAGGCTCTCAGCGCCGCCGAAAAGGGCGTCGAGCGGATCAATAACCTGATGAGGGAGATAGATAGCCGCCAGGACCGTTTGCCTGTAGGCGACGCCAGCCCAGAAACAAAACGGGTGGTGGAGGAGGCGAGGGGTGCATTCAACGACGCGATGGACGACGATTTTAACACACCTACAGCCGTAGGCGCGATTTTTGATCTGGTCAGGAGCGCGAACACGGTTTTGGCCGACGGTGGCTCGATAGCCGACGGCGACCTAGCACTGTTTAGCAGCGGCATCAAAGAGATGGCTGTGGAGGTTTTGGGACTGCCGCTATTTTCCGATGGTGCTCTAAACGATGATGGTCTGACCGACCAGGTGATGGATGTTCTCTTAGCGGTGCGCAGCCGTCTGCGGCAAGAGAAAAACTGGAGTCTGGCGGACGAGCTTAGGGATCGGCTAGTCGAGATAGGCGTCGAGATAAAGGATCACGCAGACCTCACTACCTGGTCCCGTTCGACGTGAAGACGCATACGGTTGAGAATTTATTTCGTTGTGCGGGTCTTGACGCAACTCGGTACTATTTCCTAGATTAGAGGGTCTCTG
>CAZVGZ010000021.1:54197-61194 GCA_964627605.1 uncultured bacterium | reverse complement strand
TTCAGATAACCGTCTCACCGGACCGGTTGTTCCTTCCGGCCGCTGTGGTACTTTTCGAGAAAATCTTTGCTCCACGTACCAGCCTCACCTTTCAAAACAGCGTTGCGAAGCTGTCGCATCATGTCCAGATAGAAGGTGAGATTGTGTAATGTACACAACCTTAGCCCCAGAATCTCTTCTACGCGAACCAGATGGCGGACGTACGATCGGCTGTATTTCATGCACGCCTCGCACCGACACTCCTCCTCAATCGGCTCGTCAGCCTCAGAAAAGACGAGGTTGCGCAGATTAATCGGGCCGCTCCTGGTGAAAACCATCCCTTTTCGTCCGTTGCGGGTGGGGATGACACAGTCGAACATATCTATTCCCCTGGCGAATCCGCTCAAAATATCCTCTGGGTAACCCACGCCCATGAGATACCGGGGTTTGTCCACCGGTAGCTCTGGAACCACGACATCCAGCATCTGCGCCATCTCATCTTTGGGTTCGCCGACCGACAGCCCGCCTAGCGCATACCCAGGGAACTCCATCTCAACCAAAGCCTGCGCATGCTCAACCCTCAGGTCGCTATATGTACCACCTTGAACGATTCCGAACAGCGACTGGTTGCGGGCCGGGTTCTCAGCCAATAGCGTTTGGTGTCGCACCATACTCCGCTTAGCCCATCTGGTCGTACGGTCCATCGATTCTTGGGCATACTCCCTTGACGCCGGATACGGGGTGCACTCGTCAAACGCCATCACAATATCAGCACCGAGGTTGCCCTCTATCTCCATCGCCTTTTCCGGCGTAAACATGTGGCTGGAACCGTCTATATGTGATTTGAACTCCACGCCGTCTTCGGTGATTTTGTTTCTGTCACCCAAGCTGAAAACCTGATATCCGCCGCTGTCGGTGAGGAACGGCCTATCCCAAGACGTAAACCCGTTAAGCCCACCCCGTCGTGCTATCAACTCGTCACCTGGCCGTAGATACAGGTGGTAGGTGTTCGAGAGGATTATATGTGCCCCTGCGGCAAGAAGGTCATCCTGGCTCACCGCCTTCACACTGCCCTGGGTTCCCACCGGCATAAACGTAGGGGTCTCGACCATCCCGTGGGGTAGAGTCAGTCTCCCTGCGCGGAATGCTCCATCGGTTCTCTCAAGGGAAAAAATAGCGGCCTTGGTCACTTCTGTCTGGAAAACCCCTGTGTAATTACTAGAACGGCGTCAGATGACATAGTCCAACATCGGCTCAGCAACTGGAACCACACGGCCTTCGCCTGACGAACGGTAGAGCGCGTCTATCACCCGCATCTGAAGGATCGAATCGTTTGGTGTCCAGCGCACTTTGGTGCCTGCCATCACCGCCGCGCAGAAATGTTCGACTTCGAGCTGGTATGAGTCAGTGTCCCGA
This sequence comes from uncultured bacterium, assembly GCA_964627605.1. GTDB lineage: Bacteria > Latescibacterota > MWCZ01 > MWCZ01 > CAZVGZ01 > CAZVGZ01. The sequence continues at coordinate 59,799 of CAZVGZ010000021.1, read as the reverse complement.
ACTGCGATCTCATCGCGAATCGTGCCATCGGCAGTGCGGACAATCAGCCCGGCCTGCCCCTCTTTGGGCGTAAACGGCGCTGCGATCTCCACCGACCCATCGGTACCCATAACACGCGCGAAGGTGTGATAGCCGCCGCGAAACGAGCAGTCGAATTGGCCACTGATCCCATTTGGAAACGTCAACGTACCGAGCATCGTCTCATCCACGCCGCTTTTTGGACCGTGATGCACAACCGCAAAAGCGTGGGTCGGCTCCTGTTTGGTGACAAAACGCATGAAACTTATGGGATATGTTCCTAAGTCCATCACCGCGCCACCAGCAAGATCGGCCCTGAGGCGGACGTTGGACAGGTCCACCAGCCTAAATCCAAACCCCGCCAGAATCAGGTTGACTTCACCTATCTCACCATCCCCTAATATCTGCTCCAGTCTCTGCATCTGCGGGTGAAAGCGGTACATAAACGCTTCCATAAGATGTTTGCCGGTCTCAAGAGCGACCTCAGCCATCTTCACAGCTTCGGCAGCGTTTATCGAAAACGGTTTTTCGCAGAGAACGTGTTTACCCAAGCGCATGGCTCTCATCGACCACGGGCCGTGCATGTTGTTTGGCAGCGGGTTGTAAATGCAGTCTATCTCTTGGTCTGCGAGCATCTCCTCATAGCTGCCGTGCGCTTTGGGGATATCCCACTCTTGGGCATAGCTTTTCGCGCGGCCCAAATCCCTGCTAGCTACAGCTACAAGTTCCGCAGTGGCTGTCGAACGGATAGCCGGGATAAGCTTTCGGTTGATAAGGGCGGTGCTAAGCAGCCCCCACCTAAGACGTGAGGAGGTCATATTCTCGCTGTCAGTAAGTTAGAAATCTCTAACGAAGCACGCACGCCGTCGGCTAATGCGTGCGCATCTGTGGCCAGTAGTGCGCTTCAATCATCGCACACAAGACGTGGTATATTGGCAGGTGGTGTTCCTGCACAGTTTTGGTCACTTTGGCGGGAGCTCTAATGGCGACATCGGCCATCTCACCCATCGTTCCCCCACCCTCTCCAGTTAGCGCGATAGTGGTCAGGCCCAACGCCTTGGCGACGCTCATCGCCATCACCACGTTAGTCGAGTTTCCTGAGGTGCTGATACCCCAGAGCATATCCTTCTCCGTAGGGCGCATCCCAAAAAGCTCTTGCGCAAAACTGATGTCACGCACCTGGTTGTCGTTCGCCACCGCTGTCGCGAGGCTGACGCTCATTCCCAAAGCGATAGCAGGCAGTCCAGATTCCAGGTTCGCAGCGAGCTCTTCGCCGTGGGGAAGCCCCTCAAACTCCTCTGCGTCCTCTGCGCCGATGCTCCGGTCGCGCTCAAAGCTTTTGATCAACTCACCGGCGATGTGTACACAGTCGGCCATCGATCCGCCGTTGCCGCAGAGGTAGAGGGCTCCTCGACCGTCGTAGCATCTTACCAACGCTCCGTACGCCCGCAGTATGTCGATACCCAATTCACCAAGCTGAGGCCTTTGAGCTAGAAACTCCGCGAACAGCTCCCCAACCACCGGGTGCCTGGCATTGACGTCCTGCGCGAGAGCAGTAACAGGATCGCCGCGCCAACCATCAACAATATCCTTGAAGGTTTTATCTACCACGGGTATTATTCCTCATCCGTCTTTTCTACCAGAAGCTGGTACAGGCGCGGCAAACCCCTTAGGAAGTTGCCTTCGACGTAGTAGCCTTTTCCACCAAACGCTTGTGGCACTCTAGTGACGATGCTCTTCACATCGCGTTGGTAGTAGCTTGGTTTGTCTTCGTTGGTCATGTCTTCAGGTACCGCTGGTCGTATATCGAAATCGGCAGTGGTGATCTTGTCCGCTACTTTTCCGACATTACAGGTCATTGAGACCGCTTTTAGGAACACCTCCGGGCCTGTGACCGCTGATCCAATGTTTATGATCATCCCACCGTCGGTCATTCCCGCGACCACAGCCGTGTATATCCCGAAGTCTCGGCCTGAGCAGCCGCCTTTAGCGCGACCATCAAAAGTCGGGTGCTGGTCGATAATGTCGGTCCCGACACCGACGTGAATCGTCGCAGGAACCCCCATCTCGTATGCCTGTGCTATCACCGATGCCTCAGGGTGTTTGAATTCGACACCGTAGGGCATCTCCTCGCCCAGAATCATTCTCGCTAGCGACTCGCCCAAACCAAGCTCCAGATGGTTGCCGTGGACCATGCAGTCGTTCATGTGTGTGCCGGTCTCATACGCCATACCGAACTGCCCCTGGGGCAGAGCGTTGGGCACGGTCTCGCTAGTCTCGCCAATGAGCGCCCACTCAAAATCGTGGATCGCCACAGCGCCGTTTCCAGCGAAAAGCGACACGAATCCGCGCTTTATAATGTCAATCAGCAGCAGCGACATGTGGCCTTTGATGGGGTGTGCGCCCATCTGCCAGATTATCGGCTTGCCCTCATCGCGCATCTTTATCAGAGTGTCGGCGACAGTTTCGAGATTTGGGCTGTCAAAGTCGTAGGTCTGGGACATCGCCATTTCCGGCGTCACCAGGTCAACATACTTTTCGCGATTAGTCCTCTCCGAAATCGGGTAGGTTTTGATTTTGGAGAAATCGAAGAAGTCGAACTTGCCTTGGTAGTGCATTTTGGTCCTCGACTATGGGATGTGGTTGCAGCGGTAATCTCTAAATCTACCTAAGTGCACCACCGATCATGTACGGTCGGGCGGCGCATCAGCAGTTTGAGCTACCGGGCCGACGGCGGGGGATCTGCGCGATCACGTCAGTTTCGAGTGTCGGGTCGGAGCGGACATTCTACAATCTATGCGAATAGTAGTATTTGAGGCGCTGAGGTGGATGTTTGTGCAAAAGCGGTTTGGGGACGTATCCAGCTTGGCCAGCGTCGAGCGATACTCGGTACCACCCATCAAACAGGCTGTCAGTGCCGACTCGCTCGCCGCGCGGGAATGCTGGTAGCAACGGCGGAATCGAGTGACGGGCTGGTGTGGGCGTTAATCACGCTGTGGGTATAGTAGTACGTTCGGTTATCTGGTATTAACACGACCATCAAGATCGACAGGACAAAAAACGCGCCTAAACCGCCGATCGACCACTTGAGCAAGCGCCTGAGTCGGCGAAAGACCGGTCGCGTTGACCGGGTGGGGCGTGGTGGCGGTATTGGGTTCGGAGCGCCGCAATGAGGGCATGATGTGGCCTCTGTGGAAATTTTGCCTTTGCATTCTCGACATCGCTTGAGTGGCATGCGACACCCTTTCGTTGCGCTCGCTTCTTGGGCTGCGGCTGCGCTCAATCAAGCCGCGCCCCGGGCCAACCCCCATCAATCCGGTCCATCAGCTCTGGGAATATTTTGGGCAGTTGGTCGAGGGCACCTTTTGCCTGTGTCAAACCTCCGATGCCAGGTGTGATGCAGTTTACCCCACCGACAATATTGGCGGCGGCGTTCGCCAAGAGCGGATCGCCGCTGGATAGAAAATTCCAGACAAAGCCAGCCGAAAAAGAGTCGCCGCAGCCGGTGGTGTCTATCACATCGCCAAGCACAGCGGCAGGGCAGTGGCATCCGTACACACCATCATCAGCGCGATACGCCACCACCGATCCCAGTGGTCCCAAAGTCACCATCGCGGCTTTGAGCCCCGCCTCGACGAACCGCTTCGCAGCGTCCAGAAAACCGTCTATCTCAGTTATCTCCTCCTTCAACAACACCTCGCTCTCCATCTTGTTCATCTGGACAGTATCGACATGGGCAAGCCACTCCTCCCATCCGCCAAAGCCGGTGATGGTTCGCCCGCCATCGTCGCCCCAACTGCTGATCCGGTTGTGGACATCCATGTGTATCAACGCACTGGTGCTGCTTCTAAGCTCCACCAACGCATCCAGAGTCAACTCCTGCCCTGTGATAAAATTGATGAGAATCGCGTCTACACCTACTGCATCGGTCAGTGTCTTTTTGGTGAGAGCAGGCGGGATGTGCCAGATCGCCTCGCTGCGCTCGCTGATGCTGGAGTAGACCAATTTGACGTTGGTATTGGGTTGGTCGATGACGGCCAGGTGGCCGCAATCGGTCTGCTTGTAACCACCTAAAACTGAGCAGATCTCATTGGCGCGGTCCTCCCCAATGTTAGCCACCGGACAGATCATCGCGCTTTCATCAACCAGCGACGAGAGAGCCGCGACATTGTAGGTAATGCCGCCATAGGATTCGTTTCGCACCCCACGGTAGGTGAATATCTCGTCGTACACGACCGTACCCAGGATGGCGATGGTCATCGGATGGATTCTTTCGTCGGTTGCGAATGTTTCGGGTTGGACGCAAAAAAGTTACTCAGCTTGAGGGGTTGGCGTCTACCCCTTGGAGAAGCTCAGAGGGGTTAGCTGAGCCAAATTCAACAATCTACGGGTGCCGACGATTCCGACACCACTGTGCGGCAATTGTTGACACCCCGTTGACACCACACCGGCAGCAGCTTTGGGTTACTGTATCAACCACCCGAAAAGCTCCTGCCGCCAATAGGCATGGAGGTTAGCAGGACATGAATACGCCTAAATGGATAGATGTTCCAAAGCCGGTCTCGGACGATCAAGTCCAAGACTACGTCCGCGATGGTTTTCTGGTCGTTCCAGACCTAATCGAGCCAGGCGAATTAGGCGAGCTAAAATCGGACACGCTCAAGCTTGCCCGTGGGGGTTACGACACCGAATCGATAAAGCCGCTTCCTGCGAGCATGTCAGACGAAGACGCGTTGGGGCGGATTCTCTGCATCCATCAGCCGCACTACGTAAGCGATGTGATGCTCAAATACGTCGGGCATGCGAAAGTAGCTGGCGTTCTGAGTCAGATTACCGCAGCGCATCTCCCCATTTGGGATGGCAGCGTCAAATGCATGCAGTCGATGCTGTTCGTAAAACCACCGGGCTTTCAAGGACAGGCGTGGCATCAGGACGAGATATATATCCCGACACGCGACCGTTCACTCATCGGTGCATGGATAGCTATTGATGACGCGACAGTGGAGAACGGCTGCCTCTGGATACTTCCAGGATCGCACCGCGACGGTTTTCTATACGATCAACGCGATCACAAAAAACCAGAAGAGTTTGATTTCGCCGGGGAGTCGTTCGGGTTTGACGACTCAGAAGAGGTGCCTGTTGAGGTCAAAGCTGGAGCCGTCGTGTTTTTCAACGGCCACCTACTTCACCGCTCCCGCAAGAACCGTAGCGGTATAAACCGGGGTGTTCTTGTAAACCATTACATGAACGCGTGGTCGAGGCTGCCATGGGGAGTAGATGAAGGTGAATCGCCAGCCAGAGCCGATAAACGGTGTGTGGTGATGGTTGCAGGAGGCGACCCGTACGCCGAAAAAGGCTATGACGACTCGCCCAAAAACGTATATCTGAGGACCTGCAAAGCGGTCGACGAACTGGTTGACGTCCAGTTGGGCGGGGCATAGGCAGCAACCGCCAAAAGATGGGGGTTGCAGAGCGCTTAGAGTGACTACCGATGCCGGTGTATGGTGATTACAGATCGTCCTCAATCTTTTAGCGGAGAGGCAAAGCGATGAGAGGCAAAGCGATGAGAGGCAAAGCGATGAGA
>CAZVGZ010000021.1:26528-54097 GCA_964627605.1 uncultured bacterium | reverse complement strand
GAGAGGCAAAGCGATGAGAGGCAAAGCGATGAGAGGCAAAGCGATGAGAACCAGAACACCGGTTATGGTGCCATTGATGATCGGAATCGCGGCACTAATTCACACAAGCTCAGCTCAGACTCCCGATCTAAGCCACACTACACACGGTTTCCACATTCGTCCAGACGGCCACGGACCGATAGCCATCATGGGCGATCATACACACCATCAGGGGTCGGTCATGACGTCCTACCGCGTTATGCACATGTCAATGAAAGGGCTTCTGGACGGCACAGACGAGGTGACGACTGATGCTGTGCTGGACGCCGGGTATATGACCGCGCCGACTGATATGACGATGACCATGCACATGGTGGGGGCCATGTACGCAGTTACCGACCGGTTCACAGTGATGGCGATGGTGCCATACATGGATATCTGGATGGATCACACCATGCGAATGACGATGGGGGGCATGAAACCGGGAGCAACTGACGCCGACAAGCAGATGCCTATGCCAACTGAGGTCACTTTTGTTGGCGAACCGAGCGGTGTAGGTGATGCGAAGCTCACCGCTCTATACAATATTCGTCCAATGACGCTCCAAAACCCTCACCGTTTCCTCGGCCTGCTGGGGCTCAGCTTCCCAACCGGGTCAGTGACAGAAATGGGCACGCCGCCGATGAGTCCAGATACCGCGATAACCCGTCCATATCCCATGCAGATCGGATCGGGAAGCGTTGATCTGCGACTGGGGGTCACCTATCTGGGAATGTCCGGCCCGTGGGGTTTCGGCGCCCAAGCCACAGGTGTCATACGGCTGAACGAAAACAGCGAGAAATACAAACTGGGCAACCGTTTGGGGCTTACTGCCTGGAGCGCACGCAAATTCGCCAACTGGATCAGCACCTCGGTGCGCGTCTACTTCCAGCAGTGGGGCAACCTCAGCGGCGAGGATCACTCGATCAAAGCCAAGTTCGTTAAGGACATGGATATGGGCGGTGACGGTCACGACCACATGCACAAGCCCGCCATCAACACCCCATTATACAAGGTCCCCACCGCTGACCCGAATCTTCAGGGCGGCAAACGCGCTGATGCGCTGTTAGGCATCAACCTGCGAATGCCCCGTGGGATTCTTGAGGGCAACTGGCTCGGCGTGGAGTTCGGATTGCCAATCTACCAAGATTTGAACGGTCCGCAGATGAAGACCGAATGGATGCTCACGGTGGGGTGGAAGACCGAGTGGTAGGTTTTTCTTTATCGTTCATAGATCAGAAGCGGTTGGGAGACTGAGAATGCTTCGAATTCGAGATGCGTTGATTACACTGAGTTTGATGAGTCTGGCGATGGCTGGATGCGCCCGCGTTGGTACGACCTCGACCGCCCCTGACGCCCACCCGTTCTGGGGCGGCACGATTCTGGACCCTGTATGTGGGATGTGGTTGTCACACGAAGCGGCGTGGGACGCTCAGAAATCGGGCGATCAGACGTTTGGTTTCTGCATGGAGGTCTGCCGCGAGGTGTACCATGCGCACCCGGAGGCGTACACAGGCAATCATTGGGCGAAAGCCCAGATTGTTGCAGGCTACCAGATTAACATACACCTGATGACCAGAGACGCTTTCGACAGGATTCGCGCAACTGGGCATATCGGTGAGGTCAGCCCTGTGAATGTCGCAGCGCACACGCATCACATTACAGTCCGGGTGATGGATGGTTTTGGGGTGCCGGTGATGGGTGCCTCAGTCACCGTTGAGTCAGACAGCGGGGCGGTCTCCGATACAGAGAGTGATGGCGGAATCTACGAAGCGGACATTACATTAGGAGAGATTGAAGCTGTTTCGGTCACAGTCGCCACCCACGATGGGCAGCGACGCGTAGCCGTTCTATCTTTATGACTTGCGTAGATGGAAAAAATCGCCAATGTCAACACCGGTTCGTTCGATATCGCTCACCGATCAAGAGGTCGGTTTCTATAGAGACCAGGGATACCTGCTGATTCCTAACGTCGTTGACACCGCAGCGGTGGATGGTCTGAAGGATGAGGTGATGGAGATCGTGCGGCACGGTGGTCAGACCGCGGCAAAACTCCGGCAGGTATCGCAGACCTATCTCGCTGGCAGCGGTCTGGACCGGCTTATCAATAGCGACCGCATCACCCAGCTCGCTTCAGGGCTGATGGACGGAGAGAGTCATCTACATTCGGTCTTTACAGCGGTAAAATCTCCAGGCGGCGGGCGTTTCCATTTTCACCAGTACACCCAGTTTGACGGGCCAGGTATCAATCGGTGGTTTGCGCTTTGCCCGATGTCTCCCGCCAACGGCTGTATCGAAGTCGTTCCGAAATCGCACACAAATGGTACCCTGCCCTCAGTAAACTCTGGAGACGGCGATCACTACCTGAAAATCGAGACTGAGCCATCCGATCCTCAGCCGATAGCGATGAATCCAGGAGATGTTTTGGCGTTTTCGAGATTGGCGGTCCATGGTTCCGGGGCTAATACTACCCAATCGCCACGCGTAGGCTTTGCGATACAGTGTTTTAGACACGACGTTCAGGCGCTTATCGACGGGCAGTGGCTCGCGCTGTTGGAACAGCCGCGATTCGACCTCACGCCCAAATCGCAACTTGGGGGCGATGGGCCAGAACTGCTTGACCAGAACTGAATGAGAGAACTGAAATGGACCATGTAGATATCTTCAAAGAGCCTGGGCGCTACGGCGGTTGGCCAGCGAACTACGGTATGTGGTGTTGGGGCCAGGAGATTGTGCTCTGCTTTATCGCCGGGTTCATGGACCCCAATGGCGGCTTCCACGCCCGCGATAAAAGCCGACCCTGGACGACCATGCAGAGCCGATCTGTTGACGGTGGGATGACGTGGGATGTCGTCAAAGCACCACTCAAATCGCCAGATGACAAAGCTCTATCTGCCGACGAGCACGCCACCGCTAACCTGGAGATCGTAACCTTTGACGCCGGGTCGCTACCTCCTCCTGTAGAACCAGTGGATTTCGAGCACAAAGATTTCGCGATGATGTGCGCCAGGACAGGTCTTCACACCGGTGCGGTTTCGTGGTTCTACTACTCCTACGATCGCTGCCAAACGTGGTTGGGTCCCCACGGTCTGCCAGATTTTGGAGCGCCGGGTATTTCTGCGAGAACGGACATCATCCCCCAAAGCAGCAACGAGGCGCTGTTTTTTCTAACGGCAGCCAAATCCGATGGCAACGAAGGGCGGGTCTTTTGCGCCCGTACTAACGATGGCGGGCAATCGTTCGAGTTCGTTTCCTGGATCGGACCGGAGCCGCCGGGATACGCGATAATGCCCAGCACCGTGCAGCTAGATGAAAGTTCGCTACTGACGGCGGTGCGCCATCGCGGCGGCGAAAGGTGCTGGATCAACGCCTACACATCAGATGATCTAGGCGTGACATGGAGCTATCTCAACACCCCTGCGGACAATACAGGCGCTGGCGGCAATCCACCGGCACTGATACATCTACGCGACGGTCGGTTGTGTCTGGTGTATGGCTACCGCGACTGGCCTTATGGAATGCGATGCAGGATTAGCGAGGACGGCGGAAAGACGTGGTTGGATGAAAAAATCCTGCGCGATGATGGCGGCAATCACGACGTAGGATATCCCCGCGCTATCGAGCGGTCCGATGGAAAAGTGGTATCGGCCTACTACCACAACGATGAGCCTGACACCGAGCGATATATCGCCGCTACGATCTTTGATCCCGACGAGCTTTAGCGAATAGCATGGTGCTTGCCATGTGACAGGCCGTTGAGCGGGCCAGCCAGGCACCGACAGCTTCTATGGGTGGGTGCCTGGGTACAACGATCAGTTGCGGTATACCACAGAATATCAGACATTCTGTCTCATGGTTCGCCGAGAATTGGCGTTTTGGCTCGTTGAGGCTCAGCAGTGGACATTTTTCCTAAAAACGTGTCACCCGTGCAAAGGTTACAGACGATGAGTGTCGATTTCAGATCAATCGGATTGGCGTTGCTGCTGTTGTCGGCTGTGGTGGTGGTTGGGGCGCAGTCTGCTCAGAGATGCAGCCTGTGCGGGATGAATATGGCCCACATGATGCATGTCAGGGGCTATCTAGCGCTTGATGGTGGTCAAACAATGAATACGTGTGGGGTGCAGTGCGGAGTGGTTCTGTCGGGGCGGCTCGGCGAGCGGCTCGGGGCGTTCGAAGTGACCGATTTTATCGGTGGTCGGCGCATTGCCGCATCTGACGCCCATTTCCTGTTCAATAGCTCCGCCAAACCAGGAATGAGTCCCGGCCTTATAGCTTTTGCCGATTCCACTGACGCCGTCAAATTTCAGATCGGCTTTGGCGGCGAGATGATGCGGTTGGAAGCGGCGCGGCGGCGGATGAAAGAGTGGCGCCCTGGAAGCAGCCGCTAATGAGCTTAGGCCGCCTAAGTCCGAACCAGGAGCGGAACCGCAGGTCTGTTCGCCCCTATGCGCTGCTGCTAGTAGTCTGCGCCATATCTGGTGTAGGGGAATGTTGGGCTCATGTGCCCATCGGCGAGGGAAACGTTCGCAAGTTCACCTCCTACCCAGCCGACTCGACGCTGCGTGCATCAATAATGCTTACCCCGCCCAATCCATCCCCAGGCGAGACCTGCGAGGTCATCGTAAGCATACGCCATATCGACGAGGGCACACGCGCCGAAGTTGAGCCTCTGTCAATAGTCATAAGTCGGCGCGACATCCCTGACAGCACGTGGACCTACGAAATCAGACATTTTGAGGCGGATACCACAGGCGTCTTTTTTGAGATTCCCATCACCTATCCAGCACCTGGGCCATACCGCGCTGTAGTCCTGTTCGAGGACATGGAGTTCAACGAGTACCGGCTTACAGCGGACTATGAGGTGTCTCAGCGTGCAGGCCCCAACTTCGTTCTTCTCGGCGTGATGGGAGCTGTTCTGATCGGTCTACTTGTCGCGGTCCTGTCAGCACGCAAACGTCGTCTGGCAAAAGGAGACGAATAGTGAGAGGCCGTTGCCATGGGCAGTGAAACCCCACTGGATGGTGTTGTAGGCGACGAGAAGGTCGCGCTGCCAACCCTGCCTGTGCAGCAACCCCGAAAAAACGGCGACCTTTTTCGCGTGGGCTGGCTACTGAGATTTTTCAAATCCCGTGGTATGAGGTTTGCGTTACAGTTTATGACCGTCGCGGTCTTTGGCGTTGTTGCAGTCGCTGGTCTGATAGGGGCACAGTCCCCAGACAGAAACGCGGCGACAGTGCTGACGTGGACGCTCTGGTGGACGCTGTTGATTGTCATGGTGGTGCTGTTCGGCAAGGTGTGGTGTTATGTCTGCCCATGGTTGGCTGTCTCTGAATGGATCGAACGGTTGGCTTTCTGGAGACGTACGCCAGACGCTTCTCGCCTAAGTATGGGTCTCAAATGGCCCAAATGGCTCAAAAATATCTGGCCCGCTACGGTGCTGTTTGTTATTGTCACCTGGCTCGAACTTGGTGTTGGGATCACCTACAGCCCGGTGCTCACCGCCTATCTGGCGCTTGGTATGGTGGTTTTGGCGCTGGTACCGGCGCTCGTGTATGACCGCAACGCGTTCTGCGAGCATGGATGTTTTGTGGGTCTGATACAGGGCGTATATGGTATGGTCGCCCCGTTCGCATTAAGATCGCGCGACAAAGGCTTCTGCAAAACCGGTTGCACCACAAAAGACTGCTACGTCGGCGGCGCTGACGGATACGCATGCCCGGTTCACGAGTACATGGGCACGATGAGTACCAATACTACGTGCATGTTATGCATGGAGTGCGTGACAACCTGCGGCCACGATAACATCTCTCTGAATGCGCGTTGGGGTCTGGGCGATTTCGCGGAACGCTTCAAACCGCGCTCGGACATCGGCCATTTCTGCGTGATAGTCACTGCGCTCAGTTTTTTTCACGCCGTGACAATGCTCACCGACTACTACCTCTGGATGGACACTCTGGCACAGAGCGGATATCTTTTGGCGTTCACTGGGGTTATGGCCGCGATCGTGCTGGGAACCGCACTACTTCACCTGCGTTTCTGTTGGTGGGCGAGGGTGTTCGCCGAGCGAGAACATGTGCCGCTGGCGAAAACCTATCTCACATTTGCGTACGCCCTTGTGCCGCTGGCCGCGCTTTTTCATCTTTCCCACAACGTTTTTCACGTCCTCTCCGAAGGGCAGAAGGTTGTGCCCGTACTTAGCGACCCTTTTGGATTTGGTTGGAACCTGTTCGGCACTGCGGATTGGTACCTGCCGCCGATAGTGGGGATAGATCCTATTCACTGGGTGCAGTTGGCGATAATGGTCTTGGGGACGGGGCTTAGCATCGCAGTGGCTCGGAGGATGTCAGGGAGGTTGTTCGAGACAGCAGAACAGGCTAGACTGGCGATGATCCCCATGACAATATGGATGCTCTTGATTGGCGCCGCCGGAGTATGGCTCAACTGGCAACCGATGGTTCTACGGACAGGGATATGAGATACGTCTTACGTCACAAAAAAACTGCTGCCGCCATCATGTTCCCGATGGCGTTTGTGATTATTCTAGGTTGCAGCGGCATTGACCGCAAAACCGTCAACCTGATCGGCAAACCAGCCCCAACCTTCTCGCTTCCAAACGCTGGGGGGACAACCACATCGCTGGGCTCTTATCGCGGGAATGTGGTGTTTTTAAGGTTTTGGGCCGACTGGTGCCCCTACTGCCGCGAAGAGATGCCGGTGATAGAGACTCTGTGGCAGGAGTTCAGACGCCAAGGGCTCGAGGTGTTGGCGGTCAATGTCAAACAGAGTGCGAAGACGGCCAAAGGGTTCATGCAAAGCTTGAGGTTGACATATCCATCAGCGCTGGACAGCGTTGGATCGGTCGCCGGTGACTACGGCGTCATAGGGCTCCCCACGACATTTATAATCGACCGCGAAGGCATTGTTAGGGACAAAGTGCTTGGCGACCTAAAGGAGAACACGATCCGCGAACTGATCGCCCCCTATGTATCCCTTGGCAACAGCACCGCCACTGACTCAACAGGTGGTGCATGAGCGGACCGGATCTAAGAGAGATTTTGGCCGCAGGAAAACTGCTCGAACGCAGCATGTGGCTGCCGCGCATCGCCTTGGCGGCTACGGTGGTTCTGATTTTGACGGTTGCGTTACTGCCCTCTCGGCGAACCGAGGAGCTAGACGCCATCCGCCAGTTCCAAAGTCTGGTCGGTGGTGCAGGCATGGGCGCTATCTCCACACCGATGTGGTGTTTCTTGACATACGACCCCCGCCTTGAAGCGATCTGTACCTGTATCGAGTGGCCCATACCTGGCGGATACTGCTACTGCCCCGATCATACGGCGTCGGTCTCCTATTTTGAAGAAGCACGCCGCTCGGCTATTACCGTAACGTTTCTTCCGCCGTGACGACTATTTTGATAAAACGATGATCTGAGTCATGATTACAACTGGAAAGGCGCTAGCTATTCATCTCAATCTCCTAAAAACCGCCGCAGAAAACGTGCTGCGCAGCAAGATGCGAAGCGCAGTCGTTCTGGTCGCGCTGGTGGCTATTCTGTTTCCGTTTATCACAGGGATCGCCATCTCTGAGGGCGTCCGTCAGGAGTCGATGATCTCAGTGGAGAACGGTGCCGACCTCTACGTTACCTACGACCAGTACGGAAAGACCGGCCCTGTCCCCATCACATGGGCCGACAGTGTGTTGGCGCTTCCTGCTGTTAAAGAGGTAGTCCCAAGGGTAATCGGCCGCGTCTACCTCCAGGACAAGCTAGTGGTGCTAGTGGGTATCGACCCAGCAAACTACGATCCCGGAATTACGATAGTTGAAGGGCGGCTGCCAGAAAAACCGTTTGAGGCGGTGATAGGTCGAGGAATTGCCGACTACCTGAAGCTTGATGTGGGGCAGCGGTTCACCTTCAGCAGCTATCCAGACAGGCTGTTTATGTTGGTGGGGATTTTTAAGGGCGGCACGTCCATCTGGTCATCGGACCTGATGCTCACATCGTTTGAGGCTGCAGGGGAGGTGTTTAGACAACCAGAGCTGGCCACCGACCTGCTTTTGAGTGTTAGATCAGGCTATGAAACCGGCGTTTCCGAGCAGCTTGCGGCGATGAATCCAAGGTTCAGAATGCAGGATCGCGCACTTATACAACGCTATTTCGACCGAGGTTTCAGGCTTAAAGAGGGCATTTTCACCGCCATCTACACCGTGGCGTTTGCCCTCGCAATTCCCGCGCTGCTAGTCGTATCGGGTCTGGGTCTGTCCGACAGACGCCGGGAGATCGGCGTTCTGAAAGCCACCGGCTGGCACACCTCTGAAGTTCTGGAGATGGTGGTCTGGGAAAATCTGATTATCAGCCTCATCAGCGCGCCTGTTGCGGTTCTTCTGTCGATAGTCTGGATTGAGGGTCTGCGCGGCACTTTTATAGCACAGTTTTTTATCAGCGAGGCTGGACTGATAGCCGATTTCGACATACCAGCTGAGTACGCTCCGCTCCCGGTCTTTCTGTCTGTCCTTTTCGCACTACTACTGACACTCATGGGCAGCATCTACAGTTCCTGGCGGTCGGCCATAGTGCCTCCAGCCGAAGCGATGAAATAGAAGCGGCGTTCATTCTGCATTTTTCTGGAAACTATGAGAGGTGACCGTTAGATGGCGTTCATTGAGACGACAGACCTTTGCAAGTTCTACAACCGGAACGACCCGGATGAGGTCAGGGCGATTAGAGATATCTCGCTTAGGGTAGAAAAAGGCTCCACGACAATCATCAGGGGGCCATCAGGCTCCGGCAAAACAACTCTGATAAGCCAGATCGGAGCCATAGACCGCCCTACAAGCGGCGAGGTGTATGTCGATGGCAACCAGCTAAACCGGATGTCCGAGAGCGCGCTCTCCAGGATCAGGCGCGATATGATCGGATTCGTCTTTCAGAGCTTTAACTTGATCGGCAGGCTCCCGGCATGGGAAAATGTGTCCTACCCGCTGATCCCAACCGGTTTGGACGACTCGAAGCGGCTCCAAAAAGCTCTTGAAGTGATGGAATCGCTGGGGCTTGGCGACCGGCTTCATCACCTGCCAGAAGAGCTCTCTGGCGGGCAGCAGCAGCGCGTTGCCATCGCGCGTGCGTTGGTCAACAGCCCAGAGCTGATCATCGCGGATGAGCCGTCAGCGTCCATCGACAAGAAATCCGTGGAAAACCTGATACGCCTTTTTGTTGATTTTCGCGATGAGGGCAGAACCTTGGTCATATCCACCCACGACCCGCTGTTATATCCGCTTGCTGACCAGATTGTCGAACTAGACGAAGGCAGGATTGTGAACATCCTAAAGGGCGAATCGGGCGGCGTCAGCAAACAGGCGGAGGCGGTGTAATGATCCTCAATGTCTTCACCATCGTAATGCTCTTCATAGCGGCCTGCTCGGCGGTTATGTCGCTGGTCCTCGGTATTTCAGCCACCGCGATGTACCGACGGTGGGGCAAACCGATGGATGTGGATGAGCGGATCCACTTAGAAAACCGGATGCATCTGGTTCTGCTGGTTACTGTGGTGATTTTGGCGGTGAGGATGTTGAGCTGGCCGCTGTTCTACGCCACCCTTCAGAGCTTCGTACACGAGGTCGAAGGCGCGATGTGCATGGCTGGAGTGATAGAGGTCGATCACGTCTTGGCCAATCTTCTTCAGATACTCAAACCCGTGGTCTTTTTCGCAATCGGATTCTGGTTGATGCTCAACGCCATCGACAAAAAAACCACCACGGGGGTTTTGGCCTCGCGCAAATTGGGACTATTGATCCCGATTAGTGTGATGATTCTGGCCGACAGCATCGGCGATGTGGTCTACCTTCTCAAGATCAATCCAGGGACGCTGGTTGCCTGCTGCACCACCATTTTCGACATCGAGACCCGCACCACCGCCGCCATCACCGAGAGCGCCTTGGGCGAAACCGCCCGCCAAAGTCTGTGGTATCTATTCTATGGCAGCAACCTCTTGCTTCTTGCTGGAATCGCAGCAGCGATCCTGTTTGGCGTTGTACATAGGTCAGCGGTCCTCAGGCGGACGGTTTTAGGGGGATTGGCCGTTTTTGCGTGGGCCGTCAATGGACCGATAGTCTATCTTGCGTCGTTTGAAGTCATCGCTCCAACACTTCTTGGTCTGCCATTCCACCACTGCATATACGACATGCTTTTCGGCAGTGAGGGCTACTGGGGGCCGTGGTCTGGCCTGCCGTCCGCCGCTGCGTTCCTTTTGGGCACACTATCAGTGGGATGGGCGTTCGCCGTGGACCTCACCGGTCGCACTGGTGAAGCGGACGAGATCGGTCGCAACTATGTTGAGCGAACGCTCAAGGGTGGTGCCCTGGGGCTGTCGGTGTGCCTAATTCTGTTAACCGCGCATCTCACGACTATCAAGTCAGCCCAAGGCACATCCCATGCAGACTCCCCCTCTAGCGACTCCCTAGTCCGCTGCGCCCAGGATGGGGTGGTGGTGGACCCGGACTACCAGGTCATTGTGAGCACGTTTGATGGGTACAACGTATTTTGCAGCGTCAATGACGCTCAGAAATATATCAGCTCACTCCCAGAGCCTCCGTTTGGCGTTCTGGTTACTGACGAGATTACCGGCGACGAGATACCATCGTCCAACGCGATCTTCATCAGAAGCAACGTCATCACAGTCAAAACAGCCGATAACAACATCCATGTTTTTTCCGATTCAACCGCTGCAGTCAGCCACACCAGGCAGTACGAAGGGGAGTTCGTCGCCGACCCGCTTATCTGGGCTGAGGCGTCGCACTAAACCGTCGGGCATCTGATTCGGCGATCACCTACGCTGTCTGCGGGTGATCTTGATTCTTCGGTTGGTCATATCACCACAGTAGTCGCCCAATCTACCCCACTCACGCCCGATTCCTCCCAGCGGCTCTTTGTGACCCTGTGATTTCGTACGTAATATGTCGCCTATTGGAGTGAGGACAGTTCAATTTATCTGGCTGCTCGAAACTGCATCTGGCTTGGGGTTGGCTTGAAGACGCCATCTCTGAGCTGCTAAAGTGCGAAGTGGGTGGTCACGATTCCAAGAACTTACCGTTGGAAGGGAGGTTCCTTGGAAGGGGGGGGTCCTTGTATGTTCGAGGACGAGCGTACGCAGATTATACAGATGCTCGATCGCGAGATCAGTCGCGCTGACAGGTACCATCATCCAGTGGGGGTGGTGACAATCGAAACCGCAGTACACCAGATTCCGATGGAGGCTTGCGCATCGGCGATAAAACCCCATCTGCGCGGGTTTGATGTCATTGTGCAGACAAGCGAAGCTGGTCTTACGCTAGTTTTGTCAGCTCTGCCCAATCTCGAAGTGCACGAGAGCCTTGAGGCCGTACGCGATCGGCTGCATGAACAGGCTGGCAGCGCCGGATAGGGATCGACTCACATCGGCGTTGCCACCTATCCTGGACAGCCCTAACTACGGGATGGACATAAAGACCGGCCACGATATGCTGCTAGTCGCCTCAGCCGACAGGAGCGGCGGCGATCTGGGAGAGGGGAATATCTGGGGTGACTGACCCTCCCACAAACATCGTGAGTTCTGTCTATATAAAGCCGCATCCCTAGCCGGAAAGTGACGACGTGATTTTTTCTCCGGTTTCCACAGGTGTTCCATGGGAGGTCGCCCTTAGCGCTGCTATCGTCTGCATATCAGCAAGCGCCTCTGGGCCCAAGAAACCGCCGCCCACAACTGTTCCGGTGACTCACACTGTGGTCTACCGTCAAGAGGGCAGGTTTGGAGGATGGCCGGCCAACCACGGCATCTGGTCCTGGGGCGATGAGATACTGGTCGGGTTCACATCTGGCTATTTCAAGGATGTCGAGGGTTTCCATGCCCTGGACAAAACCAAACCGCTTCACAACATGCAGGCCCGGAGCTTAGATGGTGGATCAGAGTGGACAGTAGAGAGCGATTTGGCACCTATCCACCCCATGGGTGCTGCCAGCGGATTTAGCCGTGAAGGCCAGGAACGCCCAACTCTCAGTTCGCCAGAGAGTCCGCTCGATTTTTCAGACCCCGATGTTGTCGTTATGTGCGGTATGAGCGGCTTCAACCGCGCAGCATCTTCTTGGTTTCATTCATCAAGCGACAGAGGAAAGAGTTGGGCCGGGCCCTTTGCGATCCCGCAGTTCGAGCGCAGCGGCATCTACGCCCGTACCGATGTTCTACCTCTAGGGGCAAGCGAAGCGCTCTTCCTGTTGACCGCATCAAAAACCAACGGTCGCCAAGGGATGGTGTTCGCCACTCAGACCACCGATGGTGGGCGCACATTTTCAGAGCCGAGTTGGTTAGGATCAGAGCCTGACGGGTTTGAGATCATGCCATCGACATTGAGGTTGGGCGAGTCGCGTCTTCTCACTGTCGTTCGCGGGAAGAGCGGAGACAGGAATTTCCTTTCGACCTACCTCTCTCTAGATTTGGGAGCGACCTGGACCCGTCTTGATGACGCCATCGCCAACACAGGTCGCGGAGGCAGCCCACCGGCGTTGCTCAATCTCAAAGATGGTCGGCTGTGCCTTATCTACGGCTACAGAGACGCACCCTCCGGTATTCGTGCAAGGCTAAGCCCAGACCAAGGCCGAATGTGGGGGAATGAGGTCATCCTTCGCGACGACGGCGGCAATCACGACCTGGGCTATCCACGGGCTGTCCAACGACCCGACGGTAGAGTGGTCGTCGTCTACTACTTTAATGATGATCCTGCGCAGGAACGGTACATCGCCTCCACAATATTCGATCCTGCCGATATTCCCTAGAAAATCCGACTAACAGGCCCGATACCAAGGAGCCACTGTGCAGCATCTAACCGTGTACCGCGAAACTAGACGCTACGCTGGATGGCCAGCGAACCATGGGATATGGTCCTGGGGCGACGAGATCGTAGTCGGATTCACCATCGGATTCATGGACGCCGACCCCTTGAACGTTGGCGGTCATCCGATTGATAGTGATCGCGGTAGCCGTCTGGTTCAGGGCAGGAGTGTGGATGGTGGCCTGAGTTGGGGTATCGAAGAGCTTTCATTGGGCGGCGAAGAGCTCGCCACACCTAAAGAGCATGACTTTACCCATCCAGATTTTGCGCTGAAAATAGTGATGAGCGGCGGCCTTTCTGGCGGAGCGTCTTCAGTCTACTACGTCTCATACGACCGGGCAAAAACCTGGGAAGGTCCCTATGAGATTCCGATGTTCAACCTCCCTGGTGTCGCAGCGAGAACCGACTACCAGATTTTCAACCAGAACGAAGCGATGCTGTTCCTCACCGTTGCCAAATCCGGTGGCGGGCAGGGACGTCCATGCTGCGTCAAGACCGAAGACGGCGGGCTGTCTTGGCGGTTTGTGTCTTTCATCGGACCAGAACCGCCGGGCTACGCTATCATGCCAGCTTCGGTGAGGCTGAGCGACACCGAGATGCTGGCGATGATTCGGCTCAAAAACGGCGACCTATACTGGATCGACGCCTATAGATCACAGGACAACGGCGAGTCGTGGCAGTACCTCAACACTCCAGCACCGAGCACCGCTGGCAACCCCGCAGCGCTTCTCAAGCTCTCCGACGGTCGGCTCTGCGTGATGTATGGCTACAGGTCCGCACCGTTCGGCATTCGCGCCCGAATCAGTAGTGACGATGGTGTGACGTGGACTGGCGAGATACTTCTTAGGACCGACGGTGGCGATTGGGATTTAGGCTATCCAAGGGCGATAGAGCGTCCCGACGGAAACATCGTCGTGGCCTACTACTTCAACGATGATCCCGCAAGCGAGAGATATATTGGTGCTACGATATTTGACCCAGGCAAACCGATGACCCGCTGAGGTTTGATTTACTGAAACCGATCACGTTTTTTTCAAGGAATTGGAGGCGAATGACCCATGTAGAAATATGTCGCGAGCCGGGACGCTATGGCGGTTGGCCTGCGAACAACGGTATATGGTCTTGGGGAGACGAGATTGTCGTCGGTTTCACTTACGGATACATGGTCGCCGATCCGCTCAACTGGAAAGGCCACCCGATAGATCCGGAGCAGAAGAGCGCTACAACTCACGCCCGGAGCACCGATGGAGGACTGACGTGGCAGCTTGAAACACCCTCACTGCCCGCCAAACCTGATGGCGACGGTGTGCCCACAAAACCCGCTGATTTCACACATCCAGACTTCGCGCTCAAGATTCTGTCCAGAGGTGGAGTGGATGCCGGAGCATCGTCTCGCTACTACGTCTCCTATGACCGGTGCCACACATGGGACGGTCCATACCTGATTCCTATGATGGACCAGCTTGGTATCACCTCCAGGACCGACTATCAGGTTCTTGACACCGATAGTGCCATTCTTTTCCTGACGTGCTGCAAATCCGATGGTCTGGAAGGGCGTTCATCCTGCTGCCGCACCGATGACGGAGGAGTTAGCTGGCGGTTTCTCTCCCACATCGGCCCAGAGCCAAAACGTTGGTCCATCATGCCAGCTTCGGTGCTGTTGGGCGGGAATCGGATTCTGGTCGCGCTAAGGCAGCGTGCCAAGTGGGAAAGTTTTCCCGATTTCATCGACTGCTACATTTCAGATGACATGGGCGAGTCTTGGGAATATCTAAGCACACCGGCTCCCGATGTCGGCCACGGCAACCCGCCTGCCATGATCCGCCTACAGGACGGCCGCATCTGCATCACCTACGGCTATCGCGACGAGCCCTATGGGATGCGCGCCAGAGTCAGCGACACAGAGGGGCAGACTTGGGGCGAGGAGATCATCCTAAGGGATGACGGCGGCGGCGTGGATTTAGGTTATCCTCGAGCGGTCCAGCGCGCAGACGGCAAAGTGGTCACCGCCTACTACTTCCACGACGCTCTGGAAGGCGAGCGTTACATCGGCGAGACGATCTTCGAACCATAGGCTGCCCACCAGCGTCCGAGCAGCACCACTCCGCCTCAGCCGGGCAGGCGTTCGAAGGTCCGTAATCTATTTCTTTTGCCTCGATCACCACCTATCATCGGGGTGAGGGACCCGAAACCCACTATAGTTCCGGGAATCTACCACCGTTCCAAATGAGGCAGAGCGAGAAGGGCGGGGAACATGAGCGGTTCTGAGGGGCAACAGGAGCTTGAAGAAAAGTGTTCTGCCGACGCGAAACTGAACCGCACCGTCGCTTATGTGTGGCTCAGCATCGCAACCGCCATCTTGGCAGATACAAAGATATAAGAGTCGCGTTTCTCACAGCGAAATAACATTGTGCCGCGCCTACATCAGGATTGAGGTGTCCCGCTTTTTGCCAGGGGGCACTTCCCGTTCCTGTCGGTACGTTTGTTGACCTCGTTGCGCTGTGTTTCGCGTTAACTGATCGTTCGGGACCTCATCGCAGGACGCCGGTGCTTCACACCCCTCTCCCCTTGCGAGTACATTTAGCGTCGGATCGGCTATAAAACCACACGGTGGGCCAGCTTTGACCAGTCGTGCTACAGAGGAAACATATGAGCGGTTTCGACGGCCTCGCCAAAACCCACTCCCCCGATTGGGAAGGGCTCGTAAGCACAGTCACCCGCCAGGCGGCGCCTGATCGCACCTATCACATCGAACTTTTTCAGGACAAAGAGATACGCGATGCCATCACTGAAAGGTTTGATCTGACCGTCGGTCTGAGCGAATCTGACCCGTGGTTTGAAGAGAAGAAATATATCGCTGTTCAGCGGTTTTGCGGATTTGATTTCGTCACAGCAGGCGTGGCCATGGATATGCCCATCAACTCAACAGCGGTGGATGATACCGCTGGATTGGCGAGGGATGGGGGGCGCTTCTACACCGACGAGCACTCAGGCCCCATCACCAGTTTTGAAGAGTTTGAGAAATACCCGTGGCCCGACCCCCACGCCCAAGAGGCGACCAAGAGGCTTGAGTGGTTCCAGCAAAACCTTCCTGACGACATGTGCATCATCGGCGGCCTCACAGGCCATTTCTGCGAGTATATCACATGGCTCATGGGATACGAGACGCTCTGTTTCGCCCTTCACGACGAACGCGATCTTGTCAGGGCGATCACAGATAAGCTTATCGGGATGTATCGCGTCGATGTGGCTAGGTTGCTGACTTACGACAGAGTCAAAATGATATGGGGCAGCGACGATATGGGCTACAAGACCGGAACGATGATCTCGCCAGATGATTTGAGGGAGTTCGTTTTTCCAGGTCATAGGCAGCTAGCCCAAGCCTCACACGACGCTGGCAGACCCTATCTCCTTCACTGCTGCGGCAATATGTCCGAGGTTATTGACGATCTTGTAGACGATGTGAAAATCGACGGTAAGCACTCCTATGAGGACACAATAGAGGACGTACGAGAGCTCAAGCACGGCTACGGTCAGCGGATGTCCCTATTAGGAGGGATTGACGTCGATTTTCTCTGCACCCGCGACGAGGACGCGATCCGTCGCCGTGTAAGACAGACCCTGGACATCTGTCAGGATGGAGGCGGCTACTGTCTAGGGACAGGTAACACCGTAGCCAACTATGTCCCTCTGGACAACTATCTAGCTATGGTAGATGAAGGCCGACTTTGGGGCGCTAGTTGAAATTGGGCTCCCCCGTCTGAATACACAGGCCTGTTTTTTGCACTCTTCGCCGACACTATATTCTATACTACACCGTCTGCGATCTCAGCACCATTGGGAGCGCGCAATGACACTCAATGACAGGATAGCCGTCCAACAACGCTTTTGGGATGGCGATGGCCCTAGCCTAATGCTCATGCCCGCCGCCCAACCTCCCGAGCAAGAGAGCTACAAGGAGCGTTTTGGCGACCCAGAGAAGATGTGGGGACATGAGATTCGCCGCGCCGAAGCTGTCTCTGACTGGCCCACCGACGGAATACCAACCATAAGGCCCAGTCTGGGCGTCATCTTCATCCCAGCAATCGCCGGGCAGGAGTACCTGCTCAACGAGCATCAGATGCCGTGGCCTGGCAAGCCCATGGACAAAGAGACCATCAGACGCATCCCCGAAATCGATGTGGGAAACTCTGAGCTGATGCAGCGCGCCATGGCTATGTATCAGCTACACGCCGAACGCGGTGACGGTGAGATCGTCGCCTATCACGCCGACACCCAAGGCGTGTTTGATGTCGCCCACCTTCTCTACGGCGACGAGATTTTTTACGACATGGCCGACGGCGACGAATGGGCGTGGATTGAGGAGTTGATGACGATCTGTCTCGACCTCTACGTCAACGTGTCCAACCGGCTCAGAGCGGAACTCGGTCAGCAGGACAGTTCGATGATTCACGGCCACGCCAGACCTCAAGGGGTCTACTTCCCCACATGCGGCGTGCGCTTGAGCGAGGACACCGCCATCCTTATCTCGCCGGAGATGATCGACGAAGTGATCATCCCCTACATTGAACAGTCGATCGCGCCGTTCGGAGCAGGCTTCGTTCACTTCTGCGGCTATCACGAACACCTGTACGAAGCATCCTGCGCATCCAAAACTGTCCACGCCATCGACCTGGGCAACAACGAGATGTATGACACAAGATGGCTGTTCGAACGCGCCGCCGAAACCGACACGGTGCTTTTCACACCCATCGCTAGTTTGGAGGACGAGAAGTGGCCAGACTACGTCAACCGCATCGGCAATCTTGTCAAAGAGACCGGCGTCAGAGCGATAATCAGTCCGGCGGTCTGTCCCACTGAAAAGAGTGAGTGTGAGGAGATGTTGGGTCGCTGGCATGAGTTGACATCGTAGCAGCTAAAATTGGCGGGCCAGCAGATCGGTTCTGTCGACTCGCCGCAAAAAATAACTACAACGCCGGACTATCGGGATACATACACCCATGACACCTCCAGCTTCGGCGGTTGATCTCCACAGCGAATACCCGCTAGCCGACTCCGATATTGAGGAGTTTCGCCAGAAAGGCTTTGTCCACCTTGAAGGCGTCCTCTCGCCTGATGCTATCTCCTCATACAGTGACGACATCACTAGCGTCGTTGAAGAGAACAACCATCTGGCTCTGGTGCCTTTTGACGACCGCGACACCTACGACAAGGCTTTCATCCAGATCACGAACCTTTGGCGGTTGAGTAGTCGGGTGGAGACTTTTGTGTTTTCAAAACGACTCGCCAAGGTCGCTACGGAGTTGCTGGGAGTCTCTGGGGTCCGGATGTACCACGACCAGGCGCTCTACAAAGAGGCTGGCGGCGGTCTGACGCCCTGGCACGCCGATCAGTACTACTGGCCGTTGGTGTCGAACCTAACATGCACAGCTTGGATACCGCTTCAAGACACATCCATCGAGATGGGTCCGCTGGCTTTCTCTGCTGGCAGCCACTCCGTTACCACCGGCCGGGAGCTTGAAATAAGCCACAAGAGCGAGATCACCCTAAAGGAGGCGTTAAGCCAACTGGAAGAAGAAGAACGTCCGTTCAAACTGGGCGACGTCAGCTTTCACTACGGTTGGACATTCCACCACACCGGCCCTAACAGCACCGATATCCCGCGAAACGTAATGACCATCATCTACATGGACGAGCAGATGCGCCTTAAAGCACCAGACAACCCGAATCAGCAGAACGATTGGGACACGTGGTGCCCCGGCGCGAAAGTAGGCGAGTTGATCGACACCCCTATCAACCCGGTGATGTTCCGAAGGTAGACTCACTGGCTGTGCGCGTCTCGGCAGCCCCGATCACGATGTCAGGCGCCTTATTGTCGAGACGTTCCAAGGGCTAGCAGAAGAGTATGACGTGGACGGGATAATGCTCGACTACATCCGCTACCCTGGACCACCGGCGGACGACAACGGCACGACCCTTCTGGGCTATGCCGCTCCCATAGTCGATAGCTTCAAAGAGCTTACAGGTCGCGATCCTTTCTCCATCGCCAACAACGATAGAGAATGGGTCGATCATCGTGCCGGTTTCGTCACGCAGACCATCAGAGAGATTCGCGCCGCTTTGCCCAAAAGGGGTGGGCAGGAGCTAGAGATCAGCGTCTGCACCGGTGGATTGATACACGACGATCTCAACCGTCTCTTTCGCGACTGGCGGACGTGGATAGCTCAAGGGCTGGTGGACACACTGTGTCCGATGCTCTACTTTAAACCGGAGCAGGTTGGCCGTGAAACCCGCGCTATAAGACAGACACTTGAGGGCGAATCCGGCTACAACCTCTACTCGGCGCTGTGCATAAAATACGACCTCCTCAACACCCCGGAACTGTTGCACCAAGGCTATGCTGAAGCGATGGAAGGCGGTGCAGATGGGGTATGTATCTATCGCGCCGACGGTCTCGAAAACGCTAGTCTTTGGGGCGAGATAGAGCAGCTCGGGAAATCCGGGCAGACAGGATGAAACCGAATGGGATCACCGTTAAAAGCAGGCACAACACAGAGTATTATCACCCCTAGGGTGGGCATCGACCTCAGCGGCTTTGGTCGCCGTCCGTCCGAATCAACCGGTGTGCACGAAGATCTGTTCGCCAGAGCGTTGGTGTTGTCAAACGACGATGCAGATATAGCGCTGGTCACAACAGACCTGATAGGTCTCGACCTAGAACTGTGTGAGATTATCACATCGGGCGTGACAGAGCAGATTGGCATCCCGGCAGGGCAGATCATGCTCTCATCCACCCACACCCATTCAGGGCCTGCCGCCCTCAATCTACGTGGGCTGGGCAATCCTGATCCGGTCTACCTACAGGCGATGTGCCAAAAAGTGATAGATGCAGTCGTTGAAGCGTGGCAGACCCGTGAACCAGCCAGACTGGGTTGGGGTCGATGCGCGGCTGAGATGGGGATGAACCGCCGAGAGAAAACAGAAACTGGTACCCACCTGGGCAGAAACCCAGGAGGTGTCGATCTGCCCTATGTCGATGTATTGAGAGTGGACCGCGCAGATGGCGCAATAATGGCGCTCTGGTTCGCGCACGCTGCGCATGCAGTCGTGTTCGGACAGCAGAACACACTTATCTCTTCCGACTGGCCCGGCGCGGCAGTTCGAGTAACCGCAAAGAGGCTCGGCGGCGATCCTGTGCTCATGGTCTCCCAAGGCTGCTGCGGTGACATCAACCCGCCCATCGTCGGAGGCACACCTGACGACGTCGAACGTTTGGGTGCGATTGTCGGCAGGGCAGCCGCCGACGCAGCAGAGAATATATCAACAACCGGTTCGCCTCATCTCGAATCGGTGGTGTCTATAATCGACCTCCCCCAAACCTCGCCGCCATCCCGAAGCGAAGCACAGAAAGAGCTATCTCGTCAACAGGCCGATAGGGACGCGGTGTACGAGAAATCAGAGAGTCGGCTGGACAGGCTTTTCGCCGATGGGCTGGTTGAGTGGGCAGAGGAGGTGGCGGCAGTCGCAGATGACCCTGGGCCCTTTACAACACCGTTCACCGTGCAGACTTTCGCCATTGGAGACGGCGCGGTTGTGGGCCTCTCAGGCGAGGTGTTCGGGGCGTACACTGTGGAGATAGAGGCCCGGTCCGAATTCGAGCAGACCGCCGTCATCGCCTATACCAACGGCTGTGTCGGCTACGTGCCCACAGTAGAGGCATTCGACGAGGGAGGTTACGAAGTCGACAACGCCTTTCGCTACTACGGTACGCTCAACCTCACCAGCGACGCGTGGGAGCTAATAACATCATACGCTACTAGGCAGTTAGAGATGGTGAATAGTTAGGAGTGCGTCGGCAGGACCATATCCTGCCGCCAACTCTGCATGGACATCTCCATCCGCTGCCACCACTCGCCCAGGAAGTGTGTATACACCTCAGTCAAGTAGGTCGTGCGGTCGATCTTGATAGCCTCAGCGACGAGGTCTATCGCCTGTTGAGGGTCATCGAACCCGTAGGCGGCTAGAAGGTCTCCACGCTCCACGAGTAGTTCGCGGATTCTGGGCCACCTCTCTTCAATAATCTCCCACTGCGAGAGGTATGCGGTCTCGTAGACCTGTAGAACCGCATCATCGCCACCCTCCCTCACCTGTTCGGCGATCCCTGCCAAAAGCTTCACAACCGGCGCTTCATCGGGAAGCTGCCCCGGCGGCAGATAGTGGAACAGTTCGGTGTGGTCGGTGGTGTATACGAAGCGACGCTTGAGGGAGACCATGTAGTGTCCTTCCCTCACCAACCAGCCCATCGCATCCCCAAGTGCATTCGAACGGGCACACCCATCCACTAACCAACGCCACTGCTCACGGAAAAACCCAGGGGCTGTAAGATCGGTCAAAGGCGTCCCGCCAGGATCAGCAACCAGCGCCAACGAGTGGCCAGAAGGGGTCTGATGGTGGACTACCGGGGGTATCGGGACCAGACACAGGTGAGCCACCGCGGCGAAAAGCATCTCCGCCTCAGATGCCAGCGTCGTTATCCAAAATTGAACCGATCGCCGCTCCTCTTCACGAACGGTCACGGTTGTCTCCCGCGTGGGGTTCTGGGCCAACTGAGCGTCGATAATAGTCAACTCGCCAGCCGGAGTCCCTCGGGCAAGACTCCAGAGTTTTTTGGCAGCTTCGTTAAGTCCGGTGCTCCCCCATTTACTCTGAAGCAGCCGCACCCGCACCTCTTTGGGTAGCTGCGCGATGGCACCCCATACCCAGTCATGGTAGGCGTGCGAAACATGTATCGGCAGCAGTGAAGGGTTTAGCGGGTCGAGAAGCTCATCCACCCTGGCCTGCCAATGGGGAAGTGGTGCTGAAAGGAAACTGTCCACATCAGGCACGCCCATCGCTGTCAGCAGTTCACGGCGTTCGCCGTCGTTTCGTGTGGTGGGTCCAACACTGAAATACCCGTGCACCGCCTCAGTATATCTCTTTGTGATCTCTTCTTCAGTGTAGTCTTTGAGATACGCATCTATAGCCGCCGCAGCGACTTTTCCAGCACCCATGGCCAGGATGACTGTTGCAGCTCCGGTGACTACATCCCCTCCAGCGAACACGCCGGGACGCGCAGTGCCACCGGTGTGCTCATCGGCGACAATCGTTCCATGATTGGATATCTCCAACCCTGGTGTTGTCTGTGGTATAAGACGGTTAGGGCCGTTGCCGATAGCAACAATCGCCTGGTCGATTTCTAACGTGAACTCTGATCCTTTTTTGGGGACAGGTCGCCTGCGCCCAGACGTATCAGGCTCACCTAACCCCATCTCAATACACTTCACGCCCCCAACGCTGCCAGAGCCTTCGTCCATAAATTCGAGGGGGCTTGTAAGCATGAGAAACTTGATCCCCTCGTCCTTGCCGTGCTCTATCTCCTCATCGCGGGCTGGCATCTCAGCTTCCGAGCGGCGGTATATAAGCCAGACATTGCCGTCGGTAAGACGTCGTGCTGTGCGAGCGGCGTCCATCGCGGTGTTGCCACCACCGAAAACCGCCACGTTCTGCCCCACATGGACCGGAGTGTGATACTCAGGGAACTGGTAGGCCCGCATCAGATTGACGCGCGTCAGAAACTCGTTGGCGGTGTATACGCCATTGAGGTTTTCGCCTGGAGTGCGAGTGAAATAGGGCAGCCCAGCACCTGTGCCGATAAAGACCGCATCGTAACCTTCAACATCCAGGAGTTCGTCAACCGTGACGCTCTGTCCGACGATCTGGTTGAGCGATATCTCAACGCCTAGAGATTCAAGGGTCGCCACCTCTTCTGCTACAATGGCTTTCGGCAGCCTGAACTCAGGAATACCGTATACCAGTACCCCACCGGGTTCATGGAGCGCTTCCAAGACAGTCACCCCATGCCCAAGTTTTGCTAGCTGCCCCGCCGCCGTTAGACCAGACGGCCCCGATCCGATTACCGCGACACGCTTGCCGGTGGAAGCTGCTCTGTCCGATGCCGCCCAACCGCCGGAGCGGCTCTCTTCGTCGGCGGCGAACCGCTCAAGCGCGCCGATGGCCACCGGTTCAAATTTCCGCCCCATAATACAGAGCTGTTCGCACTGCGACTCCTGGGGGCAAACCCTTCCGCAGATAGCCGGAAGGTCTGTCGTCAGCCTCAGCACCTTCGAAGCCGCCGTCGCATCGCCCTTAGCGATTCGTCCGATAAACCCGGGGATGTCTATCCCAACGGGACACCCCTCAACACACAGCGGTTTTTTGCACTGAAGGCAGCGCGTCGCCTCCAATAGCGCCGCGTCGGCAGAGAAACCCAACGCAACCTCTTTGAAATCACCTATTCGATCGTCAGCCGACCTATCAGGCATCACTCCACGGGGCACATCCCCTGGTCTGGCACGTTTAGGCTTTATCTCCTCGCTCACGACCCCACCTCCACATCCATATCCCGAACTGCGCACTCCTCGTCATTCCGATACATCCGCTGCCTGTTAGCCAGCTCGCCAAAATCGACCAGGTGACCGTCAAATTCAGGTCCATCAATGCATGCAAAAAACTGATCGTCCCCGACGCTCACACGGCATCCACCACACATCCCTGTACCGTCCAACATTACCGGATTGAGACTCACCACTGTCGGGATGTCGTATTCGCGAGTCACGTTGGCAACCGCCTGCATCATCGGAACCGGACCGATAGCTACGACTCGGTCCACCGGGACGCCTTCGTTGAGCAGATCGGTGAGCGAATCGCTCACGAACCCTTTGTGCCCCTGGCTGCCATCGTCAGTCGCCACCAAAACACGGTCGCTGACAGCCTTCATTCTGTCTTCGTAGATCAGGTGGGATTTTGAGCGTGCTCCCAAGATCGTGATTACTGTGTTTCCAGTGTCGTGAAACCGCTCGACGATGGGATATAGCGGTGCTATCCCCAAACCGCCTCCCACCCCAACAACAGTGCCCAGGGTCTCGATTTCTGTCGCCTTGCCCAGAGGCCCAGCAACGTCAAGCAGCTCATCTCCTGGTCCGAGCGTGGACATCATTTTGGTGGACAGTCCCACAGCCTGAACGACCAGTGTGATCGTGCCCTTTTCTGGGTCGGCGTCGGCTATCGTAAGCGGTATCCGTTCGCCAACATCTGCAACCCTGACGATGACGAACTGCCCAGGCTGTCGCCGACGGGCTATTCGAGGGGCTTCGAGCACCAGCTCAAACACGGCAGGTGCCAGGTCCGACTTTTTGATTATTTTTGCCATACAAGACCTTTATATCTGTTTGGGTAGGACATTTTGTCTGGAAGTGGAGTGAGGTTGGCTGCGATTTCTAACGCTCAGATTGACAAAGAAAGACACGTAGCGCCGATTTCGGCTCGGTGTGACGGCCCGAACCGCAAACTATATACGGACGTAGACTTTCGCCCGCCTACCTACCTGCAACCGTTGTACCATCACAAGAATGCCGCGAACCCAGCAACCCTACCAGCCAGACAGTTGTCGAAACACCGGCCATGCGGGTTCGGCATAGAAGCGATGGGCTCCCTCCCCGACGATCAGGCTGCACGAGTCTGGTGCACCGCAAGCACCGTAGATCTCGGTTATCTTCGAAAAAGTCTCTTTAACCGCCGCGATGGGGAAGATCGGATCATCCCGACCGGCGACCACCACCAGCGGCCTTGGGGCGATCAGCCCAGCCAGGTCGCCCATCTCAAAATACTGGAGAACGCCGGGGATGTAGTTGTCGGCGCAGTGGTGCAGCGAACCGATGGAATCGCGAAAAGTGCAGACATAGCACGACGGCATGGCGACATCTATGCGCGGTTCCAAACACGCCGCAAAAAACGTAATGGTGCCGCCGCCTGAGTTGCCCATGCACCCGATACGCGATGTGTCCACCGAGTCAAAACTCTCCAAAACGTCGATTGCGCGGGACACATCCCAACACCTCTCACCTATCATGGTCCGCCCCAGCAAAAGCGCGGTGAGGCTTCCGTGTTGGCATCGGTTATTGCCTCGCTTCTCATCTAGCTGCTTTCGCTCCCCAAAGCATCTCTGCTCCATCACCAGCGCCGCGTACCCCTCCGCCACCGCCTGAATCGCAAAATCCCTGTCGCCCTCAATCGGTCCGTCGTTGTACTCCTCGCTAGGGCGCCCCAAGCTGATATGCATCCCGGTGCTGTGACCTTGAAGGCAGATCACAACAGGCACCGGACCATCAGCGTTTTTGGGCAGCAACAGGTGGCACGGCACGTCTGCGCCAGGCTCACTCGTGAAAGTAAAGCGCGTCTCATCGAAGCTGTCGTACGATCGCTCCCACTCGATACGAACACTCGGCGGAACCTGATCGGGCATAACTCCGACAAGTTCGCGCAGTTTAATCCCAACCTCCATCTGCCATTCAGCGAAATTGTTCGCCGGATCAAAAGCCATCTTGCATGGCGCACTGGCCAGCAGCGGCGCGTGACAATCTTCGGGAGCATATGATGGCACGGTGGTTCCTCATCTCGTTGTGGAAAGATCTGTCATGCCAGGCTTTTTGGGGAGGTATACCATCGGAATGGAACGATGTGCACGATCGTCAACTTGAGATGTCAGCCAGCCTGGCTTCTAAGATATCAATGTATTCTGCGGGCAGTCTCCGATCGCGCGCTCCACGTAAGGATTGTGCTCAGATACTCCGGGCCTGGTGGGTACTCCTCCAAATATTTGCACCGCATCTCGTACGACATCGCGCAGACGCTGAGGTTTTGGTCTGTTGTGACCTCAACAACATTCCGGTCGTAGATATTTGCTTGGCCCTCACCGCGATACCCCTCTTTGAGGTCAAGCCCGCCGAGGTCGTCATCTTCAATCTCGTAGAGAACACCCCACACTACCGAATCCGCTACGTCGCCACCGCGTTTCGAGGATTTCCAAGTAAACGCCAGTCTGTAGCCTTCTAAACTCGCAGTAGAGACGAATCTAACGCTTTTACGCGCCCCTTCAATCTCCTCGTTACTCATGTTGCTGCCGTTGGCGAAATATTTAGTGGGCATAGATGTCACCGTACAGACGGCCCGTGGGTCTCGTCATCCATCATCGAGGTCGAGGAAGCCGGATTCTTGAACTGTGACGAAACGAGAATACAGACCACCACCTTTTGAGAGCTCCTCATGGTTGCCCATCTCGGTTATCTTGCCGCCCTCCAGAACCAGGATGATGTCCGCGTCCCTGGCAGTGGCGACCCTGTGAGTGATCACAAACGCGGTGCGGTCCTTCATAATCTGCTTCAGCGTAGCGCGAATTTTGGATTCGGTCTCGGCGTCCAAAGCTGATGTGCTGTCATCGAGCACCAGTATCTGCGGGTTGGTCACCAGCGACATCGCTATCGCCAGACGTTGGCGCTGACCACCTGAAAGGCTCGCACCGTGCTCACCGATGCGGGTTTCATATTTTTCAGGCAGCTTCATCACAAACTGGTGCAGTTGCGCCCACTTCGCCGCCTGAACCACCTCCGCCGGTTTGGCGTCAAACCTGCCATAAACAATGTTTTCAGCTATTGTACCGGTAAAGACCGTTACCTCTTGCGCAACCATGCTGATCTGTTTGCGCAGCGATGTGAGCACCACATCGCGGACCGGATGTCCGTCGATAAGCACGTCGCCCTCGGTGGCTTCGTAGAACCGCATGAGTAGCTGCACGAAAGAGCTTTTTCCAGAGCCTGATGGCCCCATTATGGCCACCACCGACCCCGGAGGTATTGTGACATTGATGTCGGTCAGCGCGTTTTTTGGAGCGCTTGGGTATTTTAGCGAAACTCCTTTGAACTCAATCTCGCCCTTTACCTCATCGAGTTCAACTGCACCAGGCAGATCGGAGATCTCAATCGGTTCGTCCAGAATCTCAAATACCCGCCTGAGCACCACCAATACCCACTGAATGGTCGATCCGAGACCCACCAACGCAACCGACGGGGCAAAGAGGTATCCAACGGATCCCATAAACAGGAGAAGATCGCCCATCGACATCGCGCCATCGCGAACGTCTGTTGCCCCGATGTACATGATCAGGCCGGTACCAAGCGTGCTAACGAACCCAGCCAGCACGCCGAGTAGAGTGCCAAGCTTGGCCTGAGTCATGCTCAAGCGCAGTGCCTTGGCGGCCATACGGGTATATTGCCGGACCTCAAATATCTCGCTGGCAAAAGCCTTAAGGACTCTGACGCCGGTGACTTTTTCTTCCACAAGCCCGTAGATGCGAGAGCTGTGTTCGCGCAGCTCCTTGGCGTTCGCCTTGATGGGCTTTCTAAAGAACTGATAGACGAAAACGTAGCAAGGCACGGTAACGAGCGTGATCGCTGTCAGGAGCGGATTGACCGAAGTGCATACTAGTATCCCGGCGATCAGCATCATAATATTTGACACGATCGACACGAATGTGCTGGTAACATTGTCCTGAATCACAGACACATCGTCCAACACACGCGCCATCAATTTACCGGTGAGGCGCTGATCGAAGAACGTAAGCTGGAGCGCCTGTAGTTTCTTGTAAAGCTCTTCCCTCAGCGAAAACACCATCCGCTGGCTGACGAAAACCGCGCTGTAGTTGAACAGCCATGAACACGTTATCCCCACCAACTGAAGGCCAACTGACATCCCCACCGCCATTCCGAGCAGCGTGGTCTTCTCAGCCAGCTTCGCCCCAGTAAATCCCGCCATATCGTTGCCGT
>CAZVGZ010000021.1:0-26518 GCA_964627605.1 uncultured bacterium | reverse complement strand
CGCCCAGCTCCAGGACGTCGTCCACGATAAATCGCGTTATGTAGGCAAATGCGTACGGCGTTACCGAGGCCACGGAGTTGACCAACATGGCGAATCCCAAGCGGAACCAGTGGGGGCGCACATACGCTCGTTCAAGGTGCAGAAGGTCCGCTGAAGATCGAACAGGCCGTTCTTCCGGGGTGGGTTTGTTGCCCGAATCGGGCGTACGTGGGGGCATCAGTCTTGGGTGTCCGAGAAGTCAGTGGTCTAGTGGAACAGCGCCTGCTCCAGCACCCAGGTTTTCAGTGTCATGAAAGCTGCGTCGTCGCTGTTGTTGGCGAAGTGGCCGCCGCCGTCATGGGCGACAGGAGTTTGACCGCCTACAAAAAGCGTTTTTTGAAAGATATAGCTTGCGATGGGGTCCACCAGATCAATGTACGGATTGATCTCCGCTGGAGCGGTAAGACTGTTGTATATCGCTTGGGGGTTATCAACCGTCATCAGCAGTACGTCGCCGCCTTCGCCGTTCACAGCACCGTGGCACTCGGTGTTTGTGCAGGCCTTAGGTTGACCGTCGCCGATGGAGGCTTCCTGGATCAGCGAGATGTTTGAGAGGACCGCCATCACATCGGTGCTGAACCGGACAGTTGTTACCTGAAGAGTATCGGTACCGCTCTTGCCGTCCAGCGTCGCTCTCACAATCATCTGTTCACCACTGCCTGACGAGACCGATGACACGGTGAGCAGTCCGCCTACCGTGATAGTGCCAAGCGTGTCGGACGATGTTGACCACACGACTATTCCTGTAACGTCAGCGGTGTCGCCACCCTCAAGCGTTGCCTCAGCCGCCATCTGAAGCGAGCTGTCAGCAAAAACATAGCCCACTCCCGGTGCAACGCGGACCGAAAGCGCGGTGCCCAAGAACACCTCAATGGTAGCTTGATTGCTTATCACCCCTGCATAGGTGAAGGTGACCGTGGTCTGCCCGGTGCCATGCGTCCTAATGCGCCCGTCAGGATCCACTGTGGCTACCGCCGGGTTGGTAGTGCTCCAGCAGCTCGCCTTTGCGCAGCCCTCGAGTTGAGCTGTCGTATTCACCGTGCCGTCGGATGATTCCAAAACCACGGAGATCAGGGGATCGCTTCCAAGGAGCACGTTCACATTCGCAGGCAGACTCACCGATTCTAAGACCGGCTGTTCGCCTCGACCGAAAGGATGGTCTGTAGCGCATCCAGAAATCACCGCCAGGGCGGTCAACAGGGTCCAACCAGCAAGCTTCGTCATGGCGTCGTGGCAGCTCCTGCGGTGGCGCGTGGCGCCAGATAGTAGGCGTACAGGTCAACAGCCTGTCTTACCAGATTGGTGACGGCGGTCGAAGAAAATGTTGCCCCACTGATACCCACGATGTCGTTTCCCAGCTCCACAGGGTCGCCTACACCTTTGCCGATATATTGCCTGAGATATTTTGGTTCTTTCACCGGCCGTCCACGCTGCTCAATGTACGACATAACAGCCAAATCGTGCACCATCCCAGAGCTGTCGAGCCCCACCGCTAGATGAATCGGGCCGTGTTTGCCGACATGCCCGTGGATATACACCGCTCCAGGCAGTTCTAGTCCTGTAGCATCGCGACCCACATAGAACTTGTGTTCAACGCCCGGTTCCGGCCTCCACCTGCGTCCACGGGCTATCGAGTCCGCCGCTGCCGCAGTTGGGCGAATCCGAACAATCCGGACCGATTTCGTGCCTGGAAGCATTCGTACAATCGCCTGATCTGGCGTCATCAATACTTCTGCTGATGCCAGATCAGGCGCTGTCAGCAGCGCTGTACCAACAGCGGCGAGTGTTCGGGTGACGTATCTATGCAACAGGCGGTTCTGGCGAGTTACAACAGGCCAAAGCCTCAAAACTCAAATACCAACATCATTCGGCCCAAATCGTCCGCTATTTCGCTGAATTCTTCCATATTTATCTGGTGCTCCAGTAGTAGCTCTAAGTGTTGATCCAGACGAAGGTTGGCACCTATAACGAGATGCTGCTCATTCCCTCGTCGTTTGCCATCCCCGTCGGCGTATGTGCCCCACCTTACGTGTGGACGAAAACCGCTGCCCCAACTTCTAAATGAGACAGCGAGGTAGTCCGCATAGTTGCGTTTGGTTGGCTCCTCAAACGAGTCGATGCCACTCTCAATCCTCACGAACCCTGCGGTGATGCGGAGCCCACGCAAGATCGGAAGTGGGATCGCCCCCTCACGTATCCGCCCATCAACCGCATACATCAAAGTCGTTGACGCCCTCGTGTCTGCGATGTCGAAATACGAAGAGACCCAGGTAGTTACGAACCGCCCGGTCTCTGCGGTCAGCCGCATACCAACAGCGATGGTCTGATCTGCGGCTATAGGTTCGGTAATGGCGTTGCGAATCGCGAACACGTCAGTACCCAATGTAAGGACTGGCATGTCCAGTAAGTCTCGGTGTACGGAGATTCCCAGTTCACCCCAGATGTGGGGTACTATCCGCGACTCGTCGCGCTCGCCGCCTCGGCCACTGTAGAACTGATGGAACGGGTTGGAGCCGAAAGGCACCAGGATTTTCCCGGCGACAACAGTTGTTTTAGCGCCGAATTGGCGTTCGGCTTGATAGAACGTCTGGTCCAGTAACTCGGCGAAAATACCGAACCCACCTGTTCCTGAGTAGTTTAGAAACAGAAAATGGTGGAAGTTGCGGTATTGAGGGTTGCCTCTACCTCCCCCGAATTCATTCAACCAATCCAGTGAGAGATCGAATCTTCCGGTGAAAGTCACTGAGGATGTCGGAGCGGTTTCAATCGCGCCCAAATCACCGAGATTGATGATCTCGTCGCCGATGGCCGTCGTTTGTACACATATCAGCGTGGTTGCAGCCCAAAACAGGCCGTGGAGTCCCAGATTTCTGGCCATCTACCGGTTTCCCCAATCTTAGTGTGCAGCGCTCTTGCCGCAATAACACGACCAACAAAAAGTAGAGGGCGTATACCACACTGTCCAGACTCGCCCATGGAAAGCTTTTGCTGCGCCGACACAGAAATTCAATGTTGCCTTAGACGGAACGCATACACCCTACGTCTTTGTGGCCCCGATCCTTGAGGCTAAAACAGACTCGCGTTTACAGTGACATACCGACCTGGGTTGCGCTGAACGTCCAGAATCAGCGAGTCGAGATGCACTAAGACGGTGTCCATATGAAGCGACGCCGCTTTTAGATCGACGTAGAGGCTGTCATCGGCCACCAATCTTCCCAAAGTGCCCCTGCCGCCACGAACCTCTCCTACCGCCCGCCGAAGCGAGTCCGCCGCCCCTGCGACAGAACCTAGCGCCACTTTGAGATCGGTTGCGACGAGTCCCATCGCCGTGAAAGCGGTGTCCGCTCGGACCCCGACCCCCGAAAGGACCCGCATAGCTGTCCTGACTTCAGCGATCATCCGCCTCACCCCGTGGCGGTTCTGCATCACCAGCGTGTCGATACCAGCCAGAGCGTGATCGGCATTTTTTACTGCGCCATCAAGCCGCGCCAAAACACCAGGTAACGAGCTCGACAGCGAGTCCGCCGCAGCTCCGAGTTTTCGTGCCGCCTCAGCCACCGGTGCGACCATCGTCGCCAGATCAAGAGCCGGTACACCGACAGCCAACGGTGGCAGGGAGATGCGCGCACCGCTCCCAGGATTGATCGCGACACCCATCTCGCCGGTGAAATTCAGAGTGACCACCCGAAAGCTGTAGCCCTCATAGAACCTGAGAGTGTCATCCAGCGTCAGCGTCACCAACACATCCTGTTCCCGAAGCTCTATCGCACCCACCTCACCACTCTGCACACCAGCCACCTGCACCGGATCGCCCGGCGACAGACCCCCGACATTGGAGAAGCGTACGGCGATGGGGAAGTCCGAATCCTGACTGCGGTAACCTTTTCCCCACATCACTCCGACGGTCATAATGACTAGCGCTGCAACGAACGCTGCCCCCACCCTAAACTCTCTGGTCTCAGTGCTCATTCACGGCTCCGTGGGCGCTAAGACTTTCACACCGAATAGACTGACTAAAGCTCTTCAGAGTCCGAGTCCGATTCTAGAATTGTCGTCAGGTTTTCTGGTGCTGCACCAGGCACATCGCGTCCGTCAAGATCAATCCCGCACTTTTTCAACTGGTGCAAGATGTCAACATCCTCGCCATCAACATGAATAAATGGGCACACCCTTCGGGTCTTCTCAGTGGGATGAAGTCCCCCCAGATTGACGCAGTCAAGCGTAATCCCACCATCCACCAGCTTACGCACGGTTTCAAGCTCTTTAACCAGTACAACGACTCGCTCCGGTCCTTCGGCGATCTCCTGCCAGCCCATGAGGGCCTGCTCAACGGTCAAGAAGCGCCCATCCATTTCGCATGGGACTCCGGCGCTGTATAGCTTGCGCTCCCAATCGCACTCCGCCACTTCATCATCAATCACCACGAGCGCATCGGGGCACAAGGAGTGAGCCCAGCCGGTAGTTACCTGGCCGTGAATCAGACGGCCGTCAACGCGAAACAGAACGATCATTCATCACCTCTGACCAGTCGAGTCATCTGACTCCATCGCGACCAGCCGCAATCAGCACTGTCACCAGTTCGGATAGCGGTGCGATGTCCCGTTTATGCACAGAAGCCATCGCCATCCGAAGATTGACGCCACCGATGACAGCTACTTCAGGATCGATATCGATTCCACCCTCACCGCCACCCTCTCTCCGGCTCAGCTCCATAGCCACTTGCCAACAGCTCCCTCCAACGAGGTCAGCCAGTATCACGACCCGCTGCACATCTTGGAATCCAGAGATCGCCCGTCGCAACTCTTCTGACATGTCTCGGCGCGACAGACCCTTGTTGCTCAACGCCGCCACATCTTCAGCGGGCCCAAAAAGCCCTTCGACGGCACCCAAAATCGATTCGCCAAGGTTGCCATGACAGAAGAACACTAGAGCGGTTGTCATTGATTCCCATCGCCGGGCATCGCCGCCGCCGCGCCGCGCCCCGGAGGCCCACCTTGAGCTTCACTATCGAGTATCCGCTGGTGAGCCTGCGCAAAGTCTTGCGCAGTGTCCACACCACCGAGTTGGAGCAGGTGGTCCATTGCAATTACTTCAGCGATTACAGTGATGTTTTTGCCGGGATAAATCGGGACAGTGACACAGGAGATCTCGACGTCAAGTAGGGATACACTGCGCCTGTCCAGGCCGAGGCGGTCGTAATCTTGGGACTCTTCCCACTCCTCAAGGTGAACCTCAACCTCCACGCGTTTGTGATGCCTTATCGAACGTATCCCAAAAAGCCTTTGGACAGCTATTATCCCCAGACCACGAATCTCCATGTGATGTCCGAGGGTGGGGTTGGCGCTGCCTATCAACATCCCTTTGGCCCACCGTGTAACTGTCACCACATCGTCAGCAACCAGCCGGTGTCCCCGCTCAACCAGGTCCAGCGCAATCTCACTCTTACCGATCCCGCTTCGACCGGTGATCAGCAGTCCGACACCATATACATCTACCAGCGACGCATGCACCTGGGTACGCATCGCAAAAGCTTCGTCCAGGCAGGCGATGGCTTGATGAAAGAGTCGGGCGGTGCTCAACGACGACGCGAACAACGGCACACCGTTGGTCTCAGCGAGTTTGACAAGGTGCTGTGGTGGCTCCTTGCCGCCAGACACCACAACGCAGGGCAGGTCAAACTGGAAGATGGTATCGAGCGCCGATCGTCTCTCCTCGCCACTAAGTTTGGCTAGATAGAGAAGTTCAGTATTGCCCAATACCTGAATTCGGTCAAATGTGTAGAGGTCCAAGATGCCAGCCAAAGCAAGGCTAGGGCGGTGGATGTTGGCCGAAGTAAGCAGTCGCGACATGCCTTCTTCGCCAGCCAACAGCTCGACAACCAGTCGCTCGCGGTTGTTGTCGTAAAACTCCCTAATTGTGATGCCGGTTGAACGGTGCTGTTCGCCTAAATGTTTGTCGCGGTCGCTCACGTCGTCTGTAGTCCAGGGAGGGGTTTATTTGAATGCAGTCATTGAAAATGTAGACGCCTCCCATCAAAAGGTCAACCAAGCCATAGAGATTATGATTTGCTGTTTTCTGCCACGATATCGCCGCTCGACCAGTTTAGCTGGTGCTGGACAGCAACGTCAACCCGTCACAGTGGGTAGGTGCGGCGACTGTGCTTGCGGCAACGGGCTAGTGTGCAACATCTTTTACTGCGCAACTTTCACCAGTAACAGACAAAGCCGGGAGAGATTTGAATGCAGTACGGAGAGATACCAGGCCTCGAGACGCCAGTCTCACGAATCGTCCAGGGCGCAATTATGATAAGTGCCGACAAAATCGAAGAGAGCTACAGGCTGTTGGATGAGATATTCGCCGTTGGGTGCAACACGATTGACACCGCCCATGTCTACGGCGATGGCGATGTGGAACGCATCGTGGGACGTTGGATGGAAGACCGTGGCATTAGAGACAAAATAATCATTATCGGCAAAGGTGCTCATCACAGCCAGGACAGACGAAGAGTCACCCCCTACGACATCACATCCGATCTGTACGACTCGCTCGCCCGTCTCAGAGTGGATGTGATAGACCTGTGTCTTCTGCACCGTGACGATGTTGAGGCTCCAGTCGGCCCGATAGTCGAGGTGCTAAACGAGCATCAGGCCGCTGGGCGGATCACAGCGTTCGGTGGATCGAACTGGACGCATCCGCGGCTCGAAGAAGCCAACGAATACGCCTACGCTCACAACCTCACCCCTATGGTCGCCAGCAGCCCGAACTACACTCTGGCCGATCAGGTCAAAGAGCCGTGGGAGGGGTGCATCACTATAGCTGGACCAGACGGCAAAGAAGCCCGCGACTGGTATTCGTCAAACCAGATGGGCCTGTTTACATGGTCCACATTGGCGCGAGGATTCTTCTCTGGGCGGGTCTCTAAGGAGAACTACGAGGCCGAGGGCCCCGACACGATGACAACATCGTTCGCCTCAGACGACAACTTTTCACGTCTGGAGAGAGTCGGCGAGTTGGCGAGAGAAAAAGGGGTCACAGTGCCTCAGATCGCTTTGGCGTTCGTTATGAGTCAGCCGATGAATGTTTTTGCGCTTATCGGCTCAAACGGCGCTGACGAGCTTAAAGACAACATCAAAGGGTTGGAGATTGAGCTAACACGACAAGAGCTCGACTGGCTGGACCTGTATTCGGACGAGCGTTGAGGTCGGTCAGTAGGTAGCCGGGGCGTCGGTCTGTAAATTGACGCCCTATTTTCTTAGGCACTGTGCATAATATTGTATGCTTAATTTGTATT
Organism: uncultured bacterium; assembly: GCA_964627605.1. Lineage (GTDB taxonomy): Bacteria > Latescibacterota > MWCZ01 > MWCZ01 > CAZVGZ01 > CAZVGZ01. Next base: position 19,188 of record CAZVGZ010000021.1, on the reverse strand, counting down.
CGAACTATTCCATAGTTACATTGAGGGCGGAGAAGTAAGTGCGAGCGTGTGCACAGTTGACGGAGAGCCTAACACGGTCACGGCTTTGATTGAGTTAGGTTCGATGGATCAGGCCAAAACCTTCATGTCCGCTGCTAATCTGGCTGATGCCATGAAAGAAGCCGGTGTCATAGGAAAGCCGGACGTTACGTTTTTGAATCCGGCCTAGTCCACACATTCAGCGCCTGCCACAAGCCGTGTTCGAGCAACATGTTTGGGATGATCGTTCTGTCCAGTTAGACACACTTTTGTGTGGTCAGTCCAAGCGCCGCGTCGCAAGTTGAGATGTGCATACCTATTCTACTAGGCAAGCTTGATGTCTGGAAAGAGTTCAGTAGCGAGATTCAAGGCGCACGGGCCACCGACGAAGCAGGTCGGCGATACTCTTAGTCGAGAGTGGCACCAGAAGACGCCCGATGGCGATTTCGCGTTAGTTTACTTTGAGATGGATGAGATCAAGAGGCTTTTTGAGGCGATTCGCACGTCAAATAGCGACGCGAGAAGAATTTAGAGGTCCACGGAATGGATCTCACCCACCGAACGAACAGGTTTACGAGTTCGCCGCCTAGGTGCTTGTGTCCGCCCCTTGCGCGACGTGGGGCGTGGAGCTGGTTAACACCGGCTCTACGCCTTTTTCTTCGCAATCATCACATAACCGTCCTGCTTGGGAAGCACCACCTCCTGACAACCGTCACCATCAACATCGGCGACCCTTGAACGCACCTCGCCGTTGTACCAGTATTCCTCGACCTGCGAATCGGTGAGGCATCAGCACCCAACCACCCAGCGCGATGACAAGCGCCGCAGCGACCGACAACAGCAACCCCTGACCGACCATACCGCTCTATATTAGATTATCGGCGTTCCTTACGACCACCGATTCCACCCAGCACCACACACTCTAGCTACATCGGGCGTGCGAATACCTGATGCACGTTGCAACTGTTCACGCATCGACAGCCGCACCTCTGGAGTTGAGACGATGATTAGAGCAAGATTGCTAGTGTTCACAGCACTGGCCGCCGGACTGGTTTCATCCTCGATAGATGCTGCGACGATAAGCGGCTACGTCAGAGACGCAGCCAGCAGCGAGTCACTGCCCTACGTACCTGTGTTTATCAAAAACCCTCGTGCGGGCACCATGACCAATGAGCACGGCTACTACGCCATCCCTGGACTGTCCGCTGGCGCTTTTGAACTGGTCTGCGCCTACATCGGCTATGAAAAATACGAGCAGACGATCAACGTCACCGCTGATGAGGACGCCATCGTCAACATCAACCTGGGCGAAGAGGCGATTGAGCTAGCGGTGCTCGCAATCTCCGCCGACCGCGACGATGCGGAAACCTACGACATTTCGCCTGGCCGTCTGACTCTAAGGGGGACGGAGCTCAAATCCGCAGGGCATGTGATGCTCGAAGCGGACCCCATCCGCACTGTGCAGACTCTTCCAGGAGTGTTGTCGCTGTCAGATTTCTCGGTGGGGCTCTACGTGCGCGGCGGCGCTCCAGATGAGAACCTCGTGCTGTTGGATGGCACAGATGTCTACAACGCCTCCCACCTCTTCGGGCTGTTCAGCACGTTTCCAGCGGACGCGGCAAAGTCCACCGAACTACTCAGGGGCGGCTTTCCAGCCAAATACGGCGCGCGCCTATCGAGCGTCCTCAACGTCATCACCGACGAGGGCAACAAGAACCAGTACGAGGGGATCGGCGGCGTCAGCCTTCTCAGTTCGCGCCTGACTCTTCAGGGCCCAGTTGGTAGAGGCTCATGGTTGGCATCAGGCAGAAGGACCTATCTGGAGCCGATCCTCAAACTTGCGAACCTGGACACTGTTTTCGGTTACTCATTCTACGATCTCCAGGGCAAGACCCATCAGGTTTTCTCGCAAGACGATCAGCTTACCGTGGCTGCCTACGCAGGCCGCGACCATTTCCAGGTCACGCCCGACGGTTTCGACGTGGACCTGTGGTGGGGCAACAAGACGTTCAGCGCTCAGTGGACCCACATCTTCAATCCTCGGTGGTTCTCGCATTTCGTCGTAACGGGCAGCGATTTCGATTCCAAGGCCACCATAGAGGTCGAGGGGCTAAGGTTCGAGCAGACGAACGACCTGACGGACTGGTCGTTCAAAGGCGATCTGAACTGGTTTCCCACGCAGGATCACGCCGCCGAAATCGGCTGGAACGTCAAATGGTTTACGCTCAACTTCCACAACAGGATACAGGGGAACGACTTTGGATCGGTAAACCAGGACGTGCTACATATAGCAGGCTATGTCCAGGACACCTGGAAAGTGACCAACATGTTCACGCTCCAGCCAGGATTTCGTGCCAGCCACTTCACCGAGGGGGGCTATAATCGGTTTGATCCCCGTTTGGCAGGCAGATACCAGTTCACAACCGATACATTTTTCAAAGCGGCGTGGGGCATCTATCACCAGCCTATATTCCGGGTACCCAGGGAGTTCCAGGGAATTACGTTCCTGAGCGATATCTGGTTTATGGCGGATACCACCGCCGGACCGACGAAAGCAACACACTGGGTCGCTGGTATAGAGCATAATGTCGGAGATGCGTGGAGCATTGAGTGGGAAGCATATTTCAAGGATTACGACGAAGTTACGGCGTTCAACTACAACGTCGACGCTGATGCGCTTACCTCTGGGGGCTTCCTCCTAAGAGGTGTGGGCCAGGCCTATGGGACGGACATCCAGATCAAGAAATCTACTGGGCGTCATACTGGTTGGATATCATTCTCGCAGGGCTGGACAGTCAGGCGTTTCCCACAGGTAAACGACGATAAGGGCAAGATCGACCCACAGAACTTCTATCCCAAATACGATAGGCGACAGTCGATGAATACAGTCTATCAGTGGCATTGGGGAAAAGACGGCAGAGGAACGCTCAACGCCAGGTACTCGCTGGCATCAGGGCAGCCCTACACAGAGACCGTCGGGGTGGGCAACATCTTCGACGACTTTGGCAACCAGGCTCCCATCATTCACCGTGGGCCACTAAACCAGAAGCGCCTTCCCATGTATCAGAGGTTGGACATGGGGTTGAGCTATAACTTTAAGTTTAAACGTTGGAGCCTGAAGCCCTACCTCCAGGTGGTCAATGTCTTGGACCAGGAAAACATTTTCAACAGGACACCGGATCTTTTTGGCGAACCGTGGCGTGAGGATGAAGCTGCGAGGGCTGGTGGAATAGACGAACTGAAGATGCTGCCGATATTCCCATCTATCGGCGTTGATTTTGAGTTTTAGCCAGGGGCTGGATTGATGATATCGAAACTGAAAATGCCTCCTCTTGTGAGGGCTGGCGCTGTCATCGCGCTCCTTTGCGTTGGTGGCGTGAGCTGCCAGTTCATGACCGCAAATGATTACGACGTCGCCAAGCCTGCGCTGCTAATACGCGGAGTATTGAAACCGGGGGTAGCTGTGGACAGTGTTGTTATCCGCAGGACCATCAGTATGGACAAGTATTGGGATGGTCGGGACGACGATCTGGTGCGGGTGAGCGGGGCCAGCGTGACACTGAAAAATCTGGACGACAACACGGTCTTTCCGCTGTCCGAGCGGATCCAGCCCGGGCAGCAGGGGCTGATTCAGACCGGACAGGTTGGCGTATATTCTAACCCCTCAATGTTTCCTGAGTCCGGGAAAACCTACCGGCTTGATGTTGAAGCTGTAATCGAAGGACAGACACTTACAGTATGGGCTCAGACCACATTGCCGGATCCGATTCGCGTCACTTCCGGCGGTGTTGACACTACGATTGTGTACCCTGGGCAGTACGCTGTGAGTTTCGAAGATATCCCTCTGCGCCTGGAGTGGGAGAACCTGGGAGCCACGCCCGCTGGATACGTACTGGGCATCCAGGCTGATACTTCAGCCCCCGAGGGTCGTTGGTTGAAGAGTTACGACGAGTATGATTACGCGGAGCTGTACACCGATCACATGGATACAGCTACTGGTGAACTGAAAGACCAAGTAGATTGGCCCTGGTCGCGCATCGAGTACGAGCGCGACAATTTCCGAAATGATCGCCGCCTGGCGTTGATGCCGATAATCGGTGACAGCACAGGCATGGACCTGTTCTGGTTCTTTTTCCGGTTCGAGGGTGACTACGACGTTGTGATTAACGCTCTGGACGAGGATCTTTGGGACTTCTATCGCACTGTCGGGCAGGGGAATAGCGGGAACGACTCCGATGTTGGGGCGATCTACAACGTCCAAGGTGACGGAATAGGAATCTTGGGGTCGTGGTACACAGTCCGTTTCCCTATACACGTAGTCAACGCAGCTCCGAGACTCGCACCGACCGATTTGAGGGGACTCAAGCGGGTCGGTGCGCGAAAAACCAATTGAATAGGGGCGGTACCAAGCTGATCAACCTTGACGCTTCTGGACTGGCCGCGTAATTTCACTCGCTTTGGTGGGACCGCGACGGCAAGTCCAGGAGCGTTCGGCATATGGAGCTTATCGCTCTTGGCAGTAGCAGCGCAGGAAACAGTTGGCTTGTCAGCAGCAGCGGCGCGGCTCTCTTGGTGGACGCAGGACTCAGCGCTGGCCACATCACAGACACTATTATCAGTGCAGGTGTTTCTCCCAACTCATTATGCGGCATCGTTATAACCCACGAGCATGGCGACCACGTTCGGAGTGCAGGCGTTCTTGCCCGCAGGTTCCGAATTCCTATATACGGCACACAGGGCACGCTTTCGGCTATGAGGCCGCTGATAAAACACGACGAACGACTTGAGACTTTCGTCGCAGGGGACGAGTTCGTGGTGGGCGCCTTCAGCGTACATCCGTTTTCGATACCTCACGACGCCTCCGACCCGGTCGGGTTCGTCGTTGACGATGGAAAACGACGGCTCGCAGTTGCGACAGATATGGGGACGGTAACAAACGTCGTCAGGGAACGGATAGCTGGAGTTCATACGGCTGTGATCGAAGCCAACCATGACAGGCAGATGCTCAAGGATGGACCATATCCGTGGCCGGTCAAGCAGCGTATCGACAGCGGTGTTGGGCATCTTAACAACCCAGACGGGTTTGATCTAATGGTTGCCGCGGTCCGTCGAGGTGTTGGGCAGGTGGTTTTGGCCCATCTGAGCCGCACGAATAACGATCCGAGACTGGTTGCCGATGGGGCGAAGACCGCACTTGAAGCAGAGGGGCTGCTTGACGCGAAGTGCGCAGTTGTTCCACCAGGGGAACAGTTGCTGACGTTTGACGTCTAGACTTCCATGCGAGAAGAACAGAGCTCAATGGACAAGACATTGCTGGTGACCGGGGGTGCTGGGTTTATCGGGTCCAATTTCATCCGAATGACCCTGCAAGATCACCCTGACGAAAGTGTAATCAACCTGGACAAGTTGACATATTCAGGCAATCTGGGCAACCTTGTAGAGATTGATGCCGATCCTCGATATGAGTTTGTGCGCGGGGACATCTGCGACAGTGAAGTCGTTACTCCCCTTGCTGAACGCGCGGACTGGATCGTCAATTTTGCTGCTGAAACACATGTTGACAGGTCGCTCACCGATCCTGGCAGCTTCATTCAGAGCAACGTAAACGGCCCCTATGTTCTTTTAGAGGCGGCGATGGCGAGCGGCTGTGAGCGGTTTCTACAGATCAGCACCGATGAGGTCTACGGCGACATACCAGCGGGGGTCTTCTCAAGCGAGAGCGATCTTTTGAAGCCCTGCTCTCCCTACTCAGCAGCGAAGGCCGGTGGTGAGCTTATAGTTCGATCATATTTCGACTCTTTCGGGGTGCCGGTCTTGATAACACGCGGGTCGAACAACATCGGGCCCTATCAGTATCCAGAGAAAGTTGTGCCGCTTTTTGTTACCAACGCCCTGGACGACACGCCGCTGCCTATCTACGGCTCAGGCACAGCTGTGCGCGATTACATTCACGTTGACGATCACTGCCTGGGAATAGACAGAGTGCTCAGGCGTGGTGAGGTGGGCGAGGCTTACAATATTGGCGGTGGAAACAGTGTCAACACTGTTGAGCTAGCCGACCAGGTCCTTGCGCGGTTAGGCAAACCAGCGGGGCTGGTAGAGCATGTCAAAGACCGCCCCGGACACGATCAACGCTACGCCGTTGATACCAGCAAGATTGAGGGTTTGGGATGGAAACCCAAGCGCAATTTCGAGGCGTCCCTCTCAGATACCGTTGATTGGTACGAGTCTCATCGAGACTGGTGGGAGCCGATAAAAAGGGGAGAATACGCTGAGTATTACGCACGTCAATACGGAGCATCCGATGGTTCCTAGCCGTCATATTTCGGCAGTTGTGATGTTGGCGTTTGTGTCAGCCGGAGTGACCTTGGGACAGAGCATCAATCCGGTGACACAAAAGCCGACACTGAAGTCTTCATCCGAGCCGCTGATGCGGAACCTGCCTCCAACGCGCCTTGACCCAGACAAAGTGGCTTTGGACCGGGTAATTGATCCAGAGACCTACGTTTTGGGGCCTGGCGATCAGTTGGCGATTAGTGTGTTGGGTGCCGTGGCCCAGACTTTCCCGTCGGTGGTAACCCCTGACGGCCAGCTGCTCATTCCGCAGGTTGGCGCGGTTCCAGTCGCCGGGCGGACGCTCGCTGACGCCAGATCAGCGATTCTAAACAGTGTGCGCAGGATATTTGGAGACCTCCCAACCGCCGTTGTCCTAACATCCGTGCGGCAGTTCAGAGTGTTTGTCGGCGGTGAGGTCGTAGTTCCCGGTGCGGTTCGCGCCACACCAGTTGAGCGAGCCAGCGATGTCATCCTGTCCGCAGGGTGGCTGACCCCTGATGCATCGGAACGACGGATTGAGATAAAGCGAGGACGGCGGACGATTCCTGTTGATCTTTTGCGGTTCGAAAAACTCGGTGATTTGAGCGCCAATCCTGAAGTGGAGATGGGGGACGTCGTCGTGGTTCCCGCCCGCCTCGATTCGGTTGCGATCATGGGCCAGGTAGCCAATCCCGAATTCTACGAGTGGCATCCCAGTGACATGGTTTCCACGCTTATCGAACTGGCTGGCGGTGTTCCTGGAGATATCTCATCTGCGAGCGCCCAGATCGGACACGCAGGCCCAGGCGCGGTGACTCACACTCTAGAAACTCTCAATCTGTCCAGAGTCATAAGTGGCGAATCGGACCCCAAAGTCGGTCGAAACGATTTCATCGCCGTACAGTCTTCATCGGCACTACGCAAGCCGGCCCTGGTCACCGTTGAGGGCCAACTACCGAGGCCTGGAACCTATCCGATTATTGATGGAGTCACCAGACTCAGAGACGTATTGGACGCCGCTGGGGGGCTAACCGTTGGCGCAGACATCGGCGGTGCGACGGTAATCAGGAAAGTCATGGCTGAGTGGACCGATCCAGACACCGCAAGGTTGGGGTCAGTACCCCGAACCGCGATGACAGACCTCGAATACGCCTATCTCAAAGCGAGAGTTCGTCGCACCGGGCCAGTTGCATTAAGAGGGTTCCGGTCGGTTATGTCCGACCCGCCACCTGATGTTGCCAACATAGTGCTGAAAGACGGCGATCGCATCGTGGTTCCAACCCAGGTCACTGGTGTTGAGGTCATCGGTCAGGTGACGTCTCCGGGAATTGTCGCTTACGACCAGAGCCTGGATTGGGGCGGGTATGTCGAACTGGCTGGTGGCACAGCGTGGAACGCCGACACCCGCCACGCCAGGGTTATCAAGCGCAACACGGGTGTTTGGCTCAAAGCGGGGTCGGCAACTATCGAACCTGGTGATGTTGTCTTTGTGCCAGAGGATGAAGAGATCGACTGGTGGATACTGATGAAAGATATCTTGAACGTCGTTGGACAGCTCGCCACAACACTCATTCTAGTTCGGAGTCTTTAACGGAATAACCATGGTAGAGACTGATACAACACCGACCGGGGCCAACATCACCGCATCGCAGGTTGGAGGTGTGCTAGGCCTACTACACACAGTCTACGTCTGGAGGTCACTTGTGGCCTCAGTCGTCATCGCGGTATCTGTGCTATCTGCCGCAATAGCTCTGATCTTGCCCAAAGTCTACAAAGCCAGGGCGGTGATAATGTTGCCCCCTGAAGAGGAGACCGGTGTGGTAGGTCTGCTCCGTGGTTTGCCGTGGGAAGGGCTTAGCGCAGGTGGTATCTCCCTTGACAGAGTTATTACATTGCTAAGCTCAGAAACGATGCGGCGACATGTCGTGAGGCGAATGGACCTGGTCACCCATTATGAGAGCGATGATACCATCGGCGCGGCTGCGACGCTCGATGAAAAAGTGCGGTTTTTGGTAACGAGGGAAGGCGCGATCCGAATCGACGCGGAGGACGGCGACTCGTTGATGGCGGCAAAGCTGGCAAACGTCGTTATTGACGTCGTCGACAGTCTGTCTGTCTTTTTTCTGACGAACCACGCCACTCTGGAAAAGAATTTTCTCCAGACCGAAATGGATTCAGCCAACGCCCGGCTATCCCGCGCCGAGGAGGCGCTAAAAGATTTCGCAGTACGGACCGGAGTGGTTGCGTTGCCAGCGCAGTTGCGGGCGACTGTGACCGCACAAGCCGAACTTGAGGCCAAAGCGATCGACACGCGTGTCCGGCTTCGTGCCGCCAGACAGGCATTGGGACCGCGACATCCCACCGCCAAGGAGCTTGAAGCGACGCTCTCAGCGCTTGAACACGAACGGCTGACTATGGTACCAGCTTCGAGCGAAGCCCCACGAATTGTCCTTGCTGGCAGCCCGGAGTCCCGCAGGGCTCTATTGCCTCTGGCCGACGCCCCGCTGCTGGCCATGACATACGGGCGGCTTTACAGAGATGTGGAGATGGCCACCATCGTAAGTGCGCTGCTGCTCCAGCAGCTCAAACGTGCAGAAATCAGGGAAGCGAAAACCATCGCCACCATCCAGATTGTCGACCGCGCCATGCCACCCAACATCGCCATCTTTCCCCAAAAGCGCCTCATCGTGATGGTCAGCGGTTTCTTCGGTTTGGCTTTGGGCATCTTGGCGGCATTTACAGCCGACCGATGGCCCAAATTCCGTGCGGCGGTCGTAGGACAGCCGTAGCGCTCGCCCCTCCCCTAGTTAACCCACAGATAAGCCGGGCAGCATGAGCCTGAGAAAACTTGCCAAAGACACTGTAGTTTATGGGGCTTCCACCTCAATTCATCATGTCCTGGTGCTCGGGCTTCTCCCGTTCAAAACCAGATGGCTCACAGTTGAGGATGTGGGCATTCTGGAGATGCTGGTCATCGCCATGTCCACACTGACTCTGCTTGGGTCGATCAATCTTCACTCAGCAACAATTCGTTACTACTACGATCACGATGCCGCCGACCGAAGACGGTTTTTGCGCACTGTTGCCACAGTGTTGGCTTTGGGATCGGTGGCCGTAGTCGTTTTGGCCATATCGGTGGGTCAGGCTGGGTTCGACAGGTTCGCTGGCAGTTCGGACCACAGCAAAGCGTTGTGGTGGATGCTGCTAACTGTGCCTGCCAGGGTGCTTTTTGAGCACTGCGCGGTCGTTATGAGGCTGCGAGGTTCCCCCCGTGGCTATCTGGTAGGAGTGACGGGAAGGACCAGCTTGATGTTTGTCGCAGCGCTCTGGCTGCTCATAGGGCGCGACTGGGGGGTCCGTAGTTTTTTTGTCGCAGAGGCGGTCACCTACGCGCTTGGCGCAGGGGCGCTGTTCTGGTCGATGCGGTCGGACTACGCTGGTGGATTCATGATTAAAGCCGCCAAACGAACGCTGCGATTCAGCCTGCCAGGGCTGCCAGCAGCCGTCTCGCATATGGCGTTGTTGTCGATGAACCGTTTCTTCCTGGCAGCGCTGGTCGGCGAAGCCGCAGTGGGGCTCTACTCTGTCTGTGCGCGATTGGGATACGTAGTAAGCTTTGTCGGGATCACTTTTCGACTTGCATGGGACCCCTACGCCATGTCTATCAAAGAGAACCCCGACGCCGCCAAGATCTATGCGAGGCTGTTCCGCTACCTGCTTTTCCTGTTCTGTCTGTTGGCGGTCAGCGTCACAGTTTTTGGCTACGAGGTGGTTATTCTGCTCGGTTCGGAGCGCTATCTACCGTCGGTTCCCATCGTGGGTTTGGTGATGCTCGTTTCTATATTTCCAGGCATAAATGAGATGTTGGGGCTGGGTCTGCTGCTGTCGGAGCGGACATATCTTCTCACTGTTGGCACCACTGTCGGATTGGTGGCCAACGTCGCCGCAGCGTTCTACCTCATACCTATGTGGGGTATAGCCGGAGCAGCTCTGACAGCCCTTGCCGGTGTCGGGGCCACATCGGTCGCCCTCTACATCGCGGCGCAGCGCTCCTATCGCATCCCATACGACCTGGGACGTGCGTTGCTGGCCGCAGGCAGCATCGCCTGTCTGAGCGTCATAGCGTGGCAGTGGTCGATGTTTCACGACGGTTCAACCGAGATGCTCTTAAAGCGCATCGCGGTGGGGGCGGTCGCGCTTGGGATCGCCACGGTCGGTCTGGTGACTCGTGAGGACGCAGGCATTGCCGAACGCGTTGTCGCCGAACTGATTGGGCGACTGCGAAGAGATCAGTCGGGAGCGGAGTAGAGTGAACAGCCTCGAAAAATTCAACCGCTGGTGGGGCGTCCTCATAGGCTGTGCTGTCTGCATCGCATTGGGTATCGCGGCACTGGTGATGCACTGGACATCGTGGGCGAGTCTCGTCTGGCTCGTTCTCGGCGGCAGTCTTGTGGTGTTCTCCGCCACGCGGATGGGCGGTAAAGAGGACGGTGCGTGGCTAGGAGGGTGGGTCGCGGCACGTGTGGCTATCGGGTCCATAGTAGCCGTCGGGATCGCGTGGCAGGTCGGCGACGATCTGATTACCGATGCCAGAATGTATCTGAGCGTCGGTTCGAGGTTGGCCCATGTCTGGACCACCGGGCAGGCGACGCTCCCCTGGGAGGTTCTGTCGAACTACGTCGTAGGCTATTTCGTGGTCGTGGCAGCGCAACTGAGTATAGTGCCTGACCAGATATTTGTCGTTATCACCAACGTCCTTTTAGGTGCCCACGGCACAGCGATGGTCTACAGCATCGCGAATGAGGTGGGGGGCCACAGGGTCGCTCGAATCGCATCGGTCCTCTCTCTGATCGATCCGGTGGGCATCGTTTTTTGCGGCTTCAACATGAAAGAGGCGATCGCCCTCTGGCTATTGATGGCTTTTGTTTTGGCACTGGTGCGACTAGTCACGCGCCGCAGATGGGGATGGTTGTTAGTGGTGATGAGTATCAGTTTGGCGATGGGGATGATAAGGCCATATCTGGTGGTACTGTGGGTGATGGTACTGGTGCCAGTAGTAGTAGTCGTGCCTCGTCGCACTACGCACAGGGTGATGGTGGGAGGCGCGGCTTTTGCGTCAGCAATCGTCTTGGGCATTGCGGCGTGGTGGGTTATCGGAGGGGTTGTCAAGGCGCTGGCTCAAGGGTCGTTGTCTGAGATGCTCGACATGATCCAGTTCGGGATGACCGGCAAAGGACAGGCTGGTCTAGGCACCGAATCGGGGATGTTGGGCGAGGCGAGGTTGGAGTCGCCTGGGGCGATCTTGAAATTCCTCCCTGTGGGCATCGCCCGACAGTTTATATCGCCCATTCCGTGGAAAACCGCAGAGAGCTGGTACAAACTATTGATCCCCGGAATGTTAATGCGCTACGCTTTTTGGCCTTTCTTTTTTCTGGGCATGTGGACGTGCGTAGCAGACAGATCGCGAGCTCGGATGGTGTTGGTGAGTGTCGCATTGGGAACCTTGGCGATGTACGGCGTCATCACCCTGGGCAGCAGCATCCGGCACGTTACACAGTTTGCGCCGTTGACCATGATATTCGCGGCGCTGGGCTATGTCCACCGCGACCGGTTTGAGGTTGTAACGCCACTGCTCTACTTTGTCATCGTCACAGGGCTGTTCATCACCACAACGGGTGTATACGCTGGCGTAATGTATTTCCTGCCACTGATAGGGATGGCGACGCTGGTCTTGACATGGTGGTTCAGGTCTCGTGCCACCCTCAGGTTGCAGGGGTGATTACCAACGAGAGCAGCAGAGCAGGTGTGTTGTTGGTGATCCCCAACTTTGAGATCGGTGGCACCGAAAAAAGGATGCGGTTGCTGGCGTTCGGTCTCCAATCTGACGAACGCTATGCACCGGTCGTCTGTTCGTTGTCAGGCGATGGGCCGATGGGCGAGATCATGCGAGAACAAGGGATACCGGTGGAGATACTCCACAAGCGAGGCAAAGTCGATCCGATTTTGGTGCCCCAGTTAATGTCGATTATCAACACCTACGATGTCAAGATCGTTCACGGGTTCATGTTCGCTGGCAACTGCTGGGGGCGGCTGGCTGGCAGATTGGCAGGAGTTCCAGTGGCTTTCGCCACCGAAGGCAGCCTGCCGGTCTGGAAGAGTGTCATCCATCGTGCAATAGACCACCGGTTGGGGGGTGCGGGGCAAGGGGTCGTCTGCAACGCGGAGGCTGTTCGTCAAATGGCGGTCACGCAAGGCGCACTTCGACCAGCGACAGTCCATGTAGTTCCAAACGGGGTGGACATCGACAGGTTCCAGCCCGTGGATAACGGTTCAAAAGCTGAGGTTCGTGAGAGGCTTGGACTTCCAAACAGCACGGTTCTGGTGGGCACGGTATGCCGATTTGATCCCAACAAAGATATTCTGGGGCTGATAGAGTCTTTCGGGCTGGTCGCCCGACCGGATATAGACCTGGTGATTGTCGGCGGCGCAAAAGGCGACAAAGAACAGCGGTATCTGAAAACCGTCAAAAGCGCAGTCGAAAGCAGTGATATGAGACCCCGTATCTATATGGTCGGTCAACAGTCTGACATCCCAATGTTTTTGGGCGCGATGGATCTCTACGTACAGTCATCGACACGAGAGGGGCTGTCAAACGCGCTGATGGAGGCTATGGCTTGTGGGCTGCCTGTCGTCGCCACCGATGTTGGCGGCACCGGCGAGCTGGTTTCACACGGCTCCACAGGCTTCATCGTCCCACCGAACGACCCCATAGCACTAGCGCGCGCGATGAACGAACTGGCATCCGACACTGAAAGCCGATCTCAGATGGGCGAAGCTGGACGAAAGCTGGTGGTCGATCACTACTCGTCGGCGGCGTTCCTGCGACGAATGACAGCCCTCTACGACACCGGGCTGGCTAACGCGGCGGCTAAGTGCTAGACATGAACGACCTTTCTATGATAAGCGTCATGCTGGTGATCCCGGCGTTTGGTGTAGGTGGCACAGAGAAGCAGGTTCTGCTATTGGCGCGTGGACTCTCACAGTCGCGCCGTTTTCGCCCGATCGTTTGCTCTTTGAACGGCGACGGACCGTTGGGCGAGAAGCTGCGGGAGGCTGGTGTTGCCACAGAAATCATAAAAAAACGCCGCCGGATCGACCCTATGTTAGTGTGGGACGTTTTTGGGGTCGTGCGTAGACAGCGTGCCTCGGTGGTGCACACTTTCCTTCCTGAGGCGAACACCTGGGCTCGCGCCGCCGGGCTTCTCGCTGAGGCCCCGGTCGTCATCGCATCGGAGCGATCGACTGACTACTACAAGACGACTATTTTGAAGGCGATCGACAACCGTCTCGCCACCGCAGGTTTTGCTGTCGTGGCCAACTCGGAACTCGTCAGACAGGACTTAATCTCGAAGTGTGGTGTCAAGGGTGATAGTGTTCGGGTGGTTCACAACGGCATCGACCCTGTCGGGTATTGCCCCGCTGATGCGGCTGGGCGTCATAAGATTCGCGCCGATCTTGGGTTGCCTCAGGCAGAGGTGTTGCTTGGAACCGTAAGCCGCCTGAATCCGATCAAGAATCTGACCGGTCTGATATCGACCTTCAACGCGGTCTTTGGAGCCAAGAGCGGTGTTCGTTTGGTGATAGTTGGCGGTGCCCAGACCGATACGGAACGGCGCTACGAAAACATGCTCTTTGATCTGGTTGTTGATCTTAAGCTCACGGATCGCGTCACCTTCGTAGGTGAGCAGTCGAACGTTGCAGAGTATATGTCGGCGCTGGACATCTACATCCAGGCATCGCATGTAGAGGGGTTTCCAAACTCGGTGATGGAGGCGATGGCCACTGGTCTGCCTACAGTCGCCACAGCCGCTGGTGGAACCTCTGAACTGGTATCGGAGGGCCAGACCGGGTTTCTGGTACCGTGTGGCGACGCACAAGCGCTTGGAGCCGCTATGTTAAGGATGGTTTCAGAAAGAAATTCATGGGAGAAGATGGGAAGGGCGGGCCGTGACCGCGTGGCGAACCATTTTTCCATTGAAGCTATGGTCAGACGCACCGAAGCGATTTACGAACAGGGGCTAGACGATTATGTCCACCGTTCGGGATCGGCGCGTTTTGAGGTGGTGGAGTAATGTGCGGCATCGCCGGATGGCTGACGAAGGACGGCTCCGTACCCGACAGGGCCACCATCGAAGCGATGACAGCATCGCTCACCCACAGAGGGCCTGACGACGGTGGTCTTTTGCTAGATCAAGGTGTGGGGATCGGGCATCGGCGGCTGTCGATCATAGACCTCTCTCCAGATGGTCGTCAGCCGATGTCCGACACCACTGGGCGCTGGTGGATCGCTTACAACGGCGAGGTGTACAACTACGTCGCCCTCCGCAATGAACTGATCCAAAAAGGTCACCGGTTCAACTCCGAGACCGATACTGAAGTGGTGTTGGCCGCGTTCATCGAGTGGGGACAGAGCGCGTTCCACAGGCTAAACGGTATGTTTGCGCTGGCGATATGGGACAAGCAGGCGAGTCAGGCGTGGTTAGCCAGAGATCGTTTCGGCATAAAGCCGCTGGTCTACAGCGAACGGGCCAATGGCGATCTGATTTTCGGTTCAGAAATAAAAGCGGTCGAATCGTCCAACGCCACGGACCTGACGGTGAACGAAGCCGCTCTCAACACCTACCTGACTTTGGGCTACATACCCGCTCCAAACACGATCTACAGTTCAGTTAAAAAGCTACCCCATGGAACAGTGGCGCACTGGCGCCAAGGCTCTCTAACCCTAAACCGGTGGTATGACCTCCGCGACCATCTAGCTGACGTTCCTGACGACTACCAGCAAGCGCAAGAAGCGCTGCGGGAACGGCTGAGCGCCGCTGTCCACCAACGCCTTGTCGCCGATGTGCCGCTTGGGGCTTTCTTGAGTGGAGGGATAGACTCCAGTGTGGTAGTGGCGTTGATGGCCACTCAGTCCACAGAGCGGGTAAAGACATTTTCGATCAGTTTCCCTGAGGAGCCGCGCTTCGACGAGTCGCGCTACGCCCGCGAGGTCGCCCGGCTCTGGGATACCGATCACACCGAGTTCCCAGTCAGCTCAGGAGATGTGCTCGAATCAATCGATTCGGTCCTGAGTCACACCGACGAGCCTTTTGGCGACTCTTCGGCGCTTCCCACCGCCCTTGTCTCCCAGCTCACCCGCCAGCAGGTCACGGTGGCGATTTCAGGCGATGCCGCTGATGAGCTATTCGCTGGCTATCGCAAATATGTTGGAGAGTCCTACGCTTCAAGCTACAGTCGTCTCCCGTCATGGTTGCGCCGATCCGTTGTCGAACCTCTAGCGCGTTCACTCCCTGCGCCCCGGACCAACGCGTTTGGTGAGCGGGTGAGGCTGCTTCAACGTTTTATTGAATCCGCCGCCAAGCCACCAGCCGATCGACATGCAGGTTGGATGACGCTCTTCGACGATCAAACCAGGTCGTCGGTGGCACCTGATCTGGCGTCCACCGGCGAAATACGTTGGGAAGAGACTATCTCAGCGCTGCACAGTAGCTGGCCCGACGACTCCATCAACCAGGTTCTGTATGGCGACTTGGAGACATGCCTTCCCTACGACATGTTCACAAAAGTGGACTGGATGAGTATGCGTTCGAGCTTGGAGGTTCGGGTGCCGTTCGCCGATCCCTCTGTCGCCGAACTGGCTTTCGCGCTTCCTGCAGAGTGGAAACTTTCAGGTCGAAAAAGAAAACGCGTTCTCGTTGACGCTTTCAAAGACCTTCTGCCTCCAGCGCTCCATAACCGCCCGAAGCAAGGGTTTGAACTACCACTGGCCTATTGGTTTCGAGGGGTTCTAGCGCCTATTTTTGAGGAGATTGTCACATCATCCATAGCTAGTGGCGCTCCCTTTGACGCCGACGCGATCTCCGGGCTGGTCGACGAACACCGCTCAGGCCACCGCGACCACAGCGCACGCCTATGGGTGTTGTACGCCTATTGCCACTGGACAACTAAGTCTCGCTCCAGGGTGTCCAGACACCCATGTCGCTAGGAGTTGGTCGGCCAGTAGCTCCGCCGTTGCTGCAAATAGAGCGGTTTCCTGATGCGCAGATGGCACGAGACCACAGCACTCATAGCAGCCGACCTCATCGGCTCATTTGTCGCGTTTTTGGCGGCTCTCTTTATTAGAGCTGGCCGCCCTGAACCTCTTAGGTTTCCGCTTAGTGCGCCTGAGTGGGCCATTCCCCTACTGTTTGTCGCTGCCCTCTGGATCGCTCTTTTTGCGTTCGTGGGGCTCTATGGCGACTGGCGTTTCAAATCCCGATTAGAAGAAGGGGTACTACTCGCCAAGGCGGTTAGCTTCGGCGGTCTGGTGCTGTTCATACTGACTTTCGATCCGAACAGCCCCATGCCAGGCTCGAGGATCGTAATTCTCTCCTACTGGGCTTCGCTCATAGCGGCTTGCGGCGCAGGCAGGTTCATAGTCCGCGGATCGCAGCGCCACCTACTTCGCTTGGGCAAAGGCAGGCGAAAGGCCGCCATAGTGGGGACAGGCAGCCGCGCACATCACCTGCTGGAGAGTTTGGCGCGCTATCCTGTACAGGGGCACGAAATCGTCGGATTCGTGGCGCTTCCAGATGCGTCACCACCTGAACCAGGCGGTCCGGTGGCAGTGTTGGGCGAGGCCGATGATCTGCCGAAAATCCTGACCGAACATGGGATTGAGGAGGTGATGTTCGCAGACCCTCAACTTAGCAGAGATGACGTGTTGGATGTGGTAGCTCAATGCAACGGAGTAACCACAGAGTTTTTCGCAGTGCCCGATCTATACGATGTGGTGATAGGTCGCTCTGGAATCGGCCAGCTTTTCGGCACCCCGCTCATGTCACTTTTCCCGGAGTACATGCCGGTGTGGGAGTGGCGCGTCAAACGGATGATCGATGTCGCGTTGTCCTCCGTGGTACTGGTAGTCGGGTTTCCGATCTGGGTTCTTCTCGCGGTCGCCATTCGTCTGGATTCGTCAGGGCCGGCGGTCTTTTCCCAGGAGCGAGTTGGTCAGGACGGCCAGATTTTCAACGTCTACAAATTCAGGTCGATGGTAGAAGACGCCGAAAAGAACACGGGACCGGTCTGGGCGGGGGATGACGACCCCAGAATCACCAGGTTGGGGCGTTTTATCCGCCTCTATCGACTCGATGAGATTCCGCAGATGTGGAACATTTTTAAGGGTGAGATGAGTCTGGTAGGGCCGAGGCCAGAGCGCCCATTCTTTGTAGACAAATTCGCGCTAGACATCCCGCTCTACAGGCGGCGAACGAGAGTGAAACCAGGGCTCACCGGATGGGCGCAGACCAAATTGGCCTATGACGCCACACTGGACGACGTCCGCGAAAAACTGACCTGTGATCTCTACTACATCGAGAATATGTCCCTCAAA
The DNA here is from genome assembly GCA_964627605.1 of uncultured bacterium. Classification (GTDB taxonomy): domain Bacteria; phylum Latescibacterota; class MWCZ01; order MWCZ01; family CAZVGZ01; genus CAZVGZ01. Next base: position 1,424 of record CAZVGZ010000021.1, on the reverse strand, counting down.
TTCGATGTGATAATATTTCTGCGCACGGTGGGAGTCGTGCTCACAGGCAAAGGCGCAAGGTAATGAGCGCCAGTGGTGGCGGCTGGTGGCGTCTAAGGGGCACTACGCTATCTACACACCCTGCGATCCGAGGGGCGATTTTCGCAGGAGCAGCGCTCACCGTTGCGGCTTTCGCCCTCTATTCCTACGATGTCACCCGCAAGCTTCAGAAGGATGCCGCGAGGGTAGCACTCATCTACGCCGAGCGGATTCTACCGGCGGCGTGGGCTGGTAAGCTCGTTGATTCTCAGGACTTAGGCCTACTGGTAGATCTGATGAACGACCTACCGGTCTCAATCGTAGTGACCGATGAATACGGCGAGCCATACATCTGGAAAGACGTCGGTTTCCCCCTGGACTACAGCGATCCCGACTCACTGGCACAGGCAAAAACGCGCGCCAGAACTGTCGTGCGGCAGATGGATCTGAGCAACCCGCCGATCCCGTTCATTATTCCCATTGGAGATGGTGCACTTTTTACCGGGACGATCCACTACGCCGAATCTCGGTTTCTGAGACGGGTAGCGTGGATGCCGATGGTTTCTGCTATAGTAGCGTTGGGCTTTGCTGGGGCGGCGCTTTGGGGTTTCAGGCGCATCAAAGAGGGCGAGGCACAGTCGCTGTGGGTGGGCATGGCGAAGGAGACCGCCCACCAGTTGGGCACACCACTGTCGTCGCTCGCCGGCTGGCTTGAACTGATGAAGGACGAGTTCCCAAGAGAAGGCCGTGCCCAGATGCGTCGCGCCGACAGAATCATCGAGGATATGGCTGGTGATATGGACAGGCTTCAGCGTATCGCCTCCAGATTCGGGCAAATAGGCTCGGTACCGGAACTCAAGCCCGACCATCTGGCGTCGATCTTGGATGAGACGTTCGACTACTTCCGCGAGAGGATGCCGCGCTTTGGCCGTGAGACAACCGTCGTGCGGCGATACGACGCCGATCCTGAGACGCCGGTCAACCGTGAACTTCTTGGATGGGCGTTTGAAAACCTTTTCCGCAACTCGGTCGATGCGTTGTCAAATGTAGACGGTGATCCCACCATATCGGCGACCACCACCGAGCGCGACGGCTGGATGGCCATTGTTTTCGCGGACAACGGGAAAGGCATGACTCCAAAGCAGTTGCGGGAGATTTTCAGGCCGGGCTTCAGCACAAAAACGCGTGGTTGGGGATTAGGGCTTACGTTTGTGAAGCGGATTGTCGAGGATTATCACGGTGGCCAGATCAGCGCCTCTTCGGCTGGTCTGGGCTCAGGAACGCAGATCACCATCAGACTCCCGGTGCCAGAAGCCTAGATCAGACATCCCGCCGGTTGCGCTGCCAGCCTTGTTGGAGATCTTAAAGGAGCCAATAATTTGGCGTGAAGGCTTTATCATTCCATC
>CAZVGZ010000020.1:0-61532 GCA_964627605.1 uncultured bacterium | reverse complement strand
GGGTTCATGCCATTCTATCCCGGTCCTGGCTTGGGCGGACACTGCATTCCAATCGATCCGTTCTATCTGACCTGGAAGGCCAAAGAGGTCAACTTTTCGCCCAGGTTCATTGAGGTCGCCGCAGACATAAACGATCACATGCCCAACGTCGTTCAGACCAAGGTCACGGTAGCGCTCAACAACTCCCAGAAATGTCTCAACGGCGCAGATGTACTTCTCTTGGGCGTAGCCTACAAGAGAGACGTGGATGACGTTCGGGAATCGCCTGCTATACAGATCATAATAGAGCTCTGGAAAAAACACGCCAATGTCACCTACCACGATCCTCACGTCGCTCAACTGACCGTGGATGGCACTCAGTTAGATTCGCTACCGATGGACTCAAAGACACTTTCGTCAGCGGATTGTGTAGTGATCGTAACCGACCACACAGCGTTTGATTTCGACTACATATCCGAGACTAGTCAACTGATTGTAGACACCCGCAACGCAATCAAATCACGCGATCTGCCCCATGTATATCATCTAGGTGTGCCTGACGCTCCAAAACGACTGGGAAAAGAATGATCCGTCTGGCTCAGATTGGTGTCGGCTATTGGGGTAAGAACATCCTGCGCAATTTCGCTTCCCTTGATGGGGTAGAACTGGCATGGGTTTGCGACAGCCGGGAGCAAGTTCAAGAAACGGTCAAAGAGCGGTACCGTACGGTCCAAACCACCGGCAATGTGGAGGATATTTGGTCAGACGACAGCGTTGACGCCGTCGTAGTCGCCATCAACGCTGCCTCTCACGCCTCACTGGCCTCGCAGGCTTTGGCTGCTGGCAAGCATGTCTTTGTCGAGAAACCGCTTACTCTGGACGTGAGAGACGGCGAGAAACTGGTAGCGCAGGCCAGAGCCGCTGACCGAATCCTCATGGTCGGCCATCTTCTCAAATACCACCCAGCCTATCTGTGGATGAAAGAGCAGATTGACGCCGGGGCGTTGGGGGATGTGCGATACCTCTACTCGACACGGGTTAATCTAGGTCGGGTCCGTACCGATGAAAACGCGCTCTGGAGTCTGGCGCCGCACGATTTCTCGGTGATGCTCATGCTCCTTGGTGAAGAGCCCGCCCGCGTAAGCGCCACCGGGCATGCATATCTCCAAAGCGACATCGAAGATGTGGTGTTCGTGACGGTCTCTTTCCCTAGTGGACGAATTGGGCATATACATGTAAGTTGGCTGGACCCACACAAAGTGAGGCAGTTGACTGTCGTGGGCACTAAAAAAATGGCGGTGTTGGATGATGTTTCGGCGACTGAAAAAGTGCGGATATTTGACCACGGCGTCGACACCACGACGACCCAAGGGCAGGCTCCTTACGGTTCCTATGCAGAGGCGCTGACCTATCGCCAAGGCGACATCTCTATTCCCGCTATCGCCATGACCGAGCCGCTGAGAAAAGAGTGCGCCGCGTTCGTAGAGGCGATCTCGACCGGAAATCCTCCGCCTAGTGATGGGGCGGATGGTCTTGCGGTCGTGAAACTGTTGGCGGCAGCACAAGAGTCACTTGAGCACCAGGGCCGCCCTGTGGAGCTGACGTAGTTCCGCGATCCGTTTAGTCGATGCAGGCGTCATCCCATCGGAATCAATTAGAGAGTGGAGGCTGTTTTGCCGTCGGAGTCCAACTGCTCGGTAGCACCAGACGCAGAGATAGGCGAAGGCACCACGTTGGGAGAGTTTTGCGTCATTGAGGCTGGCGTTTCGATCGGTTGCGGCTGTCGGTTTGGACACGGAGTTCAAATACTCGCAGACACGGTGATTGGCGACGAAGTGCAGATCGACGGTCCGACAGTTATTGGCAAGCGTCCCATGCGAGCCAAAAGGAGCGCATTCAAACACTCCACAGAACAGCCACCAACGCGCATCGGGACCGGAAGTCTGATCGGTACCCATGTGGTGATCTATCGTGGTGCTTCGTTGGGTGAACATGTACTAGTGGCTGACAGCGCGTCGGTTCGCGAGGATGTCACCATCGGTGATTACACCATAGTCGGTCGAAACGTAACGGTCGAAAACATGTGCCAGGTTGGCCACAAGTGCAAGCTTGAGACCGCCTGCTACATCACTGCGCATTCAGTAATTGAGGACTTCTGTTTTGTGGCACCGATGGTTTCAACTTCCAACGATAACTTCGTTGGCAGGACAGAAGAGCGGTTTGAGCAGTTCAAGGGCATAACCATGCGTCGTGGTTCCCGCGTCGGGGTCGCCGCAGTGATAAGACCGGGGATTGAGATCGGTGAGGACGCGTTGGTGGGCGCTGGGGCGGTAGTCACCAAAGATGTGCCCCCAAACATAGTGGTCGTCGGTGTCCCCGCAGGACCGTTCGGACAGACACCACCCGAACAACGTCTCGATGCTCAAGGTTGGGAATGATTAAAACGCGCCACAGAACCCCGCAAGAGGTGCCCATAATACCAACACGGATTGAGCGATGACCGATCAGAGGGGATATACCGATGAACACGCCAAGTCTGGAGGCGAGACTCCGTCGATAGAGTGCTGGCCCAACCAGTACGCCGACCGCGACTATAAAATCGTCATCGCGGTGCCTGAGTACACCTCTATTTGTCCAAAGACCGGCCTACCAGACTTTGCTGAGATCGGTATTACATACGTGCCTGACCAGTTGTGCGTCGAACTAAAATCGCTCAAATACTACTTCCTAGCCTACCGCAACATGGGCATCTTCTTTGAGAACGTCGCAAACAAAATCCTCGACGACCTGATTGCAGCTTGTTCGCCAAGATGGATGGAAGTGGTGGCAGAATTTAGTGTACGAGGCGGAATCTCCACCTCCGTCACCGCGCACTATGACGCCGCTCCGGCCTCAGACGCCTAGACTAGATCGCTGCCAGTGTGGTCCTTTTTATCGCTGCGTTTTCTCGGCGATTATGATGATCTCTATGTTGACCTATCCAATGACCCAGCCACAGCGGAACGTGTGGCTCTAGGATGTAGCCGTGGATTGGTATTCACCTCACGAAGACTCCATCAAAATCAGCGGCCTTCCCTGGACGCGTGACAACGCTCCTGACTTGTGGCGTCTGCCTCGCGCTGATATCGACAGCGTCTCCTGGCAAGTAAGCCCGTTGGCGCGGTACGCTGCTGGGGCTGCGGTCAGGCTCGCGACTGACAGCACTGCTGTCTCCCTTCGCGCCTCAGCAATCTCAGAGCCGACCGGCGAGGGCGTTGACGTGTACGTGGACGGTTCATTCTGGCGCACGGTCACTGTGAAAAACGCCGGTGAGACCGATATCTGCTGCTTTGATGGGTGTGATCGTAGCTACCGGAAGATCGACCTCAAGACACCAGCGACGGTGTCGGTTCGGCTCTACGATCTACTGGGTCAAGAGGTGGCGGAGTTGGTTCAAGGCGCACACCCTGTCGGAGTGACGACCATATCGTGGGATGGAAAGATCGGGTCTGGGCGGCAGGCGGCCAGTGGAGTCTATCTGGTGGATATTCGGATAGGTTCGCAAAAGTCTGTCAGACGGATGGCGTGGATACGCTGAACGCAGTGATTGACGTTCGTGATCAACGCAGGCGATCTTAAAGGGTCCGACTCATCGGAAATCTCCATATGGCCACTACTCTTGAAAAAATCCGGGAAGCCGCAGTGTGTGGGCCAAGAGGGTTCTACCCTTCTGACCCTGACGCACTTAGGCGAGAGGTAGACCAGCTAATAGCTGACAGTCCGACTTCGCCGAAAGTGGTCGCCGATCGCGAGATTATCGCGCTGATCGCGCCCCATGCCGGATACCGTTTTTCGGGTGGCACCGCTGCGGCTGCATATAGCTGTCTGGGTGACAACAGGTATGAGGCGGTTATCATAGTCGCTCCAAGCCACAAGGACAGTTTTGGCGGCGTTTCCGCCTATCCTGGCGACGGATATGCTACGCCCCTCGGAATTCTGCGGGTTGACAGGGAGATTACGCGGTCGCTCGAAAATCTGATGCCCGATATCAGGCTGACCGAGTTGGGTCACTGCTCAGAGCACGCCATCGAGGTTCAGCTTCCGTTCATACAACGGACGCTAGGAGATGTGCCGATTGTGCCGTTGGTGATGTCCGATATGTCATGGGACATTTGTAAGCAGTTGGGTGAGGCTATCGCTGAGGCCGTTGGAGACCACCTTGTACTCATAGTCGCCAGCTCTGATCTCTACCATGGTGAGTCCTACTCCGACTGCCTTGAGTCCGACGAGCGGGTTCTTAGCGCAATCTGTAATGGTGATGCTCGCGTGGCGCATAGAGCAGCAGCGAGACAGAGCGCACCTGGAACGACAGCGGCATGTGGGATAGGACCGATTGTCTCAGTCATGGTTGCTGCCAAAAAACTGACATCCGACGGATCGACAGTGTTGTCAAGAACCAATTCTGGCGATGTCACCGGCGAAAAAACGGGCTATGTTGTGGGATATGCCTCAGTTGCTATAGCCAGGCAAAGCGAGGGCGGATGTATTATCCCGATCTCCAATGAAGATCGCAGTGCGCTCAAGAACGCCGCTAGAGAAGCTGTGGTCGCAGCCGCAGCCGGGCTCCCGATGCCGACGATTGAAGGTGTAGGTGGTTCCAGGCTCCAGGAAGCTGGCGCGTTCGTGACTCTGAGACTAGAGAGTACCCTTAGGGGGTGCTTGGGGCAGATGACCGCTGAAAGGCCGCTGATAGATACTGTCGTCGAGATGGCCTACGCCGCTGCGACCCGCGATCACCGGTTTGAGCCGGTGAATCAGAAAGAGCTTGAGAGTTTGGAGATTCAGATATCGGTGATAGGCCCGATGTCACCAACGAATCACCCCACAGATATCTGCGTGGGACGGGACGGGGTCATGGTAATCCAAGCATCCAAACGCGGCGTGCTCTTGCCGGAAGTGGCGAGCGAACGAGGCTGGGATGCGGTCACGTTTTTGGAGATGGCTTCTCAAAAAGCTGGGCTGCCGACCGACGGTTGGAAGGACACCGCCTCCACGGTCCTCACGTTTCAAACGTGTAGGTTCTAGCGCACGAAGTTGGTAACAGATAGAATGCGCCGCACTTCATATTATCGTTTTGCTACTCTTGGGGCGGGCCGCCGCACTCGATATATAGGTCGTTCATCTGCTTGCTGGCATCGTCCATAGATACGTCATCTATGGCCACGCGCATCGAGAGCTGTTTGGCAAGCTCTTTGATCCGTCTTTTTGCGCCAGTACGGAAGTGGTCGATCGACACCCCTTCCAGAAGCCCGTAATAGGCATGACGTGCGGCGGGCGTGTTGAGGTCCTCATGCAAAGACCTCAAAGAGTTGACGGGATAGCGCGCTTTGGTGTTTTTGGACAGGTCGGACATGGTAGTTCCAGTGTTCGGTCTATTGAATGTGGCGAACCGGCAAGGTAAACGTTCATGTACAATTTGCTAAAGGGATCAGGGAGGGTCAATTGGCTGCGCTCTCCTATCGCCGCTTTGACGACAATCTTTTTAGGGTACATGATTGCGCCCCAAGCGGTCGCAGATAGGGTTGACAGCACAAAGTTTTATCATGGGCGCGCAGTCGAAAGGGCCAACAGCGGTGAACTGGGTCTGGCGTCGGAGGACCTCTTTCATGCCGTCAGACTCTCTCCAGACGACCCTCAGCTAAGATTCAATCTGGGCATTGTATTGGTCAAAATCAACAGACTCGATGACGCCCGTGAGCAGTTCAGGTTGGCGGCGGAGAACGATCCGCCTCATGCAGGAGCGCTCCACAACCTTGGGCTTCTGGCGCGACTGGATGGTCAACGCAATGAGGCTGAGGGGCTATTCCTGAAAGCGATTGAGATGGATTCGATCTATGTCGATCCAATGCTCCAGTTGGGTGCTGTTATGGCCGTTCAGGACCGTTATGACGATGCTTTGGGTTGGTTCACCCATGCAGCTAATCTCTATCCCCAGGCCGCACTCCCTCGTCGGCTTCTTGCGCTCGCTCAGACGCGTCGCGACGAATACCAGTCAGGCATGAGTGCTGGCCACATGCGGGTAAGACATATAATGACGTCCACCCGTGATGAAGCTCAAAAGGTGCACAGACAGCTCTTAGCTGGTGGCGACTTCATCTCGTTGGCTCTCAAACACTCCAAAGACCCTTCAGCAGAGCTCGGTGGCGACATGGGTTTTTTCGGCCCAGGAGACATGATACCCCAGATGGAAGATGCTCTGGGTGAGATCGCGGTAGGTGAAATGACCGCGATCATCGAAACAGCCCAAGGGTTCCATATTCTCAAACGTCTGAACTGATATGGGTGTGCAACGTTAATGGAGTATTCCGAAGATATTCCCGCTATCGGCCTTCATGTGCCAACAGTCACGGATTCTGAGATTGTGGCCACAGCCCATTTGGGCTCAGTGGGTCAGCCAGAATGCCAGATACTCACTGGCGGAATCGATCCGCTTGGCCCCATCTCCATAGAGACTTGGAATGACGGTCGTCTATGGAGATGGCGTTTTGGGGGAGTGCCTTCAGGCAGGCAGGTGGACATCCTCCTCAAATACCACGGTCGAACCGTCAGGCGTCCCATTCAGACGATGCCTACGCCGTCGGGACCTAGGAGAGTGAGATGGGCGCACCTTCCAGATACGCACTTCTGTACTGGAAGGGCTCCGAAAAAAGGGCGCCTTAGAGACCGCTCCGAAGAGGTGTTGTTGAAGACGCTCGATGATCTTCGCGGTTTGGAGGTGGAGTGGCTGGTAATCACTGGAGATATTGTTGACGGCGCAGGTTCGAGGGATGACGCTGTCGCTGCGAAAAGGGCTCTGGATGGGTGTGGTATCCCCTACGCCGTTGTGCCTGGCAACCACGATCTGGAGGTGCGACAGACACGGCAGTGGTGCAAGACGTGGGGTCGCAGACGTTCATACTACGCCGAAGAGCGCGATGGCATTAGGTGGTTGATGTTGGATACAGCACGCGGCGACCTCTCTGATGCCCAGCACGAGTGGCTTGGAAAGCAGCTTGAAAAAGATCGCAACGTACCAACATGTCTGTGTACCCACTGGCCTGTGATGCTCCGCGACGGAGAGCTGGAGTCGTCGTTCCCCTCCTCAGAATACCTCCTTGAAAAGATCGCCATCCATCCTCACGTCATCGCGATCTACGGTGGGCACAAGCATTGGACCGCACATATCGTCCGAAAGGCCGTCCACCAGGTGGTCTCCGGCGAGATCACCATATACCCATGCACCTACACGGTTATTGATGTTCATGATAGCGGCTGGTGGCACCACACTCGTCAAATTGGTGATCTATCGCTAGTCGAACAGAGCTACGACGACATAGGCGATGGTACCACAGAGAAGTGGTTGGCGGGTCGATGGGGAGACGCAAACGACCGTAGTTTCGTGATCCCGACGCGGCCACCAGGCAATGTCTGATCTGATTCTGGCAGTCGACCTGGGCACTCACAAATGCCGTGCGGTGGCTATGGATGGTGCCGGTCAAATCCACGCCCGGGCCGAATCGCCGAACTACCCGACACACCGCCCTCAAGACGGCTGGGCCGAGCAGGACCCCCAGGACTGGTGGGAGGCGATGTGCGTCTGCACCAATCAGGTCGCTTTACAGGTTGCGACTGAGCGGTTGATCGGTGTGGCGATCTGCGGGCACGGTCCGAGTCACCTTCTCTTGGACGGCGATGGTAACCCGCTAGGCAAGGCGCTCACATGGCAGGACACACGAGCGGGTCTCAAAGCTGAATGGATCAACCGCGAGCTGAGCGATGACGCACGTTACAAGGCGTTGGGAGTTCATCTTCCATCGACGGCCAACATGGGTCCGTCGAAACTGTTGTGGCTTCGCGATAACCTCCCACTACTCTGGGAGCGAGCGAGTGCGGTTGTATTGCCAAAGGACTATCTCAATCTGAAACTAACCGGTTTGGTCACCTCTGACAGGTACAGTCTCAAGAGCCTCGTCAATTCCCACCGACTGAAAGTTGATCGATCCTACGCTCGTCACCTGGGAATCGACCCGTGTCTGGTTCCCAAAATATTTCATCCGTGGCAGATCGTCGGTGAGACGACCAGGTCGCAGGAACGCCAAACCCACCTGCCTGCGGGCCTGCCGGTGACAGCAGGATCAATCGACGCGTTTGCAGGGATTCTGGGGTCAGGTGCGGCTGGTGTTGGTGAGGCTTTTAACATAAGTGGCACCACAGAGATAGTTGGGATGTTTTTGGCTGGCCCACCACCACGGCTTCCTGGCATTCTGTGCTACCCACTAACCCATGAGCTTTCGGTTGCGTTCGCAGCGACCGCCAACGGTGGGGCATCGGTGGACTGGTTTGGCAGGACCGTCAGCGGGAGTGACGATCTTACAAGGTGGTACGACCAGATTGGCCCGCTAGTCGATGGTTGGCCCAGGAAACCCATGAGCACCACTGCTGTCTTTTTACCTTATCTAGGCGGCGAACGCTCGCCGATCTGGGACTCTCAAGCCCGAGGAGTCTGGTTCGGCCTCGATGCAAATATGGACCAGGATACTCTCCTTAGGTCGGTGCTTGAAGGCGTGTCGATGAGCGTCAGGCACAACCTGGATTGGATCGCCGATCGAGTTGGGATTCGCCCCAAGTCGATCTGGGTGGGTGGTGGTGGTGGACGCATGGCTGGGTGGAACAGAATGCGCGCTGATGTCACAGGGGTGCCGCTGAAAGTCCCAAACCAGATGGATGCGTCGGCTAGGGGGGCGGTGGCGATGGCGTTGGTAGCGTTAGGTCGTCAGCCCGATGTGTTGGCCGCAGCTAGTACACTAGTCGGTGAAGCGCAGCGCATCGCCCCTGACTCCCAAGCTCAGGAGGCCTACAGCAAAAGGTTCGAAATTTACAAAAGCCTGTATCCAGCGATCCAGGAACAGTTCGGGAAGTTGGCAGAGATACGAGAGAGCGAGGTGGAGTAGGGTTACCTACTCCACCTCGCCAATGTAATCCAGGCCTTCGCGTCGGCTAGCGAGGCGGCTACTTTAGAAGCGCCATCCGTTTGACGAGGGTGCCTTCGGAGCCTGTAAGTCTATATACATACATTCCGCTTCCCACTATCCTTCCACCATCATCCAGGCCGAGCGATGTCATTGGCGTCAAGATCAGACGCGCCATCGCAAGCAGAAACGCACGCAATAGTGCATTGTGCGACGCACGAAACGCCGACGAAAGGCGCACTGGTGGCTCGGCACAATGCGACGTCAATCTCATCAGATTATCCTGTGTGTTTGTAGGAACATCAGCCCGCGCAGATGGGTCAGACACTACAATATAACTGGTTCTCAGAACTTCGCAACTGGGGACAGGGGCCAATGCAGGCGTATCTCCCACCCGTTTGGCCGAGTAGACGACACGCAAATTTTGTTCAAGAATCAGAGCACACAACCCGCTAGACCGCTGTGGTAGCTCCCTGCGAAGCTGGGGCTACCAGGCGGGCGTATTTGGACAGCACACCTCTGGTCTCCCTTGGCGGTGGCGTTGTCCATGCACTCCTGCGAGCCTCCAGTTCGGCATCCTCCACGTCCACCGATAGCTGTTTGGCATCGCCGTCAATAGTGATCAAATCGCCGTCCTTGACAAGCCCGATTGGACCGCCAACCCAGGCCTCAGGCTCAACATGCCCTACGACCAGCCCATGTGTCCCGCCGGAAAAACGACCGTCCGTAATCAGACCGACTTTGTCCCCCAAACCGCGCCCAATCAGCGCCGCTGTCACCGCGAGCATCTCCCTCATACCTGGACCTCCCACCGGCCCTTCGCCGCGAACGACCACAACATCCCCAGGAACGATTTCATCATTCTGAATCGCCTCAAAGCAGGCTTCTTCGCCCTCAAACACCCTTGCCGGACCGGTTATGTGGCGAACCTTCAGCCCGCTTGTCTTCGCCACGGCACCATCAGGTGCGAGGTTTCCTTTCAAAATTGCGAGATGCCCCACCGGATGTTTCGGTGCGTCAAGTGGCATTATCACGTCCTGCTTTATGTTGTAGACGCTGGATACTGAAGCCAGATTTTGTTCTATTGTCATTCCCGTAACAGTGAGGCAGTCGCCGTGGAGCATCCCTGCGTCAAGGAGCGCTTTCATCACCGCTGGAGTGCCGCCGACCCGATGCACGTCGTACATGGCGTACTGTCCGCTCGGTTTGAGATCACCGAGGTGTGGTACCCTGTCGTTGACACGGTCAAAGTCGTCCAGACTCCACTCCACGTCAGTCTCACGGGCGATGGCCACAAGGTGCAGAACCGCATTGGTAGATCCGCCTAACGCCAGAGCCAAAGTGTAGGCGTTTTCTAGCGATTTTTTGGTGATAATATCTCTGGCCCTGATCCCTGATTCGACCAGCTTGACAAGCATACTTCCCGCCAAAAATGTCTCCCGCTCTTTGGACGCCGACACCGCTGGCCCACTGGCGTCGTAGGGCAGGCTCATACCCATCGCTTCAATAGCCGAACTCATTGTATTGGCGGTATACATCCCGCCACACGCCCCTGCGCCAGGACAGGCCTCGCACTCTACAGCATGCACTGCGCCCTCGTCGATCGTGCCAGCCTGGTACTGCCCGACCGCCTCAAAAGCCGAAACTATATCCAACGCCTCACCGGTAGAGCTGATTCCCGGTAGAATGCTGCCACCATAAACAAAAATCCCTGGGACGTTCATACGTGCCATGGCCATTATGGAGCCAGGCATGTTTTTGTCGCAGCCGCCGATGGCGATGACACCATCATGGTTCATTCCGCCGCTGACAACCTCTATACTGTCGGCGATTACCTCACGGGAGACCAGGCTGTACCTCATCCCCTTGTGGCCCATCATGATCCCGTCTGAAGCCGTAGGAGCGCCATACATCTGCGGTACACCCCCACCAGCAAAAATGCCTTCGCGGGCTCTTTGGGCCAGACGGTCCAGATGCGCGTTGCACGGCGTTATGTCGCTGTGCATATGTGCTACACCCAACATCGGTTTGGCAAAATCGTCATCCTTAAAACCGACTGCGCGAAGCATCGCTCGGTTTGGAGAGCGCGAGATACCGTCAGTGGTCATTCTACTTTTGCGGACAGTGTCGTCAGACATCTTTTTTTTGGGCTCCTGGAATTAAAAATCGGTTGTGTATTAGGTCGTCACTATAGTTGCTTCGTCACAGGTACGCGATCGGGTTCATACCGCCTCACGCGGATCGGGGGTCGCCAAGACTCTTTGGGTCTGGGCAGCGCGATACGCTTTGAGCGATTCGTGGATTTTTGGGTATTTGTTCGCCAGCATCGCAGCAGCCAAGAGCGCTGCGTTTACCGCTCCAGCGCGGCCTATCGCCAGTGTCCCCACCGGAATGCCAGCAGGCATCTGGACTATTGACAACAGAGAGTCCATCCCCCCCAGTGATTTCGTCTGCATCGGCACCCCTAATACAGGCAGTGCCGACTTTCCAGCCATCACTCCAGCCAGATGGGCAGCTCCACCAGCACCAGCTATGATGGCTTCCAACCCTCGTGACTCAGCCGTATCAGCATAGGCGAACGCCTCTTCAGGGGTTCGGTGCGCTGAGATAACTTTGACTTCGTGGGGGATCGACAACTCTTCGAGCGTTTTCGTCGTGTTGGACATCACTTCCCAATCAGATGTCGAACCCATGATTACGCCCACTAACGGCTCTTCTGCCATGGCTCCTCCATCGTTACTCTGACTGCGGTTGTATCCTGCGGTACCGAGTTTTGGTGCAAAAGCCCTCCCACGATAACCATTGCGGATTTCGGTGGAGAATCTTGCGTGGCCCCTACTCCTCGCCGCCAGCGACTTCCGGGGGGCGGTAGCTGTTCACCGCCCTGCACGGTCCCAACACCTCAGCCCAGATGACGCCCTTTCGCGCGGCTTTGCGCCTACTGATTTTTGTAAGGCCAACTACGTTCTTATCCTCTCGTTTGGCAGTTTCCTTAACCGGCTTTGGTTTTGGAGTCGGTATAGGTGGCGCAACAGGTTCCTCGACCTTGGTGGGAACAGGCGGTACCAGTCCAGATTCCTTCAACCACTCGGCATGCTCTCTCTGCTCCTCTTCTTCAGCCTCTCGCGCCTTTCGGGCAGCCTCCTGCAGCTCCCACTTAAGGTCTCCCCAGAGCGATCTCTTATCTTGCTTATCGTCACTGTCTTCCACAGGCGTACTGACTCCATCAGGTTGCGTGTCGGGCTCCCGGTCCCAAACCGATGGTGTGGGAGGTATCTGACGGTTGCCAGGTTGAGCCGCTGCCGGTCTGGGCCTGGGCTGCGCAGGGTCCGGGTGCGCCCGGCTGTGTTCGGCTTCCTGCGCTTCCGCTTCTTCCTCCTGTTTTTTCTTGCCCAATCTGCTCAGGACAGCAGATACGATCATCAAGACCACGAATACGATCAAGCTTTCCACAGCTCTTACCCTCGTTGGACGTCTATCTCTTTAGAACTTGGTGACTCGGCACCTAATTTGCACCGATTACTCGTCAACAGGGCCCTGCTTGGCGTCATCAGAATCGGACCCGATGTTCTCACGCATTGTGGTATCAGCGTTGATGTTTTGCATGCGGTAGTAATCCATGATCCCCAAATTGCCGCTTCTGAACGACTCGGCGATAGCCTGAGGCACCTGCGATTCAGCCTCAATAAGCTGCGCACGCATCTCCTGGGTCCGGGCCTTCATCTCCTGCTCTTCGGCTATAGCCATCGCTCGGCGCTCTTCGGCTTTGGCCTGCGCAATCCGCTTATCGGCCTCCGCCTGATCGGTCTGAAGTCCAGCACCGATGTTGTCTCCTACATCAATGTCCGCGATGTCAATCGACAAGATTTCAAAAGCGGTGCCTGAGTCCAACCCTTTGCTCAGCACAGCTTTAGAGATCGTATCAGGGTTTTCGAGCACCTGTTTGTGGCTGACCGACGAACCTATAGCGCTTACAATGCCCTCGCCGACGCGGGCGATGATTGTCTCCTCAACCGCGCCGCCGACCAGCCTTTCCAGATTGGCCCGGACTGTCACTCGTGCCTTTGCCTTGAGCTGAATACCGTCCATCGCTACAGCATCAATCGTGCTCTTCCCCTTGGTCGAATCCGGGCAGTCAATCACTTTAGGGAAGACGCTGGTCTTGACCGCATCCAACACATTTCGCCCTGCAAGGTCGATCGCGGTGGCTTTCTCAAATTTCAACTCAATATCGGCCTTGTTGGCTGAGATGAGCGCGTCTACAACCCGATCTACCTTGCCCCCAGCCATATAATGGCCTTCCAGCAGATTTGTGTTGAGTGTTAGCCCGGCCTTCGTGGCGGCAATTAGAGGTCGGATTATCTGCCCTGGCGGCACTTTACGCAACCGCATTCCGACGAGGCTGCCGATCCCGACGCGGACACCTGAAAAGTACGCGGTGATCCACAGACCCACCGGGATGAAATAGGTAAACAGCACCAGGAACAGGATAATCAGAACTACGATGCCAAAAATAATCGGTTCCATCGTTTGCCCCTCTTGATTAGTATGCGCTAGCGAACTGAGTTGCTAATCTGGCCGACTGGCGTGAAGTTGCCAACAGACCCAGCGTGTGTTTTCCAAAAAAAACGTCAAACCTGCTCTACTCATAACCACCGCGGTCAGACGGGGCGCACGACGACCCGATTGCCCGTCACCTCCACCACCACTAACTGCACACCGGAATCGATCACGCCGCCTTCTGTTACCACGTCATACTTGACACCATCAATCGCAGCGACTCCCGCTGGACGGAGCATCGTCACCGCCGCTCCTGTTTTTCCAATCAACGCTTTGCGGCCGCTGTCGTGGGCGCTTTGCGCCAGACCCTCTGGTGCGGTGTGATCGTGAACCAACCGCCTCCACGATTTTGTTTTCCAGACCCGCCATCCCACCATCGCGCCGATAGCAATCGTTCCCACCAGTGTCAGAACCGCAGATCCAAGACCCTTGGTGACGTAAGACAGCGCCAGACCGCCTAAGATCGCGCAGACACCGATGACTCCCAGTATCATCCCAGGCGTGGCCATCTCCACCAAAATCAGCAGATAGCCCGCCAGAATCATGATTGTAATCAAAACCCATTGGGAGACGCCATCTGACAGCTCAAACATATATTCTCCGGTCGTTCATCGCCCCGTCAGACCCCAACACCGTGTTTCTCATTGTCCGATGACGATCACTGTGCTCATACCGGACGAACCACTACTTTGGCACCTTCGATCTTCGCAATGACTATCGCGGTGCCCTCCTCAATAAATTCACTGTCGGAAACCACATCTATTCTCTCATCGTCAAAACTGCCCAAACCGGTCGGCCTTAACTGTGAAGCCGCGAAGCCTTGACGGCCAACCATGCCCTCAAAACGCGACGCGTCTGTTCCTCGGTAGCCTCGGTCGGCAAGCTGCACCTCTGGAAGTATCAGTCGCCTGAAGGCTCCCACACGGGGTAATATACCCCACGTAACAGCGAGCAGTCCAAATGTGGCGATGACAGAAAGACCGAGATACGTCGCAGCCTGAAGTAGCTCTTGCGGAGTTGTAGTAGGCCACCTTCCCACCATACTCAAGAAAAGCGACGCTGTTATGGCGACTGCGCCAAGCAGCCCGAATACCCCGAACCCGGGCACGAACAGCTCAACAACCACCAGCGCCACTCCTACAAAAAATAGTATTATCTCCTCAGCACCAGCCAAATGCGTCACGTACGCGCTGCCAAAAAACAGCACTAAGCACACGAGCCCAATTATCCCACCGACACCGAAGCCAGGGGTCCGTATCTCAAACAGAAGCCCACCAAATCCCACGGTCATCAGCAGCGAGCTGACAACAGGATGGGTGAGCCACCTGACGATCTCTTCAGCCCAATTAATCCGTTGACCAACCACACTTGCACCATCTAGGCCGTTTTTTTCCAAGACCTCATCAAAGTTGTCTGCGAGCTGGTTGGCGATACCCCACTTGATCGCTTCATCCGGTCCCAATGTGAGAAGCTTGCCCTCGGCTATTAGACTGTCGATGGCGATATCCTCGTCCACCATCGCTTCTGCGACTTCTTTGGGCCGGTTTTTGGCGTCCGCCGTTACACCCATGATTTTTCGGAAGTAGCTGACCATCTTCTCGCTGGCCTTCACACCTTCTTGGTTGACAGGTGTCGCCGCTCCGATAGCGCTGCCTGGAGCCATGGCAACGGTGTCGCAGGCGATTGATATCAGAGCGCCTGCCGACGCGGCGTTCTTGTTGATCCATGCGATGGTGGTCATGGGGGCGTCCAGGAGCGCCTGACGGATCACGTCAGCGGCATCGACGCGTCCGCCAAAGGTGTCCAACTCCAGGATAATTGCGTCGACGCCAAGCTCATCAGCTTCGTCGATGGTTCGCTCGACGAACGCCGCCAATCCGCCGTCGATGATGCCGTCAATCTGGATATGGTGTACCAGTTGCGCCGCATACGTCGTTTGCGCGGCAAACGCCGCACCAATGAGAGCAGCTACGAATACATGACGGACAGGACAGAGCATAGATGGCCTAATCTTTCGTTGGCACGACAGTTATGAGACTACTACCAGCCAAGGGGATGGTCAACGTGCGCGTTGACCGGTTTGCTCCTGCGGCAGTATGATTGAGCCGTCTGCGGGATGACATGCCAAAACCCTAGATCTTAGGAAGATGAGAAATGGACATCTGTCGTGTAGGGCTCATCGGATGTGGACCGATGGGCCGAGGTCTGATTACATCTGCGCACCAACTGCCTCAACTCTCCCAGGTGAACGCGGTCTGCGATTTGGACGCCGACATAGGCAAAGAAGTTGCCGAAGCGGTGGAAGCGGAATACGTAGCGGATATAGAATCTTTCGTAGAGAGGGATGACATCGACGCGATTATTGTAGCGGTGCCGCAGTTCGCACACAGAGAGGCAGCGTTGGCCACCATCGCAGCGGGCAAACACGTATTTGTGGAAAAACCGATGGCGGTGAATGTGGACGACTGCCAAACCATGATCGATGCTGCGGCTAAACAGGGCGTCAAACTGATGGTGGGCCAGGTCTTGCGCTACCTTGGGCCGTTCAAATTTGCGCTTGACCACATGCCCGACTTAGGTGAGCTGTTCGCAGTGAGGATTACCCGAAGCGGATCGGGATGGGGCAGCGTGGCAGCGTGGCGCCGGGAGCTGAAGAGGAGCGGCGGTATCCTGTTTGAGGTTGATGTCCACGAGATCGACTTCATGCGCTGCTGCCTTGGAAACGCTACGTCGGTCTACGCGCTCTCCAACCCAAGACCCAATCCGTGCGGTGCCGACTACTCCGATACGTTTTTTGCGACGATCGGGTTTGAAGACGGCGGTCTGGCACAATTGGCCGCCAGCCAGGCAGACCACGTCGGGGTCTATCGCGGTGAGATATTGGGTACGAACGGAGCGGTTCATTTCAATCAAAGCTCAGGGGAGCTCAAATACCGTTTCGGCGACGGTGAACTCACGACGCTGGCCATAGGCGATCTGGGATATCCGAACGCTGTGGAGTTCGAGGTCGAGCAGTTTCTAAGAGCGGTGGTGGATGACACCCCGGTGCCAATTCCAGGTGAGGAGGGGATGGCGGCAGTGGAGATAGCCCAAGGTGCAATGAGTTCGCAGGAGTCTGGGCAGGTTGTGCCGCTTTCGGTCTCGACATGAGCCAAGCCCCGTCGGGACTGATGTCGGGCAAGACATGTCTTGTCACCGGGGCGACCTCCGGCATCGGGAAAGCCACAGCGTTGGAACTTGCGCAGAGGGGTGCCAAGTTGGTGATGGTGTGCCGCGATCGGGCAAAAGCCGATGCGGCCAAAACAGAGATCGAGGATGTTACAGGTGGCGCGGAGGTTGAGGTATTGGTCGCTGATCTCTCCTCCCAAAACCAGATAAAAGAGTGCTGCGACCGTTTCCTATCCCTCCATGACCGGCTCGATGTTTTGGTCAACAACGCCGGACTGATTTCAGGCAGGCGACGCATCACCTCTGACGGTGTCGAGCTGACCTTTGCGGTAAACCACATCGCACCGTTTTTGATAACAAAGCTGCTTTTTGGTGTAATTTACCGAGGTTCGAGAGTGGTGACGGTGAGTTCCGGCGCACATAACCGCGTCTCAATCGACTTCGACAACTTGGACGGCCATAAGCGCTACAAGCCTTTCGACATCTACGCCCAATCCAAGCTGGCGAATGTGCTGTTCACCTACGAGCTGGCGCGAAGATTAAGTGACGTTGGGGCAACAGCGAACTGCGTTCATCCTGGTGTGGTATCCACGAACTTAGGACGCGGCACATACTGGCCCGTGAGGCTGGCGTTGAGACTGCTTCGTAGGCGGTTTCTCACCCCTGAAGAAGGTGCGGACGGTGTTATTCATCTCGCGTCGTCGCCTCAGATGGACGGTGTCACTGGCGGGTATTTTAAAGGACTGGTGGAAGAGAGGTCATTGCAAGAGACGTACGATGAAGAGTTGGCCCTACGTCTTTGGCTAAAGACCGAGTCACTTGTAGTGGGATCGAGTGAAGGAAGGGCACTATGAGATCGCGGTTAAGGCTCATCGCATTATTGTTGTTGGCCGGTTTCATGGGCTGTGGAGATTCTAGTCAACCACCATCACCAGAAGCCGTTGTGAGTCTGACCGAACAACTTCGCGTCCGGCGGGAACGGAGCGCTTCAAGACGTTCGGACGAAGCGAAAGCGATGATGGATCGCATCACCGAGGAGATGAACCGGTTTGGCGTGATGGAGAGGTCGCTCAAGGAGGGTGGTACCGCTCCTGATTTCACACTGCCAAGTGCTGATGGCGACAGTGTGCGCCTAAATAACCTGCTGGCGCGTGGTCCGGTGGTAGTAAGTTTCTATCGAGGCGGTTGGTGCCCCTACTGCTGCCTGGAGTTCACTGCGCTCGAACGTGCGCTGCCAGAAATAGAAAAAACTCGGCGCGTCGATGGTAGCTATCTCGCCGGAAATCCTGGACTCATCAATATCCACCAAGCGCAAACAACGGATATCGTTTCCGGTTTTAAGCGACTCAGGCAACAGAACGGCACGGGATTTCGGCCTGGTTTTACTGTGCCTCAAGAGCTTCAGGCTAAGTACAGTAAGGGGACCTTCAACATCCCGGCGTACAATGGTGATGACTCCTGGGAGCTGCCTCTTCCAGACACTTTTGTTATTGACAGCAACGGCATCGCGCATCTGGCGTTCGCAGATAACGACTACACCAAGCGGCTTGATCCCATCGATATTTTGGCTGCCCTGCGCGAAATCGTGGCGGCGAAAAGTTGACGGCCCCAATATTCACACCCGACCAGGCCTCTAACCGGCCCCAAGCGCCTCTTTTACCTGCCCGCGAAGCGTCGCGGTAATAGCGTCTAGCCCGGCTTTACCGTACTCAGGCGATGCCGAAGTCCTTGGGTCTTCGCCCATGACACCGGTGGGTTGCCTAGTTAGGTCGTCATCAAGCTTGCTCATGTCCACGAGTTCAGGCCGAAGGTTCATGAGCATCGAGGTTTCCCATTTGGCGGCGTGGTCGCCATCGTAGCCTTCAGCCAGCTCGAACCCTGTGATTGAGATAACTCGCAGTTTGTCGAGTGCGTTGAACGCTTCGGCGGCGCTGTCGGCAGGCGTCCGGAGCGGGTAGTGGCCTGAGATGGTGACAACAACGTCAAATCCGAGCGTGTAGAGTTCAAAATAGCTGTTTCTAAGTACACCATCAAACAGGTCCCAACCGCCATCATTTTCCGCGCGCTCAGCATCCTCATAGAACCTGTCCAGGTCCAAACCGTAAGCCTCCGCGATCTCAGGCCTGTGATCGCGATCAAGGTTGGTGAACTTGTCAGGCCCAAACACAACCTCAGCGATCGCTGCGCGGTGGTCGCCCCACCAGATCGGAGGCATCGCCAGACCGCCAATCTCTTTGGCGAAATGGATCGCCATCTTATGCGCTTTCAGTGTGTCGTTGCCCACTGGAAGGTGTTTGCCGTGCCACTCCAAAATCCCCATGGGCAGGTATGCAGCTGCACAGTTTTCCCGAGCTTTACGTATTTCGTCTGGACGCATCTCTTCATATTGGACACTGGACATATTGCAGAAACTCTTTTTTGAGTGGTGTCGCTTTATCGTATCTGTCGCCAGCGAAGCAGATGGTCGGCCAAGACAAGTGCCACCATCGCCTCACCGATGGGTATGAATCTGGGAACAAGACAGGGGTCGTGTCGCCCTTTCGTCTTGATCGTTGTGGGCTCACTATTCACGTCTATAGTGTTCTGTTCGGTCGGTATAGACGATGTAGGTTTGAGTGCCACACGCATATTCAACATCTCTCCAGTGCTGATTCCGCCCAAAATTCCGCCTGCGCGATTATCACGGGTTGATAACACACCATCTTCGACTAGGAAAGAATCGTTAAACTCGATGCCTCTCATCCCGGCGGCCTTGAACCCAACCCCGTACTCAAACCCCACAACGGCAGGCACGCTCAAGAGAGCTTTAGCCAAATCCGCTTTGAGTTTGTCAAACACCGGTTCGCCTAAGCCAGCCGGGCAACCAACAGCAGTTATCACCGCTGCACCACCTACAGAGTCGCCCTCTTTGCGCACTCTCGCCATCAACTCCTCCATACGCAGCGCCGTTGGCTGATCGGGACACCTCACCGGGTTGGCTTCTATGGTTTCCAACGTGATATCCGCCGCCCCCATTTCAGGCATACAGATGTCGCCAACCTGCACGGTGTAGCCCAATACGCCAACCCCGTCAGCGCTCAGCAGCTTCTTTGCCACAGCCCCAGCAGCAACTCGAGCAACGGTCTCCCTCGCCGATGCGCGGCCGCCACCCCTGTAGTCGCGGATGCCGTATTTGGCGAGGTAGGTGAAATCGGCATGCCCTGGTCGGAATTTGTCTTTTATATCGCTGTAGTCACGCGATCGTTGATCTTCATTGTGGATCACAATGGCGATCGGCATTCCTGTTGTCTTACCCTCAAAAACACCAGAAAGGATATGGACTACATCATCCTCTTTTCTGGCGGTTGTCACAGCGCTCTGCCCAGGGCGGCGGCGATCCATCTCCGGCTGTATGTCGTCCTCGGATAGATCCAGTAGAGGCGGGCAACCATCGATCACCACCCCCAGCGCAGGGCCGTGAGATTCACCGAAAGTCGTTATCCGAAACGATTGTCCAAAACTGTTGCCAGGCATCTTTTTGGCCGTCCGTTTTTCTGGAAGAACCATCCTCACCACCGAGTTATGGATGATACGACCTCAGTGGTCGGGGGTCATGGGTCGTGCAACCAAAACCGGCTACCGTCGATGCCAAGATTCTCTTGCGATCATCGTTCTGTTTCGCGCTAGGTGGGCGGTTTGAAACCGCAAAAGGCTTGACCTTGTTTGTCGAATCCCGGTTCTTGAATGGCAGCGGATATGAGCCCAACGCCCGATTTGAGGGAGAGTGTCCAAATGGCGATGCGCATACTGTCAGCACCAACATGGGTCGGTGAGGGGCGTCGGTGTCGAGTTGTTGTGGAGTCAGACGGACCTCTCACCTGCCAACTGCCAGCTGAGCTACAGCTTCTTGACCGGTCGCCTGAAGATCATCCTGGCCCTCAACACAGGCTCTATCTGAAAGGGCATTCATCGACTGACGAAGCCCACATCGCCCTCGCGTCAGGTAGTAATACCATTGAGCTGTCCATCGAGATAGTCGCAGAGGTGGATTGGGATATACCTCGCTCTTTCGGACCGATCAAAACCCCTCGAGTCTGGCCGTTGGATGGTCGCGCCATCGCTCTTAAGTCAGAACACACGGTCGTCCCCTTAGAGCAGATCGGCAAAAGTAGCGGCAGTCCGCCTGAATGCGAAGCGATGGAGTGGTCTGACGAATTTTTGTGGGATTTAGAACCCAAGTGCGACATACCGAGATGGCACTGGGTCAATCTCAAAGAAGGTTGCCCGGTAGACCGGTTGGATATTTTTTCAGAAAACCCTTACTACCCGTGGGTAAAAGATCCCGTAGATCACCGCTCAAAAGTGCAGTGTCCGGTGGACCTATCCTGGTATCCAACCAACGATATTGATGGAGGCGATCACACATCAGGCGATTTTCCAGACGATGGCTGGGGCTACGAGCAAGACGGCCACACATACGGGTTTTTAGCGGTGGCAACATTGTGGCAGATTCGCCGTGTCTACAGCACTATGAATCAGCTCGCCGCGCGCTTCGAAGCTACCGGCGATCAGGTAGCAGTTAGGAAATTGGCAATCCTGTTTGTCAGCTTGGCGAGGGAGCACCGCTATCTGGCGATGGCGGTCGAGCACCGGTTTCAGAGGTATGAGGATTCTATAAAGGAGTTTAGCCAACTTGGGCCTGACCGGCCGATTGGCGAGAACTATCTTGTCGGCAGCGGCATGGATGAATACTGCATCAACATGCCTTATAACTACGCCGACGGCTCACGCGCCTATGACCTCATTTTCGATCGGATCGATTCAGACGGCGAACTTGTCGCATTTGTTTCATCCAAGCTGCCTCACCTGGATTCCGGTCCAAAAATAAGAAAATTCATCGAAACTTTCTTTATTCATGTGGGCATTCAGGTGTCGATGGACGGGTCCACCACCTCCAATCTTCCCTTTCCTCAAAGGGGCCTCATCGCCCTCCTTAGAAGTCTCGATCAACCTGAGTGCAAGGAAGTGGTGGACTGGGCGATTGAAGGCGGTGGAGCGCTCGGTCGTTTTGCTGCCAACTACTACTACAAAGACGGTGCAGCGTATGAGAGTACCGGCGGCTACAACGGCATCCACGTCGGCGGTCTGGTGCCGCTTGCCGAGGACCTTATCGCCATGAGGGCCAAACATCCCGAGCTTTACAGTGATCCCAAATACGATCCGTTCGGAGGTGGACGATACAGCGACATTCTGACGTGGCCGCTCCATATCGTCGCTGCTGGTCTAATATGTCCTGCAATCGGCGATTTCGGAGCGCTGCCCAGTGCGGACAAGTTGCCACCAAGCGCTATTATGCCCCTGAAAAATGAGCAGGAGACATACCGCTCAGCCGCCGCAACTTTTGGGGACAACCCCGATTTCGCTACTGCGAGCCAATGGATCGACGACACACGCACCGCCAATCAGGACGGTGACCCCGCGCCACCGTCACCTTTTATGTGGCCATCGCGTCTGTTGGATGGGTATGGCGTCGGGCTGCTTGAGAGTGGCGAGGGCGAGAAGCGCAGGGCTCTCTGGCTCTACTATGGCGATCACCCAGGACATGCCCATTTTCAGCCGATGGACATAGGGCTGATGGCGCACGGGCGCAACCTGATGCGTCATATGGGCTATCCGTATTCATGGAACTACATGGACACATGGGACGCCAACTGGCTGACGCACTACAGTGTCCATGTAAACAGCCAACAACGGCCGTGGTGGCGAAGCACCGTCAAGCTCTTTAGCGACACCGAGGGTTTTCAGGTGGTCAGGGCATCTGGAGAAGGATTTACCGCCGACTCTCCTTACGAAGACCTACCGGGCCATCGTCTTGATCGCACGGTATGCCTTGTTGATCTGCCAGACGGACGTTTCTACGCCGTTGACTTCTTTGACGTCGAAGGCGGTACCGAGCATTGGTGGAGTTTCCACGGACCTCCAGGAGAGTTCAGCAGCGAAGGACTTGACACTCTAGCAGACCAGCCCACAGGAACCGCACTGGGGCCTGATGTAGAATATGGTGAGGGCAATATTCAGCCATCTTGGGGCTCCCAACGGATAGATAGCCTGAGCCACATCTATAACGTTTCTCGAGGCGCTATCGACAGCCAGTGGTCAGCGAGTTGGACGCTGCCTGGCGACGACTCGATCAAACTGCGCATGACCCAGGTATCGCCCGACAGCGGCGAGGTTGTCTTAGGCACCGGTCGCTCCCCCCACGCGCCAGCCGACAATGCGCCCTACGAGCTTGAGTGGGCGCTGCGCCACAGGACCGGGGAGGCACCACTTTCATCATGTTTCGTCAACGTCGTCGAATCCGATTCCGATCTTCCTGTTAATTTCGCTGAAATGCTCAAAGCAGAAGGGGTGAGCGCAGTACGAATTGAGACAGAAAGAGCGACGCAGTGGGTCCTACGCGCTGACACCTCAACGGCTGCCGCCAAAATAGGCGACGTTGAGTTTAGCGGACAGATGGGGATGTTGGATGTGGACGAACAAGGGGTGCGCCGTGCGCGACTGGTTGGTGACGGCCATCTGACCTGGAAAGGTGCCGGGGTTGTTCGTGGTGCTCCCGATTGGCGCGGCGAGATCAGTGAGGTAGACACGTCTGGTCGTTCTTTGGTCGTCCTGTCGGAGGAGGACCCACCTGATGACGCTGTCGGGCAGTATCTGCTTGTGAAACGCGGCCAGGACAGCTTTGCCTATCAAATCGAAAGCATCAGACCAGCAGATGATGACGGCGGATGGATGATCTCACTAAACTGGTCGCCCCTCATCGGCGAAGCGCGAGTGTCGCAGGTTGACGGCGACCGTGTCGAGCTCGATTCGCCGCTGCCTCTTGCTGCGGGACGCGGCTACTACCGGGGTGCCTGGCTACTCAACCACGACAGGAAAATTACCGTCCCCATCAAACTCGCAACTGGTGGGCCACTGGAGCACAATACCGAATCATCCGTCACGCTGGATCTTTCGTCAGAAAAGACCGATCTGAGAGAAGCGTTTCCACCGGACAGTGACATAACCATTGAGGAGATAGCGAAAGGTGATCGGGTCTGGCTTGCTGGTTGGAGCAGCTACGACCGCGATGCAGACGGAAATGGGGTCATACGCTCCAGTGGCCCACCAGTTGCGGTGGGTAGTGAAGGGTAGTCTCCGCCTGTGGTGGGGCTAGTAGTTCCACCAGTAGTACAGCAGTTTGATGTACTACTTTACCATCGTGAAAGCAGACCCTTCTCGCGTCCACCATCTGTCGAGGTCGCTCCAGCTCGCGGATTTGGGCACTGCGCTGAACCGAGGCTCGACGCCAGTTGACTCAAATACCCGCTGAAATATGAAACTCGCCCGGCGCATATGTGTTCGATCGCTCACCACCATCAACGATGACCAACCTCTGGCGATAGCGGTATTCCGCGCTAACTCCGCTTCGTCGAAGGTGGATGTAGCCCGCCACAAAAACCGCACTCGGTCCTCAGGTACGCCATGGCTGACCACCCGGTTCTTCGTCCACTGCGGAATATCCACATCAGACCCGAAGCAGTTTTGCAGAAGGTGCTGTCCCACGCTGACCAGAACTGTGTCGGACCATCCCCTATCGAAGAGCGTCCATCCATGATGCAGTCTCGACTCGTTGAGCGCTAAGACCAATATCGCGTCTGATTTCGCCAGCGGCGTCTCCACGACCAGCCACTGTCCGATCTGAGTCAACCAGATATCCCTGAACACCCAGGCACCGACACTGAGCACGACCAAAAAACCCAGCAGAGCTGTTAGCTTCCGCCGCCGTCCTGTTAGCACAAGAATTACCAGGCG
The DNA here is from genome assembly GCA_964627605.1 of uncultured bacterium. Lineage (GTDB taxonomy): Bacteria > Latescibacterota > MWCZ01 > MWCZ01 > CAZVGZ01 > CAZVGZ01. Next base: position 37,008 of record CAZVGZ010000020.1, on the reverse strand, counting down.
AGCAGTTATTTGGCGTGAGTGAGTGTCATTACGTCAAAGCTAAGCTTTGGGGTTTCTGGGTTCAGAGCCTCCTCTACGCTGGACTCGAGTCCAGCGAACGCCGCTTCATCCAGAAACTTTTCTGCGGTGTTTCTCTTGGGATCGACTACTATCGCCCGTCCTTGCGGTGACAGCAGTTGCGCTATCGTGCGCGCCAGCGGCCTTGCCTGCCAGGTCTCGTAGAGTAGGTCCGAGCCAATGACTAGGTCCACGGTTGGGATATTAAAGGGCTCTCTCCAGTCCAACTGCTCGAAATCGGCACCGGTCAATGCGTTTGTTGATACGTTGAGCCTGGCTAGCGCCACAGCCTGGACGTCAGCGTCGGAGAAAATGACATCACAGCCCATCACCGACGCTGTCAACCCACCTACCCCCGCCCCACAACCAAGTTCCAGCGCGGTCTTTCCTGCTAATGAACCAAGACTGGCAATTTTTTCGGCAAGCACTTTGGCGGATGGCCAGACGTCTACCCAGTAAGGCAGAATGTCTGAAGGGTCATCGCCTTTCATCGCCTCAAGCGCAGCATCCAACGCATGATCGGGGTGTTCGACCCTGTGGACCAGAAGCGTTCGGCCCGCCAGCATAATCTCGTCTGCGACGGTTGGGAAGCCACCGACATCACCTGTCAGGCCATGACTTTGGCGTTCGGGCGGCACACCGCCTCCAGTACCTCAAAGAAATTGGGGAAAGTCTTCGTCACGCAGTCTGGATCGTTGATGACAACACCGGGTGAGCCAAGTCCGACCAGAGAGAAACTCATCGCCATCCGGTGATCGCCGTAGGTATCTATCTCTGCGGGCTCTATTGTGTCAGATGGGTCTATTACAAAACCGTCGTCAGTTGCTTGGGCTTCAACTCCCAGTTTCTTCAGTTCGGACACTATCGCCGCTATCCGGTCGGTCTCTTTAATCCGCATGTTGGCGACGCCTCGTACCCTCGTTGGGCTGTTGGCAAATACCGCAACGGTAGCTAGAGTCATCGCAGCATCAGGCATCGAACCCATATCAATATCAATACCTTGTAGCTCTCCGCCTTCGACTTCAGTGAACCCATCGCCTACTATCACCGTACATCCCATCTCCTCCAAAACCCGCACAAAGGCTGCGTCGCCTTGCGTCGTGGCGTCGTCTATCCCATCTACCCGGACGCGTCCTTTGGTAACAGCAGCCGCACCCCAAAAGTAGGTCGCGGAGATAGCGTCGGGTTCGATTGGGTATTGCCGACCATCCCACTTCTGATTTCCCTCCACCGTAAATCGCTCCCATCCCTCTCGTTCAACCCTCACACCAAAACTTTTTAGCGTTTTGACGGTCATCTCCACAAAAGGCTTCGAAACCAGATTGTCGATGATGTTGATGGTGACATCCGTCTCTGCCAAAGGTGCGGCTAACAGCATCCCAGACAGGTATTGACTGCTGAGGTTTCCAGGAAGGTTGCACTGTCCACCGGGCAAGCCGTTGGCTTTCACAGTTACTGGGGGGCACCCGTTGCCCTGCTCGGTACTTATATCAGCCCCGAGCTCTCCTAACGCGCCTATCAGGTCCGCGATCGGCCGCTGTCTCATTCTTGGCACACCATCAATCACGAAGCGACCATGAGCTGCCGTTAATACCGCCGTGAGAAACCGCGCTGTCGTCCCAGATGCCGCTACCCATATGTTGGCGTTCTTCGACGGGATTACCCCAGCGCATCCCTCAATGTTGACAGTCGTCGAGTCATTCTCTTCAGAAACACCGATCCCCAACGCCCGCCACGCGTCCAGCATCACCTGTGTGTCTTCGCTCTCGAGTACCCCGGTGAGCGTGGAGGTGCCGCGGGCCAGCGCAGCGGCGACAATCGCGCGATTGGTGTGGCTTCTGGAACCTGGTGGCGTGATGGTAGCGTCTAGCGGACCACTTGGTGTGACGCGATATCTCTTCATGCTACCAGAACATCCGATGAGATGCCCGCAGTGGGGCTAACGAGCGACTTTTAACGCTGATGATCACAAGCGTAATGCGGTGACGGGATTCTGTGGTCAAAACACTTGACCGAAAGAGAAGAGAACCGACCTCCCTTCAGGCGATATTGCCATGTCCAACCTCAACGTCAACTGAGCGTTCCAATTCATTAACATGCCCACCCCGCCACTTATATGCGGGTCGCTAGGCCGCCATTTGGACAGACTGGACTGGGGGACACGCGCCCGAAATCGGCAAAAAGTATCGCCTGGGTCTCCAAGTTCTGCCCCTTGATTTTCCACGACGGAAGGAAGCGACGCAGCTCGGTGTTTGTAAGAACCTTTGCTTTGTCTGCGAACCGCCGCGACTCAAAGCCGCGCAGCGCTTCGTTGCTGCCGACCGAAGTACCCCTGATCGCTCCACCCACCTCTGTCATCGCGTAGAACGGAGCGTCGCCCCATATGGTTTCGACTATCATCCTGGCGAATATGACATAAGTGCCTGGATCGAACTTTGGCACAAATCGCCAATACTTACGACCTATTAAGGTCAAGCGGGCGTAGTCGTAGTCCGATCCTACGAATGAGGGCGTCCACTGGACTGAGGCGTCAGCAAGCGTTTCTTCGGTGGTAAACTCCCTATCATCGCGGGTGTCGTGGAGAAGTCCGACGGCAAAAAAGTTGCTCCACCTGGCATCGCGGTCGTAAGGGTCAATCGGGCGACCGCCGGTGTGGGAGATATCGAAAACGTAGGAACCTTTCGCCGCAAACCTCTGAGTAGGCAGCCCGCGGTTGAACCGCAACCAAAAAAACGCTCCGATCTGCCCTTCGAAAAGCTCCCCCTCAAAATCGAACGCCGTCCTCTGCTCCTCTAATCGGTAGACGTAGTAGTAATGGTTCTTGTCGATGGCCTTGGCGTCTCTTTTAGACGTGTTACCCAACCCGAAGAAGTTGGTGTTGACACTGTTCACATCCCGCATCAGAACCCTGAGCGAGAACGGTGTCCCCCAGATGGTGGGAATCTCTCCGCTAATAAAGTGGTCGCGTGTGCCCTGCGTCGTCAGCAGCCACTGCACCATCACCCTGTATCTGTAAGGGCGGCTTTCGTAGTTGGCCAGTTGAACCCATCCGCCGTAGGTCAGCCCGCTGCTAGGGGTGTAAAACACCAGCGGAAGCCCCGTCGCACCATAGGGCACGCCCTCAATGGAAAATGTCCGCCGTTTTCGCAGCCAATCGTACTGCTTGCGGACATCTCCGCTCAACTCCTCGACTCCAGCGGTGACACCATCGACTATGCCGCTCTCAGAATCGGCGCTGGCAGGCGAGTATCCTATCAGAATCGGGATGACGGCTATCAGTAAAGACTCTCTAAGACGCACCTTATCGCCCCTTCGGCGGAAGTCCGGCCTATGGTAGCGGTTCACATTCGGCTAAAGCAGGATCTTTATCAGTACAAATCCGCCAACTAGAAGCACGCCGAACGTCCACGCGAGTTTGTTGAAGTAATGGTCGATGAACGACTGTATTTTCGGTCCAAACGCCGTTATTAGTCCAGCGACTGCAAAAAACCTGACGCCGCGCCCTACGAGCGATGCCATGACGAACGTACCTAACGGCGTGTCACAGACGCCAGCGGTGATCGTAAAAACTTTGTACGGAATGGGCGTTATGGCAGCTATCAGAATCGCGATGACGCTGTTTTCGTTGAAGGTGGTCTGAAGCTCCAAGAAAATATGTTCGGCACCATAGAACTCTATTATCGGCTGCCCGACGGTCTTCATCAGCGCCGTGCCGATGTAGTATCCAAGCATCCCCCCGGTCACCGAACCCAGAAGGCTTACCGACCCAAACATCAGAGCTCTGGCGGGTTTGCCCAGACAGAGGGCTATCAGAAGCACGTCTGGGGGGATCGGAAAAAAGGACGACTCGGCAAACGCAAGAACAAACAGCGCCCACACCCCGTAGGGCGACTCAGCCCACCGCAACACCCAGTCGTATAACCGTCTTATCAACTTAAGCTCCTCTGTCCTATGCGCCCAAAAAAACAAAACCTGTACAAGACCTGCCAGCCCGTGGACGGCAACCGCCGCTCGCTGCTCTAGCTGTCCCACCCCGACTCACCGATGAGCGGAACGAAGACACACGCTCCGTGCCCGCTGGTGTGGATTTCGCCGCCTCTATTCACTACCATGAGTAGCCTCTGCTCGTCCCGCGATCCCACCGGTGCCACCAACCGGCCGTTGTCCGCGAGCTGTTCGATGAGTGGCGCAGGCACCCGTGGCGCGCCAGCCGTCACGATGATGCGATCGTAGGGCGCTCCATCGGGCCATCCACCCGATCCATCCCCCACATGCGCTTCGATCGGGAGGTGTAGCCGTTCGAACAGCGCCCTAGTCCGATTAGCGAGTCCCTCGTGACGTTCGACGGAGTGGACCTCACCTGCAAGCTCAACCAACACCGCAGCCTGGTAGCCCGATCCAGTCCCGATCTCCAACACGCGCTCGGTGCCAGACAGCTCCAAACATTGACTCATCAGCGCTACCATATAGGGTTGGGAAACCGTTTGGCCGTACCCGATCTGTATCGGATGGTCCCCGTAGGCGCTCTCATAGTCATCGCTGTCCGCGAACATGTGCCTTGGAACAACCGACATCACTTCCAGGACCCGACGGTCGGTGATTCCCCGCCGCACAATCTGGTCGGACACCATTCGGAGGCGGATCTCGCTCAAATTTTCGGCTGTTGCCGCGTGATCGGTTGCTGGCACGAGCTGCCTTCCTCTATCGTGTTTCCCACAGTTTCAGTTCGTCCAACCGGATCGCCATGGCAGCATAGTTTACCTCAAACTGCCAAGCCAGCCCCCTGACCATGTCGTCTTTGGTTGCAGACATCCCCACCGAGAGGGCGTCCTTGAGCCAAACCCGACGGCTTTGAAAGGCCTCCTTGGTTGCAAGCGGGGGCATCAGAAGCTCAGCGGCGAACCTGTCGGCATCACGCGCAGTGATTGTCATCCCTTTTGTAGGCATCACGCAGATTCCCACCTGCTTTGCGACCTCCCACCTTTTTTTGGTGTGGCTCATGGATCTGCGGAGCATAATGCGCCAGTGATCATCTACCTGACGCAGCGTCCCGTCCGTCCCTATGAGAGCCCCTTCATCGACGATCATCCCCAGATGGCGTAGAACAGGCACCAGATCAACAGGAGCTTCACTGGTGTCAGTGCGTTGGTAGAGCGATCTGGCGGCGTCTTTTGGTGTCAGGTTGGATGGATTCATTATGCGGCCTTTCCAGCAGTTTTGGCAAACGCTTGATGTGGTGACGTAAAGATGACTGGCGGACCAGCTAACCGCAAAGCTTCGTCGAAACCAACCATCTCAGCCACCTATCCTCTCAAGCGCTGCCGCTACCCCATCTGGAACGTTGCACCCTTGCCTGTTGAGCGCCCATCCCAAAGCTGCCAGACAGGTCGTCACAGAAGACGCCTGACAAGAGTGGCCCATCAGTCCAATCCGCCAGATACTTCCAGCCAAAGGACCCAATCCAGCCCCCAGCTCCAAACCAAATCGGCTCATGACATCCAAACGAACCTGTTTCTCGTCCACACCTTCGGGGACTTTCACAGCGTTTAGCATCGGTGCGCGGATATCTGCTCGTACTTTCAGCGACAACCCCATCGCCTCTAGTCCGGCGACAAGCCCTTCGTGCAGTGCGCGATGGTTCTGCCATCGAGCCTCAAGCCCCTCATCAAGCACAACCCGCAACGCCTCGTAGAGCGCGTAATTCATGCTGATAGGCGCGGTATGGTGATAGACACGCTCGCTGCCCCAGTATTTGCTTAACATGCTCGTATCAAGATACCAGCTCTGCACCGGGGTTTTTCGCGAAAGGATGTGCTCCACCGCACGTTTGCTGAAGGACACTGGTGCCAGACCAGGAGGGCAGCTAAGGCACTTCTGCGTCCCGGAATACGCAGCATCCACTCCCCAGTTGTCCAGCGCCACCTCGGCACCACCGAGCGACGTTACCGTATCCAACAACAGCATCGCGCCGCTATCTTTGACAATACCAGCTATCTCATCCATCGACTGCAAGACACCTGTGGATGTTTCCGCATGGACCAGCGCCACCACCCTCACATCGGCCGTTTCGGACAACGTCGACCTAAGTGCATCAGGGTCAATCGCTTCGCCCCAACTTGCCTCGACCACAACCGCATCAGCCCCGCATCTAGCCACAATGTCTTTCATTCGAGTGCCAAACACGCCGTTGATACATACGATCGCTTTGTCCCCTGGCTCCAACAGGTTCACCAGACACGTCTCCATCCCCGCAGATCCGGTGCCGGAGATCGCCATCGTCAGCCGGTTTTCGGTCTGAAACACTTCCCTGAGCATCTGCTGAAGGTGATCCATCATCGACAAAAACTCGCTGTCCAGATGCCCCACTACAGGCGTGGACATCGCGTGCATCACTCGCGGATGAATGTTGCTGGGGCCCGGCCCCATGAGAACTCGTTCGGAGGATGGTAGCGGCGGATGCATCTCAATTCCTTCGTGCTGGAGGTCGCGCATAGGGGCAGCACAATGGTACGAATACACAACGGCGGAGTCACCCCTGGACAGCATAGTTGCCCCGCTAATGAGGCCGCAATAACTGGCATATCCAACATATCGGTCCGACCGTCAAAAAAGGACGCAGGTTGCCAAAACCAAAGAAGATTCTGCGCCAAACTCAAAACATTCAGCGCGTAGAATTGGAGATGGCGGAGCGCTTCTCAATTCTGTTCTGTCGGGCCTCGCCTTATTATTTGCTGGCTGGAGTCACCATAGCGAATTCAGAAAAAGCGATCGCATTTTGAATTACAGAGAGGCCATAAACCCTGTAGTTGATTGAAGATAATGGTGCCTTACATTTTGTTCGATCTGACCCTGACATACCGCTGTCAGGGTTTGCTGCGTACACTTATTATCTTCGTCCACCAAAGCCGATCTGATACCGAGTCGAGACCCCTATATGGAGACCGAAGCACTTGTAGTTCATGGCGCGCGCGTTCACAACCTCAAAGACGTCGATCTGACGCTGCCAAAAGGCAAGATGATCTGCTTCACCGGGGTGTCCGGCTCAGGCAAATCGTCGATGGCGTTCGACACCATATACGCCGAGGGGCAGCGGCGCTACATCGAGTCGCTGTCCGCTTTCGCCAGACAGTTTTTGGATCAGATGGGGAAGCCGGATGTCGATCATATCTCCGGTCTGGCTCCTGCGATATCAATTGAGCAGAAAACCGCAGGGCGCAACCCGAGAAGCACCGTCGGCACGATCACAGAAATCAATGACTACCTGCGTGTGCTCTATGCCCGTGTAGGCATGCCGCACTGCGCCAACTGCGGCAAACCGATAGGCGGTCAGACCCGCGAAGAGATCATCGACCGGATGCTTGATTTGCCTGAGGGCACACGCCTTAACCTGCTCGCACCAAACGTCAGAGGGCGTCGCGGCGAATATCTGGACCTGTTTGAAGACCTCCAACGCCAAGGATATGTCCGAGCGCGTGTTGATGGTCGGATCGTGCTCTTGGCCGAAGATCCAAATCTCGATAGAAATGCCCGCCACGACATCGACGTAGTTATCGACCGTCTGGTGGTGAAACCCGGCGTGAGAGGCCGTGTCGCTGAATCGGTGGACGCCGCGCTCTTGATGGGTGAGGGCACAGTCATAGTCAACGTGATTGAAAGCGCGGATGATGAGGGCAAGGATACCCTCCTCAGCTCCAACTACGCCTGTGCTGACTGCGGCATCTCATACGAGCCCCCTACGCCGCAGATGTTTTCGTTCAACCATCCAGCGGGCATGTGTCCCAAATGCGAAGGGCTAGCAACCGTCGTAGACGTCGACCCGGAGCAGCTCATTCCAAACCCAGAACTATCTCTGCGTTTGGGAGCGATGACAGGTGTCAATGTAGACAGCAACAAATGGCGCCGACACTACTATGAAGGGGTCCTAGAGCGGTATGGTAAGTCCGACCTGGACACCCCGTGGCAAGACATCCCCAAAGCCGCCCGCGAAAAGCTGCTCTATGGTCTTGATGGCCAGAGAATCAAGTTTGTCTACAGAAAACGCCCCACCTCTCGTGGGTGGTCCCATCGCGATACATTCGGCGGAATCATCCCGTGGCTTACCGCCAGGTTCCACGGAAGCAAAAACCCAAAGACCAAAGAGACGCTCGGTCGGTTCATGTCGCAGATATCCTGTTCGGAGTGCAGCGGCGAGCGGCTCGCACCTCAGTCGCGGAGCGTGACCGTAGGTGGTCTGTCGCTACCCCAACTTGCGAATCTCTCGATCGAAGACGCCCACCGACACCTGTCTCTACTCTCGCTGTCAGAGCAGGAGAGAATCATCGCCGAGGAAGCCCTGTTGGAGATACAGGGGCGATTGGAGTTCCTGCTAAACGTGGGTCTCTCCTATCTCTCCCTGGACAGGTCAGCCCCAACTCTGTCAGGTGGCGAGGCGCAAAGAATACGGTTGGCATCGCAGATCGGGTGCGGTTTGGTGGGCGTGCTCTACGTGCTGGACGAACCCTCCATCGGCCTTCATCACAGGGACAACGATCGGCTGTTGATCGCGCTTGAGCGATTAAGGGACATGGGCAACACGGTGATTGTCGTCGAACACGATGAAGAGACCATGTTTCGATCCGATCTGTTGGTGGATTTCGGGCCTGGTCCTGGAATACGCGGCGGGGAAGTGGTCTGTGTGGGAACAGCGCAGGAGGTGATGTCTCAACCAGACTCTCTGACAGGAGACTATCTCACCGGCAAGCGACGAATCGAAATCCCGGAAAAACGCACCTCCCCAAACGGCAAAAAAATTGAGATTGTCGGTGCACAGCATAACAATCTGAAAAAAATAGACGTCTCAATCCCTCTGGGAGTGCTTACATGCGTGACCGGGATCTCAGGTTCTGGCAAAAGCTCGCTGATATCTGATACTCTACTTCCGGCCCTCGCGCGCCACTTCTACACCGCCAAAAGCAGGCCCGGTCCCCACGAGCGCATCGACGGTATAGATCATTTAGACAAAGTGATCGATATCGATCAGAGCCCCATCGGCCGCACTCCGCGCTCCAATCCTGCGACCTACACCAAAGTCCTCGATCCCATCCGCCAACTGTTCGCAAAACTGCCCGACGCTAAGGTCCGTGGATTCAAACCAGGGCGGTTCAGTTTCAATGTCAAAGGAGGTCGGTGCGACGCCTGCGAAGGACATGGTGCTAACAGGATTGAGATGGATTTTCTGGCAGACGTGTGGGTGAGTTGTCCGGTGTGCAATGGAGCGCGTTTTAATCGCGAAACACTGGCGATAGTATACAAAGGCAAAAACATCGCCGAAGTGTTGGATATGGACATTCAGGAGGCGCTTGAGTTTTTCGCAGATGTCCCTCCGATTAGCCGCACCATACAGACGCTCCACGATGTTGGTCTGGATTACATGAAGCTGGGACAGCCGTCAACGACGCTTTCCGGCGGAGAGGCGCAGCGCATCAAACTTGCCCGTGAGCTGTGTAAACGCAGCACCGGCCGGACACTCTACATCCTTGATGAGCCCACAACCGGCCTTCATTTCCACGACATTCAACACCTTCTGGCGGTCCTTAGGCGGTTTGTGGAGTCGGGCAACACCGTCATTGTCATTGAGCATAATTTGGACGTGATCAAGACAGCGGACCACGTAATCGACTTGGGGCCTGAAGGCGGCGATGAAGGTGGTCTGGTCATCGCTGAGGGCACCCCTGAACAGGTCGCCAAAAACGGAAAGTCTTCCACAGGTCAAGCGCTCAAAGCGGTTCTAAAACGCAACGGCAACCCGGCTCTCTCATCAGGCACTCCACGAACGGCAACAGAGGGAAACGGTCCGATCACCGACATAACCGTCGTTGGGGCCAGGGAGCACAACCTCAAAAACATCACCGTGTCGCTTCCCAGGGAACAGATGACGGTCTTTTCTGGTGTGTCCGGCTCTGGCAAGACATCCCTCGCGTTGGACACCATCTACGCCGAAGGCCAGCGGCGCTATGTCGAGTCGCTATCATCGTACGCCCGTCAGTTCGTCGGTCAGATGCAAAAGCCCCGTGTAGACCACGTCGAAGGGCTATCTCCCGCCATCGCAATCGAACAGAAAAGCGCCAGCAAAAACCCCAGGTCCACAGCGGGCACAGTGACGCAGGTCTACGACTATCTGCGAATCCTCTATGCCCAGTTGGGCATCCGCTACTGCCCTCAATGTCTTGTCAAAGTCGGCTCCCAGACCAGCGACCAGATCGTAGACCGCATCAACAACAGCTTTTCGGGCAGAAGTATGTTGATTTTGGCACCGCTGACGCTTCAACGGGGCGAGGAATACGGCACGTTGTTGGAAAGGGCCAAACGCGACGGGTTCTTAAGAGCGCGGATCGACGGCGATGTGGTTCGAATCGACTCAGATGTCGAGATCGACAGCCGTGCTAGGCACGAGGTGGAGCTTGTAATCGATCGGGTGACACTGCGCAAAGAGAATAGAGCGCGGCTCGCGGAGGCGGTGGAGTCGGGGTTGAGCCGTGGAGCCGGTGTAATCGTCGTCGCACCAGCCACAGATGAAGGCGAACCGATGCGCCTAAGCCAGCACCTGTCGTGTCCATCATGCCACCGTTCGTTTGATCCGCTTGTGCCACAACACTTTTCGTTTAATAAGAGCTTCGACAACCTGTCGGGCCAGTGCCCTGCGTGCGATGGATTGGGGGTACAGCAGGGGTTGGCAGAAGAGGCGGTGATCTCATCGCCAGGGCGCTCAGTCGCCGATGGTGCCGTAAACCTTTGGGGAAGGCCTGGAGGATTTTTTTTGGCGATGCTCCGTGCAGCCGGGGACGAGTTGGGATTCGATGTAGCAAGCCCGCTATCGAAGATGTCGCAAAGCTCACGTCACAAACTTTTCTACGGAGACGACTCCAGATGGATAGAGCACCCAGGGGGCTGGTCGTTTCAGTATTTGGGTGTATTTCCCGGAACAGATCGTGCGCTCCGGGCGACACCACAGCTTAGGGGGCAGCTAGGGCAGGTTCTCTCCGATGTACAGTGCTCATCGTGCGGCGGCTCCAGGCTGTGTGATGAATCGCAGGTCGTGCGGCTGTGGGACAGAACCATTGGTGAGGTGTGTCAGCTTCCCGTAGGCGACCTGGACCGATGGTTTCGCGAGCAGGTTCTAACAGCCGACGAGCAGGAGGTCGCAGGCGAGGTCTTTTCGGAGATCACGAACCGTGTGCGGTTCCTGAAGGAGGTGGGACTGGAGTACGTCTCGCTCAACCGCTCCGCTCCATCCCTCTCAGGTGGCGAAGCGCAGCGGATCAGGCTCGCCGGGCAGATCGGTTCCGGCCTCACTGGGGTGTTGTATGTCCTCGACGAACCGACAATCGGGCTGCACCCCCGTGACAACAGAAGACTTTTGGGTGCACTGAAACAGCTAAGAGACCTGCACAACACGGTCGTACTGGTCGAGCACGACAGAGACACTCTTGAGGCCGCCGACCACATAGTCGATTTCGGTCCTGGAGCCGGTGCTTTTGGCGGAGAAGTGGTTGGGACAGGCACGCAAAGCCAGCTACGGAAAGAGCAAAAGTCGCTCACCGGACAGTATCTGGAGGGGACGAAACAGGTTGCCGTGCCTCAAGAGAGGCGCGAGGGCACCGGCCACACGCTTTGCGTTCGTGGCGCGATGCACAACAACCTAAACGGGATAGATGTCGCGATCCCGCTGGGCACAATGACTGTCGTCACCGGCGTTTCAGGTTCGGGCAAAAGCTCGCTGGTGAACGACATCATCTACAAAGCTCTAGCCGCCAAACTACACAGGGCGCAAACCGTGCCAGCCCTCCACGACGAGATAACCGGAATCGAACATCTGGACAAGATCATCAACATCGACCAGCAGCCCATTGGCACCACTCCAAGGAGCAACTCAGCGACCTATCTGGGTGTTTTCGATCATTTTCGCAGGCTGTACGCCGAACTTCCTGAATCGAAAGTCCGTGGTTACGGAGCGCGGAGATTCAGTTTCAACGTTCCTGGTGGGCGCTGCGAGACATGCCGTGGAATGGGTTTTCAACAGATTGAGATGCACTTCCTCCCTGACGTGTGGGTGGACTGCCCCAACTGTGGAGGGATGAGGTACAACAGCGAGACTTTGGAGATAGCCTATCGTGGAATGTCCATCGGCAGCATCCTCAATATGTCGGCGCAGGCTGCGTTGGCGCATTTTGAGAACATTCCCCGCATCCGCAAGCAGCTTCAAACCCTGGTGGACGTAGGTTTGGGCTACATGTCGCTCGGTCAATCCGCTCCAACTATGTCTGGCGGCGAAGCGCAACGGGTCAAACTGGGCCGCGAACTGGCCAGACCCGCAACCGGACGCACCCTCTACCTCTTGGACGAACCAACTACAGGGCTCCATCCGCACGACGTTTTGGCGTTGTTGGGCGTATTGCAGCGGCTGGTGGACAAGGACAATACGGTGGTGATGATTGAGCACAATATGGACGTCATAAAGTCAGCAGACTGGGTCATCGACCTGGGGCCAGAGGGTGGTGATTTAGGCGGCGAGCTTGTAGCTGAGGGCACGCCTGAAGATGTGGCAGCGGTGGGTATTTCCCACACAGGGGCGATTCTGAACGAGCTACTGTCTAGTGCTCCGAGACCGGCTTCCGCCAAACCGAAAGAGATGATCGGGGATGTCGATGCACCTGAACCCGATGAGGAATCTGATTTTGGCGGCAAAGAGTGGCACATGGCGCAAAGAGTTACGGAGGACAACCGAAATCCGGTTTGGAACTCAAGCTGCCTCAAGTGGTTGATCGAACAGTTGGAACTGTTGGGTCATATTGAGATCGACTGGTCCCACACCGATCACGTCGATGTCTCTCTCAACGGTGGCGGCAACTGGCTGACCATAGAGACCGATAGGTGGGAGAGTCTGCCGCTTGTATTCGAGGTGCCAGGAGGCGTTTTCGCCGATGATGATCTGGCGTTCGATTTACCGGTATGGGATGAGGTCCTGGACCTGCCCACCTACGGAAATGATGAGCGCGTGACAGTGCAGCCGATGCCCGATGATCGTTCCAAGATCACTGTGTTAGCGTGCCGAAAATCAGAGTTGGACACCGACTCATTCAAACAGTTTTTGGCAAAAAGTCACCAGGCCTGCCTTGGTGTGCGATGACAACGCACCCAGATCGTTGACAGGGCTACTCACTACATCGCAATGACCGACGACCGGAACGTAGCCCGAGGATTTGGGTGGCGTGCAATCAGACTAACAGACGAAGATTCACAACAGTTTGGATGGAGAGACGATGAGCGATCCGATTCCACCGAGCGCTCTTTTTGGGTTCTCGGTGCGATGTCCGCCGGCAGGTGACATTGAGATAGATGGCGTCCTCGATGATTGGCCCGCAAACTCTCTTTTGCCTGACCTGTTTGATCTCCAGGACATGGCAAGTCCCGCCGAAGTGCGTATCGCTTGGTCTCCTGAGGGGCTATGGTTTGCGCTGAGGGTCGAGGACCGCAAATCGCGGCCAAAAAGTTCGGACACAAAAGGCGACCAGATAGAGCTCTATATCGACACACGGGACGTTCGGACGGTGCACCGCCCAGGTCGCCACTGTCATCGTTTCAGGATCATGCCGCGAGGCCCGAGGCGACCCGCTAAAATAGCCCAATACGCGATTCCAAGACCCACGGCATCACCGCCAGACGCAGACCTAGGGGTTGTCACACTGGCGTCAGTGGCAGAAAAGAGTTTTTACACAGTCGAGGGACACCTGCCTGCATCGGTACTGAACGGGTATGACACCGAGGTGACTCGGAGGATGGGCATCGCATACCACCTCACCGATACCGAGCACGGCGACTTTACCTGGCCTCACGACCCAACTCTGCCGACGGTTTTAAACCCCAGTTTCTGGGCAGTCTTGGAACTTGTGGACTAGATCGTAATCGCGAAAAATTGGAAATTGTCTGCCCTGCACTCGGTTCCTTGAACCGAACACGATACCATGGTGCCATCACCTTCGTCCTAATCAACGCAGTCGTGTCTGTACTTCAGCCGAAATCCCCTGCCAGGAATGTGGTAACGACATGATTAATTCAAGGTATGTCGAGTTTGAGGACGACCTGACCGTGACAGTCAGGGATCGGGTGCAAGGCAAACCGGCGCAATAGCGATCCAACAGTCACTAAATCCCCTCGGTCAGGTTGACGCAACAAACTCAACTATAATAGCCAAACTCATGCGCTGCTTCGTACATTGCCACCACGTTTTCGGTGGGCGAGTTGTCCTGTAGCTGATGTGTTGGAGCCAGAAGGTAGCCGCCTCCAGGCATCATAATCTCAAGAGTGTCTTTGACCGACTTGGTCGTCTCCTCAGGGGTGCCGTACGCCACAGGCCCGGCTGTGGAGATGCAACCGTGAAACGCCAACCTGTCACCGTAGGTGGTTTTGAGATATTCCGGCGACATATTAGTCGCCTCAGGTTGCAGCGTGTCCACACCGTTAATACCCATCTCCGCAAAATCATCGTACGCCCAACTGCTCGATCCACAGGTGTGGATCAGGACCGGTAGGTCGTGGGCTTTTGCTAAATCAATGAACCTCTGGTGCCTCGGCCGAAGATGTTTGCGGTATAGATCAAGACTGATCAGCGGCGTGTCCTGCGTGCCCAGGTCCTCGCCCATCCACATGAAATCGATCTTGCCTTCAGCGGCTTCGATTGTTCGCTCGGCGACCTCAAGCAACACATCGGCGCGGCGATCAATCCACGACAGCCCAGCGGCTTCGTCAGTCAGCAGGTCCACCAAAACCTGTTCCATTCCACGAATCATCCCAGCGCTATTAATGATGTCGCCGAAGCCAGCGCCACCGACGAAAAGCGCGAACTCGTCACTCTCATCACAAGCATCGCCCACCTGGCTGTAGTCGTGGTCGTCAGGAGATGGCACCGGCCAGTTTTGGACCGTCTCCATGTCGGCGTCGCTAAGGGGGAAATCGCAATAATCCCAATATCCGCCTGAGTCATGCTCGACCCATCGCCGGTGAATCCCCCAATCGTCGATCATCCGCTCAGGCATGTCTTCGTGCAGTTTGGGACCTGTATACGGTGCGCCGACGCCCCTAAAATCCACACCCAAAATATGTCTCAGCGTTTCGCTGTCGTCGCCTGCCAGACCGTGATGTTCCTTGAGGCGTTTGTCGATGCCTGGGTTCGCCGAATAGTTGATCGGCACCCTGTCAGGCTCCGTCCTTGCCAACGCAGCTAATACTCTCTCTTTCGAGCTCATCGTTTGGGGCATATTTTTTTCCTCGTCATTGAGGTCGGCGGACTGAGCGTCGAGTCCACCCTATCAAGACATGTAGTGTCCGTATCTGTGTGTGGTTTCGTACATAGCCACAACATTCTCTGTGGGTGTTTTGTAGCGGCCATCGGCGATGAGGTCGCCACGGTACCATTTTGAGAGCTCGACATGGTCGCCATTGAAGCCTGTATAGTCCACACGGCGAGCGTCCATAAGTCTGCCGCCGTCGAACAGCCAGCACGGACTGACCGCATACGCTTTGGGTTCTCCAGCGTTTTTTTCGCCCCTGAGCAGGCAGTCGTAAGGGGTTTTGATTATTGCGCCAAGAACATTGTCACCGCTCACCGTTCCAAAAAGCGGCATTGAGTAACCGTTCTGTCCACCGCTATAAACAAAATTTTCGATGACGTGTGAACCACGTTTTGGCGACGGATCCGCAAAAATCCCAGCGCCGCGCGGAAGGATCAGTCCGCCATCTTCTCCAGGATCTAATGCCCCTAGTCTGTGGGGGAAATCCACAATCAACTCAGACATATGGGGCAAGCCGCGCACCTCAAAGCGAACGCGATCATCCTCCAACACAATCGACATCTCAATGTCCACCGCCGCGCCTGAGACAACTACACTCGACACAGATATCCTTATCCGACCATCAGAGGCTGTTGCTGCTACCTGGTCACGATTCCACACGACGTCCTCGCTGGGATCAGGATATCCCCAGAACCAGTCTGGCGCTTCACGATCAGGCACGTCAGAAACTCTAAGGCGAAGAAAGGGGGCGTCGGTCTTCCACCGCACGCCAAGCGAGCGGTCTTCCAGGGTTAGCAGACATCGCTTGAGGTCAATTGTTACTTCAAATCTGGCGTTGCGAGCAGCGACTATCTGATAAGTTTCGGACATTGGTAGCAAAAATTTCCGGTGGGGATATTGGATCAGCGGACCCCACCAATATACCGCCAGACTGTTTCAGCGCGGCACTACTAAGCGGGATGGGCGGGTAAATCTCTATCTAAGGTTACACTGCGACGGGGGCGCGAAATGGTGTTTTGAGGGGAGCAGTTCTTTCGGCGGGAGCGTACCAGCCCTGGGGAGCATACTGATCGGTATGCAGGTAACATTGTATCCTCACGTTGTCGTCGCCATCCTCAAACGTCAGCAGCCTGCTCATGGGCACCGCCTTATTTCCTACGTGGTACTTTGTCAGCGCTGCAACATTTAGGAACGTCACGCCCCATTTGTGCTCGCAGTGCGATTTTCCACCGTGAGTGTCATCGGGATTGGAATGGGTGTGCCCACCGATCCAGAGGTCTATCGCAGAGGGGTTTTCTTCTAGATACGACTCAAAAGAGTTGGTGTCTGGCTCACCACCAACCCAATACAGAAACGACGCCCCGACAGGTGCGCCGTCTTCAAATCGCCCGTGGTAGCCGCAGTCAACTCCCTCCCACAGCCCAGACGCCACGGTGGTCCCTTTGAGCATGTGGTGATGGGCGGTGATGACTATTTTGTACTGGTTGGTCTCGACCTGGTTTTTCCACCACTCAAAAGTCTCTTTAGTCACCGCACCCGCCGGATATCCACCTCTTAGTCCGCGACCCACTGGCGGCCCAACATCGTTCCTGTCCGCCATACACAGGAAAAGAGCATTACCCACTTCAAAACTGTACCTCTCCCATGTGCCTTCAATAGGGTACGGCCGCCTATCAGCACAAACCCCTGAACAACTGCTATTCTCGCCCAATGGGTCCACCCATTTTCGGTGCCACCACTGCGTCTCTTCATCAGGGCCGCTGGCATCGTGGTTGCCTGCGACATTGTAAATCTGCTCCCGCCGGTGCTTCTTGGCCGCTCCATAC
This sequence comes from uncultured bacterium, assembly GCA_964627605.1. Classification (GTDB taxonomy): domain Bacteria; phylum Latescibacterota; class MWCZ01; order MWCZ01; family CAZVGZ01; genus CAZVGZ01. Next base: position 19,799 of record CAZVGZ010000020.1, on the reverse strand, counting down.
TGAGCCACCACCTCCTCACCTTCGTCGTCGTCAGGCGGCGTCTGAGAGCCGGAAAGATCGCCCACGTCCAGCATGATATCCCACTCAAACGGCGGTCCGTTGAGTACCCCTCCGCCCTCTTCGGACTGAGTGATAGCTTCAGCAAGACTCTTTCGCCCACCATGTTCTAAGTCTGTTCCCACATGAGCGTCACCAGCCGCCCAGAGACCGAATCCGCTCATGCCCCCTCCTGCTTGTTGAGCGGCGGTTCTATGGTAAGAAGTGTCACTCCAGTGTCGGCATCTACCGATGGCCCGCTATCCTCTCCCGCCACCGATCTTGGTTTCAGCGAGTCTATCATCTCTTTTCGGTCGAACATGTCGGTTCGATCAAGCAGGTTGTTCCCATCACGTTGGTAACGCAGCGCAACATAGATCAGCGTTTGACCAGCGCCCCATGTGCTAATCCCGTATGCTGCGACAACAACCATCAACACTAACAGAGAAACAGCAAACACTCCGCCTGCCGCCGCTATAGGAATCCCAGACGCCACCTCCACAGGGCCGCGCCCGGTGTTGAACGCCCAAAACAGTTTTTCAAGACCTGGCACGTACTCCGATGCGATGACCATCATCCCTGCGATTTTCAGTGGGATCAATCGACCCACCACCGCCAGAGACGCCAGCGAACCAAACAGCAACACCACAGTCGCCGCCAGCACGGTCGCTCCTGAGATCACCGCGAGCCACAACTCATATGCCAGCCACCTAAAGGGCTGCCCCCACAGAACCGCCGCGGCCTGGACAGTGACTTCCAGCCAGTCATCCTCCAGAGTCGCCACCACCGCCGGGCCGATTGTCACCTCAATAAATATCACCGCGATCAATCCGAAAGCTGCCACGCCGCACAAGATCGTCGGCAGCGAGAGTAGACCCACCAGCAGCTCGCCGACGACAGCAACCCGTCCGGTCATCCCCAACAACAGCCCAGCAAACAGCATCAGCACGATACCCGATGTGAGGACCATCACCGCAGTGGCAGCAGTCGTTCCATGACGACCGACAAAGTTCATCGTCGCCTCTCCGCCCAATCCCACATCACCCTTGAGCTCCCGGACCGCCTGTTTAGCTACCGCCGAGAATGTGCCCATCATTACAAGCCATGCCAGCACCACACCGGTCACGAACAGGAATGTCCCACCACCGTCAACGATTTGGGCTACCGCCCACGGGAAAAACCCCAACTCGTTCCACACCGCGAGCAGCGATATGTGCCCATCTACAGCCACCGCTGCATAGGCGCACAGCATCCACAACATGTGTGCCAGTAGCAACCCCACTGCCGCTGTCAAGATTCGGCGAGGTGCCCAACCCATCCGGGCTGCACGGGATATATCTCTTATGTCAAAATAGACTGCCGACATTTTTTTTGAGCCTCCAAATTTCTCATTTCAGCGACGACAGGTTTGCAAGATGAGCTAGCCGCTGACAAGCCTGTCGCCAGACAATATGGGGACGACTCCGGTGGTGTTAAGCGCCGCGCAAATTTTGAGGTCCATCTCCAAACCTATCTCTTTCAACCGTCTGCCGTGGCTGCATTCACCAAAGAAATCGGCGAGACTATCGGCGTGGCTCAAAAACAGTCTCATCGCAGCCAGGGCGGTGTCGCTCAAACTGACATCGCCGCCTGCCTTTCTCAAGCTGTCGATGATCGCACCAGCCGCAGCGACGTCGTCCGCCGAGAACTCGCTGTTGGCCCCAGCGCATACGATCGTAACCGGTCCCCCGATGGAGATTGCTTTCGCCGCGACCGCAGAACCGTTCAGTGCGCCGCCGACCCAGATGGTCTTTGCATCGTGACAACGTAACAACGCACCGGTCCCGTTGGTGGTTGTCATCACCACCCCTCGCCCTAAGACGCGGTCACTGCTGAACTCAGAAGGGGAGTTGCCCATGTCAAACCCGGCAGGCGGCAGACCACCACGCTCCCCAACTAATAGCACATCTCCTCCGAGGCTCTCAGCCTCGCTGCGCGCCTCCTTGACGTGCGCGACAGGCTTGATCCAGCTCGCTCCCGCGTCAAGCGCGGTAATTATAGTCGAAGACGCTCTCAAAACATCCACCACAACAGCCACGCGACCGGTTAGCGACCCTGGCGTGATCTCACTTGGCAGATGGACGAGATCGACAAACGGCGTCATGGCGCGCTTGGCTTTCTGCTGCCAGATCGGTAGAACGGCGGCTTAACTACCGTCGTCAAGACCGGCCTGGTCTTGCGCCCCTCATCAGGTAAGACGGTGACTTCGCTACCCAGTTCGGCGTACAAGGCATCCACGAACGCCAGGGCGATCCCGCAGCCAAGCGATGGAGAGTGCGTGCCTGACGTGATCTCGCCTACCGGGTCATCACCGCTCACGACTCTCTGCCCAGCTCTAGGTATTCCTCTACCATTCGCTTTGAGTCCCACAAGCTGATGCCCTGTTTCAGTCTTACGCTCCATCAGCTTGTCACGGCCCAGGAATTCACGATTGGATGCATCGACTCCAAACGCCAACCCAACTTGCCACGGCGTTTTCGCCGGGTCCAGTTCGTGCCCATAGAGCGGATAGCCCATCTCCAGACGCAGAGTATCCCTCGCCCCGAGTCCTACAGGGGTCACGTTCGCCGGACCTGTGACCCACTCCCACAGCGCAACGATGACTTCAACCGCTCCGATCAGTTCGGCACCATCCTCACCGGTGTACCCCGTTGTGGCCAAAGTGACATCCGCCCCAAGGAATTTTGACGCAACAATTTGCATCGACCTGTTTGGAATCGACTCCAGACCTTTGGACAACACATCTCTGCTCTTCGGGCCCTGAATGGCGAGCATTGACGTAGTATCGGTTACGTCTTCAAAACCATCACCAGCGTTTTCAAGCAGATCTCTCACCGGCTCGCGGTTGGATGCGTTCGCAACGACGAACCACTCGCCTTCGCCAATGCGATAGACGATGAGATCGTCTATCACGCCTCCATCCTCCGCTATCGCGAAGCCATACCTGGCGCTCCCTACCCCCATTTCCTTAGAATCAACCGAAAAAGCCCTCATCAGAGACTGACATCCCTTCTCGCCAAACACCTCAAACCGTGCCATGTGTGAAACATCAAAGACACCGGTGGACCTCCTCACCGCGTTGTGCTCAGCGACGACAGAACTGTAACAAAGAGGCATGTCGTAGCCAGCGAACTCTGCCATCTTCGCTCCCAAGTCGTTGTGATGACCAAAGAGCGGTGTAGTCGATAGTCCGTCAGTCACGATCTTTCAGGCTCCAGTTGCAGACATTCTTAACCTACCGAAAACTCCACCGACGCGTTCGTCTCCCATCGGCGACTAGCATCGGTTTGCCACATGCGACCCAACACGAAAACACCCAGTCGCCCCCACTTCCCTCGAAACCCATATCACACAACCATCCCTCTCCAGACAGCGCCCGAGCATACCCCAGCCCAACCGCCGTTGGCAGATACTGATACACCCTTGCGTCCCAGTCATCGACGTCGAACATTACCGCCCGAGACTGCATCGACACCCCGCCAAACAAGCCTATCTTGCCGTCTAGCGCTGCCAAATGCCCAACGGCAGACTCTTGACCGCTTGCGACGTCCACCCGCTCCAAACGCAGCCTTACCGTCGCTGCCCTCGTGGGTTTCTAGCCAAAACCCATCCGCCACTCCCGCCGCTTCTGAACCCCAAGCGAATCGCCCAAACCAACGGGTTTGGCGGTCCGTCTCCACCGCAGCGTCGCTCTGAGAGCCTTGGTGATCCGGTGGTCGACTGAAGTCTGGGTTCTGCTATAGCGATCCGGAGTCAGTCGGCTAGCATCCTTTCAGACTCGTCTTGACTAGCTCACTCCAAAGCGTAGCGGCCGTGTTACTGGTGGCTCTCCACCTTACTCCAGCAACTACACCGCGATTTCGCCCGCGAGGGTCACGCACCACGCCGTGAAGACTCGCGTAGCCAGAACCGATATGATTTAGAGTCGCCCAAGTACGGACCGCATCGGCCCGCCATCTGACACTAGCCATCACGGACTTCGCGCTGTTGTCCAATCTCACAGCTTCGCCCAGAAACTCAAAGTCTCTGTATTTGATCGCTCCGTCCAGACTCACCCACCTTCTCTTGGGGCCGCTCCACTCGAATGACGAGTCAATCGCTGTCCCTGATACAAACAAAGGCGAATAGTCAGATTGGACTGCCAACATCCCGAATCGCCATTTTCCCGACGAAACCCCTACACGCCCGGCGGCAAGTTTTTCTTTCAAACGGTTCTTAGCCGTGATCTGCTCAGCGGTAACATGCGGGCTGCCAAACTCCACAGTCACCACCCCGTCGTCACTAGCGGTGGCATCCCACTTCGTTGATGAGGCCACACCTTCAAGCGATAGTACGCCCCATGCGGTTCGCAAACCAACACCTCTTAATGTGTCCTGTTCCCCAGCATCCAAATCACCTCCCAGCCCCGCCTTGTGGGTTATCCCCGTTATCCTCGTCTAAGGAGACCAAGATCGACGCGGAAAGACTAGACCGGTGCCCACGCCCCACCTAACATCGCCCACGACGATCCGGGTCTGCCAGTTCGGAATGTCCGCAGCCAAAAAACCACCGACATAGTCGGCGATCGCCGGTTCTCCAGAGTCTTTGTCAACGATTACTCCGCCAGACAGGACGCCGAGTCTGGCAAATTTCAGCCGATGTGATATTCGGTATGGCTCCCAGACAGGGTGGTCCGAGAGTGAATCGGGGGGTAGATCGGTGTGATCGCGCCTGCTCAACCGCGTGCGGTACTTGATAGTGCCACGTCGCCAAACCACCCTTCACCTTCACCCCTGGCCTCTGCGCCAACTTCCCCCAAACGATCCCTCTCGCGATCCTCGGCTTCCTGGTCGGCTTCATCGGGCACGGTGACCTCATCGTCTCCCGGCGAGCCCGGTTCCGTAGCATACCCGATCGCGAATAGGCTCAAAACCGCAACTACAGCCATGCGACGAGACGGTGGCACGCGCCCTGATCTTACACGACGACCTGGGGCAGTTCTGCGATTCCGGCTGGTTCGTCAGCCAGATCCAAAGTCGCGAACACGCACCCGGTCTTGGCGACGATGGCCTGAACGGCTTCGCGCAGTGAGGGTTCGGACAACCGCATACGGTCGTGCGGTTCGACTACGAGTCGGCACAGGTCGCCCTCGGCGTGTATGCGAACCGCATCAAACCCCAGCGCCGCTATTTCTGCCGAGGCTGCATTCGAGTCTGTATTTTTTCCGAGATCAGCATCCTCAAGCATCCGGTTCATACTGCCGCTCTCGAAACCAGCCAGATCCAACACCACAGACCTGTAACCAAGCGCAGTAAACCCGGCCACATACCTGTCCTGCTCCTCCCGGTCCCAGATCATGCCCATTTCATCATCGGCGACCTCAATACGTGCGATGGCTCCGTGATGCCGCACTCTGACGTTCCTGAATCCGGAGTCGCGGAGCATCTGCTCTGCTCTACCCACCTGCCCCAGACGCTCGGCGGTAACACCGACACCATATGGCAGTCGCGACGCCAAACACGCCATCGCCGGTTTGGTTGCTGTCCGTAGGCCGTAGCGCCTCGAGTACTCCCTAATCTCATCCTTGGACAGGTCCGCCTCTTTCAAGGGGCTCCTTACGCCGCGCTCACGACCCGCCTGCTCCCCTGGCCGCCAATCACCCACATCATCAGCGTTGAACCCGTCTACGACAGTGCTGTAGCCCTCTGCGCCCGCGATAGCCAAAAGCGCGTCGAACAGTGTCTTTTTGCAGTGGTAGCACCGGTTGGCATCGTTGGCGACATATCCGGGGTCGTCCAGCTCGTGGGTCTCCACTAGCCGACACTCCGCTCCTATTTCGCTGGCAAGCCCTACGGCATCGTCCAGTTCAGCAGGAGCCAGCGATGGCGAGACTCCGATCGCACCAAGCACTCTGTCAGGTCCAAGTGTGTCAACTGCCGCCTGGAGCAAAAAGGCGCTATCGACCCCGCCAGAATAGGCGACAATCAGTGGCTGCGTATCTCTTAATATGGATTTTAGCTGCTCTAACTTGTCCACCAACTCCTCGCTTTCATTATATCTGAAATCAGTAGCCTCGTTCCTCTTTTCGTTTTTCCGCTTCCTCACGGGCGATCTCGCTCTCGATTTCCACTTCAACCGCCCGCCTGAGACGCGAGTTCGCCGGAACAATCTTTCCTCCACGAATCGTCAGGAACGCCACGGCTGAGTTAGCACCATCCTTGCCGATCGTGATTTCGCCAGACGCTCCGAAGTAACGCCGAATAAGGGTGAGATACTCCCTCACCTTCCTGCGGGTCGTATACCCATATCCGATTCCAGCCGCGACCAACATCCCGGCATCGTAGCCAAGCGCGGTGACGTAAGTGGGGTCTTCTCGCCGCACGATCCGGTATCGGTCTGTAAAGCGTCTTGCCCCGGCGGACTGCTCGTCAAAAGGAGACGCGAATATAATGTCTTCTACGTTCTCTCCTGCCATATGCCTGACCGCTGGTTTCCCCCAGGTGTCGCCGCCAAGAACATGGACCACCAGCTTTTGAAACACCACCTGCGGTGCTGCGGAAATCAGGTCCATCGTGTCTGCGCTGGCAACCAAAATCGCGTCAATCGTTGTCACCGGGTGGAGAATTCCCGCAGTATCCAAGCCCTCTTCTATCGGCTCTTCAAGCTCAAGAGAATCGAGGTCGGCCCGCATGGCGACATAGACACTATCCACCTCCAAACCCGCCTGCCTTATCTTGACAAGCTGCTTGGACATATCCAGTGAGAAAAATACCTCCTGAATCAGTACTTCACCACCGCGCTCAACAATCCTGTCGGCAAAGTGTTTGGCCATAGCCTGGTCGAATGTCGATGGGCTTGACAGCGTCGCGGCTCGGTAGGCCCCAAGACTGTCGATTGCGAAATCCGCCAGTTTACGTCCCTGCCATCCCAAAGGAGGATTGAACTGAAACACGAAATCGCCTATCCCCGCAATACCATCTCGGCTAGCCGTGGGTGCCACCAGCGGCAGTCGCGCAGCCTGTGCTACAGCAGCGGCACAGATCGTCTGGTCCGACCGCACGGGACCTATCACCGCGACAACGCTGCGGTTTCTTCCTAACTGCTGAACAGCGTAAATGGCCTCCAACTCGTTGCGGACATCGACCTGAATAACGTCTGAGATTAGTCGGGGTCGCTGTGCATTGATCGCAAACGCAACACCGTCCCTGAGTTGCGCCCCTAACGCCGAATCCGGTCCAGCGTGGGCGCTCAAGACCGCTATCTTGATCTCTGCCTGAAGTGCGGAACTGATCTCCCTGCGGAGCATGAGAACATCCGCCCAGAACGACCCGTCAACGGCGTTTATCTCTAACGCCTCCACTACCTCATGCGCCTGCCCGAGCCTTCCTGCGGCATACAGCGCGTGAGCGGTGTTAAGCGCGGCTGCAACATCCACCAATCGCCGTTTTTCGTGGGGAACCCCCTCAATAGCCTCGACATCGGCGTCAGCTACGACAGCACGAAAAAGCGATTTTATCTGCGTGGACAGTGTGTTTGGTGTCGCTCTGTCATCCAGCATCTGATTAGCGATGTCGCCGATCTCATTCAGATTCTGTGCTCGGTAGTTGGTCAGAGCGATCAGGTAGCGCGCATAGGGAGTGTACTGGGCTAGGAGGGCCTGGGTGGAGCGCGGCCATCTTTCAGCTCCCGGCACAGGTGGGATGATGCTCCGAGCTTTTTCTACAGCTTGCTCGAATTGCCCCAACCTGTAAAATGTGCGGGCCAACATCAGCCGCGACGCCAGATTCCACTCATTGTCAGGTGGCAGCCGCTCGATCAGGCCGTTGAACGTGAGCCTCGCCGCTCCTAAATGGCCCTGGTCGTAATCCTCAAGTCCACTGCGAAAGAGTGTCGGCGAGTCGAGCGTTGTTTCCGCCGCAAACGCAGCTTGCGGTGAGATCACAGCCACCAGTGCGAGTGCGACAACAAGCAGGAATGCACCGCTCTCGCTGCGAGAAATGTTTTGAGAGGCTGTTGTAAATCGAAAGCTGTCCATTATAGTCCCAATAGATGACAAACGAGCACGACCCCATCTAAGGAGCCGTGCTCAAGCCTGCCAATCCGTCCTTCTGCCACTCAACCGCCCAAACGGAACGAACCGAACTCACCTGGATCAATTTTGCGCAGCCTCAAGCGGAGCTCCTTCCGCTTGCGCTTGCTGTCCAACGCCTCAAATCCAGCAGGTGCATCTTCGCTCATCGCACCTTCCAACAGTTCTTCGCCCATCGCCTCTATCGGGTTCTGGCCCATGTCGATCGACGGTAGCGTCTGAAAGAGTTCATCTGAGGCAAAAATGGGTGCCTGGCAGCGCAGCGCCAACGCAATCGAGTCGCTTGGTCTTGCATCGACAGCGGTCTCATCGCCTGATGCTGTGCGGACTATCAGTGTCGCGAAGTAGGTCTGCTCCTTGAGGGCGCTGATCTCAACTCTGACCACCGCAGCACCGGTAGTGTCCAACAGGTTTGCCATGAGGTCGTGGGTCAGCGGCCTGGGGAAAGGTTTTTCGGCTAGTTTTGCCTGGATAGCCATCGCTTCACCGTGGCCGATCCATATTGGCAGAATGCGATCCCCGTTCATCTCTTTGAGCAGGACCACTGTCGTCTTGGTCTTATCGAGGGCAAGCCCGGCAACTTGAACTTCCACCATGTGGCAGCTCCTTCCCTATGGGCGTCTCACCACTTCCCAGCGATCACGATCTGAAAAAAATACTGCTGATGACGCGAACTTGCCAAGGCGAACGGCCTGAGAAGCTGATGAAGGGCTCACTCTGTCTGGCCAAGCCGATTCCCCCAAATGTCGTGATAGCAAACGTCGAACTGAAACGTATCGTAACACACCCACTTGATCCGGCGCTCAATCTCGCCAAGGTGACGCTCGACGGTGATGCCGATCCGGCGTACGGATGAAATTTCGGGATCCGCTACAAGACAGACGCGACACCCAAACCGACATCTTTTGGCTTCTCCTACCGCAGTTCGGTAAACACGGAATACGATGGCGACCTCAAGTTTACCGAAGCGACAGCTATTTTCCAGATCATGGACAACGCCACTGTCGGTGCCACCAGCGAGATAGAGTTCGCCTCGTTGGCTCAGGTGGGTGTTGCAGTGGAAGTGACACCAAAGCTGGTTGTGGAAGTCGATGCGGTGCAGATGGGTTGGTCGGTGTTCGATCAGCTTATCATCACGGCAGAAAACCCGGCCTTCACTGACACTTTGCCGGAAAACTACGACGACGCGCTCAGTTTTCGCCTTGGTGTGGAATACGACCTTTCCGACAAGCTGGTCTTGCGTGGCGACTATGTCCGCGATACCGCACCAGGTCCAGATGAGACGCTGGGGCCTATTCTCCCAGACGCTGACCGCAACGGGATAAGCGTCGGCGCAGGTTGGGAGTTTATGCCGTGCACCACGCTGGACATTGGCTACCTCATCATGATGTTTGAGGACCGGTCCACCAACGGCAAAAGTCTCATGGGTTTCAACGGGACCTACAAAAACACTGCGCACCTATTTGGCATCAATATCAGCAAGCAGTTATAGCACAGATTGACTACACGTCCCGATGGACATTTTCCAGACGATAAATGCCCGTCGCTAGTTTTGTTCGCATCGTCAGGCGGATGTGTTGTTTGATCTGCGATCGGCGTATCTTAAATTTTCTTACTGGCGCTGCACTGGTGTCTTTATCAACTGCGTTGAGAATCCCTAAGCCAGTCTAATCGATGAACCGCCTAAAAAACGTCCTTCCATATCTGCTCCCGTTTAAACGGCAAATATTTATAGCACTCTCCCTAACGGCACTGCTGACTCTGGTCGGCCTGCTGCCACCGTTGGTGTACATGGAACTGGTCGACAGGGTGCTAACCCAAGGACAGTGGCGTTGGCTCATTCCTGTCGTCGGTGTAACCGTTCTGCTACCAATAATGTCGAGCACAATCTCGTTTTTCAATACGATGGTGATCGCCTACATGGGTTGGCGTATGGTGTTCGACGTCAGAACTCAGATGTACCGCCACCTCCTTCGCCTCTCCATGCGATTCCACGGCGAGATGTCTTCCGGTGCTGTTATGTCGAGGCTGATGAGCGACGTGAACGCCGTACAGAGCCTGATTACTGGCACTACCATTACTCTCGTGACCGACGTTATCAGCGTGATTTTCGCCATTGTGATGGTTTTCAGCTTGAACTGGATGATGGCCAGCGCCGTGTTTGTCATGCTCCCGCTCTATCTGCTCAACTACGCCTACTTCACCAAGCGCATCAGGCGATCCAACATAAGATTTCGCCGGACGATGGATAGGGTCGCAGGTACACTCCAAGAGCGTTTGAGCGGCACGAAACTGGTGCGCCAGTTCCAGCGCGAAGAGGACGAAGCCGCTCAGTTCCTCAAAGACACCGAAGAGAGCCTTGTCTATTCCATGCAGAGATCGGTGCAGTCGGTGTCGTTCAGCACCGCCTCACATCTCGTCTATGGCTTGGGCACCGCTCTGATTTTTGGCGCGGGGTTGTGGTTTGTGCTCCATGGCGAGATGACCTACGGCTCAGTGACCGCATTCATGGCGTACATGGGTCAACTTTTCAGCCCGGCCATCCGTTTCACGGGGCTCGCCAACCAGATTGAACAGGTGATGGTATCAGTAGATCGGATATTGGAGATCGTAAACACCGAGCCTGAGATAGTCCAGAAACCTGACGCTTTCAACGCGCCGCGTTTCGAAGGGGCGATGAGTTTTGAGCATGTGGTCTTCGGCTACAATGAGAACGAACCTGTCATAAAGGACGTCTCCCTGGAGATTGAAGCCGGAGCGACGGTGGCGTTCGTCGGGCACACCGGCTGTGGCAAAACCACAATGACCAGTCTGGCGATGCGGCTGTGGGAGGTAAGCTCAGGTGCCATTCGCATCGACGGACAGGACATCCGCGACCTGACATTGCGCTCGCTCAGGCAGCATATGGGGGTCGTGCTTCAAGACCCGATCCTGTTCCACATGAGTTTGGCGGACAACATCCGCTACGGGATGCGCGACGCCACGATGGAGCAGGTGGTTGCAGCGGGCAAGATGGCTGAGATTCACCAACTCGCCACCTCCTATCCAGACGCCTATGACACCATGGTCGGCGGCGATGATGGCGTAAAACTCTCGGTGGGCGAAAAACAGCGCATGGCCATCGCACGGGCTATCATAACAGACCCGTCGATACTCATAATGGACGAGGCTACATCGTCGCTCGATTCAGAGTCCGAACTGCTTATCCAGGAAGCGCTCGGAAAAGTCATGGTGGGGCGGACCAGCCTGGTGATCGCCCATAGACTCTCTACCATCGTCAGCGCTGACACGATCGTAGTGATGGATGCAGGGAAGATCATCGAACAAGGCCCCCACGACGAGCTGTTGGCGAAAGGCGGGCACTACGCAGCCCTCCACAGCCACCAGACCTCAGGACGTGAAGCGGCGTAGACACTCAACCTCAAGTGGGGTTCGATAAGTAGACTTGTGGCACCCATTGACAGGGGTCTTTATTGCTGGTAGAATACGGTCGAAGTTGGACCTGGCACGCGTAAGCTCGCTTGGTAGATAGGGGTGGGCCTGATGGCCGATGAACTCACAGTGGGCAAAGACCCGGACGGCACGCTTCACTTGATGCGCAACGGCGTCAGGACTGAGCGCGTATACCGCATGAAAGAGGCGTTGGCGGAGATCGGCATCACCGCGCCTACCTACTACCGTTGGGTCAAATCCAAGCAGATTGACGATGTGGCGCTGCGCGATCGCGCTCAGTGGCGGCTTTTCACCCGCGAAGAGATTGACCGCATAAAAGCTGAAGCGGGCCGCGTACAGATTGTACAACCTCCAGAGTAGTCATGCTGAACATTGTCCTTTATAGCGACTTATGGGTATTCTCTTAATCTAATCACATATCTCGGGGCGTAGCGCAGCCCGGCCAGCGCACCTGCTTTGGGAGCAGGATGTCGTCGGTTCGAATCCGACCGCCCCGATTTTTGCAGGCCAGGTTCATTAGTTCGGAGGGTCTGCTCGTGGAAAGCACCGTTTGACTCCACTGACGCTTCCTCACCGTATGCGGCCGATAGATCGACCTCCTGAAACGCTCCAGGCCCCAATACCTGAGAGTTGACCTGCCCGGTGAGCGCCATTACCGGACTACTGTCCACATTGACGTCCCACAGACCTGTCAGCAGGTTGGTCGCTCCAGGCCCAGCGATGGAGAGACATGCCGTAGGACGACCGGTTAGCTTACCGTAAGCCGAGCCTTCATGCCTGACGCCGATGTAGACCAGTTTTTCAAGCTCTTCCTGCCGCCTGAGAGAGTCTGCCAAACCAAGATTGGAGTGACCGACCATACCGAGTACCCACTTGACTCCCCAATTGACCATCGTCTCTGCCATCACATCCGAGACCGTGCGGACGTGCATCGACTCTTTGGGCACCGCGACATAGACACCGTCATCTCTTACCTCGGTGGGATACGTATCGACACCATCATCGAACCTACCTGGAGCTTTGCCAGTCAACGGGTGAAAGTCCCAGCCATGCCAAGGGCAGCGAAGCATCCCGTCCTCAATCGACCTTTCACCGAGCGGCCCGCCCTGGTGAGGACATCTGTTGTCGAGCGCTGAGTGTTTTCCCTCAAAATGGCACATACAGACCGTCTCACGGCCCATAGTAGCTGGCACAACGTGACCCTCAGGCAGTTCGTCTTTTTCCAGTACCTTCACCCACACAACCTGTTTAGCGGCCTAGTCGTCGGTCATCTTCCGCTCCTCTCAGGCAACATCGCGTTATGCATTCAAGAAAACCTCAGAGGCAGCTATCGCTGAATCAAAAAACTCTCTGACTGTCTTTTCCTGCTTAGCTAGCATTGCCGACTGCCACGAGATCGGAGCCTGTGAGCACCGCGCCGAACCATCCCTCGGTATGCCACTTCCTTCCGCCGCCCAGCTCCGATAGATCGGGGTTTGACGGATAGGGCCATGGCGAAAGGTAGAGATATGGCTCAGCGTGTAAATCCGGCGATCCCGCACCTTCCCACGCTCTTCTTGCTATGGGACTTTCTGAGGAGGAGGCTCACTGTTCGGTCCGTTTCTCATTAGGCCACGCAAACACCCAAGACGACATCGACTACGTCCTTAAGTATCTGTCCCAAGCACTGGAAGAGACCAGGAGCACAATCAGATTCGTAGCGTGCAGATAGATAGTTTCGGTGCTCCGCTCACCGTCTACCAAGCAGATCGCGCCGAGTATGAAACCAAAGCGCATCCACTGCGTCAAGACCGGGTAGAAGAAGAACAGTCGCCACAAATGCTACTTTAAGAAGGAAAAGCTTGCTAAACTTGCTTTACCAACCTCGTGGACTTAGATTAAGTACTACGCCAGTAGATCGCAGACTCCTTTGGGCACCCTCGATTGATATGGCTGAACTACCAGAAAACACCCGTGAGGCGATCCTCTACCTCCTCAAGACCAGAGACGGGTCCACAGCCAAAGACTTAGCCGAACGGATCGGCGTCAGTGCCACCGCCATCCGCCAGCTTCTAACCACACTCTCAGGCGATGGTTTGGTGGAGTCCTCCTCTGTCAAACAGGCCCAAGGCCGCCCCACACACGTCTACAACCTCACATCGCCTGGGCATGACCTGTTCCCAGACAGCTATCGCCAGACTGCAGTGCAGATGCTCGAAGCTGTACGGGAAATCGGCGGCGAAGCGATGGTACGTGATGTGCTTGATCGGCAGTTGGAGGGATTGGAGCAGAAATACCGCGAGCGGCTTGAAGGGCTGTCTCTTGACGAAAGACTCGCTGCTATCGACCGTCTTAGATCAGACGAAGGTTTCATGGTTGAACTGGAGGAGGGGGTCGATGAAGGAGACGGGCAGGCGATAGTCGAAAGACACTGCCCAATCTACGCGGTCGCCAAAGCCTTTCCCGGACTATGCGCCGCAGAACACAGTCTGCTGGAGCGGGTCCTCAACACCAAGCTCAAACTTACCCATCTGATGACCGATGGCGAGTCCTACTGCCGGTTCGCAGTAGCTGAGGAAGAAGAACCGCTCTCAGTCACGCAGCCCCTAGGGCCTGGTGAATAGAGCTACCGAAGAGACGTTGCCTGAAGCACCATCTGAAATATTGGACCCCCAATCTATTCTCGTGTCAGGCCCCTTCCCATGAGCAGCACATCCATCGAGCACGAACGCGTTTTCCATACCGACGACGACACCGGAATTCCGATTGTCCAGCTAACGTCGTTCCCGTCTATTCATCAGCACCGGTTCTACACCGACCAGCTATTCGATGACAGAAGCGACACGATACTTATTCGCGCTCAACGTATGGCGGGCTACGGTTCGATGTGCGACATTCAGGCGATGGGAACGGACGGCACCCATCCACGCATCATAGTCCGTGATCTGGACACAGCTGTAATAATGTCTGGCGACGAGCGTTGGGTCCATTTTGGCCGCGGTGCTGTCATCTGCCGCGCGTCTGTAGACGGAGGGTGCGAAGAGGAAACTGTAGCGGAGATTCCCGGTGCCACAGGTGTATTCATAATCGACCGAAGCCCCGACGGCGATTACTGGTTTGGTTGGGCCGCCATGGAAAAAGGCTCAGCGATTTTTTTAGCGTGAAGGCAGACGGCTGCTGGATTAAACACAATAGCCAACAATCTGGGAGTTGTATACGCAAAAACCGACCCATCAGGCGCGCCGTGGTTGGTGATGACACTGGCACCGAAAGACGGTTGCCCGATATGGGTTTTCTCGTACGATGGTCGCACTCGCAAACCGCTTCGACTTCCTTGCACGAACAACCACTACACATGGCTAGGGCGCGCAGGAGTCGTCGCCACTGCGACTCCTCACCTCAACCGCCGAATTGAGGTCGCTGGGCCTGCTGATATAGAGCCCACCGTCCTAAGTGAAGACATCGGGTGCTGGCATTTAGGAGCAAGCCTCGACGGTGAGTGGATTGTCGCCGATACCAACTGGCCATCAGAGGGACTTTTTCTTTTCCACGTCCCCAGCGGAAGAAACGCAAAGCTCTGCTCCACCGGCGCAAGCGGCGGGCACCCGCAGTGAACCCATGCGCATCCAAGACTGAACCATGACGGCACCCTGGCGGTGTTCGACAGCGACCGCACCGGCATCTGTCAAGCCTACGCCGCCAAAATCCCCCAGCAGTTGCGCGACAATCTGCGCAGCGGCTAATTCATAGTTATCTTTACCACTCACCACCGAACTCAAACCCGTCCGATATACCAAAGGAGTATCCCAATGAGCCCTGAACCAGCCGCGAACCGGTATGACCACCTCTCCGCTCCACCCGTGGGCAATGAACGGATCTTCCACTACGACGAAGAGACCGACAACCCGATCACTCAGCTTACTAGCTTTCCGACGCCACATATGCACCAGTACATCTACGGACAGTGCATCCGTGACGACAACAAGATGCTCACCCTGATGGGTCAGCGGGCCGCCGCCTACGACGCGCCATCGGACATCTACCGAGTGGAGTCAGACGGTACAAACATAATCCGACTGGTCTCCGACGCCGGTTGGTCGGTCCTGTCCCATGATGGGAAGTGGGTCTACCTAGGACGTGGCTCGCAGGTGCGGAGAGTCTCCACCGATGGTGGTGCGGAGGAGGTTTTGGCTGAGATACCAGGAGTTTCAGAGATCACCGTCAACGTCATCAGCATTGACGACTCTCTGCTGTTTGGCACTGGCAGCGCTGGCGATGACGTGATCGTCAGCGTTGGCACAGACGGTTCCGATCCCAAAATCGTCTGTGCCAGACAAGGTATCATGCATCTTCAGGCCGACCCGTCTGGCCAACCTCGACTACTCTTCTCAGGTATGGCCCAAGGCCAACATGGCATATGGACGGTTTCATTTGACGGCAAACCTCTAAAGGGTCTCAACTTCACCGACAGCACGAACCACTATGTGTGGTTGGGTTGCACAGGCACGGTGGTGACGACAGGTCAGCCGTCTGACCCGGCGCTGGAGTTCGCGCACCCTGGGGAAGAGCCCAAAAGAATGCGGCTTCCCCACAGCGTGTGGCACCCGACTTCCGACGATAGCGGGCTGTGGATCGTCGCTGACACCAATTGGCCTGCCGAAGGTCTTTTTCTGATTCACGCCCCTAGCGGACGGATGGCCAAAATCTGCAACACCGGCGCATCCTGCGGTCATCCGCAGTGGACGCACGCCCATCCGCGGCTTAACCACGACGCCTCGTGGGTGCTCTTTGACAGCGATCGGACCGGCATCTGCCAGGTGTACCTCGCGCACATCCCTGAAGAGATGAAGGAGACGCTCAAAGAGGGATAGTAGGGGCACTCATTCTCTTGGAGATGGCAAGAAGCGGAAGCCAGACGCCTTTTTTATCTGCCAGTTGTCAACGACGAAACCGGGATTGTTTCGCACAAATGCGGTCAGACGGGTGGCGTCAACAATCACAGTCGACTCAGGGTATGGCAGTGGCTTGTCGTTGAGCCGAGACCCAACGGGCATTATCGGTACAATCTCCCAGGTTTGTGTGATGTCGGTTCCGTCGCTGAGTACAATCGCAGGTGTCAGCGGCGCGCCGCCAGGAGTGTGCGACCATCGTCCATCAGCACAGATGCGCAGTAGGGAAAACGAATCAAGCGTAGCCACATTTGCCGCCTCATAGTGTCAAACGACCATCAGATCGACGACATCACATGGACCGCACGGCAGCGCTCTACTACACATCCGACCGCCCACCGAGCCACTGTGCAAAGCAGGGATACGCCTTTTCCCCCGACCATCGGTGCCCACCCTCGAACTCGTCCAACTCAATACGACCATCAGCGCCAAACGCACCATATGCTTTACACACATGCCCATAGGCTTCCCGCGCTCCATCAATCGGAAACGTCGTATCGAGCGTCCCCATCTCCACCAACAACGGCCTTGGCGCAATCAGGCAGGCCACGTCGGGCAGATCGGCGTGCTCCAAAAGTCCTGTGACAATCTGATTTCCGCAGATGTGCCCTTCCTCCAGACAGAACGTCCGGTAGGGCGACAGGTAGCCAGAAATCACAGCGGCTTTAATCCTCTCATCTAGCGCCGACAGAAACAGAGTTATCGTTCCGCCGTATGAGAGTCCACAGGCCCCGATATTGGTGATGTCCACATCGTCCCTTGTTTCCAGGTAGTCGATGCCTTTCATCGCATCCCACACGTTCATGGTCAGCGGATTCAACCCCCAGAGCATCGATTCGATATAGGCGAAATTACATGGGTCCCTGGGAATGTGTCGATCGAGACCGGCAACCCGCTCGCCAAATACTCTGTGGTCCTGCGCCAAGACGACATAGCCCCTCAACGCAAACTGCCGAGCGTAATCGTAGTTGAAGTCATCAATCTCCTTACGGCGTTCAGGATCCCCTCCATCAACTCCCGCGACGTCGTCACGACCCCGTCCGTGGCCATGGAGCGCCATCACCGCTGGCCGTTTTTCACCTGGCGCGATCCCATCAGGCACCAGCAACCAGCAAGGCACCGACATATCAGGTTCGCTGTCGTATACCAGCCGATAGCGAACATAGCCGTCCTCCTGTGATTTGTCCGTGATTTCAGGATTGAGCGGCACCTGCTCGATCCAGCCGCCTAACATGTCAACAAGTTTTGGTTTGAACTCGGCCTGCCAGCTTGAGGCTGCGGCCTTGTCATTGGCGCAGAATGTCAGGTTGCGCGGCCTGTCTGCGTAGCGACGTGCCCAGTAGTCGATCAGCGAGAAATTGCGTGACATCGGTACCCCCAATTTTGACTCAGGATGCTATTGGTCATTTAGGTATATGTTGGGTATATGACATATTTATTGCTTAACTGCTTCCCGTTGAGAATCATCGTCATAGAATAGTGTTGGCACAAGACAATGTGGTAGCTAACCCGAAGGATTTTGCTATCACACGCGTCTACCGACCGAACCGCAGCGGCAATATCAGTCTACAACGCAACGTCATAACCTCCTGTTCCACAGGCATGGAGAAGCATCAATGAGAAAGACAGCCGGATGGGTTTTGTACATTTTCGTGGTCTACATCTCCCTTGAAGGGGTTTTTTCATATGGCTTGTATCTACTCAGGGATTTCAACGCTCTGTTCGTGCGGCCTAGTCTCTCCCAGAGGCATCGTAGCATAGTACGAAGTTTCGTATCTGATACCACAGGTTATATTACCTACAGTTCGTGTTTAGGCTGAACTATCAGACGCGGTGCTAGACGGCCTCCGTTGTACTCAGCCAACGAACAAGGGTTCCGCGCGCAGAAAGAGTATGCGCTGCGACTATCTCCCGACAGAATCCGAATTGCGAGTCTTGGTGATTCGTTTACCCACGGCGACGACGTCTCAGACAGCGCCGCATGGACCGCAGTTCTCGACCGTTCCGAAGATAATATTGAAGTCCTGAATTTCGGTGTCGGTGCCTACGGTCTCAACCAAGCGCTACTTCGCTACTGCTGTGACGGAGCAAAATTCCTGCCCAACATAGTAATGATCGGCTTCGTGCGAGAAAACATCAACCGCAACGTCAACGTATTCCGATTTTTCTATAGCCCCGTGACGATGTTGCCATTCACCAAACCCCGGTTCGTTTTGTCAGGCGACAGCCTGCGTCTAGTCAGAAACTCGTTCCAAACATTATCAGACTATCGAGACCTACTTGGACAGCAGGGCACCATTCCACATGGGTTGAGCGACAATGATGCATTCTCGCCGAAACATCGTGATTGGGGAGTGGTGGATTGGCTTCCGTCGGTCCAGTTGCTCAAATTCGCAATCGGGGCATTAGTGGGAAGGCCAGCCGTGTACTCTGACGAAAGCTACAACCAACGCTTTGAGGCTTTCAAAGTCACTACGCGTCTGTGCGACCTGTTTTGGAAAACCGCCAAAGGCAACGGTTCAATACCCATCTTTGTGGTGTTTCCCGATTGGACAGCCTGTCACCGCCACAAAAGTGGCGGCCCAACAGTCTACGGCTCCCTTTTGGACCACCTCAGAAAAAAGGGCTATCGGTACGTTGACGTGCTGGACGCATTTATTGAAAGGGCTCCAGACGCCAGTGTTGAAGAGCTCTTTATTGAGGCGCGATCGGGGCATTACACACCTTTTATCAACTCTTTCGTCGCCGCCCACCTGCTCGCCTATCTCCGACGCGAAGGGCTCACAGGTCCAGCGACGGTCAAAAGTATGGCGAGCTCGACACAGGCGAATACCGACCTCTGCTCGCAATATCGGCAGTGATCCTGCCGTATATCCTCCGTGACGGGTATCACACTTAAGGTGACGAGACAGTTCTTAGACCCATAGACCCAGAAAGGAGAGAAGAAGGGGTGGTTTGAGGATGACCAGAATAGATGACCGTGAATCGTGCGGTGGCACGGTGGTGGCTATCGAGACGGCAGTTGGCAGAACACCGCTCTCCAACCCGCGACTCTTTCGCCTACCTTCTAGATATTGATAGCCAAACCAGCGTGTAAGCACCCTTCTCTACACTGAGCGGTCACATAGGTCGCCAAACCTGCTGTTCGGGCTAACTCTCCTTTTGCGCGCCGCGTCCCTCCACCAAGCGGTAGACAGTTGGCAGCAACACCAACGTCAGAACGGTTCCGATCAGCAATCCGCCAATAACCGTGATCGCCATCGGCTCCAGGAACC
>CAZVGZ010000019.1:0-66484 GCA_964627605.1 uncultured bacterium | reverse complement strand
CTCTTCCCATTCCGAACAGAGTAGTTAAGCCCGCCAGCGCCGATGGTACTACTTGGGCGACCTTGTGGGAGAGTAGGACGCTGCCGGGCATCTTTTTTGGCGAAAAATTGACCGCCTACTTCATCGATATGTTGGAGTGGGCGGTTTTTGCTTTATGGCTGGCATTCTCTGTTCGCTACCCCGCCGCGCACCCATCGGGGTGGATAGTCCAGCCAAAGAGGAACGTTCTACGTGAAATCCGCCCGGATTCTGCATCCGTTCTTTTTTGCAGTCTTCCCCATACTGTCTTTCGTTTCGCACAATACGACCGAACCAACCAAACCCGTTCAATCCGTCCAGGACGATTCGGTACGCTTTGCCTCAAGGCGGGCCAATGTCGCTGATCATCTATAACTGGGTGGGTCAGCAGATACGACGACTCGTTGTAGGCGCGCAAAAATCGGCGGGCTACCACGCTTCGGTCTGGGGTGGTGCCGACGACCTTGGTCGTTCAGTTGCGAGTGTCGTATACTTCGCTCGATTCCGTTCTGGGGACTTCGCTGAAACGCGTCGAATGGTGCTCATCCGATAGCTTGATTGCTCAGCCAGCCTCTCTGTCGTCATCCTTTGCGTCCGTCAGTCGTGCGATGACTGCGGCTCCGATCGAATCGCCCCAGACATTTACCGTCGTGCGGCAGCGGTCGAGGAACCAGTCTACCGCGAGAATTAGGCCGATACCTTCCCAGGGAAGGCCGACGGCGGTTAGGACGATGGTCATGGTGACCAGGCCAGCTTCAGGGATGCCAGCTGCGCCGATCGCTGCCAGGGTAGCGGTGATAAAGATGATGAGTTGGGCCTCAAAGCCCAGAGGGATGTCCAGAGTTTGGGCGATGAAAATCGCTGCGACGGATTCATAGAGCGCCGTGCCATCCATATTGACGGTCGCGCCCATAGGCAGCACAAATAGCGAAGCCTTTCGAGGCACTCTGTTTTCCTGTTCGGTGCATTCGATCGTGATAGGAAGTGTCGCCGAGCTGCTTGCGGTGGAAAAAGCGGTAGTTAGAGCCTTGCTCATCCCCTTAGCGTAGCTGAGAGGACTGCGGCCCCCGAAATAGCGAAGGATCAGGGGTAGTACAATGGCGGCGTGAACCAGCAAGCCGATAATCACCGTCAGTGCGTAACCACCAATTTTCGAAAGCTCAGCGAGAAAAGCATCGCCACCACCTGCCTGTCCCAATCGACCCGCTATAAGTCCAAAAATCCCTATCGGAGCCATATACATTATCAGGTGAACCATCTTCATGACCGCTTCGTTCACGCCATCAAAAAACGCTATGACCGGCCGCCCTTTCTCTTCCAGGGTGGTTAGAATCCCGCCAAACACAAGTGCAAAAATAATGAGCGGTAGAATCTTCATGTCCGCTGCGGCACCGACGATATTCGGATGGACAAAGCTCAAGATTATGCTGACCCATCCACCCTCCTTGCTGACCTCAACTGAACGAAGTTTGTCGGCGGTGGCGTCAGTCGATTGAACTTCTGTAATCAGGGTGTCTTCGGTGTAGTGAGTATCAACGCCCGGTTGGATGATGTTGACGGCGACGATCCCCAAGAGAACAGCGATCCCTGTCGTGGCGGCGTAGTAGGACAGGGTGTAGAGGCCGGTGCGACCAAGTTTGCGGACATCGCCAAGCCCGGCGATACCAACTATCATCGACGAGACGATCAATGGAACCAGCAACATTTTTAGCGTGTTTAAGAAGAATGTGCCCAGCCACGCGACGCTGGTCATAGATTCACCCCAGAACCATCCAGTGGCGATACCGGCCAGGATGCCGACCACAATGGCTATCATTAGGACCGGGCTGGAAGAAACAGGGCGATTTTGGGTAGCATCAGGCATTTAGATAACTCCTTTGACCTTGCACGGCGATCTGGTTCGGCGTAATCTTCAAGAACCTAGTGTGCCTAGGTGTGAGGAGCAAGGCGACCGCGTTCGGTCGCGGACCACTTCAGATCTGGATTTCTATCTCACTGGCGGTGTTGTTTGTTCGAATGGCGCACCGCGCAACAATGGAGAGTTGGATGGCCTACGACGAGGACTCCTCGTCGGGAAGGGTGGCCGCCGGGGATTACGATATGCAATGGCCCCTTTGCCAAAAGTGTAATGAAGGCGTTCTGCTGCCCCTATCTGACTACGGACGCGAAGGCGCGACGGTGACGTACAAGGCGTGGGTCTGCATCAACCCCGACTGCGGTTACCATCTACGGATCGACAACGGCGAGGTGTCCCAGGGACAGCACGTCGCCGAAAGCACCCGCTAGTTCCGGGCCCGATTGTAGCTGCGCTGATTAAGGAGTAGATAACCTGTGGACGATCGGCGCGTATCGCTTTGGGCTGCGGACGTGTTCAGTCGCCTGCGCCGCAATAGGGTCGTCAAACTCTGGGCAGTGACGGTTGGCGTGCTGCTGTGGCTGCACGTCAAAACCGACCAGGTGTACCAGGTTGTGGTACCGCTCCCTCTTGAGGTCGAAACCAGCGGGAGATATGTTCCAGCGAGTGACCTTCCAGAACAGGTTTTGGTGCGCTTCCAGGGCACCGGCAAACAGCTTCTGATACACTCCTTCCGGCAAAAGATGGTGGTTCACCCAGAGATCACTCGGGTGGGGCTCATTACTATAGAGCTTTCTGTTGATGACGTCGTCAACCGAGGGGCGGTCCCTGTCAGAGCTGTGGGAATCGTACCTCCTCGCTCCATTGTAGCGGAGTTCGACTACGCCGCCGAACGTCTGGTGCCAGTGGAAGCTCGGCTCGGATTGGGGATACTGCCGGGACACACAACTGTAGGACCCGTGGCGGTGACTCCAGGTAGTGTGAGCGTCAAAGGCCCTCGGCGTGTAGTCAGATCGCTTCAGAGTGTGGCGACAGACTCGCTCCTACAGGATGGCGTCAACGGTCCCATCGACCAGAAGCTCGCTCTGATAACGAACCCTGGCTCAAATATTACTTACACGCCAAAAGAGGTGCGTGTGCGTGTGGACGTGCAGGGGATGCTCGAACGCCGGATCGAAGGGATACCTATCAAACTGCTTTATAACCATGGCCGACGAGTTCGACTGCAACCGTCAGTGTGTGCCGTCGATGTTGTTGGCGGCAGCGAGTGGGTCGCTGGTCTGTCAGCTGCGGATTTCAAAGCGACGATAGACTATCGGCGCAGACATCGTGAGGGCACCCGCAGGCTCGCGCCAGAGATCGGTACCCCTCCTGACGTTCGCGTTATCAAGATATACCCAGAAACTTTCCTCCTGGTTGAATGACAATCCTCGGAATAGAGACCTCCTGCGATGACACCGCTGCGGCTGTCTACGATACTGACTCAGGGTTGCTCTCACAACTGGTTTCGTCGCAGACAGAGCATACGGCATTCGGCGGTGTGGTACCAGAACTGGCCTCCCGCGCCCATACCGAGCTAATACTCCCAATTATCCGGCAGACGCTACATAAAGCGCATGTCACACTCAATGATGTGGATGCGGTTGCGGTAACAAGGGGCCCAGGGCTGATAGGGTCGCTGCTTGTCGGAACCTCTGTGGCTCAGGCGCTGGCGGCGGCCAGAGGTCTGCCGATGGTCGGTGTCCATCACATCGAAGGGCATATCTTCGCAAACCGGTTGGAGAACCCCGAGCTGGAGCCGCCGTTTCTTGCCCTGGTGATTTCCGGTGGCCACACACAACTCGTGGATGTTGCCGATTGGGGATGCTACAGGCTTCTGGGAAACACCCGTGATGACGCCGCCGGAGAGGCGTTCGACAAAGTCGGCAAAATGCTCGGACTTGGATACCCTGGCGGCCCGGCGATCGAACGGTCCGCTGCGCAAGGTGATAGCGGATTTATCGACTTCCCTGTGGCGCGGGTTAAAGGCGACCCGCTCGCATTCAGCTTTAGCGGGCTCAAGACCGCAGTCCGGGTGGTCGTTGAGAAGATGGGCGCGTCTGAGGTTGCGGAGCATCTAGAAGACCTCAGCGCGTCTTTCCAATATGCGCTCATCAAAGCGTTGGTAGGAACGACGATGAAGGCCGTGGAGTCCATCGGAGCACAGCAGATCGTCCTAGCTGGAGGGGTAGCGGCGAATACAGCGCTTGTTCGCGCATTTAAAGAACGAGCCCACCGCAGCGCTTTGACAATCTACAACCCTTCTGTCAAATTCTGCACAGACAACGCAGCGATGATAGCCCGCGCTGGATCGTTTCACCTGACGGCAGGGCGCACGAGCGAATCGATCCATCCGGTTGCCCGACTTCCCCTCCCAGCGAGCAGCAAATTGGATGATGCGTGAGGGCTACCTGCGCCACAATCGACCTCTCGGCGGTTCACAGCAACCTTGATCTGCTGTCAGAGACCGTTGGACCATCGACGCAGTTGATCCCATGCGTCAAAGCTGATGCGTACGGCCACGGTATCTTGCAGGTGGCCTCGGTGTGCAGAGCGTGGGGAGCAAAGCGGTTGGGTGTGGCTTGCCTGAGCGAGGCGCTACTGCTTCGTGAATCAGGGGACACCTCAGAGATTGTCGTACTAGGCCCAGAACTGCCAGAGGTGTTGGAAGACTGCGCGGAAAAAAGCGTGGAGATTTCGGTGGGAACAGAGGAGTTGGCGGCTGCGGTGTGCGACTATAGAGGAGGCAAGTGTTTGACAGTGCATCTAGCTGTCGATACCGGAATGGGGCGGTTCGGTCTGAGGGCAGACGAGGTGGTGACGGCAGCGATACGGATGTCCAACGTCAACATCATCGGCGTTTCGACGCATTTTCCGGTTGCAGACACCGATGCTGAATTCACGCAGGCTCAACTCGAGCTGTTAGGAGGCGTGGTGGACCAACTCTCTGATGCAGGGATCAACCCTCCGCTCATCCACGCCGAAAACAGCTCTGGTCTGTTGGGGGTCAGGCCCGACTGGTTGACTGCGGCCAGGCCGGGACTGCTGATGTACGGGATGGTTCCTTTGGAAGGGGTCTCAAGTCGATTCCGCCCGGTGATGAGCCTTCGGTCCAAGCTGGTGAGGGTGGTAGGTGTGCCTGCTGGCACGAGCATGGGGTACGCTCGGCGGTGGATGGCGAAAACCCCGCGCAGAATTGCCACAGTTCCCATCGGATACGGCGATGGCTATGGCTGGTCGCTGTCAGAAAAGGCGGAAGTGCTTGTCAGAGGCCGACGGGCACCGGTGGTGGGACGGATCAGCATGGACCAAACGACAGTGGATGTGACAGATGTGGATGGCGCAGAGATCACAGACGAGGTGGTGCTCATAGGCGAACAGGGAGATGACCGAATCACAGCCGAAGAGCTAGCGGTGTGGGGAGATACGGTAAACTACGAGATCACTACCCGGATAATGCCAAGAGTGGGTAGGGTCTACCTGGACTGAAACAGAGCGCGCGCTCGGTGCTAAGTCACATGCCTGATCTGCTCCATCTCTTTTAGCTGAGCAACTACAACCTGCTGTGCGAACTGTGGGTCGTAGTTATCAAGATGCTTGCGGTTGAAAACTCGAACCCGATATCCAGAAGCTTGGTCTGACCTTCAGCGGACTAGTCGCAACAGGGGTTAGGTCATTGGTAGCTATCTGGGGTAGCCATCTGGCGGTTTTTCGCTGATGCAGACACGTGGGGTGGTGGGCAAGAGAGACCCCCGTCGGGGGTCAGCCAGAGAAGGCGTCTTTGACGCGCTCGAAGAACGAACGCCCTCCTTGGGGCATCGAATCCCTCTCCATTCCAGATAGCTGCTCGAAAAGCGCCCGCTCTTTTGAGTTGAGGTCCGCAGGGGTCCAGACGTGAATTCTCACCAGATGGTCGCCCTGTCCATACCCGTTTAGGCTGGGAATCCCCTTTCCGCGCATCCGTAAGATTTTTCCCGCCTGAATGCCCGACGGGATTTTGAGGTTGACTGCACCTCCGAACGCAGGCACCTCCACGCTGGCACCCAATGCGGCTTGGGAAAAACTGATAGGCAGGTCGTATACAATGTCTTGACCATGCCTTACAAACTGGTCGTGGGGCGTCTCTTCGATGTAGACGAGCACATCGCCTGCTGGACCACCCCTAGGACCGGCGTTGCCTTGGCCCCGCAGCGGGACGTAGTTCTCCTGCGATACGCCAGGGGGGATCGTCACGGATACAGTTTTGGGAGCGCCTTTAAGGCCCTGACCTGCGCACGTCGGACACGGCTCTGCGATGATCTCTCCAGCGCCAGCGCACCGCTCGCATGTCGTTACTGTCACCATGTTGAAGAACGACTGCGCTGCCTTGCGAACCTGCCCTGCGCCACCACAGATGGGACATGTCTTGGGTTTGGCCCCTTTTGCTCCTCCTGTGCCCTTGCAGTCCTCGCAGTGAGAGAGCACTCGGTTAAGGCGAATCTTTTTCTCCGCCCCTGACGCTATCTCTTCCATGGTCAGCGGGACGGAGACTTTCAGATCACGGCCCTGCTGAGCACCACCGCGCCCCCCGCCACCTCGCTCCCCGAAACCGAACAGATCGCCGCCGAAAAAACTGCCGAGTACATCCTCGAAATCGCCTGCATGGGAGAAGTCTTGCCACGAAAACCCGCCCTGCCCAAAATCGCCTGTGACACCTTGGTGGCCGTAGCGATCATAGCGCGCACGCTTGTCTGAGTCGTTGAGCACCTCGTAGGCCTCGGCGACCTCTTTGAACTTGTCTTCGGCATCAGGATCATCGGGATGGTGATCAGGGTGGACCTCCAAAGCCTTTTTTCGGTAGGCCTTCTTGATTTCGGCTTCTGGTACGCCCTTGTCCAAACCAAGGACATCATAGTAGTCGCGCTTTTCTGCCATTCAGATTCCTCTACCTGATATTTGCCAGTCGCCGCCGAAAAAACTCTCTACTGCGCCAGCAGCCGCCCCATTTTCTAAAGGGAATCACGCCGCCGGTTTTAACCATTCATGACTTTATATCGGCGGCGTCACCAGTGCCACTACTACCTATAGAGCTCGCCAGCTCTGGATGTGGTTATTTTTTCTCTTCGTCGTCGATCACCTCATATGAGGCATCTACCGCCCCGCCGTCATCGGCAGGAGCCGCTTCAGGCTGGGCTTCTGGTCCTGGTCCAGGCGCTGGGCCACCAGCGGCTGGGTCGGCTTCGCCCTCAGCGGATGCAGACTGATACATCGCCTCGGCGAGTTTGTAGGACGCTTGCGTCAGCGCTTCGATCGCGGCTGTGATGGCTTCAGTGTCCGACCCGGATTGCACATCTTTAAGGTTCTTGAGCGCCTCCTCGACCTGGGCGCGGTCATCATCGCTGATCTTGTCGCCATGCTCTGCCAATGTTTTGTCGGTCTGGTAGACCAGCGAATCCGCCTGGTTCTGAAGCTCAATCACCTCACGAGCGGCGGTGTCCTCCTCGGCGTGTGCTTCGGAGTCAGACACCATCCGATCAATCTCTTCCTCGGAGAGACCCGACCCGACATCGACCTTGATTTTCTGTTCGGCACCGGTGGCCTGGTCTTTGGCAGAGACGTGGACGATACCGTCTTTGTCTATGTCAAACACCACATCGATTTTCGGAATCCCCCTTGGTGCTGGAGGTATACCGACGAGATCAAAGCGCCCCAATGTGCGGTTGTCCAAAGCCCTTGGCCTCTCGCCCTGGAGGACATGAACCGTCACTGCGGTCTGATTATCCGCCGCTGTGGAGAATGTCTCCTCCTTGCGCGATGGGATGGTGATATTGCGCTCGATAAGGGTTGTCATGACGCCGCCCATAGTCTCGATGCCCAGACTAAGCGGGGTAACATCAAGCAGAAGGACATCGCGCACTTCACCGGAAAGGACGCCGCCCTGTATCGCCGCTCCAACTGCGACGACCTCGTCAGGGTTGACACCACGATTCGGCTCCTTGCCGAACACCTCGGCAACTTTGGCCTGCACCGCTGGCATCCGCGTCGATCCGCCGACTAGAAGCACTTCGTCTATTTCACCTGGTTGAAGACCTGCGTCTGACAGCGCCTGACGGCACGGTCCGGCTGTGCGGTCAACAAGATGCTCGACCATCTGCTCGAACGCCGCTAAGGTAAGTTTGAGCTGTAGATGCTTGGGACCGGTCTGATCGGCGGTAATGAAAGGCAGGTTAAGTTCGGCTTGCTGCCCACCTGACAGCTCTATTTTGGCCTTCTCCGCGGCCTCTTTGAGCCGCTGAAGCGCGTCGGCCTGAACAGAAAGGTCGATGTTGTTCTCTTTTTTGAATTCATCGACCATCCAGTCGATGAGCACCTTGTCAAAATCGTCTCCGCCAAGATGCGTGTCGCCATTGGTTGAGCGCACCTCGACTACATTGTCGCCGACCTCAAGAACCGAAACATCGAAAGTACCGCCGCCAAGATCGAACACCGCGATCTTCTCATTTACGTTCTTGTCGAGACCATAGGCCAACGAGGCTGCGGTGGGTTCATTGATGATCCGCTGGACGTCGAGCCCGGCGATCCGTCCTGCGTCCCTGGTCGCCTGGCGCTGAGCATCGTTGAAGTAGGCCGGCACGGTGACTACCGCTTCTGTCACCTCTTCGCCCAGATACTCTTCTGCGGTGCGCTTCAGATCCTGAAGCACCATGGCAGAAATCTCCGGTGGCGCATGTTCGCCGTCCGAGATTTTCACTCTACAGTCGTCGCCAGCGTTGCCCACCACTTCGTAGGGCACAATCTTCTCTTCGGCGGTCACCTCTGAGTGGCGACGGCCCATGAAACGTTTGATGGAGGAGATCGTGTTTTTTGCGTTCATTACGGCCTGGTTTTTGGCCGGTTGGCCCACAAGCCGCCCGTCATCTGGGGTAAAAGCCACCACCGAAGGTGTGGTGCGCCCGCCTTGCGAATTGGGAATCACCACCGCCTCGCCACCCTCCATTACCGCTACACACGAGTTAGTGGTTCCCAGGTCAATCCCTATAATTTTTGCCATTTTTCATTCGCTCCCGTTTTCATTAGTTGTCCGTATCGTCACTGTCCGTAATCTCATCTGGTTCATCTTCGGCGGGACCGCTACTGACTACGACCCTCGCCGGTCTAAGTACTCTGTCTGCAACAAGATATCCCCGTTCAATCACCTGCATGATCTCACCGGCTGGCAGATCGTCGCTCGGGGCGGTCACCAGCGCCTGGTGTTTGGCCGGATCAAAGGCCTCGCCTTGGGCGTCGATCACCGTCACACCTCGGCGCTGCAACATTCCAGATAGCTCCTGGTAGATCATCTCAACGCCAACTTTGAGCGACTGCCCTTCGTCTTCGGTCTCGCCGCTCTCGGTGGTGTGGGCGAGCGCTCTATTGAGGTTGTCCATCGGCGCCAGCAGATCGCGTATCACGTCCTCCGCTGCCCACTGCCTAATTTCGACCCGCTCTTTGACCATCCGCTTTCTGAGATTTTCGAGTTCGGCTGCGGTCCTCATCCACTGATCTCGCAGCTTTTCGGCTTCCAGAAGAGCGGCGTCAAGTTCGGAGAGCTCTGGGGCCTTTTCAACGATTTCTTCGTCGTCATCGGTGTCTGCGGGATCATCTGATCCGCCAACGGGTTCACCGACCGACTCTCCCAACGCTTCGCCGTCGGCGACATCCACCTCAACGACAATCTCCTCGTCTGAATCCACCATTGTCTCGTTCGATTCGTCTTCGTTCGCCAAAACCGTTTTCCTTTTCGTGTGATTATCGCAGTAATTGGCACTACTGCCGTTTAGGCAGTGCCCATTCGGCAGGCATTGGCGTTCGTGACTGCCAACTGGGCGGCACGTCAACTAAGACCGATACCTTAGCGAGTGGAGATAGGTGTCTATGCACCTGCCGTGCCAAACAGCAAAATTGGCGGCCCTACACATAGATGGGAGCCGTGTGCAGGGCCGCTGTTAATGAATATCGGGGGTTAGCTCAAGAGGTCTTCGACCAGGTCGTCAGCCGAATCGACTAGCGCTAGAAGATCTGGATAGGGCATCCGCATCGGACCGATGACAGCCATTATTCCGACGGCTCCACCCCTGCGATAGGTGCGGCTTACGACGCTGCAAGATTTGAGAGCGACAAGCGGGTTCTCGTCACCTATGCTAACCTGCACGCCGCTGTCCTGGGAACCGCTGCTGAGCGCTTTGACCAGCTCAGAGTGTTGGATCAGGTCGACAACCGATGCCAGCCGTTCGCTGTCGGCAAACTCCGGCTGTCCAAACAGGTTGAACTGCCCTCGAAGCTCGACATCGGTGGCGTCGTCCAAAGAGAAGACGTGATCGGCTGCGCCAACCAAAATCTGGAGGATGCGGGAGTTGCCGCTTCTAAGCGATCTCACCCGCTCCGGCGCCTCTTTACGCACCTGTCTCAAGGTGAGGCCCGACAGTCGCTAATTGAGCGCCTGAGATATCTCATAAAACATGTCGTGGTTCACCGGCTCGTCCACGGCGACTTTCACTGTTCTGACCAGCCCGGACTTCAGCGATATGACCACCAAAACACGCCCAGCATCCAATGGCACGAGCTCCAGTTTGTGGAACACCGCCTGGTCGAACGTAGGTAGGAAAGCGATTCCGAGAAGATCGGACAGGTTCGCTAGTGATTGGGCAATCCCAGCGATGATAGCTTCGGCGTCTCTGTCCTTAAGTTGGGCGCGCAACAGAGCGGTGAGCCGCTTGCGTTCGGCGTCCCCGGTGTCCGAACTGCTAAGCAGGTCGTTGACATATACCCGGTAGCCAAGCGGTGTCGGCACTCGGCCCGCCGATGTATGAGGCTGCCGAACCAGACCCAACTCCTCTAAGTCCATCATCGTGTTGCGGATGGTCGCAGCGCTAACTTGAGGGACTCAACGCCAGGCAATTGTTCGCGATCCGACAGGCGTGGCGGTTCCCAGATGCTCATGTATCAACGCGTGGAGCGCCAAAGTTTCCCGCGACGAAAGCTGTCGCCCCGCTGATCTATCGGTAGTAAGATGGGTCATTCAAAACTCCTCGTACCCCAGAAGAGGTCGCACCACAAATTGGTAGCCAGCACCCTGGCACGACGGGTACTCCAACCAACCCCATCCGATCCGTCATAGGGACCGTACGCGCTAAAGCGCTCGCGACGAAGATGGTTGTGAGCGCTTTAACTACCACTGTCTCACAAGTTTAGAACAGGGTATAGATAAACGGCGCTAATGCCGAGCCTTGGGTGAATACGATCAGCATCCCCAAGAGCAGAAGCACAAATACGATCGGGGCGAGCCAGAATTTTTTTCTGACTTTGAGAAATCCCCAAAACTCCACTAAAATGGACATGCGAGACATCGGTTGGATGCTCCTAACAACCCTCGGCTCATAGCCGGGAGTCAGTATTGGTGTTCGTAGTGAGAGCTGCCGCCAGATGGCTCCTTACGTTTCACCCAGTAAGTTTTGGCGTCTGTATTGATGCGGCGATCAAGAGCGTCCCGGCGGATCAGTTTCATAATAATGCCCACCGGCCACACTATGAGATGAAAGAACAGAATCAACAGCAGGCGGGTGTTGATCCACGCCATCGCTGTCGCGAAAGCCATCCATCCACGGAAAAACGGCCTAGCAACCCCCGGCAGAAGCAGGTGAAGCAGGCCTATCGTAGAGAATACGGCCATAAGGAGTATACCGGCGGTAGCATTGCAGCGCCAAAACCAAGCCAAAGATGCCGCAACCGCTCCAATGACAAGCAGCCCGGTACCAAATGTCCTCATCTGTTTTCGTTCGTCGATCATCGTCTAGTCCAGCGCGAACTCGGTGCGCCAGTCACCTTCCTCGGTCCACTCAGGTTGTTCTGTTTTGTCCAGGACAACGTTGCCCAGGACCAGAAAGTCCATATCAGTGCGCATAAAGCATCGGTACGCATCCTCCAGCGAACAGACGATAGGCTCTCCACGAACATTGAAGGAGGTGTTGACGATAACCGGGCAGCCCGAAATCTCCCGAAATTGCCGGATCAGGTCGTAGTAGGGCTGGTTGTCCTCACGACGCACGGTCTGCACCCGGGCTGAGTAGTCAACATGGGTGATCGCCGGGAGCTGTGAGCGAGGGACGTTGAGCTTCTCGATCCCAAACCAGCTCTTCTGCTCGTCGGTCATCTCAATCCGTAAGTCTTCGCGTACCGGGGCTACCAGAAGCATATAGGGCGACTCGGTATCCATCTCAAACCAGTCGGCAACACTTTCCCTTAGTACTGTTGGGGCAAACGGCCTGAAGCTCTCACGGAATTTGATCTTCAGGTTCATCACCGACTGCATCTCTCTAGAGCGCGGATCTCCAATAATGGAGCGCGCACCAAGCGCCCGCGGCCCAAACTCCATGCGCCCTTGAAACCAGCCGATGACACTCTCCTCGGCTATATGCCCAGCGATCTTGGCGATCATTTCCTCGTAGGGGAGCCTTTGGCAGGGGTATCCGTTCTCTTCTGCGAACGTCTCGACCTTATCGTCGCTGTACGACGGACCCAAAAGAGATGCGAACTGTCTGTCTTTGGCACCTTCGGGCACCGGCAACCGATCGCCTTCTTTGTAGCGATGCCAGATCAGTAGGGCTGCACCAAGCGCACCGCCAGCATCGCCGGCTGCTGGCTGTATCCACAACGACTCAAAAGGTCCGTCGCGCAGAATCTTGCCGTTGCCGACACAGTTGAGCGCCACACCGCCAGCCAAACACAGATTGAATGAGCCGGATTCGGCATGAACGTGGTTCGCCATCCGCATCATCACCTCTTCAGTCACCACCTGGACCGATCGGGCAAGGTCCATCTCTCTCTGAGTGATGAGTGTCTCAGGTGTGCGAGGCGGTCCACCCAACAGCTTGTGAAACCGGCTGTTGGTCATGGTAAGCCCAGAGAGGAAGTTGAAATACCCCATATCCAGCCTAAAAGAACCGTCGTCCTTAAGGTCGATCAGGTTGTCCAGAATTGTTTGGACATACTTGGGCTCACCATAGGGTGCAAGCCCCATGACCTTGTATTCGCCGGAGTTGACTTTGAAACCGGTGTAGTAGGTGAATGCCGAGTAGAGTAGCCCTAGCGAGTGTGGAAATTTGACTTCACTTTGCAGCGTCAGTTCCGAGCCGTTTCCCACGCCGAAGCTGGTGGTAGACCACTCACCGACGCCGTCGATGGTCAAGATCGCGGCTTCGTCGAACGGCGATGGGTAGAACGCGCTGGCTGCGTGCGCCTCATGGTGCTCGCTGAAGAGAACCGGGCCTTCGTAGCCAAGTTCTTTGCGGATTGTGTCCGGCATCCACAGTTTCTCTTTGAGCCACAGCGGCATCGCTTTTATGAACGACCGTATACCTTTGGGCACAACACCGAAATAGGTCTCCAGCAACCGCTCGAACTTCACGAACGGCTTATCGTAGAAAACCACATAGTCCAGATCGTCAACTGTGATATTCTCTTGTTCCAGGCAGGACTTAACGGCGTTAATGGGGAAACTGGAATCTTGCTTTATGCGGGTAAACCGCTCCTCCTGTGCAGCTGCGGCGATCCGTCCGTCGTGCACAAGCGCTGCGGCGCTATCGTGGTAGAAAGCTGATATTCCGAGAATGTACACGGCAATCCGTTCCCAGGTATTGGTTTGAGATGGGAGCCCTCTGGGCTTGGGTGGCCACAGCCCACCCCACGTTCGGTCGGTTTTAGCTGTTTAACTTAAACCAATTGAAGTTAGCAGCAATGCTCTCGCACGTCAATATCGCTGGGGATAAATTCAGTGATCGTCAGCAGCGTGAGGGGTGATCTTAGCGAGCCTGAGAGCGTTGGTCGTTACTCCAAGACTCGCCCCCATATCCCCAGCCAAAATCGCTGTGATAAGGTTCACAACACCTGGAAACACTCCGAGCGCCAACAACCCTTTGACGCCTATCGACGCCCAGACGTTCTGGCGAATCACGCGTCTACCCGCTCGCGCCAGTTCTATAGCATAGGCCAAGTGGCGCAGATCGTCGGTCAGCAGAGAGATGTCGGCGGTCTCAATCGCAGCATCTGAACCAGCGGCTCCCATGGCGACACCAACCCTAGCGGTCGCCAATGCCGGTGCATCATTCACGCCGTCGCCAACCATCGCCACCGCGCCTACACTCCGTTCCAACGCTTTAACCTGCTCAACTTTCTGCTCTGGCAGCAGTCCAGCGAGGACGACATCCACTCCTGACGCGTCGGCAATTGAATGAGCGGTGGCTTCGTTGTCCCCGGTGAGCATCACCACCTGTTCTACCCCTACGAGCTTCAGATGACGCACGGCCTCCCTGGCGTGATCCTTGATTGTGTCGGACACCGAAAAAGCGGCGGTCACACCTCCCTCAGTGCCCAGCAGCACAACGGTTTTGCCTGATGCCTGGAGGTCGTTCACCGGCGATGGGACGGTCGCACCATCGAACAGCTCGGGCCTTCCCAGCAGGTATTCGACTCCACCGATGACAGCCTTTACACCCCTGCCAGGTAGCGAAGTGAACTGCTCTATCCGATCCTCACTGAGTTCGATCTGACGTAGTTGAGCTTCCTGAATGACGGCGCGGGCGATGGGATGCTCTGAACGTGACTCAAGGAGCGCGGCTATCTCCAGCGACTCGTCGGCGCTCATTCCGTTGAGCGGCACAACATCACTCAGGCTCAGTTCACCCTTTGTCAGTGTCCCGGTCTTGTCCAGCGCCACCACTTTGACGTCCGCCAACGCCTCCAACGCAGCACCCCCTTTTATCAGCACACCGTTTCTTGCTGCGCTGGTTATCGCGCTGATAGTGCTGACCGGGGTAGAGATCACCAAGGCGCACGGACACGCTATAACCAGAAGCGTGAGGCCCCTGACAAACCAAACCAGAAATGACGCGCCAAAAACCAGAGATGGCAACACCATGACGCTCACAGCCAACACAGTGACGATGGGGGTGTAGTAGCGCGAAAATCTGCGGACAAACTGTTCGGTCTCTGATTTATGTTGTTCGGCGGACTCCACCAGCTTCACAATTTTGGCAAGAGTAGTGTCTGAGGACACGGCGGTCACGCTCAGCTCCAGGTACCCGTCTTCGTTCAGCGACCCAGCAAAAACGCGGTCACCAACATTTTTGTCGGCTGGCATCGATTCGCCGGTTATGAGAGCCTCGCTCACTGACGAGGAGCCTTGAGAAACCGTGCCGTCTAGGGGGATTTTCTCCCCTGGCTTGACCGAGCAGATGTCGCCTATATTGACCACCTCGACAGCAACGGTGTGGTCGCCTTCGGCGGTTTTCAGACGGGCCGTCTCTGGTGCCAGCCGCACCAGTTCGCTCAGCGACCTGCGAGCGCGTGTGACGGCGTAACTTTCCAACAGCTCGGCGAGGCTAAACAGAAACGCGATCGCCGCAGCTTCGGTGTATTCACCGATTACGATCGCGCCCATGACGGCTGCGGCCATGAGGAAATCCATATCCATCCTAAGTCGGGTAAGCGCCTTGAAGCCGCTGCCGAAGAAGTTGGCTCCACCCACCACTGCTGCCGCTAGGAATGAGACAGCGGAAGGCCCGAGGCTCCACCACCCGACATTGATCCATTCAATGTTCCATGTCAACTGCAGTGTCAGACCACCGAAGAAAAACAGGCATGCGATGTAGGTGCGCATCGCCTCGGAGTCTCTCCAGAGAGATGCGCTGGAGGCTTGTTCGTGGTGGTGGTCGCCATCGGCGTGGTCGTGTGTGTGGCTCGCAGTGGGTGCTGAACTCCCGACACCGTAGCCTGCATCTTCGATTGCAGAAGTGATCACGGCTTCGGAGGTGGCTGTAGGATCAAAAACGACCGTGGCCCTGGAGGACAAAAGGCTCACCGAGCTGTCTACGATGCCGTCCACACCTGCCAACGCCTGTTCGACGCGGCCTTGACAGACTGGGCATGTCATCCCCTCAATCGGCCACGCTACCTCTCTATGTTCGCCATTCGAAATCATCTATTCACCCTTAAGGAATCTATTCGGCGATATGCTCAGCAGCCTGGGCTATGAGCTTCTCAATGTGGGCGTCGTCCAGTGAGTAGAACGCCTTTTTGCCTTCGCGGCGATGTTTGACAAGCCTGTGGTTCCTTAGAACGCGGAGCTGATGGGAGACCGCCGACTGGCTCGCTCCGACCACTTCGCCGAGATCACAGACGCACAGCTCACGACCGATGAGAGCTAAAACCAGCCTAAGCCTGGTGGGCTCGCTAAGGATTTTGAAAGAATCCGCCAGAGCGACCACCTGATCGTCAGGGGGCATCACCGCTTTTGCTAGTTCCACTGCTGCGGCATCAGCCCCTTCAGTCTCACATACTTCCACCGACAACATACACCAACGCTCCTATCCCTTAACGCTCCCATCGTCGGCCAGCGCGTCAGCTAGATCGACCCGCCAGACAGCGCAAATAAACGACGTATGAACACATGTTCATACATAATATACGACGTCTGGGCAGACGGTCAACTCGTCCGTTTGGTGACGCCGGTTGTAACAACAGATGTGGTGGGTTAGAGAGGTCGCCCGTCGCTGTGGACACCGTCCTCTTTGTCGGCCCTGTCCCGCATCTCGCGCCACTCTGGCGATCCGTCGTTCTCAACCATCTCCAGATTTACTCCTGAAAGGAAAATCGGGAGGCGGCCTGAAGCGAACTCATGCCAGTACTGCTGCGCGTGGGTGTAGTAGCTCGTGGCACCTGTGGGCCACTGTATTGCGATCAGGATGTCGGGATAGGGGTATGGCTGTGCGGCGTGGGGCTCCACACGGAGGTTTTCTACCGCATCCATATCCAGTTCGACGCCTAGCCCGGGGCCCTCGGGAATTTTTGCCAAACCGACGCTGACCGCAAGAGGATCGTCGATAAGGGATTGGGCGTAGAGTTGATGACAGTTTACAGCGGGCCATCTGGCTGAATCGATGACAGCAGCTAAGTGCAGCGAGAACGTTGCGGTGATACTCGTGCCCACCAGTTGCAGCCAGAAGGGTTTGTGCGCGATGTCGCATACGTGTCCGGCAGCCATCACAGTGCTTGCGCCACCGCTTACGACGTACCCATCCGCCACGTCGTCTGCAAGCGAAGTCTGCATGGCTGGCTGACCGTAGTGATGAGCGATAGCAACGCTGGTGTGACCACGCAGGAACCGGTTGCCTATGACATCGGCCTGAGAGGTCGGAGACTCATAGATGTGGACGTTGGGGTGTTTGTCAACCGCCATCAGAACGCGGGTGGCGTGGGCTGTATCCACCAGGAGCATGTTGAAATCCATGTCCAGGCTGAAGTAGTCCGGCAGCGTCGCGCAGAGCGTTTTGACCTGATGTTCGAGATCGTACCAAGGCCGGGCTTTGGTTTTGAAACTGACATAGCCCTCACTGATCGCCAATTGACACTCGCTGATCCAGTCCTCAGCCGACATATCGATGTCCCACCAGCTAAGGTGCGCTCTCTCGCGTACCTGTTTACCCAGAAGCCTGTTTACAGGGACGTCCATCGCACGACCCACAGCGTCGAACAGCGCGATCTGGAGACCGGCACCCATCGAGTCGTCCCACATCAGTTCAGCGGCGTTCTTGCCAACAGCTTTGGCTCGTGTATCGTCTGAGGTCCGCCCCCAGGTGTAGTAGGCCATCGTCTCGCCAAACCCGACGACGCCACATTTGAGGGTGACTCGGTGAATCTCAAACACCGTCCAGTGGGGAATCTCACGGCGCATATGTTTGTGGGGTATATCCCTTAGTGGGACCTCGACGGTGATCATCTCCACATCTTGGATCGTCATGTCCATGATTCTGCTCCTTTGGAGGTTGATGTCGGCAGCGCGCTATGGGACAGTAGCGAAGTAGGATGGGGCAAAGCAAGCCGTGGATAGTATATGGTCGTCAGGCGCTTAGGGTGTTTAACCGATTGAGGACGTCTTCAGATAGCGGATTGGCGGCGGCGTGGAGAGCCTGCTCAATGTGACTTATTGACCGCGCCCCCACAAGTGTGGACGTGATTCCAGACTTCTGAAAAACCCAGCCTAACGCCAGGTGTGGTACCGAGATGCCGCACTCGGTGGAAAACGCGGCGACAGATTCGGCTATCTCAAACATCCTGTCGTGGAAATAGATGGCCTGGTGTCCAGGTTTGATGTCGAAACGCGATCCTGTTGGAGGCGGTTGATTTTTGCGGTATTTGCCAGTGAGAAACCCGGCACCCAATGGGCTGTAGGTGATTACACCAACATTCTCAGCTTGGCACAGGGGCAGCATATCCGACTCAGATTCGCGCGCGACCAAATTGTAGTTGGGCTGCACACTCTGGATTCGTGCATAAGCGCTCTGGTCAGCTGAGCGGAGCGCCATCTGCAACTGTGCACCGGTATAGTTGCTGCACCCAACTGCCCGCGCCAACCCTTTTTGCACAAGGTCGTCCAGCCCGCGCTGCGTCTCATCGAGCGGCGTCGCATCGTCCCAGACATGGACCTGATACAGATCAACATAGTCGGTCTTCAGCCTGGACAGACTTTTTTGGGCCGACGAAGCTATCCGTTCACGCGTGAGGCCAGCCCCGTCTGCCAGGCCGACTTTTGTGGCGAGGATGACTTGGTCTCGGACCCTACGCTCGGATATCCACCGTCCGACAGTCTTTTCAGAGCGACCGTCATGATAGTTCTCAGAGGTATCCAGCAGGTTGATTCCGGCGTCCATGGCGGAATCCATCACCGTAATTGAGGTCTGTTGGTCGATCTCCCTGCCGAATGTGACGCAGCCCATACCCATTGCGCTCACGTTGAGATCGCTGTCGCCTAGCTGGCGGTAGTCCATCGCGGATACGATCCTAATCTGGGTCTGAGGATATTTATGATGAGAGGTTGGCGGCGGCTTCAGCGGCCTGATCCAACTTTTTTTGTTTGGAAATCTCCCAGCTCTTGAGCATTGTCGAGCAGCGCTCGCGATCAATAAGAAGCTGTCGACGGCGGTCGCGCACGGTGGAGGAGACAGGCATCCCATCCAGCTGTCCGGTTATGATCGCCAGACGCTTGTTGAGCATATCTGCCTGATCGGCGGACAGTTTGCGCCCTCTGCGCCTCCAGAAATACACCCGCACCCATTTCGTGAGGCGATCCCTTGCGCAGTCGGTTCCCTTAAGCCTGCTAACTCTGTTCACAAATGCCCCATTTCCAGAAGCGATTGACGCCGAGTGTAGACCACAGCGCAGTGAAATATCACAAATGCCCCCCCCCTAAAGCGTGATGTGGATCAGGAATGTCCGATGACTCGCCTCTGCGGTCCATACCTAGCCCCAGTTCTTGAGCGTTAATGGGTTCTGTCGCCGAGGATATTTGTTCTGTCACTAATCAAGATAAGAGCGCGTGTGCCACAACGCCTCCCCATGCAGCTCTCTGGCTGTGGGCGAGCAGGTGTCCTACCACACGCCGATGCCCTCTTACGCCTAACACCTCGATTTTGTTATCATCAACGTAGTTGCGGCTGTCTGCACGCCGACCAGAAATATGCGACTCTTTTTGAATGGGATGCGATGCCTGTATTCACCGGAGAGATCGGTGCTGCGCCCAAGTGGTGCGAACTCGAATCATTCGAAATCGTTGAGATTGAAGCAGGTGGACACCATCTGTTCGAGCGTCTGGGCGCAAAAGAAAAACTCGTCGTCGGGAGCGTCGACTGTCATGTTTCTCAAGGCGATCAGACCACCGCTGTAAAGATGGGCGATGTCGTAGATATTGTTGACACCAGTAGCAGTTTTGAGGTGGCCACAGAGGCTGGAGCGCTGGTGGTAAGGATGAGCGGGCGGTGGGGTGACGAGATAGGTGGAGCTGGAGTTTTCAGCGTCGTTGAGGTCGATAGTCCAACCGACAGCGGCGACGATGTGTCGTATCTCAAAAAGACGACTTTTGACAACCACTACCATGACTGCGACGAGTACTGGATTGTTTACGAGGGCAGCGGTTTAGTGGTCTCAGAGGGCCGGGCCTATCTGGTCGGGCCTGGAGACTGCCTGGCTACGGGAATTGGGCATCACCACGACTTTCCGCAGGTCAGCATCCCGGTCACGGCGGTCTATTTCGAGACTACGTTGGAGGGCGATAGACGGTTGGGGCATCTGTGGAACCACACCCACGGAGCAGCGGTGCCGGACAGGGATCGGGTTTAGATCAACGCCGAGGCGGCCAACCTCTTTCCGAAACGCAGGAACCCTGAGAAAATCGTATCCCGTGATCGTTGACCGACCGGCTCATGGAAGAAATCAAGAGAAATCAAGGAACAATGGCATATTTGAGCGACACTATTGTCGGGTTGGCGACACCTCCGGGAGTTGGTGGAGTGGCTATAGTCCGCCTGAGCGGCCCAGAGTCGATAGCGCTGGCAGACCGTCTGTTTAAGTCCTCCAAAATATCTCTCGTGAGTGCGGCAAGTCACACACTCAGCTACGGTCACTTTGAGTTGGGGGACACGATATCAGACGAGGTTCTTGTAAGCGTAATGAGGGCCCCAAAGAGCTACACACGCGAGAATGTGGTTGAGATAAACGCCCACGGCGGGGTGCGTCTTGCCGAGAAGATGGTCTTGGCACTGGTGAAGAGAGGCGCACGGCGGGCAGAGAAAGGTGAATTTACCGAAAGAGCCTACCTGAATGGGCGGATCGACCTGACCCAGGCCGAGGCTGTTCTCCAGATGGTGGAAGCGAGAACAGAGGGCGGGCTGTCGGCGGCGTGCTTTCAGTTGCACGGCGGGCTATCAGAAGGGGTGTGGCGGATAGGTGAATCCATCAGCGGGGCGCTGGCGCGTATTGAGGTGGGGCTTGAGTTCGTCGAAGATCAGTTTATGTCCGACGTTGGTAATCCGAAAGCCGAACTTGACGGCCTGACCTCGGTCCGCGATGAGGTGGGTGAACTACTGAGATCGTACGACCGCGGCAAGCTGGCGACTGTGGGCGCGACAGTGGTGTTGGTCGGTGCTCCCAATGTTGGCAAGTCGTCGCTGCTAAACACGTTACTGGGGCATGAACGAGCGATTGTAACTCCCGTGCCTGGAACGACACGCGATGTCGTAGAAGGCGAGATCGACCTGGATGGGATCAGGGTGCGCCTTCTGGACACCGCTGGCATCAGAGACACAGACGACGTAGTTGAGCAGGAAGGCACCAGAAGGGCGCGGGCCGCTGCCGAGAGATCCGATCTGTCGGTGCTGGTGTTGGATGGTTCAGGTGCTGTGCCTCTGAATTTGGAGTCCTGGCCGGTTCATGGTATAGTGGCGCTAAACAAGTGGGACATCAGAGTCAAAGAGGTGGAATCAGAGGCGATTAGAAATGTCGGCGAAACACCGCTGGTGAGAACGACCGCCACCACCGGGGATGGGATTGGTGATCTCTGTGGTGCGATCGCCAGCGCGTTGACGGAGGGTATACCAGATCCCACCGGTGCAGTAGTGCTCAGTGAACGTCACGCCGACGCTCTCAGTCAGACCGCAGAAGCGTTGGACAGAGCTTTGGTTGAGGCAAAAGGTCGTGGGGAGGCGGACCTGGTGGCGGCAGACCTGAGGCTGGCGTTGGACTCTGTTGGGTTGATTACCGGTGAAACCACGCCCGACGACGTGTTGAGGGCTATATTTGACGGGTTCTGCGTCGGGAAGTGACGTTGTCGTAGTCAACAAAAAAACCCGGGCTTTCTCGAAAGAAAATCCGGGCGATGGAGCTGAGGGGGCTCGAACCCCTGACCTACGGTCTGCCAGACCGTCGCTCTCCCAGCTGAGCTACAGCCCCGCTACGGCATATAACTATAACCGATGGGCGCGACACAGCGCAAGGTCTCGCGCACCAATACAGACCAGCTCAACGCCAAACTTTTACCCAACTACTGTGGAATGAAAACAGCAGAACACACCAGACAGCCACCAACATCGTTTCGTCTGCATGCCACAGGCCAGAACATCGTGGTTAGTCGCAAAACTGACTCGCTTTCCATCAGCGTCGATGGCGTGCCGGTCTACTATTTCGATCTGGCGGGACGACTGCTGGGATGCTATCTATCCAACGGACATCACTACAGGCGGGGGTTGGACAACCGCCTGCTGGACAAGTGGCATGAGGCTGGGCTGCCCCACGGTGTCAGACGGGTCCGCCGCGATGTCGGTTTGGAGGGAAAACGGGAGATAGTGGGCGACGCCTACTCTCAGGTGCGACTGACCCTTGAAGCGATAGTCGACGAAGAGGTCGATTGGGCCCGCCAAAAGCCTTCAAACGACCACCTGGAGGGCATGGTGAGCGCGCTAGAGTCGGCTGCTCACAAAGGTTATGATTCGCTCGAAGAAGACGGCGTCGAGTTTAGAAGTATCTACTCACCGGTGGGCATTCTACCGCCGGATCAATACATGGCTGTCGTCGTGCAAGCGACCGAGGGGTGCTCCCACAATACCTGCACATTTTGCGATTTCTATCACCACGATGGGCAGAACACCGAATTCTCGATAAAGACACCTGATGAGTTTCAAGAGCATATCAGGGCGATAAAGGAGTTTCTTGGAGATTCGGTGCTGACTCGCAGGTCGGCATTTATCGCAGACGGCAACGCTCTGGTGATTCCACAGTCCAAACTTCTCAAACTCATGGATGTTTTGGAGCTCGAGTTTGAGCGTATACCCAGCGGCTTACCGCCAGGAGCACAAAGGAGATATCGAGCAGAAAACCCCGGTCATGTTGAGGGGTATTTCAGTTTTCTCGATGGTTTCAGCGCTCTAAAGAAATCCGTGAGTGACTTTGAGGAGCTAAGAGGACGATGCCTAAAACGAGTGTACGTCGGGCTTGAGAGCGGCGACGATGAACTGCTAGAGTGGTTGGGCAAACCGGCTACCGTACAGCAGACCGTGGATGCGGTGGCGACGATGAAGTCGGCGGGCTTGGCAGTTGGGGTGATTGTGATGATCGGCCCTGGAGGACACTTTTTCTCCGAACAGCACACCCGAGGCACCATTGATGCTGTGAGAGAGATGGCATTGGACAGCGGCGACCTGCTGTACCTCTCCGAGTTCGTCAACCACCCTGGTCTCAAGTACGAGCAGTTGGCGTTGGAGAAGGGCGTCCGCGATCTCAAAAACGATGAGATGCTGGAGCAGCAGGAGACGATCCGCGCCGCGCTGGCGCTCAGAGGCTCAGACGGACCCAAGATCGCCAGATACGACATAAAGGAGTTTGTGTACTAGTATTTACCACTCTTATCCTCTGAGACACCCATCCTCAACCAGCACCACCATCCCCTCTGATACGTCAATAGCGCCAGGAACACACTGAACGTCGCCACAAAAAAATCCAACCAGAGCGGCACCAACAACCACTACACCAGCTTTAAGCGATTTGGATTCGCGCTTAGCCAAACATAAACTGAGACATCACCGCGCACGGCGTCGGCGCAAACCATTTGAGACTCAGAACCATATAAGGCTGTCATCAAAAAGGGGGAGTAATGCTCGACCCATCTGTTCGGTTACTGCTCGCATCAGCCTTCGATCTGCTCCTCACGCCGGGTGTTTTCGCGAAACCACAGTCGGGTCAGAACGACAGTGGCGGCCATCGATACCAGGTGAGCCTGTCCGTGAACATCGCAGCCGGTGAGGCGGCAAACGTCATCAAAGGCGCTATCAACTCGGCTGAGACGGTTGTTCCATTCAGACAACCTCCATGCGAGTGGTTTTGCTTCGATTTCGGCAACTGCAGCAGCAGCGGCGGCACCGCAACGCCGTTCGGATTTGGTTGGGCACCTGCCGCAGCCGCCACAGTGGCGGAATCCAAGGAATATCTCGTTAGATTCGACTGGCTGTGGGATCGACCTCGCTCGGATCAAACTTGCTGCCAGGCAACAGTTCTAGCATCGTATCCAAAGTGGACTTCTACGCCATTTACCCTAGAGTCTGGTTCTTTGACGCGCTTCACATTGAAGCGGGCCCAATCATGCACACCGCCAGCGTTCAAAGAGGGAATACGAGATCGACTTCCATCGTCGGGCCCTTCAGCAAGCTGGGTTGGATCTAGGGTGCTGGACTCACGGCACCCCTTTTCAAGCGCCCTTCATTGCGAAACCTGGTCGGAAACCTGTCAATACAACAGCGCAAAGCGCTCTCAGCAGCTTTGCCATCATTCAGATGGACCGGAGATTGGGGGGAGGTTTCCCAAGCAAGTCCCACCGAAATCAATTTCGACCACCTGGTGGTGAGCTTCGGCATCGGCTTACGATTCTAGGCCACATCTGCCTCCATCAAGCCTGATTTTGGTGCAGATGACCGATCCCAGCTCGGGCAACCAACACAGATGCCGAAAGCGGCAGATGCTGTGGTTGTGTGACCCCGTGCCGCTCCAGCACGATTGTATTACCTTTGACGACGTTAGAGAGGCCGCTGCCTGCTGAGTTGTGACTATAGGCAGCGCGTTGGTGTTTACAGTGGAGGAGTATCAGATGGGCGACGCCCTGGATATGGTTGAGACCCGTGGTCTTATTGGCTCCGTCGAGGCGGCGGACGCGATGGTCAAAGCAGCCAACGTCACGTTGGTGGGCTGTGAGAAAGTTGGCGGCGGTTTGGTGACTGTTTTGGTTAGATGAGACGTGGCAGCGGTAAAAGCCGCAACCGACGCCGGCTCCGCGGCAGCCCAAAGGGTTGGTGAGCTTGTTTCCGTGCATGTCATTCCGAGACCCCATAGCTCCTTCGGCGATGTTCTGCCGGTGGGAAACCCTGAATAGAGCGGACCGAAAATGTTGATGGGACGAGTCGTGGGCACTGTTGTGGCCACGCACAAAGACGAAAAACTTGGCGGCAGCAAGCTGCTGATAGTCGAACCTTTGGACCTGCGGACAGCACAGACCAAGGGCAGCCCGGTTGTGGCGGTGGATGCCGTCGGAGCTGGCGAGGGTGAGATAGTCCTCTGTGTTAGCGGTTCGTCGGCGAGGCTGACCGACTCCACAAAGGACCGCCCTGTTGATACTGTGATAGCGGCCATTGTGGATCACTACGATATGGATGGCGAAATCCGGTATCGCAAACACGACGCTACTTGATTAAATAGTGTCCGCGCAATATGTGCAGACCAACTGACGGCGGGGAG
This sequence comes from uncultured bacterium, assembly GCA_964627605.1. GTDB lineage: Bacteria > Latescibacterota > MWCZ01 > MWCZ01 > CAZVGZ01 > CAZVGZ01. The sequence continues at coordinate 41,451 of CAZVGZ010000019.1, read as the reverse complement.
GCCGAGAGCCCGTGAATATTGACGAGCAACGAATCAGGACGATTGTTGAAGAAGTCGTTAAGGGGTTCGGACAGACCAATTCTACCCCTGCCGCATCACCCCAACCTTCGGCTCCATCGTCCCTTGTGAGTTTTAGCCCCTCTGGCAGAGCCGGAGTGTTCGCTGCGATAGACGAGGCGGTCGCCGCAGCCAAAACCGCGCAGTTGGCTCTCATGGAGATATCCATGGATGGGCGGCGTGCGATAATCGAGAATATGCGACGGCTTGGGTTTGAGCGCGCTGAAGAGTTCTCCAAAGCGACATTTGAGGAGACAGGAATTGGCCGCGCGGAGGATAAGGTAGTCAAACACAACGTCGCCGCCGAAAAAACCCCTGGTATTGAGGATTTGACCACTAAAGCGTGGTCAGGCGATGGCGGTCTCACGATTGAAGAGATGGCCCCTTACGGAGTCATCGGCTCGGTGACCCCAGCCACCCATCCGGTACCGACTATGCTCAACAACGCCATCAGTATGATAGCCGCAGGCAACGCGGTGGTCTTCAACGGGCATCCTGCAGCGAAAAAGGTTTTCGCTTCGGCCATCAAGGCTCTAAACGGGTACATTACCGAGGCTGGCGGGCCCCCAAACCTGGTGACCTGCGTGCCAGAACCTACGATTGAGACCGGCCAGGCGCTTTTCGACCACCGCGACGTCAAGCTGATCTCGGTCACTGGCGGCAGCGGTGTTGTGAAAGCCGCACTTAAATCCGGCAAAAAAGTTGTCGCCGCCGGACCAGGAAATCCGCCGGTCGTGGTAGATGAGACAGCCGATCTGGACCGGGCCGCCGAATCGATTATCGAAGGCGCGACATTCGATAACAACATTCTCTGCATCGCCGAGAAAGAGTGTCTTGTCGTGGCGTCGGTAGCCGACGCTCTTATTGCGAAATTTAAGGAGCGAGGGGCGGTTCTTCTGACAAGCCAGCAGATAGAAGCGCTCTCCAAACACGTCTTTCAAGACCAAGGCGGCGGTCACCCGATACTTAACCGCGATATAGTCGGACGGGAAGCGACACATCTCGCAGGCCTGATCGGTCTTTCGGTTCCACCAGAGACACGACTGCTGTTTGGCGAGACCGATTTCAATCACGTCTTCGTCCAGGGCGAGCAGATGACGCCGTTTCTGCCTGTCGTACAATGCCCGGATGTAAATACCGCCATCGACATGGCTATCAAAGCGGACCACGGTTTTCGGCACACAGCGATAATGCACTCAACCAACATCATCCATATGGACCGCATGGCACGTCTGTGCGACTGCACCGTGTTCGTCAAGAACGGTCCCTCTACCGCCGGGCTGGGTATTGGTGGCGAAGGTACCACCACATTCTCTATCGCCGGCCCGACTGGCGAGGGGATCACCACCGCCCGTACGTTCACTCGGGTGCGTCGCTGCGCACTTTCAGGGTCGTTTCGGATTATCTGATGCAGTTAGGCCGGATCATCGGATCGGTAGTCGCCACCACCAAAGACCCATCACTCACCGGGGTCCGCCTGGTTGCGCTGGAGCCGCTGGACGAAGACGCCAATGTTAGCGGCGATCCGTTTGTTGCGATCGATGTGGTGCAGGCCGGTCATGGCCAGACAGTTTTCTGGGTGAGTTCCCGTGAGGCGGCAGATGCCTTGGAGCCACCTTTTGGACCGGTCGACGCAGCGGTCGTGGGCATTGTTGACCGGGTCAACCTTTAGCCATAAAGCTGGGCTCTTAGCGGCAGCTTGCCTTGGTCTGCTCGCGTTGGGTTGTTCGCCGCGCTACCAGCTTCTTGAGGGCACCGGCTACCAGAACCCGCCACCTGAACGGATACGCATAGCGATTTCGCCATTCGTTGGCGTCGGCAGCCGACCTGTAGTCGCCGACGCGTTAGGCGAATTCTTAACCGGTCTTTTTGTTGACGGGCTGTCGGACACGGTTGCGATTGCAGCGGTTCGCAGATTCGATGCGCTGGGGGGTGTCTCCAGAACAACCAGCCGCGAACGGGTAAGCAACATTCTGCGCGTGGTTCCGTGGGGCGTTATTGACTCGGTGCTCGTGGCGAACGGGGAGCAGCTGTCAGGCAGACCCACGACACGCCATCTGGAGTTGTTGGCCAGGACTAATGCCACCGACCTTCTGATGGTGGGGGAATACGAAAAGCGATCTGTCTCAAGGCAGACGCTGGCGGACGACCCGACCGCGCCGCCTCAACCGTTCGAACTGATGGGGGTCGCAAGGGTGGTAATTGTTGACCTGTCGTCGGGCAAGGTGTTGGGACGTTATACTCTGACAGCCAGGAGCGGTGGCGGAGAAACTGAAGTGGCTGTCTGGCGACTCGAAATAGAGAAGACCCTCTCCCAGATACTTTGGCGGACGGGGATATGAATGGCCTAAACATCCAGCAGGTGTTTGAATGACCATAGGCACAGTGATCGGATCGTTGACCAGCACCATAAAGCACTCGTCTTACCACGCCACCAAACTGATGCTGGTAAAGCCTGAGGACGCGAACGGTGAGGCGACCGGCGCAGCGACAATGGTGTGTGTGGACACGGTGGGTGCTGGGGCTGGAGAGAGAGTGCTCGTGTGCAAGGAGGGAGCCGCCGCCCGGCAAGTGCTTGGTGTGGACCACGCCCCGGTGCGATCTCTCATCGTCGGGATAGTTGATCGTGTAGATACCCCTTAAGACCGTGGAGATATAGACGAGATATGCCGCAGCTTTTCGAGATACGCCGCCAAATAGTCGATGTGTGCCAACGGATGTACACAAAAGGATGGGTCGCCGCTAACGACGGGAACATCAGCGTCAGGCTTGATGCTGACAGGATCATCGCGACGCCGACGCTGGTCAGCAAAGGGATGGTCACCGAGGACGACCTTGTGATCTGCGACATGGATGGCACCAAAATTTCTGGCAGAACCCGTCCATCATCTGAGCTGGCGATGCACCTGATGTGCTATCGCGAGCGCACCGACGCCACCGGCTGCGTCCATGCCCATCCGCCCTATTCCACCGGATACGCTGTCGCTGGCCTGCCGCTGGACCAGTGCACGCTGCCGGAGGTGGTGATCGCTATCGGCACGGTTCCGCTGGCTGAATACGGTTTGCCATCGACTGATGAGCTTTGCGAGAAGATCCGGCCCCACATTCACGAATCAGATGCGGTCCTGATGGCAAACCACGGCGTGGTGGCTGTGGGACGGGACTTGATAGAAGCCTACTTCCGTATGGAGACCGTCGAGCATTTGGCGAAAATAGATTTCGTGGCGCGGCATCTGGGCGGAGCAAGACGTTTCACCGAGGACGAGGCCAAGGAGCTGTTGGCGTTGAGGGGCAACTTTGGGCTGGAGAACCCAAACGTGGGCTGCGTCTGGGATACAGAATCCGAAAACAGCGACGAGGGACAGAACGGGGCGTCCCAATACACTGAAATGGAGCTCGTCGAAGAGATAACCAAGCGAGTTGTGGAGGCGCTGGCGGGGCGTTCCTGATTCTTGTCAGGGCGCAAGAGCGGATATAGTGTTTGATGTTGGGCGCACGCATGTGCGCCCTTTTTCGTATCGGTCGGGAGTGGCATGCAGGAACGCGCGGTGATCGCAGGGCCAGGTGACGTTGGTATGCTTACCGGCTCAGAATTCGGCGATGGCCTGGTAGGGTTCGATACGTTCGGCACCCAGACTCAGGTCCGCTCCATGTTGGTCGGTGGCACCAACGGGCGCACTAGAACCGTTGCGACGCTCGTTAACGAGTTTTGGACTTCGCAGCAGCGCAAAGGCCACAGTCTCCACGAGATATCCTACCGGGCGTGCTTCAAACCTGAACTGCCCAAGTTTTTTATCGAGAGATTGACAGAACCCGGTGACGTGGTCTACGACCCGTTTATGGGCAGGGGTACTACGCCCCTCGAAGCCGCGCTTCTTGACAGAACTGCCGTTGGCTGCGACGTGAACCCGCTAAGCAGATTGCTGACAGCCCCTCGCCTTGTGCCGCCTAACATCGAAGAGGTGGAACAGAGGTTAGATGGCATCAACTTCTACGCTGACTCGCACCAGCCCAGAAAGCTGAGGGTGTTCTACCACCCTGATACACTGCGCGAAATATGCGCGCTGAAGGAGTATCTGCGTAAAAGGGAAGCGAGCGGCGAACTGGACAGTATTGACGAGTGGATCAGGATGGTTGCGGTGTGCCGTCTAACGGGGCATTCCCCGGGCTTTTTTTCGGTCTACTCACTGCCTCCCAATCAGGCCGTGTCGGTTGAAGCACAGCGGAAAATCAACAAGAAACGCAGGCAGAGGCCGCCCAGGCGCGATGTGCCTACGCTCATACTCCGCAAGACCAAGACGCTTTTGGCCAAGTGCAGCGAGGGGGACCGCGACACTCTGGAACATGCCGCTGAAAGCTCGATTCTCCTCACAGAGTCAGCGGACCGAACTCCGGAAATCAGGTCGGAGTCGGTGACGCTGGTGGTCACATCACCGCCGTTTCTGGATGTTGTGGACTACGCAAGGGACAACTGGCTTAGGTGCTGGTTCTGCGGAATCGACGAAAAAGATGTGGAGATGACCATTCTCAAAAGCATTGAGGAGTGGCAGGCAGCTATGACCGATGTCTTCAGCGAGCTTTCAAGAGTCCTGGTGCCAGGTGGGTATGTGGCTTTTGAGGTCGGGGAGATCAGAGGCGGCACTGTCAAACTTGAGAAGGCCGTAGCACCTTGCGGTCTTGCAGCGGGTCTCGAACCTGTGATGATATTGATAAACGACCAGAGGTTCACCAAGACCGCACATCTGTGGGGAATCGACAACGGCATCAAAGGCACCAACACCAACAGGATAGTGCTCTTCTATAAGCCCAAATAGATACCGCGACAATACACTCCAACTCTCCGCCCCGGTCACCCCAATGCTCTCATCAGGTAAAGCCCTCGTCCACAACCGAAATCTGGTGTCGCTTTGGGTGTGACAAGCAGTCTCCCAGGCTGGTGATGGGGTCTTCAGGCAGGCGCTGATCTGGATGGTGCTCGATGTCACCGGGTCGAGAGCCATCACCGGGATAGTCGCGATGGCGGAGTCGCTGCCTGTGCTGATAGTAGGGGTGTGGGCTGGCGTTCTGGTTGACCGTTTTGACCGACGTAAGGTGATGGTGCTCAGCGACCTTGTTCGTGCGGCGATCGTGGTGCTCATCCCGTTGGCCTACGCGTATGGGCTTGCGAGCCCAGCCCTACTGTTTGCAGTTACTTTCGCCATGGCGGTGGGCTCCAGTTTTTTTGGCCCGGCGAGGGACGCCATGATCCCGTCGCTAGTTGAGCGCGCCCATCTTCTGGCGACCAATGCGCTCATACAGTCGTCATGGATGATGGCGCTGCTCTTAGGCCCGGCGGTTGCGGTGGCGCTGGTCAGCTTGGCAAACCTACACTACACCCGACTGTTCTACTTCGACTCTGCCACCTACCTTTTGTCGGCGCTATGCGTCTTCTTGATCGCGCGTACAGCGGATACGCAGCAGACCCCATCTGGTGGCTCGATGTTGCGCGAGGTAAAGAGAGGGCTGGAGCTGGCCTGGAGGGATCGAAGGATGGATTGGCTGCTGCTCATCACCGCTCCGGATAATTTTTTTATCATGGGTGCTGCAAACGTCGGAACACCGATTTTTGTGCGAGACGTTCTTCAACACGATATTAGCGGACTCTTCTTGATCGAAGCGTGCTACGCGGTTGGTATGATCGCTGGAACAGCCGCGCTTCCGCTTTAGCGACGGAAGTTGGGACATGGCCAGATGCTCCTGGTGGGGATGATCCTCGACGGGCTTACGTTCATACCGATTTTCTGGGTTCAGTCGATATCCGGTCTGGCGGTTGTCATCGTCATCCACACATCTGTCATACCGCTCCTGATTGTCACCCGACCGGCGATCATCCAGAGTATCGTCCCTACAGACATGCAGGGCAGAGTATTTGCGTTGGTAAACGTCACTATAGTGGGGTTCACGGCGCTGTCAACAGGTTTGGTGGGTATTGTCGCTGAAGCTGTGCCGATTCGGATGGTTTTCGCCGTGATTGGGATTGGCACAGCGGCGTGTGGTGTCTTGGGTTGGGCCTCCAAGTTGCTTCGAAACACCTGAATAGCTGCGGTTACCCGCCAGGTGGGAGGGGGGTGTACCAGGAACAATTCAGATCGGAATTGGGCTATGCAGCGATCCTATCTGGGCTGTCTGAGTGCTCAGCGGGGCGGGCGGTGATGTCCCACAGAATGGTGTAGATCGGTTGCTGGGTAACCCTGGGGCGAGCACGCTTGAAAGGCCAAAACCCCTCCAACCAGATAGGCGCTGTTGACGCCATATAAAACGCCTAAAAAATACCAGGGCGGACCCCTTGGTGAAAGCGACTTAGCGCCTGTTCCAAGAACTTCCGATCGCGGCGGGAGAGCGATCCCAAATCCACTGTCTGTCCACTGATAAGCTCATAGCCAGCCATGTCCTACACCATTACGTATACGGAATTTGCCCACAACACTACCGGTTTCACTGAAGAATCTACACAGTTTGGCGGTATACAAATGTGACCCAGGACACGTAAGTGGTTACTAAAACTACACATCGTCGTGATTTTTCTTGGAAATTGGAGGTTATCTAGTCGGCTTGTTCATCGCACGGAGATGTCAATCTGCGGGAAGATCGCATCTGCGCATAGGATGTTGGGGGGTTACTGAGAATTCTGTCGACGCCATCCGCTAAGACGCACCAGAGTCTCCTGCTTGGAAAAGCCCAAATCTCCGTACATGCCTTGTGCCGAGGTGTTGTTGGCAGCTACCAGTAACACTGCGTGGGTGATGCCAAGGCCGCTCAAGCGGTGAAGCAGAGACGCAGCGACAGCCCGACCGAAACCACGACGCCTGAAAGGCTCAATGGTCCTTACCCATCCCACTTCAGCGACACCTCCGCCGATGTAGGGCGCAGCCGCCAGCGCTACAAGCTCTTCGTCAAAGAAAAGCCCCTCACACGGCTGACTCTTTAGCATAGTGCGCCAACCTGGCTCATATCGCGGATCAAGCCGTCCGGCTATTAGCTCGGCGTCATCGGGACCGAGGGGTCGAGTCTCGTGGGTCGCAGGAGGAAGCGGTGTGGCAAACGATCGGACCCACCATTCAGAACGCGCGCATACAGTGGAGTGGTAAAGTTGTTCCACTGCGCTTTTTAGCTCCAGAGGAACCTGGCCCAAAAAAGAGGCTGGCCCAAAATGCGACAGCAGTTCTTGGGCGGTAGTAGCATCGGTGGCATCGACAGCTACCACATCGTTATTGACGCTCAATATGCCGGTTATCTCAACGCTGACATGGGCGACAAAGTGTTCTCCGGTTGCCGCTGGGGTGCTTCCTGACAGAAGACCGTGGTGGGCGAACCGCTGAGGTAGCTGCTGAAGGTGGGTTTTCCAGGCGTCCTGCCAGTTTTCGCTTACCGCAGTCAGTTGGGGAGCACCGTCACCGATGGTGTCTGCGGCGTTTGAGGGCAATCGTGTCGATGTGATCGTGGCCATTGACTGATGCTTCGTCAGCGTGGCGGTGTAGAATCGACCGCCACGCTCATCGTCCTTCCTGCACCAAAAAAGTACACAATTGTAAGCTGTAAGCAGAATGTCAAAACGCGACGACTGCGACAGACTCAGGACGTTTCAGGGTATGGATGCCACACCCTTTCAGGGATCATAATACTCGTGCGAAGGTAGCTGGTGACAGTCTCCTGAACAGTATCCCATGGAATAGCGCTAGGCGACATGCATTTGAGGGTCGGAGTGATCGCCTGCACGATGTCGCTCGTCCACTCAGTCGCTGGGTCGTCCATCTCGTTCAGTTCGGCGGCAAGTGGCAGCAAGTCCACACGAGGTGTAGGCCTGCGGCTGTGCATGATCACCCACGTCTCATACGTGAACTCCAACGTGTACCATTCCCCACCGGTGCGCGTGAGGATCCGGTCGCACGTCGTAGAGCCGAAACGCGCGATTCGATGCAACCGCTGTTTGGTGTCAATAATCGCCAATTCAATATCTTCGTGTTCGTCTACAATGGCATCACCGTTTCTGAACAGACCGAGGCCATCTTTGATATTGTCGAAATCTTCCTGCCACAGTTCCCGATATCCGTCCAGATCGGCCAACATACCGCCGATCTCCGGCAGAACACCACTGTAGGCCACCGCTGCCTCAGCGTGGTAGTCCTGCGCATCGCGAAGACCGTCAGCCACCGGAGAGGCTTCCTTGTCACCAAATTTCTGTATCGCTATTGCCAGCTTTAGGGCGTCATCGGAAGTGTACCGCTCAAAATCGCCAGTCGTCGCTGCTGAGATCAGCAGGTCGGTGTGATCCTCCGCCGAGTCAGGATTGAGAATCATCCAGACGGCGATGGCACCGTCGACGTCGTAATGATCATTTGTTACGATGGCGAAGTCACCGTAACTCTTGCGTTGGCCTGACTTTAGATAGTTGAGCACAATCTCGGCGCTAGTGTCGGCCCTAAGCTCGCTGGGTGTCGCGTTGCTGGGCCAATGGCTCAGGTTTAGACCTACACTCCTACCACCGTCCACTACGATCTTCTTTTCGCGATCAATCTCCGGTGTGTATGGCTCGTACTCCATACGGCTCCCCTCGTGATATCGACTCCCCGTACCGACTCTTGACGCTGCGATCCACACCCCGTCCAGTGGCCCGCGCACACCAGTTAAAATTAGCACGCCTGAGCGGCTGACCGCAAACCCCAATCCGAAAACCACGCCCTGTAAGCTAAAACCGCCAATTATGTATCGACGATAGTCGCGCATCGCCTGGGTGATTCAATTCCATCGAAACCGATTACTCAGTCGTCAACTTAGTTGAACACCACAGCTATCGCGTCACCCTCAGTTCCGCGCTTGCCACCACAGCAGGCTGATACTGTTCCTGCCCCGCCCAACCTAAATTCTCGACAATTTCGTCTGGCATCCGTCTGTAGAGAAGAAACACCCTCACCGCAGCCGAGTTATTGGGAACTTCGAACCGCTCACGACCGGCCCCTCCAGGCGGAATCGAGCTGTCCTTCGCCACGGCCACAGCGTTCCAGAAACGGATGGTCGGGTTGCCCAGATTGTCCACGAAGCTCAAAGAGTACACCATGGATCTCTCAAAAACGTTCCTACCAGCGAGATCGGTGGCCGAGATCGTCAGCTCCAGCCGCCTGAAACCATGCCTGCTTCCTGGCACGTTGTGCCCGGTGCCGCTGTTGATTGCAACCGCTTCGACCACATGGTCGTCCATCTGGACCAGCTCAATTTTGAGCGCCCGGCTGAATTGACTTTGGCTGTCGCCACCTCGAAAGGCGTGGGAGTGGATCGCTTTGCGCATGGGAGAGTTTGGGTGGTTTGACGCTCTGCCAGGGCGCGAAGCCATATGGCATCCCTGGCAAGGCACCAGCGGTTCACCGTTAAAAGGACCGCTTGACCACTGTCGGTAGGTGTTGTCAACAGTCACGCCGTTGGGAAGCATGTACTGGTGGCACGCCGCGCAGATGAGTGATGTCTCCATCTGGTCTAAGCGGGCTGTAGCATGAAAAGGCGAGTTGGCGTCGCTGAACGGACCGTATTTTATAGCGGCCTGTCCGGTGTCGGTATTTACATGCGTGATATGAACGCGGTCGCCGTCGATTTCAATCTGGGCGATGCGGTGGCAGTAGTCACAAGCAACGCCTTGGCGCTCGGAGTTGGCTGTGGGCGTCAATCTGGGCGGAACGCGTCGAGAGGTCGTGGCGCTTTTCAGCGATATCAAAAGGTTTACCTCGTTTTCTGAGTCGGTTGCGCCGGAAAAGGTGGTCATACTGCTCAACACCTACCTGCGTGTGCAGGTCAAAGTTGTTGTGGCGTATGGTGGCGTTATTGACAAATACGTCGGAGACCAGCTCGTAGCCATTTTCACGGACGAGGCGGACAGTCTTGACAGAGCCGTTCGCCGCGCCGTCGATTGCGCGCTTCACATGCAGTGGATGCTGACGAAACTGCGCGCTACCGGGCGCGTGCCACCCATCGGTGTGGGGATCGGCATAAACTGCGGGGAGGTCGTCCTCGGCGCGATGGGAACCGAAGATCGGATGGACTTCACGATGATCGGAGACACAGTGAACGTTGCTGCCAGATTGTGCGACGCCGCCCATACCGGAGCAAGTACTACTGTCCAAAGCCATCATCGACCGGCTCGTTCAGCGACAGAGCGAACAAATCGTCGATCTAGAACCGATGCAACTCAAAGGCAAAAGCCAGCCGTTGCCAGTCTTCACGCTCGACGTCAGTGAACCGGACGCCAACGATGGCGCGATTTGAACCATCGCGCCACGCTCGGTTAACAGTCATTGAGCAAAGGTAACGGCGCAAAACAGGCCGCCCCGTTTTGTAATTCTGCTATGCTACATCAATTTCGTGGAGCTTCAGCGATGCGACGAGTACAAGCCAATTGCTTAACCTCCGCGACAGTAACAACGCTGAGGCGTCCACGGCAGAAGTTGATCCAGTGACGTGAAGCTTCAAGGGCGCGGTAAGAACGTCCTCATTGATCCTGAATCCGTACCGTCGGACTACCTGGTTCAACGTGGAATGCGAGTACCAACAGGTGTGATCTTCTCTGACCGGTTCCTGCCTCCTAAGCGCCCACCAGAACCTCTTCCAATAGAATGCGTTTGGTGTAGTGATTATCAGCTCTGTGTCTGGTCCGCAAAATCTCTTAACGCCGTTGAGAAACAGCCCTGGATTGCCCAGATGTTCGATCACGTCAGCGGCAACGATCACGTCGGGAATGAAACCCAAGTCGAGATTTTCCAAAGCCTCGAGATCGCCGAATCGGATATCGTATCCAATTTCTCGTAGCACCTCAATTTGATCGGCCAGAACATCCACACCTACGACACGATTTGCTGTGTTGCGAATCTTGTCATGCAGCCAAACACCTGTCTGCCTACGACCCGAACAGAGTTCAGCGTCAATGCAACCCAGGTCCAGAACCGTCCGCCCAACGCAGCGCTCAAGTATGTAATCGTGTTTATATCCAAAATTGAACATCAATCCTAACTCCTAAAACAAAACCAACATCCGAACCGCTTAATTCTATCTCGAATCGCTGTAGAGTTCTTTGATGGGCACATAGAATTCGGCTGTGGACTCATTCAAAAGAATCTGTCTGTGGTTCGCTATTCGCTCAATGACCAGGTCGGCGATTTCCAGCAGATTGGACGCTTCCCCGGCCCTGTACAACACCACTCCTTGTGGCCTTGGAACAGCGTCGCTGGCAATCGTGGGCACTCCAAGGGCTAGTGCTTCTCTGACCGACATTGCATCTCCATCGGTCGTGGTTGGGCGCATGAATACGTCGCTCAGTTCCAACAGTGCGGGCAACTTGACACTTCCGACTAGAGCCATAAAACCGGCACCGCAACCTGAAGTTTCCACCAATCTCTCCAATTCACTCAGGTAGTCTGGAGAACTGTTTTTTCCGAGCGCCACAATGAGCCCAATACGTGGATGCTTTTGCGCCAATTCAATCAAAAGAACCGTCGCCGTGCCCAGTCCATAGATTTCTGTTCCGCCCTCAAACACAACATCCGAGCCATTGATGCTTAAGACGGGCGAATGAGTGCGCCCAAATTCGGTAACATGCGGTGGCAGCCCGGCACGATCGGCTTCAGAAATCAGCGGTAGAAGAAACGGTGGAATGACCTGAGTGACAACCTCAGGCACAAACGCCTGAACCAGTGGTGTGAGGTGAGGCCCGACGACGACGACCTCTGAGGCTCGCGAGAGCGTGTTTCGCACGCGTTTGGATTTTTTGGGGGACAAATCTTGGGGAGTGTACCTCATGCTGTGGACAGTCACGATGATTCTGATGCCCTTATGGCGCGCCCACGATGTCGTCCATGCGGCTAGTTTCGACAGCGGGTTGTGGACATGTACCACGTCGGCCTTGAGAAGCGGCCCCGATCTGAGCGCCAACAATAGACGGCTCATGTGGCGATGCACCCACGGTGGGTCTTCGGTAAGATCGCGCTTGGGGCCAAATAGCGACGCCGTATCAAACACCTGAACTTTATGGCCGTCGTCCATCAGTCGGCTCGCCAACCTCGACAGGTGGACAGATACCCCCCCAAATGGCGGCGGGTACGAACCCACAAGTGTTACACGCATCAACGGCTCCGATACTGATTCAACACAGCTTCTGCGAACAACCAGAAGCATAATAGCGGCTGAGGTGTGTTTACCGCAACCTACCGATCGCGGCAGCCCCGCCGTTGCGAATGTGTCGCCGTTCTCAAAAGCTTGCGAGACAGCTTCGACAGAAGTCGCCCCATCGAAGATTTCGTGGAACATAAATAACTTGCGCAAACCCGTGTCGCCAACAGGATTTCCTTGCGGAATCGGCGGGGTTGTGTTATGTTGTCGTCGGAGGGTTTTAGGTTTGGCGGCCAGTTAGGTCACCTCAGCTTCTACGGGGCTCCTGTAGAGAGCGATAATTCTGACTTGACCGACTGAAAAATATCTGGAGGATAGTAGATGCCTGCTGATCAGATCGACGCTGCCGGAGGCGAAAGCGTTGAAACGCAACAGGTGGAAGCCTCCGACAAAAAACTGACACATCTGATTTCATCGGTAGTCGCGGCGGTGCACGACCGATCCGAAGAGATGAGGGCCAGTCTCCAAGACACCGTCTTGGCTCATGTGAAAGAGTTCGCCGCAGCCAAAGCGGGCGATGTTAAACGCTTAGCGGAGATCGGCATCGCGCTCTCTTCGGAACGGAACCTCGACAAACTTCTCGAAAGCATCGTCATCGAAGCCCGGCGGTTCACGAGCGCTGATGCCGGAACCCTATATATAAAACAGAAGAACGAAGAGACCGGCGAAGACGAGTTGCGTTTTGAGATCATGCAGACCGAAAGCACTGGTTTCTTTGCAGGAGGCACCACTGGAAACCCAATTCAAGCCCCGTCGGTGCCCATGGTCATAGACGGCGAGCCGAACATGGCCAACGTCTCTGCATACGTTGCGATAACGGGCCAACGTGTCAACATACCTGATGTCTACGACTCCGAGGGGCACGATTTCAGCAAAGTTCGCGCCTTTGATGAGAACTTTGGCTATAAGACCACCTCGATGCTCGTGTCGCCGATGCGCAATCATGAGAACGAGATGATCGGGGTGCTTCAGCTCATCAACGCGACGGATCTAGATTCCTCAGAAGTCATCGACTTCTCAGCGGACTTTGAGGAGTTGACCCACTCGCTAGCATCTCAGGCCGCCGTCGCCATCACCAATACGCAGCTGACAAAAGGTCTACAGGATCTGTTCGAGTCTATCATCCAGATGGTCGCTACAGCGATTGATCAGATGTCCCCCTATACCGGCGGCCACATCCAACGGGTCGCTGGCCTCTCGTTGGCACTGGCGCAAGCGATCAACGAGACCAAAGAGGGTCCACTGGCCGACGAGCATCTGTCACCTGCCGACATCACAGAGCTGTATATGGCTGGGTGGCTCCACGATGTGGGCAAAATCACGACTCCAGTCTATGTGGTTGACAAAGCCAGAAAACTTGAGACGATCTATGATCGAATCGAGGCGGTCAAAATCAGATTTGGGCTGATCCGCCGACAGATTGAGATCGACGCTCTGAGATCGACGATGAAGGTCTACGCGGACCACGAGATGGACAACAACGACAAAAAAATGGAGATACAGCGGACCAGGGTCGAGATGCAAGAAGCTCTGACAGAAGTAGATGACGAGCTGGCATTTGTCGTTGACCTGAATACCGGTGGTGAGTTTTTGGACGACGAGAAACTAGAGCGACTAAACACCATCGCCGCCAAGACCTATGACAACGATGGCGAGCCGGTGCCGTATCTGACCGAAGATGAAGCCGCCAACTTAGGCATTCGCAAAGGCACCCTCACCGGCGATGAGCGTAGTATCATTGAGAACCATGTGGTGATGACCAAGAAGATGTTGGATGAGGTTCCTTTCCCCAACAGCTTGTCCAACGTCGTCAGGTACGCCGCTGACCATCATGAGAAACTTGACGGTTCTGGCTACCCGCTGGGCAAAGACGACGACGCCCTGCCGCTCCAGTCGCGCATACTGGCGCTGGCTGATATCTGTGAGGCGCTTACGGCGAGCGATCGTCCTTACAAGACACCGATGTCCCTGGAAAAAGCTTTCCAGATTTTGGGCTTTATGGTCAAGGACAACCACGTCGACTCCGACCTGTTCGACCTGTTCAGAGAAAAAGAGATTTTCAAGAATTTCATGGTCGAAGAGAATCAGCGTCAGGAAACCGGCGAACCACCTCCCGCGATCTTCGCCCAACATGGCGGCAGCGTCGAAAAAGAGCCTGAAACCGAAGCGGCCACCGCCAGCTAGCCCGCAGAACATATTTCAACAACCGCCTATTGTGGAGGGTACATGGCCGACAGGCCTTTAGTGGGATATATCGGTCTGGGAATCATGGGCCGACCCATGGTCAATAACCTGCTGAGTGCAGGCTATGAAGTGACGGTGTGGAACCGCAGTGAACCAGGCATAGCCGAATGCATTGAGGCTGGGGCTTCTCGCGGCACATCCCCGGCACAGGTCGCCCAGTCAACCGATGTGGTTATTACTTGTGTCACCGATTCACCTGACGTAGAACAGGTGATGTTGGGCGACGGTGGTGCAATTGAGGGTGCCCGCGAAGGGCTGATCGTCGTTGACATGAGCACCATCAGCCCCGACGTGACCAGGCAGGTCTCCACAGCGTTTGCTAACGAGGGTGTGTCGATGCTCGACGCGCCAGTCTCCGGCGGAGATGTCGGCGCGATCGCAGGCACGTTGTCGATCATGGTAGGCGGAGACAAGCAGACTTTTGATCAGGTAGGTCCGATATTCGACGTACTGGGCAAGACCGCGACCTACTGCGGCTCCAGCGGATTGGGGCAGACGGTCAAGCTATGCAACCAGATTGTCGGCGCGGTGAATATTCTGGCGATGTGTGAGGGTCTTATTCTCGGCGCAAAAGCTGGCGCAGATATGGAAGCGCTGGTGATGGCGGTGAGCAACGGCGCTGCCGGATCGTGGATGATGAGCAATCTGGCGCCAAAAATCCTCCAACGCGATTTTGATCCAGGATTTATGCTGAAACTTCAGCAGAAAGACCTGCGACTCGTCATGGAGTCGGCCCACGCGCTCAAAGTGGCGCTTCCTGGTGCGGGACTGGTCCACCAGCTATTCCACGGGTTGGAAGCAGACGGTCTCGGCGACGAGGGTACCCAGGCGTTAGCCAAAGCGTTAGAACGCCTGGCAGGCACACAGATATCGGCCTGATTTTCGATAGTTGATCACATAGAGACCATACCCGAACCGCAGGATCCTTCTACTTTTGTCGGCCCTTTCCCCTCCTTGATTCCACGGTAGACAATGGAAATGCTCTCTGGCGACGCTCCTTTTGGCGACGCGCTATCAGGGTCGTCAGCCGCTGCTCCGGCGTGGCGGCGGGCGGCGGCGTTCATAGCCGACTATCTGGTTCTCTACGTCGTTACCGCCGTTCTGGCAAATGTCGGCGAGTCGGTATGGAGGTCGTTTGGACCTGATGGCTGGGCTGTCGGGTTCATGCTCACTCTAGCCTATTTCACCGTCCTCCACAGCCATATCGCCAACGGGCAGAGCATGGGCTACCGCGTGCTTGGCTTGGCTGTGCGCACCTCAGATGGCGACCACCTGAGCCTCCCGCTAGCCGCAGGCAGGTTTGTGCTATTTAGCCCGCTGCTGTTTATGTCGGACATCAATCGGCTCATCACCCTCTACGGTGGTCTCGAACTTGGCTGGGCCGCCGCGCCTATTGTCCTGGTAGTGAGCGTCGCGCTCCTGCCTGGGATGGTGATGGTCGATCCGCTTAGAAGAGGTCTTCATGACCTTTTGATGGGCACGGTGGTTGTGGCTGTAGATAGCCCTGATGTTCCACCGGAACGACCCTGGACCAGATCGCTCATCATCGCCGGGACCTTCGCTTTGGTGTTCATGGGGATCATGGCCTATTTGCGAGGCAGTTTCGATAACCCGGAGCAGGATCTGGCCATCCGACGTCTGTATGGGCGGCTCTCAAAGGACTCTCTTGTGCGTGAGGTAGTCGTGATGGAGAGAGCGGTTGGTCCCGACACACTCGACGCTGAGCCCAGATTCATCCTTCTCGTAGGCGGATACCTTCCTCACCGGGTGTACCAGGACAGCGTCCGCCGTGGGCATGTCATCAACCAACTCATCAACACTGTCAAGAACACCGACCTTCAGGGTCTGTCATCCGACAGCCTAAGCGCCGGTGTCAGGACAGGTTTCACGTTGGGCTACTACGCTAAGTGGGAGGCCACGGAGGAGACGGTGCCTCTGTTTGCAGGCGAAAGTCCGACAACTCATGAATGACGAAGGGCTCTGTCGCGCCTGTCCACAGTTAAATCTGGCGTTCGCACGGTTGCTCGGTTACCAGCCCGCTCATCACGCTCATATGCCGCACGTTGAAAGTGCACAACACTGAATCCGACCCGATAGCCGTTGAGCCTATGAGTGAGTCCATCAGCCCAAGATTGTGACTCAGCCGTTTTTCTGTGAACACTCGGAACGACCGTTCAAAATCATCAGAGGCGGGCCAATGGATCTGGAACGGTTGCAGATATCCTTTGAGCGCTTGCATCTCCGCTTTGGTACTGCATCCCTCGATCAAGCTCCATTGCAACAAGACCGGGAAGTCGAGGTGCCTCAGCCAGCGTAACAAACCATTCGAGAGCCGGGGGATGCCCGTGCAGGATATCAATCATCACATCTGTATCTAACAGTCGCAACGTATATACTACCCTCTAGACTGTGCTCGCCTTCGAAGTTCTGCGGCGAAGCCTCGCGGATCACGAGTCTCGTCACGATCCCGCCACATTCCAACCAAACCAGACGCTTTGAGAGCTTCAAGCAAACTCTTGCCTGTCCTGGGCTTTGGGCGTTGCCCGGCAGGAGCGTTAGTGGGAGCGTTGATCGCTCTTTTTGTTGCAGGCTTTGCCATGATTGGCCTCCATCTTTGCACCCGAAAGTATAACCCCTTTTGGCG
The DNA here is from genome assembly GCA_964627605.1 of uncultured bacterium. Classification (GTDB taxonomy): domain Bacteria; phylum Latescibacterota; class MWCZ01; order MWCZ01; family CAZVGZ01; genus CAZVGZ01. Next base: position 24,320 of record CAZVGZ010000019.1, on the reverse strand, counting down.
GCGACCCCAATTCGGGGGCTGCAAAAATCGTCTCTAACCAGGCTCAAACTGGGCGTAGCGGGCAACGATCTTCTTCACGCCGTAGGTTTGGAACTTGATCGTGACCTTGGCGTCCTCGCCGATGCCAGTCCGCTCAGTGATTGTGCCTCTGCCGAATTTGGGGTGAACAACGATGCGACCCACCTGTAAGAAATCGTTGACATCCTGGGACATCTCCTCGTAGTTGGGCATCGCCTGTACAAACTCATCCACCGCGTCCTGAATGCGCGGCTGTCCTGTCGAGGTTTCGCGGGAGCGATCTCCTTTGGGAGCCATCCGTTTGACACCACGACTCTCCTGTCCCCGCGACGGAGCCGCTGGACGGGCTTTCCAGTTTCTATCCAGGCGCGGAGGCATCATTGTGCCTAACCTGTGCTCCACCGCTCCCTCAGGTATCTCTTCGAGAAATCGGGAGGGAACGCCGTCTTCTATCTTACCCCAGCGCCGCCTTGTTGTCGCGTAGGACATATATACCCGCTTTTCAGCCCGGGTCAGCCCTACATAAAACAGCCGCCGCTCCTCCTCCATGGCTTCATCTGATTCGATCGATCCCGCCAACGGAAAGAGGCCATCCTCCAGACCTGAGAGCCAAACAATAGGGAACTCCAGACCTTTTGCCATGTGCATGGTCATCAGCGTCACCGCATTCTCTTCGTCTGACGCCCGGTCCGTGTCGGTTACCAGCGAAACATTCTCCAGAAATCCCTCAAGCGACGCATCTTCGCCGCTCTCTTCGGCTCTGTCTGTAAACTCCGCCACACTGCTCACCAGCTCTTTGATGTTATCGGCCCTGGTCTGCGACTCGATTGAGCCCTCGGCCTCGTACGCCTTGACGAAACCGGCAGCCTCAATCACTTTGCCCACAAGCACCACCAAAGCGTCGCTGTTGGCTGCCACCAAGAGATCGTCAATCATGTCCACGAACGCACGGATCAGGCCTGCGGCACGCGATTTAACTTCCAACAACCCGCTTTCTGAGTGGCAGGCGTCCAGAAGCGATATGTTTTTCGCTTTCGCGTAATCGGTCAACTTGCCTATGGAGGTGAGGCCGATACCTCGCTTGGGAACGTTGACAATCCTCAATAGGCTCAGCGAGTCGTCAGGGTTCGCCAAAACTCTTAGGTAGGACAGCGCATCTTTGATCTCTTTGCGCTCATAGAACCGCACGCCGCCGAAAATTCTATAGGGTATCGTGGCGCGGCGAAGTGCGTCTTCCAGAGCGCGGGATTGGGCGTTGGTTCGGTAGAGCACGACGATGTCTTTGGGTGACATTCCGTTGTCGCTGCGTTCTGCGGCGACCATCTCAGCGACGGCCTTGCCCTCTTCTTGCTCATTGTCATGGGCCGAGATTATGAGCTTGTCGCCCTCTTCGTTGTCCGTCCAGAGTGTCTTTCCTTTGCGATCTCTATTTTTGGATACGACCGCCCCGGCGGCTTCAAGTATCCGTTTGGTACTTCTGTAGTTCTGTTCCAGGCGAACCACCAGCGCATCGGGATAGTCGGACTCAAAGTTGAATATGTTGCTGATGTCCGCCCCGCGCCAGCCGTAGATGGACTGGTCGTCGTCGCCAACCGCACAGACGTTTCTGTGGGAGGAGACCAGCTCCTTCACGAACAGATACTGAGCGCGGTTGGTGTCCTGATACTCGTCGATGAGAATCTGCTCAAACCGCGACTGGTACTGCGCCAAAACATCCGGGCGCTCTTGGAACAATTCGAGAGGTTTGATGAGCAGATCGTCGAAATCGACCGCGTTGTTGGTGGACAGTAGGCGTCGATAGGCGGGGAACGCTTCGGCGACACACTCCTCGAACAAGGAGCCACGAGGTAGGTCGCCAGGCGCTAGCACACTGTTCTTGGCATTGCTGATCGCCGCACGAACAGCGGTAGGTTGGATCGATTTCTCATCCAGGCCCCGCTGCTTCAAGACTTGCTTGATCGCAGTCATAGAATCGTCGGAATCGTATATCGAGAAGTTTTTCTCAAGGCCGATCAGGTGCCCATCGTACCGGAGCATTCGTGCACCGACACTGTGAAAAGTACCGATCCAGCAGCCTGCGTGGAGGCCGACTAAGTCCCGGACCCGAACTCCCATCTCCCCGGCGGCCTTGTTTGTGAACGTCACCGCGAGGATTTTGTGAGAATCGACGCCCTGTTCGATCAGGTGAGCTATCCGGTGGGTTAGCGTCCGCGTCTTACCGCTGCCTGCTCCAGCCAAAATGAGAAGCGGCCCGCCCGTCGAGGAGGCCGCCTGTCGCTGTCGATCGTTTAACCTGTCCAATATGGACGGCAAAATCCGCCATCCCTTCCTGTTACAGCTAGAGCATGAATACCCAACCGAAACTAGAAATACCGCCTCGCGGGTCTAAATCATCCCCGCCAACTCTTGGAGCTGACGCCAGTTGGCCAGACGGTCTTCCTGTGCCTTCAGGAGCATATCGGAAGGGTTGCCTTCTCGATCAAAATGACGCTTGAAGCGTCCTTCGGTTCTGGCAAACGATACGAAATCGATCGCTTCCTTGGTTTTGGGGTTGACGTACCAGTCCGCTTTGGTGGCTGGGTTGCCCTTTAGAGTGAGGCGTTCTTTTAGACTGCTGCCAGCGCGGGGATCGTGGACGAACATCGGAAACGCCCGCGATTCGACGGCGAGTTTGGCCTGATGGACCGACATATCATCGCCGACCTTGTGCTCAGGCTGACAGGTCGTGTAGCAGTTTATTACCGAAGGACCGTCAAATTCGTTGGCGTCGAGGATCGCTTTGTAGAAATGGTTGGGGTGCGCCGCTGTCGTCTGAGCTACATAGACATCAGGGTGCATCATGCACAGTTGGCCCAGCTCTTTGCGACGTTCAGTCTTGCCTGGAATAGCAGAGCCGTAGAACGACATTTTTGCGTCCTGTCCCAAATATGTCGCTGTCGAAGCCTGCCCTCCTGTGTTAGAGTAAACCTGAGTGTCCAACACGATAAGGTTGATATTCATCCCGGAGGCCAGCATCCTGGACATCGCCTGAAAGCCGATGTCCAGCATCGCACCGTCACCGCCGATACACCAGAGTTTTTTGTCCTGCCCACCCATCTGGTCCCAACGGGCCCGAACGCCCATCGCCACTGCAGAGTTATTCTCAAAAAGCGAATTCATCCAAGGGACCGTATAGGGGTTGTAGGGGTAGGTCGATGTGTAGACCGTGTTGCATCCCGTGGAGGCTACGATGCCAAAACTGTCTTCGCCGTGGACGTAGCCTGTCGCGGCTACCAACATTCGCAGCGCTGTGGCCTCGCCACATCCAGCGCACGATCCAGCACCACCGAGATAGAGCAGCGATCGATCTGCCAACATCATGTCTTGGAGCGATTTTTCGTTCCTGAAACGCTCCGGCGTCTCCGGCATTTTGCGGTAGAAGTCAAACGCGGTATTGAAGCTGGGCCTGTTATCGTCGGTTTTGGCTATCATCTTGAGCGCATCGCGGTCGCCGCAGGCGTCCACGCACTCAGCACAACCTTTGCATTTTGTCGGATCAACGAAAATACCGAACACCGCGCCTTCGCCGGTCTTCTTCTCGAAGCTGTCAAAATATTTCTTTGTTTTGGCAAAGTGAGTTTTTATCTCAGCCTGGTCTTGCGGATCGCTGACGCCTGACAGCTCCTTCTCAAGATCATCTTCCGTGATTGCTTTAGCTAAAATGGCTGTATCGGGGCATTCGGTAACGCAGTCCATGCACCCGGTGCAGTTTTCCATGTCGAACTCTGGGATATCAGGGGCGATGTAGCTAAAATCCCTAAGCGCCCCGGTTCCTGGGGCCATGATGCTCCGAGCGGTGGTGATGTCGGCAGGCAACCCCTTCTCAGCGCCGCCGCCATTGTAAGCTCCCACAATGCGTTCGTTGAAATCATAGACGTCCAAGACCGGAAGCTCTTTTAGGCCTTCGACCCGATCGACTGCTGGTGTATCCGCCATCTGTCCCCTACCTGCTTTCGCTATCTATTTGTATTTCTGTGCAAACCGGATTCTCGTCGCCACACTCTACCTCATGCCGCCAACGCCACATCGGCGTCTATGACTGATTTGGGAATCTCAAACACTTCGCCAAAGCCACGCTTGACGCAGGTGAGGTTCTCCTGCACCACCTTTTCGCCAGCTTTCTGTCCGAAATATTTCCGCAGCGCTTTCTCTACGCCGCCAAAAATCTCTTCGTCGGAAAGCCCTCTCGACTGCTGAAACGGTGTGCATTTGATAAACACGCCCAAGAGCACGATGCCCTGCATTCTCATTACGAGGTCGGGGCGAGAGGCCACCTGATGGGCTATTTCCACAGTGTCGAGCGCAAGAACTCTCACGTTCTTCTCACGAATCTGGGTCCTGGCGTATTCCGGGATATGAGACCAGACATCTTTAGGATCGGCGTGCGGGCTCTGAACGAAAAGCATCCCGCCATCGACAACACCGGTCAAAGGGTTGCCCAAGCTAAACGCGTTGACGTCGTTCAGCGGTATGAACTCCACATGTTCAAGCTCACTATGCGTTCGCAAATGGTCTGGCGCTATGGTGAGGTAGTAGGTCGTTGGAAGACCTTTCTTCTCCGAGCCGTATTTTGGGTAAGCCTGGACGTGAAGACCAAACAGATCTGGATCGCCCATTATGGTCGCGATAATCTTGTTGGTGGTAACCGAACCGAACCCCCCAACCGAGTGCCCGCGCATTGAGAACGAACCTTCAGGCCGCACGTCAGGGTCTTCAGGCATCTCAAGGGCAAGTTCGTGATCTATCCCAAGAGTGAAATACCGTTTGGAGTCGCCGCTGCCGTTCATATTCTCGGCGGCTGCGATGAGATGTCCAGGCCGAACATCCCTGCTGCCAAGACCTGCGGTCCCGCTGTAGATCGTCGGAATCGAGTCGATGGATGGGTAGCCTTCTGTGCCGATGAGTGCGTCGGCGAATGACGATTTGATCTCCGCCGTCAGCGGATTTGATTGGGCGATAGGGTTGTCCATGCGTTCGATTACTGTAAACGCTTTACAGCCTTTCAGAGCCTTAACCAACTGAGCACCTGGGAAGGGGCGGAAAGAGGTCACATGCACGCAACCCACTTTGACGCCTTTAGATTGCATGTGATCGACAACCGACTGCGATGTCTCCATCGTGGTGCCCATACCGACCAGCGCGATCTGCGCGTCTTCCATCCGGTATGGGTCCACCGACCTGTAATGCCTGCCGGTGAGCTCATGGAACTTGTCCATCGCCTCTTCAACCGCCTGAGGCACCAGGTCGTAGAAAAACCGCTGGGCCATTTTGCCCTTCATATAGCTATCTTGGTTCTGCACTACACCGGTCATCATCGGGTTGTTGGTATCCATCAGGTTGCGAAGCGCGGCTTTCCCAACGAACTGCTCCATCAACTCCGGCTCGCAGAACCTTATCGACTCGACTGTGTGGGTGGTCAGAAAACCATCCTGCACATTTAAGAAAGGCGTCTCGGTGCGTTCAGCTATCCGCCTGCATATAAGCGCCAGATCGCCAGCCTCCTGCGCGTTCCTGGCGAACAGCATCCCCCAACCACAGTCCGCCACCGCCATGACATCGTCGTGCCCCGCGTGGACGTTTAGCGATTGGGAGGTCAGCGCCCTAGCACCGATGTTAAACACGACTGGCAGCCGTTTGCCGCTGATCGTGTATAGCACCTCTTTCATCAGCACCAAGCCCTGTCCCGATGTAAAGTTGGTGATCCGACCGCCAGCTGCGGCGAACCCCTCGCACGCCGACGCAGAGCTGTGCTCAGACTCTGCTTCTATGAACGCCAACTCTTCATCCCAGATGTTGCGCTTGCCGTTGGCAACCTCCATCTGAAACGAGTCGCCCATTCGGGATGAAGATGTGATCGGGTAGGCGCATGCCCCGTGGCTGATGTGGGACTCTACCCACACTACCGCATCGGAGCCGTCGGCTGTCGTTAAGATGCCTGGGTAAGGAAATTCACCCTCTACAGACGCGGCCATAAGTCTTTTCTCCTGGGATTACACACATAGGCGTGTGTCGATTGAGTTGCCCCCGGTCAAGAACAACCCGAAGTGCGTGAGCAAGAGGGAAAAATACTCGCCCACGGCGTTAAAAATTTACGCCAAAAGCTGCCGTTGGGCAATCCCCGCACTGTTCTGGGTGGTGGGTAGACATCGACAAACACACTCTGAATCGGCGTTTTGACGACGACAACGCTCCCTATAGTAACCAACGGTGGACATCGGCAGTTCTGGTCGCGACGCCGATCCAAAAGGAGCGACCTAATGGGTGGCGATGCCCGACAACAGGGGCTGCTGTCCATTGCACTTGTGGACCTCTGGAACTTGCCACTTTGGGCAGACAGGTGGTACACTTGCAAAAGTGTTTATGCGGACTTGGCCGGTTGGTCTGCTCTACCAAACCTTGAGTAGATCTAGAACCGTACGGCCACGTACGGTTGGGGGCTGGTCAATGTGGGTTGATTTCGCGCAGGTTGCCGTTTTCATTGTGGTGAGCCTGGCGTTTTTTGCATTCAATATGTTCCTGTCGCGCCTGGTTAGACCTCACAACCCAGGCGGGCAGAAGGCCACATCCTACGAGTGTGGCGAACAGGCCTTAGGCGACTCCTTCATCCAGTTCAATACCCGGTTCTACCTGATAGCTCTCGACTTCCTGATTTTTGATGTGGAGATCGTGCTCCTATTCCCATGGGCAGTGAGCCTCAAGCAGACCGGCTGGGCCGGTTTCTGGGCGTTCGCGCTGTTTTTTGCGATTCTAGCTCTTGGATTGGCATGGGTGTGGATCAAAGGTGGCTTGGAATGGGTCAAGAGTGTTGCCCGCGCGCTACCAGCCAGCAGCACGCCGCTAGACGGAACTGGCGGACCGCGTACTCGTCTTCACAGCTTGGAGCCAGCGATTGAGGCGGCTTCACCTGCTGAGTGACACTTCAAGGGATAGAGATGGGTTTCCTCGAACATAGTTTTAGCAGCGACAGCGTCCTCATCACGTCGATTGACGAGGCAGTAGGGTGGGCGCGTAAGTCGTCGATGTGGCCTATGGGCTTCGGGCTGGCCTGTTGCGCTATTGAGATGATGGCTGCGGGGATGCCGCGCTTCGATCTTGATAGGTTGGGTGTTTTCTTCAGGCCATCCCCGCGTCAGTCGGACCTGATGATAATCTCTGGTACCGTGACGCTGAAGATGGCTTCCAGAGTGCAGCGACTCTATGAACAGATGCCTGAGCCACGCTACGTAATCTCAATGGGCTCCTGCGCCAATTCAGGTGGGCCCTACTGGCAGCACGGCTATCATGTCGTCAAAGGGGTAGACAGGATTATCCCGGTGGACGTCTACGTTCCTGGCTGTCCGCCGCGGCCCGAAGCGCTGATTGAGGGGTTGGTACTCTTACAGCAGAAAATCCAGCACTCCAAAACTTTCGCTAAGGTCGAGGCGTGACCACCGAAGATATTCGAGACAGGCTGATCGAGGAGTTTGGCGAGGAGTCGATTTTCGCGATTCTACAGACTGAGATAGAGCCCGAAATTGAGATCGCCGCTGGGGCGGTGCTAGACGCTGCCCAGTTCCTCAAGGGACAGGGCGACCTCTCGTTTGATGTCCTGATGTGCCTCTCGGCGCTGGATGTTCCCACACTAGCTAAAAAACCCAAACGTAAGCCGAAAATAGACGACGAATCCGAAGCACCGCCACAAGAAGCCGAACCGGAACCAGAGCCGATCCACCAGCTTGCGGTGGTATACCACCTATTCTCGGTGGTCCACAAACACCGTTTGGCGCTGAAAACCTTTGTCGCCGTGGACGAACCACACGTTCCATCCGTGATCGCGGTCTGGCCAGCAGCAGACTGGCACGAACGCGAAGCCTTCGACATGATGGGCATACAGTTTGACGGTCATCCATTTCTGAAGCGGATTCTGCTTCCTGACGATTGGGAAGGGCATCCGCTTAGAAAAGATTATGAGACTCAAGAGACCTACGACGTAAACGACGAAGCGATCCTCGTTCCAAAACACACCACCGCAACCCCAGAACCAGTAGCGCCAGCGACGGCAGATGAATGATATCCAACGTGACGACAGACTCCCGGACGGGGCTTGAGACCCGGGAGATGGTCCTCAACATGGGGCCTCAGCACCCATCGACTCACGGTGTGTTGAGGCTTGAAGTCGTCACCGATGGCGAGCTCGTTGTAAAGGCGATTCCGCACATCGGCTACCTTCACAGATGTTTCGAAAAACACGCCGAAGCGCTCTCCTATCAGACGGTCATCCCCTATGTAGATCGGCTCGACTACCTGGCGTCCATGAACAACGACCTTGGATATGCGATTGCTGTAGAGACGCTGATGGGCAAGTCCGAAAAAACCAAGATTGAGCTGTCTGATCGCGTTGAATACATCCGTGTAGTGGTCGCCGAACTGAACCGGATCGCCTCCCATCTGATGCTTCTAGGCACCTTCACAATGGACCTCGGGGCCATCACGCCTTTCACATGGCTGTTTAGGGACCGGGAATATATTTTGGACCTTTTTGAGGAGGTCTCCGGCGCGCGACTGCTGTACAACTACATAAGAGTCGGCGGCGTCTCCTACGATTTCCCACCAGGATTTGAAAAAAAAATCACCGATTTCATCGACGAGACGCTTGAGCCGCACATGGCTGAGTGCGACGATCTGATAACGTTCAACAAGATTTTCATCGAGCGCGCGGCGGACGTTGGGGTTGTGTCCAGCGAAGAGGCGCTGGCGTGGGCGCTCAGCGGCCCGATGCTCAGGGGCTCTGGCGTTGGATTTGATCTAAGAAAAGACGACCCCTACTCAGTGTATGACCGTTTTGATTTCGAGGTGGCGGTGGGCGATGGACGGTACGGTCCAATAGGCTCCTGCTGGGACCGGTACTATGTCCGCCGATTGGAGATCGACGAGTCGATAAAGATAATTCGGCAGGCGCTTGAACAGATGCCCGACGCGACTGAGCCCGATGAGGTCAGATCAGCGATTCCCAAGACAGTGCGTCCGCCTGAGGGCGAGGTCTACGTCAGGACCGAAAACCCACGGGGCGAACTTGGCTTCTTTGTCCGCAGCGACGGCAGCGCCAACCCCTTCAGGATCAAAGGGCGGTCGCCGTGCTTCTGCAACTTGTCCATTATGGAGCGGTTGAGCGAAGGCTGCCTCATCGCTGACCTTATTACTATTTTGGGCAGCGTGGACATCGTTCTAGGCGAGGTGGACAGGTAGGATATGGAAGCCTTAGCCACACTCCTAGCAGAGACAACCGGTCTGACCGGTGTTCCTCACATCGTCTGGATGATCATCGGTGGGCTCACCGCAGCAGGTATAGCGACAGCGGTCATGGGTGTTACTCCGCTTCTACTGGTATATGTCGAGCGGAAAGTCTCCGCCCACGTTCAGGACCGTCTGGGGCCGATGCGAACAGGGTTCCACGGGCTTTTGCAGACTCTGGCTGACGCTTTCAAACTGCTATTCAAGGAGCAGATTGAACCTGAACAAAGCGACAAACTGCTCTTCGTGCTGGCCCCTGGCGTGGTGTTTATGGGCGCGTTTGCCGCCCTGGCAGCGCTGCCGTTGGGGATGGGGATCACCGCCGCCGACCTCAATGTGGGGCTCATGTACATCCTGGCGATGACATCGGTATCGGTCGTAGGGATAATCATGGCCGGTTGGGCCTCGAACAATAAATGGTCGCTCTTAGGAGCGATGCGTTCAGCCGCGCAGATCGTCAGTTACGAAGTACCTGCTAGTTTTGGGGTGTTGACCGCAGTGGTGTTGGCAGGATCGCTCAATATGGGCGAGATATCCGCAGCGCAGTCAGGTGGCATCTGGAACTGGTTTGTATTCCAAAGCCCGTTTGGCTTTTTGGCGTTCGTGATGCTTTTCATCGCCGGACTGGCCGAAACAAACCGCGTGCCGTTTGATATCCCTGAAGCAGAATCAGAATTGGTCGCCGGATACCATACTGAGTACTCAGGGATGCGGTTCGCGTTCTTCTTCATGGCTGAATATGTAAACATGCTCATTGTGGCGTGTTTAGGCGCGGTCCTGTTCCTGGGCGGATGGAACGGCGTGCTTCCTGGGGAACCGGTTTTCGCAGGGATACCATGGCTATTAGCCAAAGTGGCGGTCCTGATGTACGTCATCGTGTGGCTGAGATGGGTACTGCCACGTCTTAGGGTCGATCAGTTGATGACTGTAGGTTGGAAAGTGTTGGTGCCATTGACGATGGTCACGGTGTTAGGTGCAGCAGTTCAGGTGTTGTCCCCGCCATCGACACAGATAGTGTTCAGGATCGTGGCGTGGGCAATGACCGGCGTAGTGGTTCTGATCTCGATCAGGGCGTGGCGCCAGACAGCCCACGTACCAATACGTAAAAAAGAGTTGGCCTCACGCGCAGTTGCGTGAGTTCATTAATAGATACATATAGACACCGGGTCCAAATTGGGCGACGGCGGAGTCGCAATGCGCGCTTTGACTGAGTATTTCAAAAACATCTATCTGGCGCTGGAAACAGCTATCACAGGGATGGCTGTGACCCTGAGGCATCAGGGCCGTCCGTCGGTGACTTTTCAATATCCCGATCAACCGCGGCCCCAGCCGCTTCCGCCGCGTTCGCGTATGTCGCTGTTTATGGATGCAGACGACTGCATCGCCTGCATGCAGTGCGCTCGCGTGTGCCCGGTGGACTGCATTGAATTGGAATCGAACAAACGAGGTAAAGAGGAAGAGGTGCCGGAGACAACCACCGGCCACAAGAAACGGTTGGAGCTGACTCTTTTTGACATCGACATGTCGCTCTGTTGCTACTGCAGCGACTGCACTGAGGTGTGCCCTACCCACTGCCTCTACATGACACCTGAATTCGAGTTCGGCCTTGTAAATGACGACCGTCAAATCTTGAGAGAAACCTCGGAAGAGAACAGGATCAGGATGCAGCGCCAGGTAGTAGGGCCAGATGAGTCGAGGCAGGGGTTTATCTACGATTTCATGGCCATCACAAAACATCTGAAAGAGACTGGCAAAGGCGTGCCGCCCAACCCTCTACCTGAAACAGACAGGTGGGAGAAGTAGTCTAGTCAGCCCGCGTAACACGACTAGAGACGATTGGACAGATGGAAACAACCGACTTTGCATTCTACGTATTCTCGATCCTGGCGGTCGTTGGAGCTGCCGTTGTGGCGTTGGCCCCAAGGATCGTCTATGCTGCGTTTAGCCTGTTGGCGACTTTCGGTGGTGTCGCCGGGCTTTTTGTGCTCTTGGGTGCGGATTTTCTCGCGGTATCCCAGATCTTTGTCTACGTCGGCGGCATTCTTGTTCTGCTTCTTTTCGGGATTATGTTGACGCAAAACGTCGCAGACGTGCAACTCACCACATCAAGAGTGCAGACCGTGCCAGGACTTGCGGTGGCATCAGGGGTGCTGTTCGTCATGTTAACGGTGATCTGGACGACCGACTGGTCTGTCACTGAACCAACATCACAACCGATGCCTACGACCGCAGCAATCGGGGAGGCGCTGGCGTCGAACTATCTGTTTCCATTCGAGCTGGCGGCCCTCATTCTTTTGATGGCTCTGGTTGGTGCCGCATCAATCGCCCGCTCGCGCAAATCCGATGAGCCGCAGACCGACGACCAAGAAGCGTGATTGGTGTTTAAGGGGGCGGTCGCCAAGAACATAGTCGCAGTGGCTGTCGGGCTTATCGCGGCTGGCCTGCTCGTTGAGTTGACCGTGCGGATATGGGATCCCCACGGGCGTTCATCTGACGGCGGCTACCGCTAAAGAGCGGGGTATATGGTTCGGAATAATGATGATACCGTTTCGGCAGGTTTTCGTACCGAAACTCTGGTACGAAAACCTGGACACAACTTCTGGCAACTATGTGGCGGATAAACCCCAGAGGGTGATGCGCGAGTTTACCGGCAACGAAGAGATACCAATGTTGGACTTGAGGCCCCTGCTTCAGCGCGCGGTCAGGAGCGGGGTGCAGGTACACTTCAAGAAAGATGCCCGCTGGACCATTGATGGGCATCGCATCGCTGCTGAAGCGCTGTCGCTGTTTCTGAAAAGTTCCGGCTATCTGAATTGAACTAGACTAGAGGACCGCAAGCATGACTGTCCAAGGTTTTCTCACCGTTAGCGCGCTGATCTTTACGTTGGGCTTGTACTGCCTGATGACAAGGCGCAACGCCATCGGTGTGCTCCTTGGGGTTGAGCTGGTCTTAAACTCTGCAAACATAAATCTGGTGACGTTTTCGCGCTACGTGGCGCACACCATCGACGGTCAGATATTCGCCATATTTAGCATGGTGATGGCCGCAGCCGAGGTAGCGGTCGCCCTGGCGCTGGTGCTCAACATCTACCGAAGCATAGGTTCGATCAACGTCGATGATGCAGACGTTTTGAAGGGATAGAATCAGTGCACGAACAGGTGACCACATATCTGACAATACTGCTGCTGCCGCTGGCGGCGTTCTTAATCCAGATGTTCTTTGGGCGAAGGCTGCCTAGAGGCGGCGACTGGATCTCCATAGCCGCTGTCGGCGTGGCGTTCCTGCTGTCGTTGTCCGTGTTCTTCAAGGTTGTTCTAGCTGGCGATCCTGGCTGGTCGGTTGGATGGAGAGTGGACCGTTGGCTGCCTCTTGCTGGAGGTACCACGTTTGGTGCCGGGATACTGGTGGACAACCTCACGTCGATGATGCTTGTGGTCGTGACACTGGTGAGCCTGCTGGTCCACCTGTTTAGCGTCGGCTATATGGCTGGTGACAGGGACTACTCCAGATTTTTCGGCTATCTGTCGGTATTCAGCTTCAGCATGCTGCTGCTGGTGCTGTCTGACAACCTGATAAGCCTTTTTGCGGGATGGGAGTTAGTGGGTCTGTCGAGCTATCTGCTCATCGGTTTCTGGCTCGATACTCCGATGGTGTCGCCAGACATCGTGCCTGCTGAGGCGTGCAAAAAAGCGTTTATAGTCAACCGCGTTGGCGACCTCGGTTTCCTTATCGGCATCTTGATCATCTACTCGGTCACAAACCAGACCAAATACGGCAAAGTATTTGAAGCCGTTGGCTTGGGAGAGCTATCTGGGACGCTGCTCACAGTCGCTGGCCTGTGCCTGTTCATGGGGGCAATAGGCAAGTCGGCTCAGTTCCCGCTTCATGTGTGGCTGCCTGATGCCATGGCAGGTCCGACACCGGTAAGCGCCCTCATACATGCAGCAACAATGGTAGCCGCCGGTGTCTATATGGTCGGTAGACTATTTCCGGTGATGAGCCCCGACGCTCTGACCGTTATCGCCTATGTCGGCGGACTGACAGCGATATTCGCGGCGAGTATCGCTGTGACCATGACAGACATCAAACGTGTTTTGGCGTATTCGACTGCCAGTCAGCTTGGATATATGGTGATGGGGTTGGGGGTAGGCACTTTCGGTGCAGGCCTATTCCACCTGATGACCCACGCGTGGTTCAAGGCGTGTCTGTTTTTGGCTTCTGGCAGCGTGATTCACGCCATGCACCACGCACTCCACCACGCCCATGACGAGAGCGACCCGCAGGATATGCGGCACATGGGTGGTCTCAAGGATAGAATGCCGTGGACATTCAGGGCGATGATGTTGGCGACCCTAGCTATATCTGGCGTGCCTTTTACGTCGGGCTTTTTGAGCAAAGACGCGATTTTAGCTGGTACACTTGGGTTTAGCTGGGAGCACCCAACGCACTTTCTACTGCCCTTGTTCGGGTTCGCCGCAGCTGCGCTCACAGCGTTCTATATGTTCCGATTGATGTTCATGACATTTTTTGGAGAGTTCAAAAAAGGCAGCGAGATAAAAGAGCACGTCCACGAATCTCCGGCTGTAATGACAGTGCCGCTGATTGTTCTGTCGAGCATTTCGCTCTGGATATTCTACAACTGGAACCCGTTCTCCGCCGAAGGCTGGTTCCTGCACCTGATAACGGTTCCGACAGTAGGGACGATGACCAACCTCGTTAGCAGCCACGGACCGGGATGGCTGCACTACGCCGCGTTGGGGCTGTCGTTGGCCGTGGCATCAGCAGGGATCGGTCTGGCGTGGACCAAATACAAAAACGGCTCTATCAGTTTAGAGGCGTGGGCGGCCAAGGACAGCGGATTCTACAGACTTCTCGCCAACAAATACTACATCGACGAGTTCTACAGCAAGACCGCTATCAGAGCTACACTAGCGCTATCGCGGATCGTCGCAGCGTTTGACAAGCATGTCGTGGACGGCGTTGTCAACGGCGTTGGCGTTCTCACCCGTGCGGTCTCATGGTTGGATGGGAAATTTGACAACCTGGTGGTAGACGGGCTCGTCAACCTGACTGGAACTGTGGTGATCAGTGTTGGCGACAAAGTTCGTCAGGTCCAGACAGGTCGGATTCAGCAGTACGTGCTCGTATCGGTTTTGGGTCTGGTGATACTGGTTCTGTTTTGGCCAGCGTAGAGACGTTGCAGATGCGCCACTGATTTGGGCGCTAGAGCGATAACAGAAAAATTCACACGGTGCGTGTTCAGGTAGACGAACAGAGCGCCAATCACCAAAAAAGGTAGGACGCCAGTGGAGTTCCACATCCTTTCGTGGGTGACGTTCTTTCCCCTGATCGGCATCGCGCTGATCCTGATCGCACCACGGCAGCTAAGCCGCTGGATCGCTTTGGCGACCGGCTTCGGCACGGTCATATTAGGGGTAGTGATTCTCGGGCGGTTTGACGGCTCGATCGGAGCTATGGGTGCCGACGGCATCCAGATGCTCGAACAGATGGCGTGGATACCTTCGCTGGGGATCGACTACCGCGTTGGTGTTGACGGCATAAGCATATTGATGGTGCTGCTGACCCAGCTGATTGCGCTCGTGGGCATAGTAGCGTCGTGGAATATCGACAAATCCCCGAAAGGCTACTACAGCCTCTATCTGCTTCTCCAGGCAGGTATGACCGGTGTATTTGTGTCGCTCGATTTTGTCCTGTTTTACGTCTTCTGGGAGGTGATGCTCCTGCCGATGTATTTTCTAATCGGCATCTGGGGCGGACCTCGAAAAGAATATGCGGCGATAAAGTTTTTCTTATACACGCTGTTCGGCAGCGTGCTTATGCTGCTTGCAATTATTTCGCTCTATATCAATATGAAAGTACCGTCGTTCAACATGCTCGCCATGATGGACCCGGCGGCCTATCGCGTCGATAGTTGGCTGGTGAGTGACGCCGGCACATGGCTGTTCGGCTTTGCGCCTAAGCAGCTTGTGTGGCTGGCGTTCTATATCGGGTTCGCGATCAAGATACCTGCGTTCCCGTTCCACACCTGGCTTCCTGACGCACACGTCGAAGCTCCGACACCTATCAGCGTCATCCTGGCTGGTGTGCTACTGAAAATGGGCACCTACGGCATCTTGCGTGTCAATTTCCAGATGATGCCTGAGGTCACACTGGGTTTTCTCGATTTCATCGCCATCCTGGGGCTGGTAAACATCATATACGGAGCACTTGCCGCACTCGCCCAAAAGGACCTCAAAAGCCTTATCGCCTACTCGTCCATCAGCCATATGGGCTTTGTGATGCTCGGAATGGCGTCGCTAGGCGATCCTGCCGGACTCAACGGCGCGATGCTCCAGATGTTTAATCACGGGTGCATCACCGGCATGCTGTTCCTCTTGGTGGGGATCATCTACGACCGCGCACACCACCGGAACATCGACGGGTTCGGTGGAATCTGGGTCGCTACACCAGTCTATACAGGGTTCGTGGCGCTGGCCTGGTTTGCGGCGGTGGGACTGCCTGGGTTGAGCGGCTTTATCAGCGAGTTCTTGATTTTCGTCGGTGCTTTCAAGAGCCATCAGTTCTTAGCCATCCTGGCGATTACCGGGATCGTACTAGGCGCAGCCTACATGCTCTGGGCGCTCCAGCGGATATGGATGGGGCCTTTGAACCCCAAATACGAATCCTTGCCGGAAATCACCTGGCGCGAGATAGCGACGCTGGTTCCCCTGGCGATAATCGTGATATTCGTCGGCGTATATCCAGCACCGGTATTAGACCTGATCGGCCCGACGATGGGCAGCCTCTACGACTACCTGAATACCGTGGCGATAGGCGGAGTTCATACCGCCGCCGCTGCAAATTTCTAACTTGGCGGCAATATGCTGCGAAAACTGAGTTCTATGAATCAGCGGCTTAATCGCGGATGGAATTGATGTACGAGCAGGTCGTCGCACAGAACGTTTCGAGCCTTAGCTATTTCGTGCCAGAACTGATTCTGTTCGGCACTATAGTGTTGATCTTGGTCGCGGACATGATGGTCTGCGGCGACCGGCCAACCCTCATGGCAAGCCTCGCACTTGGCGGCTTGGCCCTGACCGCAGCAGCACTTGTGTATCAGCCAGCCGTAGATCGCGATCTGTTCGCAGGCACGCTGGCGCTCGACCCGTTCGCCACGTTTTTCAAGTTTCTGTTCGTGGTAGCGCTGACGATAGCCGTCTTGGTGTCGATGAAAGCCGAAGATGTTGGCGCGCCTCGTTCGGCTGAATACAACGCCATGATGCTGACGCTTGGCTCGGGGATGTTTTTGATGGCGTCGGCCATCAACCTTGTAACCATGTTCCTGGCGTTCGAGATGGTCAGTCTCACGTCGTACATCCTGACCGGCCATTTGACTGACGAAAAACGCTCAAGCGAAGCTGCACTCAAATACGTCATTTACAGCGCCGCGTCAGCGGGCATCTTCCTTTTCGGGATGTCGTGGCTTTTTGGGGTGACCGGAACGCTATACCTGCCCAATATCGCCCACTCTCTAATCGCTGGCGGCACGCCACTGGCGGTAGGTGTGGCGGTGATCCTGATTCTGGTGGGGCTCGGATACAAAATCGCGTCTGTGCCGTTCCATTTCTGGGCACCTGACGCCTATACCGGAGCGCCAGCACCGGTCGCTGGACTGCTTTCAGTAGGCCCCAAAGCTGCGGGAATGGCTCTGTTGACGCGGTTCCTATACGAAGGACTGTCGGTGGGAGCAGGTGGTGAATGGATAGGACTGCACCAGGTAAACTGGCCAGCGGTAATCGCCATCCTCGCTGCGGCTAGCATGACTGTAGGCAACCTCTCAGCGATCTGGCAGGGCAACATCAAAAGGCTTCTGGCCTACTCGTCGATAGCCCATGCCGGATATATACTCATGGGCGTCGCCATGCTGTCATCGGCAGGGCTCAAAGCTGTGATGTTCTACCTGGCGATCTATGTGTTTATGAATTTTGGCGCGTTTCTTGTGGTCATCGCGCTGGCAGGCCATATAAATAGCGACAAGCTTGAGGCATACGCTGGACTCGGGCGGCGCGCACCGTTTCTGGCGGTGGCGATGGCTGTCTTCTTGGTGAGCTTAGCGGGTCTTCCGCCTACCAGCGGCTTCATCGGCAAACTTTATCTGTTCCTGGCGGTTTGGCATAAAGAGGTCTACTGGTTGGCGGTAGTGGCGGCGCTTAACACCGTGGTGGCACTCTATTTCTACGCCAGAATATTGAGGGAGATGTTCCTTCGAGAACCACCTAGCGGCGCAGAATCGATAGCTGTGAGACCTCTCTACCTGGTGCTGTTGGGTGCGATGGTGGCCCCTACGCTGGTGCTGGGGCTCTACTGGTCGCCGTTGATGGACATAGTCGGTGGCTCGCTCAGGTTCCTCGGTGGTAATTAACCGCACGCCTTAACGGCGTCGGACTTGGCGCTATCAGCTTTGAGCGCCGGAACTTCCCACAACTTCCCCTAGTTGTACCAACACCCCTATATTGAAGGGGTTCCGGCTTGCCTTGAGGCCAACTACTGAAGTTTTGGCTGTGCAGGACACGGTCAAACCAAACCATTAAGAGGCGATTGCATGAGATATCGCAGCCTAATCGCGGTGTGGAGTGTCTGTTTGGGGCTGAGCGCGTTGGGCCTAGTGCAAGCCAAGACCATACGCACTGAAGGTGGGCATTTCTACGTCCACTATAGCTCAGGTGCCAGAGAGACCGCCAAAGAGGTCGCCCTCACCGCGCAAGAGGTCTACTATCAACTCGTCACAGCCTACCAGCTCCACGACAAACTAATGCCGATTCACATACTGGTCACAGACAACCTGGATGTAGGCAACGGTTTCGCGGACTACTATCAGAACCGCGTCACAATCTGGGCCACCAATCTCGACTACGACCTGAGGGGAACGCACCGCTGGGTCCGCAACGTGGTCACCCACGAACTCGGACACATCTTCTCCCTCAAAGTAGCGGCGCGCTACCCGTTTAGATACGGCATGATCCAGGCGTCGGTTCTCAATCAGAAGCAGATCGACGTGGGCCTCAATATCCCGATATACTCAATGGTGACTCCTAGCTGGTGGACCGAGGGGATCGCACAGCTTGAGGCCTACACCGCAGGACGCAGCGACGGCAACCCTGACGGTTACGACACATGGGACTCCAACCGGGACATGCTTCTTCGGATGGCGACTATCGAAGACGACCTTCTGTCCTTCGATGAGATGGGGGTATTCACACACGACTGGGTCCACCAGGAGATGGTCTACAACCAGGGCTACTCCCTCTCGAAGTTCATCGCTGACACCTACGGGATCGACAAAGCCCGGGGGCTGGCTGGAGAGACCGGTCGGCTGACTTTCAACCGCGCTATCAAAAAGACGATCGGCATCTCCTTAAGCGCACTCTATTTCAAGTGGAGAGAGGAGCTCAATAACAGATACGACGAACTTGTTCGAGAGCGGGGCACCGTTGTCGAAGGCGAACAGATAATCGACGCTGGAACCTACGACGCGTCGCCGTCGCTTTCACCTGACGGTAGTCAGCTTGCGTACTTCAGCAACAAGGGCGAAGAGTCGCTGCTCATCAAACTGCTGATAAGGAACCTGGAAACAGGCAGAGACCAGGTGGTAGACGAACGTGTCTACGGCGATCTTAGCTGGTCGGCGGACGGCAGCAAAATTGTGTATACCAAGTTTGGCCGAGGCACGCTGTTCCTGGACCTCTACGTCTACGATCTGGAAAGTGAAGAGACCAGAAGGATATCCTCTCAGCTTAGAGCCAAGGAACCCTCTTTCAGTCCTGATGGCCAGTGGATCGTTTTCGTGCAGAACGAAGACGGCGCAAACAGGTTGGGGATGATCCGTTCTGATGGGTCAGAGATCAAGTGGCTCACTGACAACAGGCGATGGCCCAAAGGCGGCAAGTCGGCCAGCAGCGGGCGCGTCAACACGTTTCATCAGTTCTACGGTCCCCGATACTCCCCTGACGGCGAACAGATCGCGTTCAGTGTTTTTGGGGGCGAGGACAGGGATATAGCCGTCATCGGCTCCAAAGGCCCCTATTTCAGGCTGGAAGCCACTTTGGAGGACTCATCAGCTTTCCCTGACAGCATCGCATACCCGGACTCTGCGGGCTGGCGACTGCTCATGCACAGCATAGCTGACGAGCGCGACCCCTCGTGGCTGCCCGATGGAACGGGGATCGTCTACAGCTCCGATAGAAATGGCATATTCGATCTTTACCGATTGGACATCGCCACAGGTGAGAAAATCCGACTGACGAACGTATTGGGCGGAGCGTTTTCGCCAGACGTAAGTGACGATGGCAAGAGCGTTGTGTACGTCGGATATCACGCAGGCAATTTCAGCATCTATCAGCAGAAGTTGCCTGGCATTGCCGAACCGATTGGTGATATTGTGATGGTCGATCGCAACTACCAGGAGATCCCCCACCAGTACAGCGCCGGACAACTTTTCGATGTCGGAGAAACCAGAAACCCAGGTTTCAGTCTCATCGGGTGGGCACCCTACTTCCGGTTCGGTCCTCAGTTTTTTGGTGACGAGTTTTCGGTGAACCAGGTTGGCGGAGGTGTCGAGGCGGCTGTCAGCGACGCCCTGAGCTCCCGCTCATTCTCGCTGGATGTGAGCTTTTCCAAAAACATCAAAGAGAAGGACAAACCGAGCACGAATGTGTTCCTCGTCACCCAGCAGTCATTGGGAAGTGTATTGACAACATCGCGGTCACTGGCACCGATGATCTATGCCTACGCCGGGCGCTCGACCATCAATGACGTGACCGACAGCTATATGGGGTCCACCAGCGATCCTATAACCTCGGTGCTTTTCAAAGGTGATACCGAGTTCACGAACGTCAACGCCATATCCGAGCAGGTATACGACCTCTACTCTTTGAGCGATGCGGACTACCGATACTTATTCGGCGGCGCAGGGATCGGCGCTTCAATCGGGCGAGGGCACAGGGTCGGGTCTGAGTTGACACTTCGCAGCTTCAGTCTGCGCCGTGGCAGCGGTCTGGAGATCAAGAACAGCAGCACGGTGATCGAAGGCCCCACAGGAGGTACCGGGAACGCCGCCGACCAGGTGGTATGGCCCGGCGGCATAGACGATGTATACGAACCCGATGGCACGCCAAGCGGCAGCTACATCGGCACAATTGAATGGCCTGCGGGTCAGGCGTACGGGACTCGCAACACACTCTCGCGTGACCTGCCTATCTGGGATGTGGATTACTTCAAAGGGTCATCAGCGCTGCTCTACTGGGCCTACGGCAAAGGAACCCCCACTGTGGATGCGATAATTAATCCACAGGCCAGCAGGTCCATCAGCGTGGCCTACCGCTACTGGAACGTCGCTGTGATGGACTCGCTTACAGAGTCCAACGAGGTGACGTCTGACGCAGGCACTCCGTTCTGGACCCCAGTCAACAAGAACATCCAGATGAACGAGTTTATCCTCAGTTGGCGCGAGTTCATCCGCAACCCCAGGTGGCGTTCGCACACGTTGGCGCTCAGCGTGACGGCTGGGTACCGCGACCAGGTGGTGCGCAGTACGGACGAACCTGGAGTGGAGAACGCGCTTGATGCGTGGGCCTACTGGCCGCTTAGGTACCGCCTCGGAGGTCTAGGTGCATTGAGAGCCTACCCCTATTTCGCTTTTGAAGGAAGCAAGATGGCGTTTGGCCGCGCCAACTACGTTTTCCCACTGAAGCGTTCGGTGGGAGATCAGCTTCTATTTCTCTACCTCGACAAAGTCTACCTAACGATATTTGCCGAGGCGGCGATCATCTGGAATCGCGACGATTTCCGCACCCATCAGATAAACGCCGAAGATTTTGTGGCGCGGTATCCGATATACGAACAGGACACAGGAAATGCCCGATGGGATTTTGAACCGCACCGTCTCGGGATTGACGACGTAGTCGCCGACATCGGTTTCGAACTGAGGTTCCTCACTTGGACTTTCTACCGACTCCCGATGACCGCCTATGTGGTGTGGACAAGACGCCTTCACGATGTCCCCTACCCTCATGCAAACGGCCTGGCCCACGCCTGGTTCAACGCCGATGGAACGAGGGTGCCATCCAGCACACCACCACCGCTCGACCGGCAGTGGCTTCCGATCCAGCCCAAACGAACTCGCCTCTACATCGGCCTGACATTCGGCGGTTTTGGCGGTGCAGGTAATCGTGATTCGAGCAGGCGACAACTGAAGCCACGGGTTCCCTCAGCAACAGAGGCATGGTGGCAGCCATCGTCTCCAAGCAACAGCCCACTTGACTTTTGGGGAGAGAGTCCGAGTCAGACCGACAGACTGCCAGCAATAGCCCCTGGAGCGGCTTTGGACGCCGCCGAACGGTCACAGTAGCAGCGATAAGGGGAGGGGCCAGCTTATCACATACGCTACAGAGAAAGACAGGCTTAGCGACGACCAGATAGCCAGTGGACTTCAAGATATTGATGGTTGGGCCACCGATGGCGACCAAATTGCCCGAACCGTGGTGTTTACAGGCTTCATCGCCGCCATCAATTTCGTTAATCGCGTTGCAGGGGTGGCCGAATCAATCAACCACCACCCGGACCTCTCGGTTCACTACAAACAGGTCACCGTGAGCTGCTGGACGCACGACGTTGACGGGCTCACGGCGCTTGATTTCAAGCTGGCGGGGCTTATCAACAGAGTGGTCGGCGGAGAAACGGCTTGATGTTCCCGCGCAAATCGGTTGCAATGGTCCTAAGCTCGGATGTACATTGTAACCTGCGAGGCGACGTAGCCAAGTGGTTAAGGCGGCGGTCTGCAAAACCGCTATTCACCGGTTCGAGTCCGGTCGTCGCCTCCATTTTTCACGTAATAATCCCCCCTACGACTGCCCATCGGCGACTGCGAAATCGACTGAACATCTTCGCGCCATTTTGCTCAAGCGCGGGTGATTGAGCCGGTGACACACCGGTTTTCTGGTCCAGATGCATGATGCGCCCCGCAGAGCCCGGCCACTCACTGTAGGCCTTTTTCTCGTTGCAGCGCACTGTCTAGCAGCACAGTACACCCCCACCGCAAACCCCGACACTCTAGCGCAGCGGCTGCACGACACTTTCACAGAGGCGACCAGCCATACAGACCCGCTGTTAGGCGAACTAACCGACCCACCCTTTGAGATACAGCGACTTCTGTTCTCACCAACGACAGTGGAGTTCGCTCGCAGGTTGCGACAGACGCACGGCTATCGCTTCGACATCTCTGACTATCCGCAGCTCATAGATCTTCCTGGCGACACTCTCGTAATCAAAGCCATTTTCGATCCGGCGACAGTGGATTTCTACCGGCGGCACGACCTCGAATTTTTGTTGAGCACGGAAACATCACTGGCAGCGGCGGTGTTGGCGCACTCGGTTCACGCCGACTCGCTTTTGACATCTCTTAGGACCAGGTTTTCGCTTGAACCATCGCTGCGGGACGGCAAGCTGTTCGTGAATGTTTTGGGCAACTCCGCTGATATTGCTGCGCTGCTGGATACCGCGTTTGCGACGCGCCTCATTCACGACCTGCTGGACCCTTACGGATTCGAGTTTTCGTTGTGGGACATCGCTGCATATCGCTGGCTGCTGGCAGATACGAGTCGTTTGGCATCGCTTAGAAATGTTATAGGACGGTTCGCGATCAGCCCCGACCGGTTTGATCTTGGCGAATTCGTTGACGCCGCCCGTGATTCTTCGTTGTTGAACATCCTGATGTCAGACTCTGTTCTCGCGGCGTACAACACCCTTCACACAGCTTTTGGACTGCAGCTGCACCCATCTGCGGCTCCAACGCTCCAAAGACTGACACCACATATCGGCAAAATCGTGCATACCGTGAAAGCGCTTGAAGAGGCCTACGGCTACCGTTTCTCGGTTGGGCACGCCAAGGAGCTCATCTACTTGGCAAACAGCGACTCTCTACGGCGATCGGTGCTGGGGAAGGAGGTCATCGGGGCTTTTCAGCGGTTAGACAGCTCGTGCGGATGCGAGTTTTCCATCCACCGGCTCGCTCATCTCAAATCAGTATCGGATAGCGACATGCGCGCTTGCATACGAACGAACGACAGCTACTTGTGGCAAAGACTGAGCATGTGGCCGCGCTGGGAGGTGGTCGCCTCTGATCACGATGCGCTCACGAGTGCGGTGACGGCTCTGCTGTCAGGAAAACAGCGACGAAGGAGAAGTTCGCTTCAGGTTGAGGGCTACCACCAAAACAACGACCTGCGACCAGTGTCGTGCATAGACCTAGTCAAGGTGGGCCTGGCGCTGGAGTGGCTTGATCGCCCTGGGTCTACCGAGTGGGTCGGGCAGCAGATGTCCCAAGACATCGCGAACCCGTTCTCAGAAAGCGGCGGAACTTTTTTCGCCGATTCCACCGGAGGGGTTTTTCCGACTATTTTACCGTCGTTAGACGCGGCGGACAGCCTCGTCGCTAACAACGTCCGCTATCGCTGGCCCGACGAGATCAGAACCGCTAAGAGCCTGTTTAATATCCACTTTCACGCCCGCGATCACGATGAAAGCGAACACGCTGGCCCAAGCTCGGGTGTTGTTAAGGGAGACCTGGCGGCTGCGAGGTCCATGGGTATCGACGGTGTGGTGCTCACCAAGCTGTCAGGCGGATGGTTCAACGCTGATTTCTATGACGACAGGGGCCATGTTGTGGACCTGGGTGTCTACGCAATCGAAAACTGGACTGCCTATCACAAGTGAGCCCACCCCAGGCTGTATAACGACAAGAGGGATGCCGGATTATGTTCCGGCATCCCTCTGTAAGTCAGCTCACAAGACGCTGGGTCGCCCCCAAGCAAGGAGGTTAGTAACCCGCGCCTATCTATCCGACATGCTGAGCGTCGGCGGATTCGAGCTGAAACCTACCTAGCTGAACGACGGCTCGTGTGTCAGACTTCGACCTGCTCACCCGAACCATGTCTGG
>CAZVGZ010000018.1:0-67343 GCA_964627605.1 uncultured bacterium | reverse complement strand
ACGGCTGTTTGGGGTGTCACAATATAGGCGAACCGAGATATGACGGTAGCGTCGGCGTGTCACGCCGGACATGAGTTCAGCATCACCAACGCACGACTGCCGCAGACCTGTGGTGGCTGTCACATGGGCCCAGACCACGCTCAGTTGGAGATATGGCAGGAGTCGAGGCACGGCGTTGTTTTTGAGAGCCGTCGCGATAGGCAGCATCTTGATACACCACCTGATGAGTTGACAGCGTGGGATATGGACGCACCGACATGCGCTACCTGCCATATGTCAGGGCTCGGAGACGCACCTGTTTCGCACGACGTAGGCGAAAGGCTTACCTACTATCTTTTCGCGCCGATCTCCAAAAAACGCCCTGGGGCGCTGAGCAACAGACAGCGCATGCAGCAGATATGCTTCAACTGCCACGCCAAGACCCGGATAGAGAAGTTCTACACCCAAGCTGAAGGATCGATCCCAGAGACCAACGCCAAGGTCGCGGCGGCTCGTGCGCTGTACGACTCGCTCAAGGCCGAGGGCAGACTGTCTCCAGGGAAGTTTGATGAGCCTGCTGACTTCATCATGTTCGATCTTTGGCACCACTACGGCAGGACCGCTAAACACGGCTCGTTCATGGGTGGCGCGGACTATGTTCAGTGGCACGGCAACTATGAGATTGAGCGAGCGATGATGGAGCTAAAAGAGATCGCCAAAGAGCGGCGCAAGCACCGAGGACGCCGTCGATGAGCGATCAGCAAGACCCTAAAGCCATCGGGGTGGGGGGAGCACCCCTTCTGGGGTGGCCCACTGAGAGATTGCTGACCGTCTTCGTCGCGTTCTCTTTGAGCGCCATGACAGGCGACGTAATCATAGCTCATGCCTACAACAAGTTTGGTGTCTGGACGCAGTGGATACCGCTTTTGGTAGGGTTTTTCGTTGCGGCGATAGCTTGCGTCGGGGCGATAAACGGAATGGAGCAGCGAGGGCAACGAACAGCATTTGCCGTGGCGATGTGGGCTAGTGTGGCGTTGGGCATTGTCGGGACGTTCTTCCATGTCCGCTGCGAGGAGTGTCAGGGAATCTCGCTCAAAGACCTGGTCTACAGCGCTCCGCTGACAGCGCCGCTTGCCTATTCTGGGGTTGCGTTTGCTGGACTGATCGCCGTCCGGTCGAAGAGTATGCTTTGGGGGTGGTCTCGCCGACAGTGGATATACTGTCTGATCGCGTTGGGAGCGTTGGCCAACGGTTCACTCTGCGTGTTGGATCATGCTCGCAACGCGTTCTTTCATCCGGCGGAGTGGTTGTCGATATTCGTGTCGCTGTTTATCGCTGGTCTGTTTGCCCATGCTGCCTTACACCGGGGGATGTCCAGCAGCGAACGGGTGGTGATGTGGGTTGGGATAGGCGTGCAGGCGCTAGTTGGAGTCGCCGGTTGGGTGTTTCATGTGTCAGGCAGCCTGTCTCAGATCGAAGGTGATCTGCTAGACAAACTGATCTACGGCCCGCCGGTTTTCGCGCCACTGCTTTTTGTCAACCTGTCTGTGATAGGGGCGATGCTGATGCTCTCTTCGTTCTCGGATGAGATGGAGTAGCGCAGTAGCTCAACAAGGCCGAGGTCATGCGGCTTGAGCGACTCTGGCGACGACTATCCCGGCGTACCTCGCACACCCGAGTGAGGAGTCTGTCGGGATTCGACCTGCTTGATACGCCCATTGCGGGATAGTTGGGCTGGCAGATGAGCGGTGCGGTTTGGAAAACCAAAATAGAGTGTGCTGTATGTCGAAGTCCCCTCGCCGCCCCTTTGGTGTGCAGCAGTCGGACTGACAGGCGAACAGCACGAACCAGAAAACCACACGAAGTGTGTGTGGGTTGACCTAAGGTTGCGGGTAATTTATTGTAAAATGCGCTCTCGCTGCCATCTAGACGATTCTGCGTTGGAGATACCTTGTCCACAGACATCATCCGCTTGACAGGCCTTCAGTTCTACGCCTACCACGGTGCCACTGATGGCGAGCGGGAAAATGGGCAGCGTTTTGAGATAGATGTAGAGCTGCGGGTCGATTTTAGCGAGGTAGTGGACGGTGATATGTCCACCATCGTGGACTATGTATCGGTCTATGATACTGTCCGTGAGATCATCGCAGGCGAGCCGTATGAGTTTTTGGAGACGCTGGTTCGCGACATTGCCCAAACCATCAGACAGCGTCATGCGATGTTGGCTGGAGGACGTGTAAGGGTCCGCAAATCGTCGGTGCCGTTGAGTGGAATCATCTGTGGCGGCAGCGAGGCGGAGACATCGTGGCTAGAGGAATAGAGGTTTTTTTTGGTCTGGGGTCCAACGTTGGCGATCGGATGGATCATCTGCAAAAGGCGCTCCACAGGCTTACGTCGGCCCCCTATGTCACAGTACTAGAGCCTTCGTCTGTTGTGGAGACACCGGCGATGGGCGATCCGGTGCAGAGGGTTTTTTTTAACGCTGTTGTGTCCGCGCGAGTTGACTGTCTTCCCATGGGGCTTCTGCACACTATCCGCCGTATTGAGGGCGAAGGTGGCCGCCACCGGACGGTGAGATGGGGGCCGCGGACCATAGACGTTGACCTTTTGGCGTACGGACAGTGGGTTATTGCAGGACCGATGCTTCAGGTACCCCACCCTAGAATGCTGGAACGATCCTTCGTCATGGAGCCGCTGCTCGAAATATGCCCTGAATGGGTTCATCCGACGGCGGGACAGATCACCGGAGGTAAGCCTGAGGCAGAAGTAGTGGCCGGTGCTAAGGAGTGGTCGTGATCGATGAGACTGTGACGCTGTCGCATCTTCAGTACATCGCCGTGGAAGGCCCGATAGGTGTCGGATCGACGACGTTGGCCAGAGCGCTGGCCGACCATCTCGGCGCCGAGTCGGTGATGGAACCCATCGACGATGTGCCATTTTTGGGCGAATTCTATCAGGACACCGACCGATACGCGCTTGCTACACAACTATCTTTCCTGCTTGCGAGAATCCGTCAACAGGACCAGATTACCGAGCTGAAAAGCCGTGCGCGGCAGGTGATTAGCGACTACATTTTTGCTAAGGACGACCTCTACGCCAAACTGGTGTTATCACCGCCTGAGATGGCCCTATATACCGAATTGGTGCGTCAACTGGGTCCAGTCGCTCCTGAACCAGACATGGTCGTATATTTGCAGGCCAGTGTCGAGACGTTGGTAGATAGAGTGCGCCAACGCGGTGCACAGTACGAAGATGACATGGATCAGGACTATCTGAGCCGCGTCATCGACGGCTATAACAACTATTTTTTCCACGATCACGACGCTGCGCTACTGGTGGTCAACACCAACGAGATCGATTTCGTAAACAGTCACGAAGACCTCACATCACTAATCGAGCAGATCGCCAGGACCGGCAACGGCACCCGATACTACGTCTCCACCTCGTCTGACGAGTAATCGCCAGGGAGGGTTGGACGGATTTCATCTGACCATCTGATTGGACAGACACGGCAATATGCGGACAATCTGGTGCAGCAAACTTCATGGTGCCACTGTCACCGAGACCAATCTTCATTACGAGGGAAGTATTACGCTGGACGTGGCGCTGCTGGCAGCTTCTGGAATTCTGCCCAATGAGAGGGTCCAGGTGGTCAACGTCACCAACGGCAACCGGCTGGAGACCTATGTGATCCCAGGCAGGCAGGGCGAGGTATGCCTAAATGGACCTGCGGCGAGACTTACGGCGGTAGGCGACACCGTTCACGTAATCGCCTACTGCACTGTTTCGGACGATGAAGCTTTGCAGATCGCTCCTGTCACTGTGAAACTTGGTAGTGATAACGTCGTTCAAGAAACGTCCAGATCGCTCTCCGCAAAGTCGATTTGGGGAATAGATGCGCCTCACGAAACCCAGTAGTACAGGCTACATACGGCTTGACATGGAGCGCACGGAGAGTACCGTTATCTCACACGGTGAATGATATTCGAGTTTGGAGACGGCTATGACGCTTCAAGCGCATGTCTGCGCACTGTTGATTTCGGGTGTAGTCGGTATCAGTGGGGCGGCTGAAATCCCTGGATTGGGGGCAGAAGCCCCATTTTCGGGCCGTTCGGCGAACAACGCAGGTGGCGGGGGTTGGTTGCCTGGGCTTGCGCCGTCAGTTTTTGGGGCGGGCAATTGGCTGGACGCTTCGCGCTTAACGACCTCCAGCAGCTACTCGATGAGTATGCAGTCTGGCGGCGGTCATCTTACGAGCGCTGGCTTATTTACTCATAATTTGGAATACCAACTCTCAACACCGTGGACTGTTCGCTTGGGTCTCGGTGTACTTCACGACCCGTTGGCGCTAGTTGGCGGATCGAGCGGTGGAGCTGTTCTACCTGATGTCCAACTCCTCTACAGGCCGTCGCCTAACCTCACAGTATCGTTTAGATACCAGCGCGGGTGGTCAAACGGTGGAACGCCTATGGGACTGTGGTCATCTGGCTTTGGGGGGTTTGAAGGTCCATAGTCGGAGCGGAGTTGTCTGTTTGCTGGCCATCTGCGGGGCTCTCCTTGTGGCTGGGAATTTTTGCGGTTGTGAGCGCAAAGTCAATACAGAGCCGGTCAAGACGGAAAAAAAGGCGACTGCGGCGGTTGTGGCGGTCTTTAACGGGTCCGGCGAGGTTGGCGCGGCGAGGCAGATTGCGCAGAGGCTGCGCAGAGCCGGTTTTGATGTGGGCAACGGCAATGGCGAGAACGCCGAAGCGTTCGAGTTTCCAAAAACTATCGTCGTTGATCTGGAAGGGCGACCTGACGACGCCAAAGCGTTGGCCGAGCATTTAGGCGTGAGCTGGATTTTGCAGCGTTCAGCCAGTAGAGACAGATTTGCTGACTTGAACGTAATTGTCGGCGGAGATTTCAGAGCGGATGAGATTCAAGGGGCGAAGTGAGCCAACCAGCAACAGAATCAATTGAAATTCAGGGTACGGACTCGATGAGCTGCGCCATGCAGGTCTCTCTCTCGGCGCTGGACAAACATGCCATTGAAGTTGTGGTGTTGGATGTGCAGGGCATCTGCGACATCGCCGACGCTCTGGTGATATGCACTTCGTCGTCCTCGCCGCAGACCAAGGCCATTGGCGATGCGGTCGTTGAAGGGTTGAGTGCCACAGGACGCAAGCCGTGGCACATCGACGGACTGTGGAGTGATTCGTGGGTTCTTGTCGATGGCGTAGACGTTGTGATACATATTTTCAGCCCGACTGCACGAGCATTTTACGCTTTGGAATCGCTGTGGGCCGACGCGCCGCGTTTGGAGACGGCGCTACCCGCTACTTGAGATAATGACACCGGCCGCAAAAAGGCGGGACAAGGGGAATGACAGATGGCAACCTTCAGTGAAAGAAGCGTTGAGATAGGCGTTGTCGGGTTGGGCGAGTGCGGCTGTAATTTGGCTGTGGAGTTCGACAGACTTGGCTATGCTGCGGTGGCGCTCAACACCTCTTATACCGACCTGCGGGGTCTGCCTCTCACTGAGAAACTATACGTAGGGACGAACGGCCGAGATGGTGCAGGTCAGGACGTCTTGTTGGGTGGGCAGTATTTGGATGCCAACGCTGAGGAGATACTTGACAGGGTTCAGTCCATCGCCGACGGGTGTGACCACATTCTGCTGACCGCAGGTTTGGGTGGCGGCACTGGAAGCAATGTCATTACGCTTGCGAACCTGATATCCAAGCTGGGCAGGCCGATCTCAGTCTTCGCGACGCTTCCGAAAAACCAGGAAGGGTCGATCGCGAAAGTAAATGCGGTCCAGGCGGTGAGCCAGTTCAATGATACCGACGTCACTAGTGTGGTATTGGTGGACAACGAAAAAATCCTGCTTCAGTTTGGCAGCAACAGCCTAACCACGTTCTATCACAACGCCAACAGCTCGGTGGTTAACACGCTCCATGAGATGAACTCTCTGGCCCACGACACAGGCCTGACACCCGTTAGAGGGTTTGACGGTGAAGATTTTCGACGGGTATTCACAGCACGCGGTACTCTTATCTATGGTCAGGCGGACCTCAAACGCGAAGATCTGACAGTCGAAGACCAGCTTGCAAACGGGTTACAGACGATATGGGACAACGCTGGACTGCTGGCTGCTGGTTTTGACTATCAGGACGCGACCATGGCTGGGATCGTACTTGTGGCGCCAGAGTCGCTTCTGGCGCAGGCCCCGACGGACATATTTGAAAACGTGATAAAACAGGTGCGCAGCTTGACCTCGACTGTGGGTATCTATACAGGTCTTTTTGCGACCTCGGACGAGACAGCGACCCCGCGTCTCTATACAATGCTGAGCGGTTTGCCCTATCCAAACCGTCTCAAGAACGTGGTCTCGCAGGCGAAAGAGGAAGGCCCGGCGCTCGGTACGAAAGTTGCCAGACCGATGGAGAACTTGGACTTGGGTGATCTAAGTGATCTCAGCCTCTTCAACTCGTCGGTCATGCCTGCAGCGCCAGTTTCCCCTCGACCTCGGCAGGAGGCGCCACCCCAGAGCCCCGCTGCGACACCCTCGCCTGTGAGCAACAGCGACAATGTCGAGCCCGAAAGCGGACCGGCAAACAATCCGGCGTCATAGTTTGATAACCACTTCTCCCTACAGGCTGATTCGGCCTGACGCTGCTGTTGCAGCGAACTGACCTATGTCTTCGCTCCTCATTGTAGGCTCACTGGCCTTTGACACTATAGAAACTCCCACAGGCTGGGCAGACCGCGCGTTGGGTGGTTCGGCCCTCTACGCATCCGCAACTGCGGGGATTTTTTGTTCAGTCCACCTTGTAAGCGTGATTGGCGAAGATTTGGCGATTGAGGAATTGTCCTTCCTCGAATCGAGGCGAGTGGATCTTAGTGGTGTGACAGTGGCGTCAGGAAAAACGTTTCACTGGTCTGGGGCCTATGAGGCCAACCTCAACAACCGCCGGACTCTGTCCACCGATCTAAACGTCTTCGCTGACTTTAGCCCCCAACTGCCGCTCGACTACCGAAATGACCAGATGGTGTTCCTCGCGAATATCGACCCATCACTTCAGTTGGATGTGTTAGGGCAGATAGACGGCACGCCGTTCGTCGCGCTTGACACCATGAATATGTGGATTGAGACCGCTGGTGAGCCGCTTCAAAACGTGTTGTCTCAAACCGATCTGGTGATACTGAACGATGAGGAAGCAGAACTTCTGTCAGGCACGCGGAACATCCTTACCTCTGCCCGCGCGATTTCGGACATGGGACCAAGCGCCGTGATCATTAAGAAGGGTGAACACGGTGCGTTTCTATGGGCCGATGGACAGATGTTCAGCGTTCCGGCGCTGCCGCTTGAGACTATGGTCGATCCCACCGGGGCAGGTGACAGCTTTGCTGGAGGTATGATGGGATATCTGACGCAGGCAGGCGATACTTCGATCGACACGCTCAAACGAGCCATCGTCTACGGGACAGCGGCTGCATCGCTCACAGTGGAAGCATTTTCAGTCGAAGGGCTGCGTCGCGCTGACAGAGACAAGTTCAACAGCCGCTACCGGGCTCTACACGCGCTCACCAGCTTTGATCCAGTCTTGAGAGAGGTCTGATGCCAGTAAATACTGTGGAGTGGACCGGTTCGGCTCTGAAAATGATCGATCAGACGCTTCTTCCGACTGAACTCAAGTATATAGAATGCAGCGATGTGGAGACCGTCGCCGAGGCTATTGAAGTTTTGAGAGTCCGTGGGGCACCTGCCATCGGCGTCGCGGCGGCGTGGGGGGTAGTGATAGGAGCGATGAACGGGTCTGACACAACTGTCGGTGCCAAGGAAGCGATCGCACGGCTGCGCACAACTCGACCCACAGCCGTTAACCTTTTTTGGGCGATGGATAGGATGGGTGGGGTAGTCAGTAGCGTATTGTCAAAAGAAGACCTTCTTGATCGGCTGACGGCTGAGGCTAGGGAGATTGATAACGAGGATCGCCGGACGTGCAGAGCGATAGGTCGAA
Organism: uncultured bacterium; assembly: GCA_964627605.1. Lineage (GTDB taxonomy): Bacteria > Latescibacterota > MWCZ01 > MWCZ01 > CAZVGZ01 > CAZVGZ01. The sequence goes on along the minus strand of CAZVGZ010000018.1, from coordinate 59,361 downwards.
ACGGCGCAGAGCTCCTGAGTGACGGGATGACGGTACTCACCCATTGCAACGCCGGTGGTTTGGCGACAGCGGACTACGGCACAGCGTTAGGGGTTATATACTTTGCGGTGGAACAAGGGATGTCCATCAGCGTGTTTGCTGATGAGACCCGCCCGCTGCTTCAAGGCGCTCGCTTGACCGCTTGGGAGCTGCAAGCTGGTGGCATTCCTGTGACGGTCCTCTGCGATAACGCAGCGCCTTCATTGATGCGCGAAGGGCTCATCGACGCGGTAATCGTCGGTGCTGACAGAATCGCGTCCAACGGCGATGCCGCGAACAAGATAGGCACCTACGGTGTGGCGCTGGCAACCAAAGCCCACAACATCCCGATGTACGTTGCAGCGCCGATGTCGACGGTGGACATGGCTATCTCCAGCGGCGACGAGATACCCATTGAGGAGCGGGACGCTCACGAGGTGTCTGAGGGATTCGGTCGCAGAACGGTGCCTGAGGGCGTCGCTGTGAGAAATCCGGCGTTCGATGTCACACCAGCCGACCTGATCTCAGGCATAATCACGGAACACGGCGTCGCCCGCCACCCCTTTGTTGCTGACCTTGCTGACTGGGCATCCCGCATCGGGTGAGTTGACTAATTTACCCTGGGCGCGTAAGTTTTCTTCAGTAGCACACTGCCCTTTCCGCCTGGCAGAGAACGCCACCATTGGTTGAAACCGACCTCAAATGACCTCTCAACTCGAGTCGCAACAACCTTCACTGAATCAGCGCAGAATTAGGACGATATGGCCACTTCGATTTTTAATCAGGGACTGCCCAAAGATTTCGACCGCCCCACTGAGTTGCCTCAGGACGGCGACCACTCAAAAGAGTGGGCATCTTTGGTCTCGGAGGTGTTGGACGTAGAGGGCGTAAGGACTTACGGCTGCAAACGTGAGCTATTCTCCATCCTACCGATCCCGGAATCGTTGAGAGAGTTTTGGGTGCGCTGCGTGCCCAACATATTTACGCGCACAATCACCAACGGATTGGGACTTGGGACATTCCTGGTTTCAACACAGAGGAGACCGGAATAATCACCGACTCGCCTCAAAAGAACAAGGCTTGGCACCGGCTGCTAGCGGGGTTGCTGCTGGTGATTTCGAGCTGCTCCTACTATTCAACGACAAGTGGGCTGCCAGGGCATATCAAGGCCGTGGGAGTGGGCTTCTTCGACAACTACAGTGTAGAGGCCGGGTTGGACGAGCGCCTTGCGCGGGCAATCACTGACAAGCTTCTGACCCGCACTGACGTCACATTCACCGCCGCACGAGCAGCCAACGCTGTTTTTGAGGGAACGATTAAGAGTGTGACAGAAGGCCCATCGGCGTATGGTGCTTCAGACCAGGCTCGACGATTCCGCATCACTGTTAGCGTAGAGGCGCGATTCGTGGACCGTCTCGAAGGTGACTGGGTATGGGATAACGACTCTCTGTACTCAGAGGTAGAGTACGATCCCGCAGGTGGCAACGCTGCAAGGCAGAAGGCCCTGGACGAAGCGGCGGCTGACCTATCATCTCAGATTGTCGATCGCGCGACATCTGGATGGTAGACTCGTATCGCTGAGCCCTTGGCAATATGGGCGACATAGAATTATCTTTTAAGTTTCAGTGGAGAGTGGGCGGGGATCGCCCACTTTTTTTAGTATCAGGGCCGTAGGACAGCGAGTATTATGAGTGACCTTGAAGCCTGGCTAGTGCCGATAGAGACCGTGGTGGCAGAGGCTGGTGCCGAGTTAATTGAGGCGAAGTGGTGCGGCGAAGCAAAACGGTCGCCCCTGCAGATCATCGTTGACGCACCAGGTGGAATAGACAGCGATCTCTGCGCCAAGGCGGCTTCTGCGGTGGCTGCATGGCTGGACGAGGTCTTACCGCAAGAGCGGAGTTTTTCGCTGGATGTGATGTCGCCTGGGCCTTCGCGCCCTCTCCAATCTGCTAGAGATTTTCGGCGGATTTTGGGCAGGCGGTTAAGAGTCGTCAGTAAGGATAGTGGAGTCGCTTTCGAAGGGACATTGTCGGCTGTGAGCGATGATGGCATCCGAATCGATACTGATGACGGTGGACAGGATGTGGCGCTGGCGGCGATCGCCAAAGCCAAAGTGGTGTACGACATAGATAAGGCGGACGAGAACCGCCGCGAGTCGGAGTAGAAATGGTGCAGGAAGAAGTAATTGAAGCGTTGGGGCAGATAGCCAGAGAGAAAAACGTGTCGGTGGACCTTGTTGCCGATACGCTTGAGTTTGGCTTGCTGTCGGCTGCAAAAAAGAAGTTTGGCACCTCTGACAATATTGATATCGAGATGGACATAAATACTGGCAAAATAAGCATTTGGCAGCATAAAGCGGTTGTGGAAGAGATCGAAGATCCCGCGCTGGAGATTACCCTGGAGGAGGCGCTCTCGGTTGATTCCGATGCGGAGATCGGCGAGGGTGTCGCTGACGAGGTGCCATTTACCGCGTTTGGTCGAATGGCGATTCAGAGCGCCAAGCAGATATTAGTACAGCGCATTCGTGAGGCCGAACGGGAGAAGATTTACGAGACCTACAGCCAGCGGATCGGCGAGATCCTCATTGGAACGGCTCAGCAGATATCCAGGCGGGACGTGATTGTCAACTTGGGACGTGCCGAGGCGGCATTACCATATAATGAGCAGATCCCAAGAGAGAGGTTCCGTCCTGGAGATACAGTCCGGGCCTACGTCAAGGAAGTACTGCGGACAGTCAAGGGACCTCAAATCATACTGTCTCGCACGCATCCCGGATTCCTTCATCAGCTGTTTCAGGTAGAAGTGCCGGAGATATTTGACGGGGTTGTCGAGATCAAAGCCGTCGCCCGTGAGCCTGGGGACCGGGCGAAAATAGCTGTCGTCTCAAGTGATGACAGGGTGGACCCGGTTGGCTCATGCGTTGGCCCCAAAGGGTCAAGGGTGCAGGCGGTGGTGAGAGAGTTGAATAACGAGCGCATCGACATTATCCCTTGGGCAGCCGACCCGGCGACGTTCCTTATGCACAGCCTGTCACCTGCTGAGGTGAACCGGGTAGTGATTGAGGACGATGCCCACACGATGACAGCCATCGTGGATGAGGATCAGCTTTCGCTCGCTATCGGTAGAGGTGGCCAGAACGCCCGCCTTGTGGCTCAGTTGACCGGATGGCGAGTCGAGGCGCTCTCTGAGGACCAGTTCGCCAGACGAGAAGAGGAGTCCGAGTTCCTGCGTGTGCCGACCGCCGACCTGCCATCGGCTACAGAAGCCCTTGTGGTGGCCCTTTCGGCTGCGGACGTATTCACCGCTGAAGACCTTTTGGCGTACGCTGCTGCTGATCTAGCGGAAGCGACCGGCATTGAAGTCGGGCTGACGGCTGACCTGCTTGACGAGGCTCAAGACGCCTCGGAGACCCGTCAGACATCTTGGGACGAGGAGATGGCGCGAAGGGCAGAGATTGAGGCCGAAAAGACTCGGTTGGCTGAAGAAGCCGCTGAGGCTGAAGCCGAGACTGAGTCGGCTGAGTCTGACGAAGATGACAGTACCCCTGACGGCGAAGAATCAGCGGCTATGGACGCCACTGAAGAAGTTGCCGAGCAGGTCGAAGCAGCAGAAGAAGAATCGACTGATGAAGACGCAACCGAAGAGGTCGCTGAGCAGGTCGATGAAGCAGAACAGACTGACCAATCAGATGAAATTGACGATAGCAGCCAGACTGAATAATATCGCCTTAGGGCCGCAAGAAAGTGGCATCAGACAAGGCATACGGAAGCATTACGGAGGCATGTGTTAGTGCTGAAGCGAAGACGAGTCTACCAGGTCGCCAAAGATTTCCGCGTCAGCTCTGAAGAGTTGCTGGTAATTATGGTCGAACTGGGGATTGAAGTCACCAACCACATGAGCCCGTTGGAAGAGGACCAGCTCGTTGCGGTCCAGGCCCACTTCGAGCCACCCACTGAGGATGAGGCCGAACCGGTCGAGTCCGATGTTGAGGTCGCCGACTCCGACGCCGACTCTGATCCTGATTCTGAGGTTGTTGAAGCGGTTACCGACGAGCCGGAAACAGCTGTCCCTGAGCCAGCCGCGCCCCAAGTCGATGAGGAGCTGGTGGCCGAGTTGCAGCAGACCGAAGGCGACCAGTCAGAAGTTGCCGCTGAAGAAGTGGCAGAGCCGCTTGCCGAGCCTGTTGAGACTGAACCGGTGGCGGAGGAAGCTCCCTCGCCGCCGACTACCGAGCCCGGCGATAAAAAACCTGATGGCGATGGCTCCTATGTGAAATCGTCGCATCGCCGACGGCGCGTAGTTGTCAACCCCGATAAAAGCGGGCGTAAAGGCTCCGGTGACAACGCAATCTGGGAGGCCGCCAAGCCAGCCAGTTCAGGGCCACCAACCGGTGGTGGTGCTGACACCAGACCCAAACGTCGCAGAAAGCGTCGCCAACGTGTCGATCAGACGGTTGTGGATGCCAACGTACAGCGGACCCTGTCGGAGATGGGGAGGGGCCGCACCCGTGTCAGACACGACAGAGGGCCGCAGCAGACAGAGATCGAAGGCGAACAGGAAGATCCAACCGTCTTGAAAGTGGCAGAGTTCACTTCGGTGGGCGAACTAGCCGATCTCATGGATGCCAAGTCTAGCGAAGTGATAGGGCAGGCCATGAAGATGGGTCTGATGGTAACCCTTAATCAGCGGCTCGACCTGGATACCCTAACGCTACTGGCAGATGAGTTCAGCTTCCAGGTAGAGTTGGCTGAGGAGTTCTCGGAGGCGGAGGTCGACGAGGAGATCAGCGACAACCCCGAAGACCTTAGACCGCGCCCGCCAGTCATCACCGTAATGGGTCACGTCGATCACGGTAAGACCTCGCTGCTAGATTTCATTCGCAGAGAGAACGTGATCAGCGGAGAGGCCGGTGGGATCACTCAGCACATCGGTGCCTACCATGTCGACACCGACCATGGTGCTGTGACTTTCCTTGATACGCCGGGTCACCACACTTTCACCGCTATGAGGGCGCGTGGTGCGCAGCTAACAGATGTGGTGGTTTTGATAGTGGCGGCTAACGATGGGGTGATGCCCCAGACCGTTGAAGCGATAGACCACGCCAGAGCGGCGAGTGTCCCTGTGGTGGTAGCGGTCAACAAGATCGATCTGCCCGATGCAAACCCATCCCGTGTTAAGCAAGAGCTCTCGCAGCATAACGTTTTGGTTGAAGAGTTCGGTGGCAGCACTCAGATTATGGATATCTCCGCGATGCGCGGCGATAACGTTGACTCCCTCTTGGAGCTGCTAGCGCTTGAATCGGAACTGCTCGATCTCAAAGCCAACCCCGACCGTGCAGCTGTTGGCGCTGTTGTAGAAGCGAAGCTCGACAAAGGCCGAGGCCCAGTCGCCACGGTGCTTGTCCAACACGGCACTCTAAGAGTGTCAGACGTTTTCGTCGCTGGGCTCCATGCCGGGCGCGTGAGGGCTATGTTGGACGAACGCGGTCACCCGTTGGTGGAAGCTGGCCCAGGTACCCCGGTTCAGGTGCTTGGTTTTGATGACGTAGCCGAGGCTGGCGATCCGTTTCGGGTTATGCCAAACGAGCGCGAGGCGAGGGACTTAGCTCAGAGGCGTCAAGCGATGCGTCGTGAGCAGACGTTCCGCCAGGCACAGAATGTGTCGCTTGTCGATCTCCATAGCAGGATCACAGCTGGCGATTTCGGGCAGCTTCCCATCATCGTCAAAGGCGATGTCGCTGGATCGGTGGAGGCGTTATGCGATGCGCTGAACGCTCTTTCCACAGACGAAGTCGGAGTGAGTGTTATCCACTCTGCGACCGGCGCAATTACTGAATCAGATGTGCTTCTAGCTACCGCTTCAGGAGCCATCATAATAGGCTTTCACGTCCGACCAGAGCCACGGGCCAGAGAAGTGGCGGCGCAAGAGTATGTGGATGTGCGTCTCTATGATGTGATCTACGAGGCGGTTGATGAAGTAAAACAGGCCCTCTCAGGGCTATTGTCTGCCGAAATCAAGGAGCAGGTCAATGGCGAGGCGGAGGTCCGTGAGCTGTTCAAAGTCCTGCGTTCAGGCACTGTGGGCGGATCCATGGTCCGCGAGGGTGTCGTGACCCGTGGAGAACTGGTTCGCGTCGTGCGCGACGGAGTGGTGCTCTACCAGGGCGAAGTGTCGTCACTGCGCCGATTTAAAGACGATGTTCATGAGGTCCAGAGCGGCTTTGAGTGCGGTATTGGGGTGAGCAACTTCAACGACCTCAAGATCGGCGATGTGCTGGAAACCTTTGAGCGGATAGAGGTCGCAAGAACGTTGGAATAGGTTCCACCATCCTACTTGGACCGGCGAATCGTTAGTGGAACCGAACGGCAGCGATACAGTTGAGAGACCCCTATGGTTGTGGCTTCACTGGAGTTGGACATATCTCTCCTGGAATCCCACTCGCTCAAAGACAAGCGCAGGATCGTCCGCAGCCTGAAAGAGAAAATCCGCAGCCGATTCAACGTCTCTGTCGCTGAAGTCGATGATCACGATCTATGGCAAAGGGCTAAATTGGGGGTTGCGGTGGTGGCCGCCGACGGTGGTCGGGCGACAGAACTACTCGACAAAGTCGGTCGGTTCGCCGAAGGAGATATGAGGTTGGTTGTGTTGGTTGCGCCGGTGGAGTTTCGATAGGGATCAGATGCCGAATCGAAGGTCAGACAGGGTTGGAGAACAGATTAGGCACGAGTTGGCCGAAATAGTACGCACGCGCCTTAAAGACCCACGCATTGGTTTTATCACAATCACCTGCGTCGCGGTTGCAGACGATTTGAGCCTCGCCAAGGTTTTCGTGTCGGAGCTTTCACAGTCTGGTGAGACAGGAAGCGGCGAATCGCTCAATGCGCTTCAACACGCCCAGGGTTTTTTGAGACGTGAGTTGGGGCAGAGGATGCGGCTAAGACATGTACCGGAACTCAAGTTTGAAGCTGATATTTCGATTGAGCGCGGTGCCAAAGTCTCCCAACTGCTGAACGAGGTGATAAAAACGCTGCCAGATGAAGTCGAACAGGACGCCCCCTAAGGTGACTAAACCGCCGCCAGGCGTTCTGTTGGTAGATAAGCCTTCTGGGATGACCTCCCACGACGTGGTTGACGTTGTCAGGAAGCGCGCATCTACGAAAAAAGTTGGTCACGGCGGTACGCTTGACCCGATGGCGACTGGCCTGTTAGTGCTAGCTGTGGGGAATGCTACAAAGTTGCTGCCATACCTGAGCAGAGGCGACAAAGACTATTTGGCTGGCGTACGATTGGGAATCACGACGGACAGTGACGATGCCGACGGAGAGGTTGCCAGTGAGAAGGATGTGCCTTCGTTTACCGACGAAGAGCTGGCTGATGCCAGGGGATCGTTTCTAGGAGACATAACACAGATACCCCCGGTGTATTCGGCGATCAAGATCAGGGGCAAAAGAGCACACGCAAGAGCCCGCGCTGGCGAATCGGTCGAGATGGAACCGCGCAAAGTGCGAATAGAGAGTTTCGACATTCTGGGATCGCGACTACCTGAAGTTGATGTCCGCATCCGTTGTTCTGGCGGAACTTATATCAGGGCGCTCGCCCGTGACTGGGGGGACAAGTTGGGAGTCGGGGCGCACATCTGCGGCCTCCGCCGCTTGGCGTCGGGGCTGTTCAGCGTTGATAAGGCCGCCAACTGGTCAGATCTTATAGATGAAAAAACGCCGCTCGCTGATGTACGGGGATGGCTCTGTCCAGCGGAAGCTCTGGAGACGGCTTTAGGACCGGCTTTGGTGCTGGAAACAGTACTGGCTGAAAAATTCCTCCACGGGCAGGAAGTTATTGCGAGTGGTGATGATCGAGAAGAGGTCCCGGTATTGGCCCACGATGGGCGACTTCTGGGTATAGGTCAGTGTCAACTGGGCGATCGTTTGCGCCCACGGCGCATCATGTCGCCGGTTTGAGTGAGCCCGCCAACTCTTGGTGGTAGACGATGAACCGGCCCAACGCCGCTCCCACTGTCGGGAACGGTCGTGGAAAGGAACCAGGCAGTGTCAATTTCTAAAACGCGTACCGAGGAGCTAATCGACGAGTACAAACAGCATGACGGCGACACCGGCTCGCCAGAGGTGCAGGTCGCGATTATAACTGAGCGGATCCGCAACCTCAATGAGCATTTGAGGTCGAATCCCAAAGACCACCACACACGCCGGGGTCTGCTGAAAATGGTAGGCCAGAGTCAGAGACTGCGCAACTATCTGCGCAAACGCGATATTGAGCGCTACCGTACGTTGATCGAACGGTTAGGGCTGCGCCGCTAGATCACCACACGGTTGGGGAGCACTTAGGCTCTCTAGCCACAACACCGGGAGTTTCCAGAGAAACGCCGCCTGTACTGGCGCAATTAGTTCCTAGACAACGATTTCAGGCTGCCGGTTTTGTTTGCCCGACCCATCTGTCTGTTAGGATGGTCCGAGCAAACAGAATTGGCAACCCTTCGGGCTCTTCTATGTCAACGTTCCCACATTGGAGCGGTCGACGGTGAGGGCTTCGGATGGAAATGTCTTGGGGACGTGAGTGCGGCACGAGTGCAGTGTCGGCGGTCTGGCTAGAGCCCGGACACCCGAACAGGAGTATATCAAGTATGAACACCTACGAGTTCGGCCTTAATGGTCATCCACTCACCATCGAAACCGGGCATGTGGCCCGGCAAGCAGGTGGTGCTGTCATGGTGCGGTATGGCGACACAATGGTGTTGGTCACCGCCACAATGGGTAGCAAAGATTCGACTTTCCCGTTTTTCCCACTCTACGTGGACTACAGGGAAAAGGGATATGCAGCCGGGAAAATTCCAGGCAGCATCTTCAAACGTGAGGCTCGTCCGTCTGAGCGTGAGATTCTGTCAGCACGGCTGATCGATCATCAGATTCGCCCGCTGTTTCCCAAAAATCTCAAACGCGAGCCGCATGTTTTGGTCAATGTGGTGTCGCACGATCAGGAACACGAAGCCGATGTGCTGGCTTGTCTGGGCGCTTCTATCGCTCTGGGCATCTCCGACATACCGTTCAACGGACCGTTCGGATGCGTGCGGATATGTGAGGTTGAGGGCGCGACGCTGCTCAACCCATCATACGCCGATCGCGGTGAATCGGACTTCGATATAGTTGTTGCCGGGCGCGGGGACTCTCTTACGAACATTGAGGGCCACGCCCAGGAGATATCAGAAGACCGGATGGTCACTGCCCTTGAGGCCGCCCACGGTTGGATCGCCAAGATGTGCGAGTGGCAGCAGCAGATAATTGATGAGATCGGCAAAACCAAACTCGAACTCCAGGAGCCGGTGATCGACACCGAGTTTGAAGCAAAAATCGCCGGGCTGGTTGGCGACAAAATCAAGGCCGCCAACCGCGTTGGCGACAAAATAGTCAGGGGCGAGACCTACAGTGAGATTCGCGCTGAAGCCGTTGCCGCGATCGATTCCGAAGGCGGCGAAGAAGACCGATCTGACGATGTCAAGGACGCCATCGACAAGGTGATGCGAAGTGACATGCGGCAGATGGTTTTGGATGAGAGCCGCCGCATTGACGGTCGAGGACACGACGAGATACGTGAAATATCGAGCGAGGTGGCTTTTCTGCCCCGTTCGCACGGATCGTCGCTATTCACACGAGGTCAGACCCAAGCCATGGGCGCCGTGACACTCGGTACTCGCACCGACGAGCGGCTAGTGGACGTGTTGGAAGGCAAGAGCTATCAGAACTATATGCTCGACTACAACTTTCCGCCGTTCTCCACTGGCGAGGTCAAAATGATGAGGGGCACCAACCGCCGAGAGATCGGTCACGGTCATTTAGCGCAGATGGGTGTGGAACCTGTCATTCCATCAATGGATGGCTTCCCATATACAATCAGGATCGTCTCTGAGGTTCTGGAATCAAACGGCTCGTCCTCCATGGCGTCGGTCTGCGCGGCATCACTTGCGCTGATGGATGCTGGTGTGCCTATCAAATGTCCTGTCGCTGGTATCAACGTCGGGCTGATCATCGAAGGCGACAAGGTGGCGGTTCTCACCGACCTCGTGGGCCAAGAGGATTTTCAGGGCGACATGGACCTAAAAATCGTCGGCACCGCTGAGGGGATAACTGCCTTCCAAATGGACATCAAAATCTCTGGTATCTCGTTCGATATCATAAAGCAGGCGCTCTCACAAGCGCAATCCGGTCGTCAACATGTGTTGGCTGAGATGGCGAAAACCATCGAGGCACCACGGTCGGCATTGTCGCAGTACGCGCCTCGGATTCTCTCCCTCAAGATTGATCCTTCTCTGATCGGTTCGATCATCGGTCCTGGCGGTAAGATCGTCAGGGGCATTCAGGAGGAGACCGGCGCTGTTGTGGAGATTGACGACGACGGCACAGTCAACGTCTCCTCTGTCGATGGTGCGGCGGCGGAAGTGGCTCTGTCGAAGATCAAAGCGATCGTCCACGTCCCCGCTATTGGTGAGATTTTCGAGGGTATGGTCAAGAGCATCACATCGTTCGGTGCGTTCGTCGAAATACTCCCGGGCAAAGATGGTCTGCTGCACATCAGCGAGATCGCCAATGAGCGGATCGGGAAGGTCGAGGATGTGCTGTCGATGGGTGAGATGGTCAAGGTCAAGATCATCAACGTCGACCAGAGCGGCAAAGTCAAACTGAGCCGTAAAGCCCTTCTGGGAGCCGACGGCACCCCAGAATAGCACTGCGATACTACGCATAGGGCACCCTTAAGGTGCTCACAGGGTGGGGCCGGCGGGTTGCTGGCTCCACCCGTTTTTTTGTAATGAGGCTACTACCTCCAACCGTTGACAATCGAACAAAAACGGTTCCTGATGAAATCTGATCCGATAGATCGTCTAACTGACCCCAGAATGCGCGAACGGCTTGCGCAGCGTGCGCAGATTTTGCGCGAGGTGCGCCGGTGGATGGAGAGCGAACACTTTCTGGAGATCGAGCCTTCTGTTTTAGCGCCATGGGCGGGCATGGAACCGAGCCTGGACCCGTTGACGACCTTGGCGCATTTGGGCGTAGAGGCAGACCCAACACTCCTCTATCACCAGACATCGCCTGAATACGCCATGAAGAAGCTCTTAGCGGCTGGATATGAGCGGATATATTCCATGGGCAAAGTATTCCGCGACTACGAGGGATCACCGCTGCATCAGATTGAGTTCACGATGTTGGAGTGGTACCGCGCTGAAGCGGATTACATCGTCTTGATGGACGACACCGAAGCGCTTGTAGAGGCGTGCTCAATCGCGCTGAACAGGTCGTCTCAGATCAACTACCAGGGTCATCAGATTGAGCTACAAAGGCCGTGGGAGCGGATCACCGTCTCTGATGCGATGCTTCGATGGGCAGGCATAGATTTGGGAAAGTGCAACGACGTCGCATCGTTTCGAGGACATGCCAGAGAGGCTGGGTATGAGTGGATGACTGACGAGGATTCGGAGAGCCTGTTTTTCAAGCTGTGGATCACACACGTCGAGCCGAATCTGGGAAAAGACCGCCCGGTGTGGATCATCGACTACCCGATACGGTTCGGGGCGCTGGCACGCGCCAAACCTGACGACTCATCAGTCGCAGAGAGATGCGAGGCCTACATCGCTGGAATAGAACTGTGCAACGGCTTCAGCGAGCTGACGGACGCTGTCGAACAGCGCCGCCGACTTGAATCTGAGCAAGCCCAGAGAAAGGCGCTAGGGAAAGAGGTCGTACCGGAGATCGACGAGGATTTTCTCAAAGCCGCAGAGCGCATGCCTGACAGCGCCGGTAACGCTCTAGGAATCGATCGCTTGGTGATGCTTCTGACAGACGCTGCGACGATTGAGGAGGTTGTAGCGTTTCCATTGAACCCGTGAGTGCAGCAGCCTTGTCAGCGCGGGCCTTGCCGCAGCATCTCTTCGATCACATTGCGCGCTTCGTCCAAGTTCGAACACATCGCGACATATCTCGACCGCGTGGTCAACCTGCCCAGATCGCCATTCTACGAATGTCTTCGTTTCCTTGTAGACAATGAGGGCGCTCCTGGAGACGTACTGGTTGTTGAGACGCCGACTGTTTTGGAACGACCCGACGGGTCGATTCAGCAGGTCTGTCATGCACCTGTGGTTATCGAACGAGATGTCAGGGGGCGTTGAGTGATCGAGTGTTGGGATAAATCCACCATCTTCTAAGAGCTGCGGCACCTTGCTCATCACCTCGATCTTGATGGCTTCAGGGCCTCTGGCCACCTCGCGCTTGTCGATCCCGCCGATCATCGCCAGCTTGTGGCCCAACCGTTTGCGGATTTTGACCGGCTCCATTCCTGCTGCGATCTCGAATGGCATCATAGTATTGACGCCAGCGTCTATGAACAGATCAAGCAGCACCTCAGCGTTGCCGTCTGTGTCCACAAGTATTATGTCAATCCCAGCGCTTTTGAACGCGTCAATCAGTTCGTCGTAGTAGGGCGACATGAACGTCTTGAACATCTCCGGGGAGATCAATGGACCGGTCTTAAAGGCCATATCCTCCCACATAAACACGTAGTCAATCTCTATTTCCTTAGTGACCGTATTGGCGATTTTGGTATAGAAATCGACCCACCAGCGCATTATCTCGTAGATCAGGTCAGGATCGTCGTAATAGACGTAAGCCAGACCCTCTTCGCCAAACAGGTTGCGCGGTGTGCCGTAGGCCCCGCAAATAGACATCCCCAATGGGTACTCGCGGTCTTTGTATTGCAGCTTCAACTCGTCCCAATCGGGAAGACGTCCGACTTATGATGGGTCGAGCCGGTTGTCCCTAATCTCTTCCCAATCGCTCCTTGAATCCACGGGAAACTTGACCCATTGGGGCATGCTTAAGTTTCGGGTGGTCAGAACGTTCGCGTTTGATGATCCCGTCACCACCGCGAACCAGTCGCGTGCTTCCCTCATCCTTGATGAGCTCATCGGTGAACGCTGGATAGTAGGGCATCGCGGTGAACCCGGTACCAGGGGCGTAGACCCTTGGGTCCATATCGAAATATGTGCCAGGATCGACATTTTCGGGCAGCCCTTCCTTCCGCCATCGGGCGACAGTCTGCCCCCAAAAACCGAGTATCTCCCATTTTACCGGACGCTCGGCCCTCTCAAACAGACATGTCCGGTTAAAGCATTCCCTTGAGGTCATCAGTTGTGTCTTTTGAGTTTGGGGGCGTATTGAACGATGCCAATCCATTCCCAACTTTGACTGCACCAAGAAATCCACGCACATCTGGATGCTGTCCGAACACCCGCACGGCCTGGGCGACTGATCGTTGGACGATCTTCTATTCCGGTGCGATAACGCCTTTGACTAGGATCAGATTGGCGTAGATGGCGGTTTCGCCGGTGGCGATGATGGCGTAGGCGTTCTCTTTGGTGTAGTCGTAGAACTCAAAGCGGCCCAAAAGGGTAAGAGGTACTTCACGGCCTTCGCCCTCTTTGAGAACCCGGCGGTAGTCGGTGAATATTGGTGGTTCGGGCTGGTCCGGGCCTGGAGTCATCACCGCAGCTTGAATCTCGCCATCGTCAATTGGGAACAGTGTGAGCATGTCTCTTAGAAGATCGGGGACGCCCATCCCGTCCATCCGCACGACATGTTCGGCTCCCTGATTCTCCGCTGGAAAGTTGCCGTCGGCGATTACCAAGTTGTCGCCGTGGCCCATGTTGGCCAGGATATACAACAGTTCTGGTGAGAGTGACATGGGTACGCCTTTGAGCGCTGACATCTGGATTGTCCTTTGAACGAGTGCCAAATAACACGGGGGAATGATACCCTTAACAACGCCACAACCTGCTCAAGGGTCAAGATGAACCATCAGGGTAGGGGGTGTATGTACCGCCACCATTTGACTATGTTCCAGGTTCTTTGGCGTTTTCGCTGAGCGTACTGGCACGGCCCAAGAACCGATACGATGTCCCAAGCCCTAGTGCTCAATGCCCATTGGATGGCCGTCGACATCACTTCGGTGAAGCGCGCTATCTGTATGCTCTACTCCGAAGTCGCTGAGGCTGTTGAGCCAAAGACCTACCAGACATACGACTTCGATTCATGGGCTGATCTTCCCCTTGAGACGGGCGAACCCACTATTAGGGGCGTGCGGATCGAAATGAAACTTCCTGAGATCATCCGTGTGCCTGAGTATCGGGGCTTCCCGCCACGCGAAGTGAGTTTCTGCCGCCGCAACTTAGTCCGTCGCGACCGCGCCAGGTGCCAATATTGCGGAAAACGTGTTCACGGCGACGAGATGACAATTGACCATGTAATCCCCAGGTCGCGGGGCGGTAAGAGCAGTTGGTCCAACTGCGTTCTAGCGTGCGTAAAATGCAACGGAAAGAAAGCTGCTCGGACGCCAAGAGAAGCACGGATGAGACTTCTCTCACGACCCATCAAACCTGACTGGGCACCGCGCCTCTCAGTGCCGCTAGGTGTTTGGCGGCATAGCTGGCAGCAGTTTATCTCCGATGCCTACTGGAATGTCGAGCTTGACGAGTAGTTTGGCTGGCCTATCTTCTTGTCTCCAACCTGATCTCGCCATTCTCAAGCGTCACACTCTCAACCCTCTCCCCTGCGGGCAAACCCAGAGGTACAGCCGCTTTTAGCTGGTTGATCGGCAGTCCCAAATAGTTGGAGGCGGTCCGTCCATCGAGTGAGATGCCTCCCAGAGTGAAATGCGACCGTTCCACAGTCAGGACAACAGCACCGTTTTCGACGATGGGGCTGACCCGCCAGATGCCGGCGACAGGTCCGGTGCCCAACATTGCGACGGCTGCTTTAAATGCCTCAGGGACGCGGCTTCCAAACCTCTGCAAAACATTGCCATCTACAGTCGCACGGATCACCAGATCGCCCCCCTCAATACTGGTGGACCATCCTCGCACGTGGCGCAACAGACTCGCAGCTTTGGGATGTAGAGACGCCTGCCGCACCATGATCGACGCCAACTGATCGGCGGAGAGAGTGTATACTGAAGGCTCGCTCTTCTGTGGCCCACGATCTGGCGCTGATCTCGGAGGGTCGAGCGAAAGCTGTGGTTTTTGGGGGAGCTGAGCATCGGGAGATTGCTGTTTGATGGGCTGTCCTGGAGGATCAACCCAACTTCCTAGGTCTCGGCGCATCCGGCCCACAGACGGGTTTTTCCACTGTCCTGGTGACCTGCGCCAACCGCCGACAGACCCGGACTCAACTTTGCTGTTCGATTTGGGGTCCTTCGTTGATGATGGCGGAGCGGGGGGGGTCGGTGGCTTGCGGTCGATATCTGGCACCAGCGCTGCGGTTTCGGTGTTTTCCAAGACTGGCGCTTTCATTGGTTGCTGGAGTGAGCGAAGATCGACGGCTGCCGCAGCCACCTTGTCCAGATCGAAAGGGGTGAGGTGCATGTCTTGGACAGCCTTATTTGACCACGCTGTGTACTCCCGTATAAACAGCCCCATCAGGCCAAACAGGAGGACAACGAGGATCGCACCCTTTATCACCAGCTTTCTCATAGTGCCAAACTCATCCCCGGCTCAAGGCCGCCAGAAACCAGGCGTGAGAATCACGAGAACCGTGTAAATCTCCAAGCGGCCCAGCAGCATCGCAGCCGAGAGAACCCATTTGCCCGCTGGCGGAATCCACCCGTAGTCGTCGGTGGGCCCGACATCGCCCAGTCCAGGTCCGATGTTTCCCATCGTCGCTGCGACTGAGCTAAGGGCGGTAAGAAGGTCCAATCCCAAAATGCACATCATGAAGCTGAACGTGAAGTAGAGCAGCATGAAAATCAGGAATAACCCCAGAATATTGGACATTATAGGTTGCGAGACAGAGCGGGTCCCCAGACGTATGGGCACAACCGCTTTTGGATGTAGAAGTTTTTTCATTTCGGTGGCGCCCTGCTTGACCAGAAGCATAATCCGCATCTGCTTCATTCCTCCGCCTGTGGAGCCTGCACATCCCCCGATAAACATCAGCGCTAAAAGAGTGATCTGGGTAACTGGTGCCCAGAGCTCGTAGTCGGCGGTACCGAAACCGGTGGTGGTGCAGATAGCCACGACCTGGAACGCCGAGTAGCGGATACCGTCAGCGATGGAGTTGTAGAGGCCGTCATTTAGCACGCTTATCGTAACTACCGCCGTCGCACCGAGTGTTACCGCTAGATACACACGCCACTCCGCATCGTGCCAAAATGATGACCATTCACCTCGAAATGCCCTAAAATGGAGCGCGAAATTGGTTCCCGCCAGAAACATAAACACCACGATCACCCAATCGATATAGGCGCTGTCGTAGTGGCCCACACTGGTGTTCTTGGTGGAAAACCCGCCAGTGGCCATGGTGCCGAACGCATGACAGAGAGCATCGTAGCCGGTCATGCCTCCGAGCATCAGGAGGACCGTCTCAGCGAGTGTCATAACAACATAGACCACCCACAGAATTTTGGCTGTGTCCTGCACCCGTGGTGTCAGTTTGTCCGCTATCGGCCCAGGTACTTCAGCGCGAAAAAGCTGCATCCCGCCGACGCCAAGAAGAGGCAGGATCGCCAAAAACAGGACGATCACCCCCATGCCCCCCAGCCAGTGAGTCAGGCTTCGCCAAAAAAGTACACCACGGGGGACAGACTCGATGTCGGTCAAAATCGTCGCCCCGGTGGTGGTCATCCCCGACATGGTCTCAAAAAACGCGTCGGTAAACGATGGACACACCCCGGACAGTACGAACGGGAGAGATCCGAACAACACCATCGCTGTCCAGCCCAGCGCCACAATGGCGAACCCGTCGCGGATTCTAAGCTCAGCGGTGACGCGGTTGGTGAACCAGAGAATCAGCCCGGCGATGAGGGTGATGGATACCGACCACGCAATCGCGGCTGCGTCACCGTCTCCAAATTTGATGGCGTAGGCGAGCGGGATCAACATGCTGATAGCGAGCGCCACTAACAGGCCACCTATGATATGCAGAAGCGTCCCCGCTCGCATGGGGCGATTACTGCTGACCGGGGCCGTTTACAGTGATTTCAGTCACCGGCCCAAAGCTTTCGAGGGGTTGGTCAAACTGGGAGCGGTCCCCAACGACCAGAATGCGAAGATCGTCGCCGCGAAGGTATTTGGCGGCAACTCTGGTTACGTCTTCGACTGTCACCGCTCTTATCCTGTCCAGATAGGTTTCAAGATAGTCATCAGGAAAGCCGTCAAACGCAAGCTCCACCCGGCGTTCAACAATTGACGCCCGCGAGGAAAATCCGAAGATGAACGAGTTGATGAGTTGGTTCTTCGCGTTGTCCAACTCTTCTTGGGTGGCGGGATCTGTGGTCATCTCCCTGGTGATTTGCTCCATCACCGAAATGGTCTCGCCCGTGGCGTTGGCTCTGGTCTGAACGAGAGCGAGCGCCATGCCGTGTCTGGGGTCAGGACTGTCGAACACCGCTCCGAAGACAGAGTATGCCAAACCTCGATTCGATCTGACCTCAGTCCCCAACCGTGATGTAAAAGTGCCGATCCCGTAGATGCGGTTCATCACCTCTACGGCGTCCTGGTCGTCACTGTGGCGCGGCATTCCAGAATGCCCTATACGCACAATGGTCTGGCTAAGATCGCGCTCGATGTAGTAGACACCCGGCGGCGGCGGATCGCCCTCTGGAATCTCTGGCATCCATCCGTCCCCTTTTGACCACCCATCCAGCAGCGTGTGGAGATCGGCGACGAGCTTGTCGCGATCGAAATCACCGGAGATGCCCAAAATCGCGCCGTTGGGAACGTAGTACTGCCGATGGAAGCCCACGAGGTCATCTCTGGTCATCGATTCCACATGGTGAGGCCGCGACAGCCTGGAGTATGGGTTGTCATCACCATAGACCACCGCTCGGAACTTGAGACGGGCCATGTTTCCAGGGTCGTCGAAGCGCCTCCTTATCGCCACCATCCCTTGCTGCTTGCCAAGATCGATCTTGCCCTGATCAAACTGGGGACGAAGAAGGACATCGGAAAACAGACCCAAGACTTGGTCCAGATCTTTGGTCAGGGTCGAAAAATCAACAAACGCACCCTCATAGTCCACGCCGACCTCAACTGAGGCCGCCACAAATTCGAGGGCTTCGTCAATCTGATCCCCGGTAAGGCTACCTGCTCCCCCTGAGCGCATGGTCGATCCAGTGAGGCTGGCAAGAGCCAGTTTGTCAACCGGGTCGTAGATGTAACCAGCGCGAACGAGCAACCGCCCGGTTACCAGCGGGAGTTCGTGATCCTCCAACAGGTAAACGGTCAGACCGTTGTCGAACTTCACTATCTCAGGCGCAGGGGGTGTGTAGATCAGTTCGGCTGGAGGCGGTAGCTGCTGGGGGTGCTTGGACATGCCGTCGTCGGCGATTGCGCTCTTGGATCTGCTTCCAGTCGCCACACATCCCGCCAGGGCTAGCGTCAGCGCGATCACGCCAAATAGTGCTGAACGTGTGCGGGCTGAAATTGAAGGGTTTGAAATTGAATGGGCCGAAGTGGAAAGGGCCGAAGGCCTCACGGTGTCACCTCCGTGCGTCTTGTGCGTGTAGCGACGGTTCTGTTGTTGACTGTGAAGTATTCTCTGGCAACGCGCTGAACGTCGGCGGCGGTGATCCGGTCGATCACCTGGCGGTGGTTGGCCACGTAGCGCCAGTCGCCAGCCACAGTGTGGAAATAGCCCAACCGGCTAGCTAGGCCGCTGTTCGTGGACAGGCCCCGAAGGAAATTCGCCCGCACCTGATTCTTAATTTTCTGAAGTTCCCGTTCAGGCACCGGCTCATCCGCCAGCTCGCCTATTACTTCATAGACTTTGGCTTCGATGTCAGCGGTAGTCGCATCGCCGATAGGCTGGGCGTCAACGACAAAAAGGTTGTCGTACCGACCTCCGCCCGCTCCAGAAGTGCTGACTTTGCTTGCGACGCGGTCTTCTGCTTTCACCAGTCTTTCGTATAACCGTGAGGTGCGGCCATCGCCCAGAATCCCATGGAGTACATCAAAGACGTAGTCGTCGAAGTGGGGCATTGTCGGCTTGTGGTAGCCGATCATCACACGAGGACTGGCATCGTCTTCAACGTAGACCCGACGCTCGCCCAACTGCTTGGGCTCTCTCGGAGTCACATCTGGAGGCGGTGGACCTTGGGGAATCCGCCCAAAGTAGCGTGTCATCTTTTCGTGAACATCTGTGGCTTTTAGGTCGCCTACTAGTACCGCCACCATGTTGCCTGGGGAGTAGTATGTCGCGCGAAATGCTCGGGCGGTTTCGGCGGTGACCTGGTTCACCTCAGATTGCCACCCTACGATCGGCACGCGATAGGGATGCACCTGGAAAGCGGTGGCTAGAAACTGCTCGTACAGGTTGCCGTCAGGGTCGGTATCAACCCGCATCCGCCGCTCCTCTGAGACGACATCCCGCTCGCTGTAGAACTCACGCATCACTGGATGGATTATCCGCTCAGATTCGAGCATCGCCCAAAGCTCAAACCTGTTGGATGGGAAGCTGACGTAGTAGACCGTATAGTCCCGCCCTGTGCCAGCATTCAACCGGTTGCCGCCGCTTGCTCGGGTTATCTGCGTGAACTCGTCTTTGACCACAAACTCGTCCTGCTTGGTACGCAACTCCAGCATAACGAGCTCATGCTTCAGCTCGCTCAAATGGGCGTCCATTGACGGCACGGGTTCAGTCAATGCGGTAAGGGAGTCGATGAGGAGCGGGATCAGCTCGGGCCGGTCCAACCGTCTTCCAGCGGCCTGGTGTACGCGACCGATCCACTCCTGGTCGAGACCGTTAAGCATCTCTCGGTCCGCAAGTGGGATCAAGCGCCCGGCGGCTGTGAAAAGCAACGCTACGCTGTCTATTCGCGCCATTATCGGCAGTTCGGCGTCGTAGTTGGTAGTACCGATGGATGGAGTGCCTTTGAAGGCCATGTGCTCAAACAGATGAGCCAAGCCGCTGTTGCCTTGGGGGTCGTCAACACCGCCGACTTTGACATACAACCGGGCACTGAAAATCGGCGCACCCTGCCTCTCGACAAACAGATAGCGCAGGCCGTTTGGCAGCGTCCGCTCAACAACCCTCGATTCCAGGTCTTGAGCTCCAAGCGAACCGGCAAGAACCATCGCCAAGACCGCGCCCAAACAGAAAAGATTTCTCATAGCCACCACCCGATCGAGTCTCGCAGTGTATTATTTGGTACGAAAGAGAAACTACCGAGCTTGGCGTCTATAGACAACCGGGACAACCGATGAAAAACCTTCGTAGATCGGTGATACTCGCTCTATCAGCAACCACTGGTACTGGTTTGGCTGCGTGTGTGGTCTACTGTCTGAGAGTCTGGACGCCGCACCCGATGACACTCTGGGATTCCGATTGCAGTATTGTGTGCTGGGTATTTTGCGCGACGCTCAGTCCGATAGCGGCAACGGTGGCGCTCGCGGTTGCTGGTTCGTCAGTCGTGGGCGGCTGGATGGCTGTTACAGGCCGGATCAAAGGCAGAGAGGTACTCTTTGTGTCGGGGCTACTACCGCTGCCATTCGGGATACTAACGATGGCGGCATGGTGGATTTCCCGACGGATTCATCAAAACAGCGACTTCGTCCGTCTATGAGGGTAGTGACAGGATATTCGTCGGACGTTTTGCACGCCGGAAAGTAATCCATGCAGCTCAAAGAGATTTTCCCTTCGATCCCCAAAGTCGAGCGACTCGTAACTGTGACACCAAACGAAACAGACGAGGACACCTCAGACTTTTGGGTCTGGTTCCGCTCGCTACAGGGGTTGGCGAACCGTGTGGAGCCACATCTTTGTGTCATGAGACCGCATCCGTTGGAGTTCAGAGGACAGCAGCGGCTCCATCACGAATCTCACTGGTTGGATTACTACTAGGAGAGGTTTGGGATACCGACGGAATCGCTGGATGACGTTGACGAGTACATCCAGAATTACAAGTCGCTGGTGGATGGGTAAATCCTCTACGACATGGATGTCCTTCAAACCAGCAACGTTGCGCTGACCCGATGCGGACTAGAGTCGCTCCTGCCCATCGCGCCGCATCAAGAGCACTGGATGACCAGTCATGGCATCCCGAAACGCGATGATCTCACATGAAAACTCATTGACGACTGGACCTACGCAGAGTGGGCGGTAGACAACCTTTGGGATCAGTGCTACAAAAAAAATCTATGTCAACGTATGCATTCACCGACCGCACTGGACTGCGGTGTCGCATGAGATATATGACTTCGCTGTATACAATCGCTCGTTCTGCTGCGATCTTCCGGCGGCGAGGCAACGGCGCAAAGTGCTCAACCTCTACCGTCGGATGCTGGACACCGGCGACGCTCCCGGCGTGCAGATGAAATGGCACTGCATATTCGATCAGGAGAAAGAGTACGTTGCTGAGGCGGCGCAGAGGGGATATTTCTCGCTCTGTAGTACCAATACGCCAAATCTGACGATTCATGGCGGTGTCGGCGACCCTGAGATGGTCCACCACCAACCTCTGCTCCCAAAAGAGAAATATGTCGCCGAAAAAGGAAAGACCTACGTCTGCCTCTACAACAGCGACGGTGATGCGACTTGGGCGGTAAACAGTCTACAGTTGGGCAACTGGATGGCTGAAGAGAGAGGCAAGTTCAAGTTCGGATGGGATTTTCTTCCGCTCTCGGTCAAGCTGATGACAGCACAGATGCAGTACTTCCACGAGACCAAAACCGAGAACGACTGCTTTTGGGGGTCCGTCATCAGGGACAGGCTATACCTACTCCTTCCTCTGGCCTGAGCATCTGAGGGATATGTACCTACAAAGAGAGCAGGATGCTCCTTAATCAGTCGGAACAGAACGGCTGCAACATGGTCAACTGGTACCTACAGGACTGGTGGCGTGAGGTTGAGGACGACGAGGCTATTCAGCGGGAGAAGAAGTTTCTTCAGTCGGGTCCCGGTATAGTCTGCGGCTTAGGCGGATCGCCATACGCCACAAGCTATCCAGGCGGTCTTGTCTCGAAACTGCATTCGGTTCACATCGCCAATGTCGGGCATCACACTGTTGATGACATAGTGGCCTTTGGTGAAGAGTGTCCCACTCGACCGCTTTTCATGGTCCTTTTTGCGCAGATTAACCCGGGTATTTGGAAGCAGATCAAGTCCGAGATTGACGACTATGCCAAGCATCTTGAAATAGCTTTGCTCATCATCGACGAGTTTTTCCTCACGTTCAAAGACGCTCAGGACAAGGGCATGATTGATGATCCGCTATATGAAATCACGCCTAAGATTGAAGAGACCTGGCTAAGGACGCCAGGCCGCCATCGACTGCCGATATGCGAGCGACTGACCGAGGAGCTAATAGCTGTGGCGAACGCCGATCAGCCTGAGCGTGGACGTCATCTAGCGGAAGCGATGTGGACCGAGCTTGTCTCCAGAGAGATCGAGAGTGTCGCCCGCGACAGGGAGCAGCTCCTCACCGGGTATGTGCTGCGAACGCATTTCACAGAGGAAGAAGGCGCTGACGCTCTGCTGTACGCCGCGTTTACAACAGCACGGACTGTAGTACGTGCCGCCATTCAGTCTCAGGGCATCTACGCCAACCACCGCGATCAGTGTTTGGAAGATTTCAAACGTACCTGCCGACACCTGGTGGATGTCGCGCCGTTCGAAGTGCTCTTCGAAGCGTGGGTAAGCTGGGAAGACGGCGTTCCCACTATTGAAGAACAGGCGGCACTCTGCGAGGGGATAGCAAAGGGCGCCCGGCAGTTGCGGGCAACGCTCGGCCCTGATGAGTCGGATGAAGATTTCGATAGCTGGCCGCCTCCCTCAATCTAAACCCGTTGGGTTGCTTTTGGACGCTTCGTGTCGTTTTTTGGGGTGTTCTCAAAGTCTTGAGGAAATCAGTGTCGAACTCTTCGTACCTTTTCTTGTCGGAGCTGCGGTTCGTTTTGCAGGCGTATCTTTATTGATCGTGAAACGTCGAGATTACTGAGCCCCGTACCGCGCCATTGAGAGCCTACAAATGCGTTGCCATCTCTTGAGATCACCCGCCGGTAAACCATTACCCAGGCGATTTTGTCGGACACTTCGTGTCGTCTTCTGGTCAATGCCAAGGTGAGGCAGCGCTGGCAAGGCCAACGACAGCGACAGATTCAGGTTAGCCACGTTCGCCAAATGGGCGGTGAGGATTGATATATGCGTCTCCATCTGCTGGGTTCAGCTGCCGGTAAACCGGTACCCATGCCATTCTGCCGTTGTCGGGTGTGCGAAAATGCATGGGCGGTCGGTGGACGCGATCTGCGGACCAGGTCGGGGATGCACATTTTCGGGGACGGCGATCCACCGGATAGGCCGCAGTACCGGGTTGACATGTCGCAAGACGCCCCGCATCAGATGTTGAGGGACAGATGCGATCTCTCCCATCTGGAACATCTGCTATTCACGCACGTCCACCGCGACCATTGCGACCCGTCAAATATCGCCCATCGTCGTTCGATTTTGAGCGATCTCGGAGATATTCCCATGTTGTCACTATACGGCAGCGACGAGGTTTTGGGGTCGCTAAAGCAGGCGCTGCCAGATTTTGACGCGGTAAGGGTCCAATTTCGCCTTGTAGAGCCGTTTCAGGTCTTTGATGCTGGTGAGATGAGGGTTGTCCCCCTGGTGTCTGCGCATATAGAAGGCTCATACAACTACGTCGTGATGCTCGAAGACCGTACTGTACTGCTGGCGTGGGACACAGGCCCCTGGCCACAGGAGACCTGGGATGTAGCATCCAAAATGAGATTTGACGCCGTATTCATGGAATGCACTAGCCTTGGGCCCGCGCCGAACATGGGGGTTTCGCATCTCTCATTTGCTACGATGATAGGTATGCGGGAGAGGCTGGTACGCGAAGTTTGCATCACAGGTGCCACGCCGTTTGTTTTGACGCACATCGGGGACAACGGCGGGTTGACTTATTCCGAACAGTGCGAGCTGGCTGAACCATTGGGGATCACAGTCGGATATGACGGGCTATTACTGGATGCTTAGCGGGACGGACGACAAGTTGCTTGATGCTGGAGCCACCGCCATGACACCAAGGATTGCAGATCGGGTCGGCGCAAGGTGGACACTGCTGAATCTTGCACTACCCACTATTACCGAAGCGCAGGTGTTTGGAGGGGACGGGAAGAACAGATGGTTGATGATCGGGTTGGCGGTGCTTGTGGTAATTTATTTTATTGTGCGCAGGTTGGGTCGAGGGGACGTGCGTCGCTACGAACAGAAACGCAACGACGTGATAGAGCGCATCAGGGAACGGTTTGAGGACGACAGGGACGCTGACGAGCAGGAGTCTGAAACGTGATGGATCTACCTACTGCGACGCTTCGAACGTCGCTGTCTATTCTGGTTTCTTGGCGTCGGTAGCGCCATAGGCGCACAGAAGCCAACTGATTACGAAAAAACCGACAAAAATCACCCAGGCACCATGATTCTCAGGCACACACACCTCGCTGTGTTAGTGGTGGATATCCGCTAAACGCTGTTCCAATAATAACGCCAAAGCGCTCAATGTCAATCTTCCAACGCAAACACCGACGCTGGATGCTGGTCCGTGCACATTTTTGTATGTTTAGTGCCAGAACGAGTTGGCGTAGAATGATGTCGGACATAGGAGCACCAATGTTGACGGTTGAGCAGTTGGAGTTCTGGAATTTCGGCGGCTACCTGGTGGTACCTGATCTGCTTGCACCACAGGAAGTGGATGAGTGGTTGGCAACGCCTTTCCCTCAAGATGTGGGCCTGCACGACCATTTCACCGACGCCAAATACGCCCGGATGATAGCGCACCCCAAGGTTAGAGACATCGTCACAGAGTTGATAGGTGGTGAGCCTTTGGTCACGCAGTCGATGTGGCTAAACAAGCAGCCTAATGGTACCGGGATAGCGATGCACCAGGATCACCACTATATCAAGACCGAACCAGAGACGCTCATGGCATGCTGGATCGCGTTCGATGACGCCGACGGTTCCAACGGCACACTGCGGGTGATGCCAGGCAGCCACAGAGACAACGGAGGAACATTGTACCCTATCGTGCCGCCTAAAGACGAGACTCAACACGCGAGTTGGGTCGTAGATCATACATATCGTGAGCGTGACGGACGAGAGTACAACGTTCAACTGCACTCAGCAGAGATAGAGGGTTGGGACGGATCGAGGGAGAAGATTTTGGAGGTACCCGCAGGAGGTGGCGTGTTTTTTACGGGCAAAACAGTACACGGCTCCTACCGCAATGACTCTGATCATCCCCGCCGCGTTTTCGCGATCCACTACGTCCGAAAAGACACCTGGGTGTATCGCAGCGACATCCAACGTCTAGCGCCGTTGACCGGATTGCCCATCGACCGGTCGGAGGCCGGTAACTGAATTTCAGGAGTGGCGCGGGTCGGTATGAGAGGTCCTACCCACATAATTACCAATGGAGATACGCCCAAACGCTTTACTATCTTGGGCGAGACAGACGTCGAAATAAGTGCTGTCGTCGAGAACGTGAGGGGCCCGATGTCCTCTATCAGTTCTGGCTCGCGGGCGTGGATGTACTAGGCGAGGTGAAATGCGGTAATACAGTTCATACCCGACACGCGAGCAGCGGACCGATCAATCCTCATGACATATCGGCGGGTAACTTGATAGTGGACAACCTCTATCAGGCCCCAACGGGTCGTAAAGCTGTCTACTAACGCCCCAGGCATACCGGACGTAAACTTAACCACCAGAAGCTCCGTCGAAAGGAGCTCATAGAGTTCCGAATCATCGGGACATGGCTCGGAGACGATTTCAGGCGGCATCGCATCTTTGGCAGACTCCTCACTCTGCATCACCTCTGGGAAGGTTTCTGTTGCCAAAATAGTACCCGATCCACATCCCGCCTGAAGCGACGAGGCGACTACCACGATGGCTACGCACAGTTTTGGCATGGCGGACCCCCAAATACCAGCGACACTACCCGTGTAAGGGAGAAGTAGTGTAGAGTTGCCCAGATGTCAACACATTTTGGGCTCAACGCCGCACTCAGACCATGCGCCTCATCACATAAACGTGTTCGGACACTAATACACTCCGAACTCTCTGTAGGCATTAAGGAGCGCTAAGGCGTTTTCGACGGGAACATCGGCCTGGAGGTTGTGGGATGTGCAGAAGATATAGCCGCCACCGGTCGCCAGTGTCTCTGCACGATCTTTGACCTCTTGCCTTACGTCCTCAACCGTTCCAAAGGGCATCGTCTGCTGTATGGAGATGCCGCCATGAAAAGCCAACCTGTCTCCGAACTCGGCTTTAAGGCTCTCAGGCTTCATGTTCATGGCTTCAGGCTGGAGTGACTGGAGGACATCCAGATCGCGCTCAATGAGCATCGGGATGATCGGGACGACCGACCCACATGTGTGGTGCATCACTTTGAGGCCGTAAGATTTGGCGAGCTGGACGTACTGCTCAAATCCGTTGCCTAGAAACTGTTTCCACATTGTCGGTGACACCAGAGGGCCGTTCTGTGAGCCGAAATCATCGCCAGTAAGGACGATGTCGAGATGACCGTCGGCGGCGTCAAAAATCCGCTCAGCGTAACCCAGATAGAACTCTCGAATGTGGGAGATAACCGCGTGAGCAAGCTCAGCCCGCTCGGCGAGGTCGATGTAGATCTGCTCCATTCCCCGGATATACATCGCCGGTTTTAGTTGCGCCAAGCGATTTAGGCGGTCGCCTACAAACACCGCTACACGACCTTTTTCGCTGATGGTCCGGCACTGGTCGGCAATCTCACTGTAGTCGAACCAGTCAGGCGATGGCCAGTATTTGTAATCGACTATCTCCTCGACTGTGGATGCTTCTGTCAGAGGATACTCTACTAACTCGCTGTATCGCTCTTCGCCGTCGCCAATCGACATCGTCACAGGCAGACGACGAACTCCCCAAATGTCTCTTGACGAGCCGTCGTCGAACGTCTCCATCGGCGGACCCGTGTAGCGCGGACCGTCAATATATCTCAGGTCGACGTCGTGGTCATCCTGGAAATCACGCAGCGCAACCACCGTCGTAGTACCGATCTTACTCTTGAAGCCGTCGGACATCCAAAGATCAATCGGCACCCGGTCTGGCTCGCCAAACGCCAACGCAATGGAGACTCGTTCACGGGAATCCATATCGGTCAACCAAGTCCTGAGGTGGTAGCTACAAGCCGTCCGTGAAGCACTCCGCGTATCCCGATTAACTTGTCGGCTATCGACTGCACCACAGCGGCGTCGCCTTTAACTACAACTGTCTCAAGGCAGTGGTGACGGTCAAGATGGACGTGCAGTGTTGAGAGAACCTCAGCATCGTGGTCGTGCTGAATCTCGGTGAGCTGATCGGTTAGCTCGCGGGTGTGATGGTCGTACACAAGCGTGATGGTGCCCACCACCTCCTGTCCAGCCTCCCACTGATCCTCAACCAAAGCCTCGCGGATCAAGTCCCGAAGCGCCTCAGATCGGTTTGAGTAGCCTTTCTGCTCTAACAGAGTGTCGAATTTTTCAAGCAGATCGGGGTCCATTGAAACACCGAACCTAATCGCCTCTGGCATGGAGCGCTCCTTTGTTAGCACGGCCAAACAACCGCTTCACCTACAGAATAGCATCGCAGGCGGGTAGACGTCCAGGGCGTGTGTGACTGATGTCACAGGTAAGACTGGATTTCGTGCGCATATTCTACGTGCCGAGTTTGGTCGGTGGGGACTATGGTAAGGGGGCCATGACACAGCTCTGAGGCTGGTTGGGACACGCTTCCCATGACGCTGGCCGATCTGACAATAGACTTCTTGGAGCTTGTAGGCGGGATCGCGGCGCAGCTCGTGGATGCGCCTTTGGTGTCTGGACACTACTCTAAGCTTCGGATTGCCGTCGCCGACACGAACGAGAGTGTCATCGGCGGACAATCTGAGCCGCTTATCGTCTCCAGCGGCGCTCAGACAGGTGTCAGGATCAACCTCGACTTTGATATCACCGACGACGAAATGTTTGAGATCTATCTTGATCTGGACGTGCCCAAGTCTGTCAAAAAGGCGGGCAATAGGTACCTGATGACCCCGACGTTCAAGGTGACAAAGAAGGTTTTCTCACGTACGATCGCCGGCACGGTGGTGGACACAGCAGGCGTCGGTTTGGGAAACGCTGTTATCAACGCGGTTGCTGATGGTGACTCTTCAGCGACTCTTACCGGCGATGATGTCGCTTACAAAATCGTGGTGCTAGCAGGCAATTACGACCTGCCTGTCGAAGCTGACGGTTTTTCAGCGGCTGACACATCTTACACAGCTGTAGCCGTTGAAGCCGAAGCGGCTCTGACCGAATATGATTTCGCCGTAGAATAACTGTTTCGAGTGATTCTGACGCAAAAACAGGGGCGGCTGGGCCGCCCCTGTTTTTGTTTTTCGAGCAGCACTCTGTACCGTTGCTGTTCCGACAGCGCATGAAACAGGTATACATTACCCTCACAAGAATGTCTCCTACTCTATAGAATTGCTCGAAGGCGGTCGATGGCACAGCTACGTTTTGAAGGGCTGGAGTTCCACGATGTGGGGCCGCTTTCTCTCTTAGTCGAACCAGGGGAGTGTGTCTGCATCTCTGGGCCGTCGGGGGCAGGCAAGACACTGATGCTTAGGGCAATAACCGATCTGGATCAGCACCAGGGCAATGTCTGGTTAGGCGACGACCTGTGCGAGTCGATTGACGCGCCGACCTGGAGGAGATGGGTGGCGCTCTTGCCTGCTGAGAGTGGGTGGTGGAACGATATTGTCGGGCCACACTTGGAAGGTGTCGGTCAGAACGAGCTCGCGCAGCTCGGATTTGATGTGGACGTGATGGGCTGGTCAGTAGACAGGCTATCTACAGGCGAAAAACAGCGACTTGCGCTCATAAGGCTTTTGGCCCAAAAACCCAAAGCTCTGTTGCTTGACGAACCCACAGCAGCGCTCGACGAACAGAATACTCAGCAGGTGGAAAAGGTCGTGGAGGAGTACTGCGACAGGACCGCAGCGCCTGTGGTGTGGATCAGCCACGACACACAGCAAATCAAAAGGATCGCTGGCCGGTGTCTTAGACTGTCCGATGGACAACTACTGGGGGTAAGTGGTTGAAAGTTATACCTCTTTCCCCTCCCGATCTGGCTGTGGTTTCACTGCTGGTGATCGCTCTGGCGGGACTTAGCGCCGCCATGGGGTTGGGAGTTGCCCGTCGAATTTTGGTGGCCGCTAGCCGAACGGTGGTTCAGCTACTGCTGATTGGCATGGTGTTAAAGGCGCTTTTCGCAACAGCTCACGTCGGTCTGATCGCGGTTGTGGCGCTGGTGATGCTTGCGGCTGCGGGGCAGGAGGTGATCGCCCGCCAAACACGGAGATATTCGGGCTGGTGGGGGTATGGTCTGGGCACCGGAGCGATGTTCGTCTCCTCTTTCGCAGTAGCGATAATCGCCCTCGCTGTGGTGATAGGGCCCCAACCGTGGTACGCCCCTCAATATGCTATCCCTCTTTTGGGGATGCTTCTCGGAAATACAATGAACGGCGTTGCGCTGGGTTTGGAGCGGCTGACACAAGGAGCGTGGCAAGGACGATCGATAATTGAGCAGCGGCTCATGTTGGGATATGGACGATCCGAAGCGCTTCACGACGTCAAACGCGAAGCGATGAGGTTGGGGATGATCCCGGTCATCAACTCAATGGCCGCCGCTGGACTGGTGAGTCTACCTGGGATGATGACTGGACAGATTTTGGCTGGCAGCGCGCCGATGATGGCGGTAAAGTACCAGATATTGATAATGTTCCTGATAACGGCTGGCACCGGGTTTGGCATCGTCGCCGCTGTGTCCCTGGGAGCCAGGCGGCTTTTTGATGAGAGGCATCGTCTCAGGTTGGATAGATTGACGGCTGTGCCTTTAGACTGAGAATCCGGCGGTCACCTATGTGCTCTCGCTGAAGGCCACAAGGAAGCCAAAACGATTCAGGGGGGCAATGAGGAAAAGAGACTGCGGCCAAGATCAGACCGAACTGGCGAGGTCGTCGGCTGTCTCTTGTGCACCCGCCTCATCCAAGACGGCGGAAATTCGGCGCCTCAAGCCGTCCAAGCCCTCGCCTGCCTCCGCAGAAATTGTCAGCGGCTGATCCCAGTGATCCGGGATTTCAGGTGGTTCAAGCCAGGTGTCCGATTTAGTGAGCACTATCATGTGCGGCCTGTCGGTCCACAGCCCTGGATGATAGGCTTCAAGTTCGCCGTGGAGAACCTCACAATCCTCTTCAACGCTGTCGGACCCACCGTCAACTAGGACCAGCAGCACCCTCGTTCGTTCAATATGCTTTAAGAATTTGTGCCCCAGCCCCTTGCCATCTGAAGCACCTTCGATCAAACCTGGAATATCTGCTATCACACAGGTGGTATATCCACCAAGCGATACGATTCCCAGATGGGGGTCAAGCGTTGTAAATGGGTAGCTGGCGACTTTGGGGCGTGCGGAGGAGAGAACGGACAGAAGTGTCGATTTTCCCGCATTGGGCAGTCCCACCAATCCGACGTCGGCGATGACTTTTAGCTCCAACAGTAGGCGACGTTCGGTTCCTTGTTCGTTGTCAGTGGTAAAATCGGGACTTTGGCGCGTTGAGGTCGCAAAACGCGCATTGCCTAGCCCGCCCTTCCCGCCTTTTGCGGCGACGAACGAATCTTCCGGCTCGCTCAAGTCTGCGATCTGCTGGTTCAGGTCCAGATCGGTTACCACAGTCCCGCACGGCACACGTATCACCAACGTTTCCCCGCCGGCACCATGGCGGCGACCACCACTGCCATGGACGCCACGTTTGGCTTCGTACAGTGGCCGGTACCGCTGATCCAACAGTGTGGAGAGCTGCGGGTCCGCCATGAGAACCACGTCACCGCCGGTGCCACCATCACCGCCGTCCGGTCCACCCTTTGGCCGAAACTTTTCCCTCAAGAAACTGACACAGCCATCGCCACCATCCCCAGAGACGACTGTGAGCTTTACCTCATCGACAAACATAGGCCTTCCCGCCAATATAACTGCA
The DNA here is from genome assembly GCA_964627605.1 of uncultured bacterium. Lineage (GTDB taxonomy): Bacteria > Latescibacterota > MWCZ01 > MWCZ01 > CAZVGZ01 > CAZVGZ01. The sequence continues at coordinate 28,263 of CAZVGZ010000018.1, read as the reverse complement.
TCAAAATATTAAAATTACACCCTGTTTGATTAGAGGTCAAGTTCGGTGGGACCGCTTCAAGCAGAACACGCCTTTGTCCTGAATCTCAAAGGGTCGGAAGATAACAGCCAGTGGGAGTAGTTGTCGCAGCACATTGACCCCACACAGCTTATGCCTATCCACTTGACCTACCAAAGACCTAGGCTTTATATTTTCGCCGTTACCATATATGTGTGCCAAGGGGGACGCCATATGCGCCCAAGCGGGGAAGGTTGGGGACCCCGCCCGCGTGTGGTGCCGGTGCACTGGATCAAGGGGAAATATCCGTGGGCGCTCAAGTACTCGTCATTGATGACGAAGAGACCATCGCCGAACTATTTACGGATGTAGTCGAAGGACTGATTGAGGACCAGGACGTTGGGATGGTGGCTGTTGGCAGTGGCCGGGAGGCGCTGGCAGCGACAAACGGTGACCGGGAACCGTTTGATGTGATAGTTCTGGACATCGGTCTTCCTGACATGAACGGTTTTGATCTATGGGAACAGCTCAAAGTGTACTGTCCCGAGGCTGAAACTATTGTGATTACCGATGGTGGCAGTGTCGATTCAGTGGTCCGTGCGATGAAAATGGGTGCCTTTGATTTTTTGGAGAAACCTTTCGGCGTATTGGAAGCCTCTCAGACCATCCGCAACGCAGTTGAGAAAAAACGGTTCCGGCAGATCACGGCTGAACTTTCATCTTCCAAGCAGAGCTTGGAGGCGGAACTCAATACCGCTGCTGTGCAGATCGAGCAGGTCCGGGACATGATTAATTTCACACGAATCATCAACAAGCATCTGGAGCTGGACGCCATCTTGGACGTTGTGCATGAGCAGCTTCCTAAGATGCTCAACGCTGACAGCTTCTCTCTTTTCCTCTACGAATCAGCCCGCAAAGAGTTTCAGCTAATAATAACAAACCGCACCACACTCGACCCCCGCGACCCGTTGGTGGTACCCATGGCAGAGTCAACCACCATGCGCACTACGATTGAGAGCCGTGAAGCTGTTTTTGTTGAAGATGTTCGAACGATTGGTATCGAACCGGCAGACTACGACCACGACAGAGCCTACAAAAAACACCATTCGGTCTGTATTCCGCTCAATGTTTCCAATCGCCCGATCGGGGTCATCAATCTTAACGACTTCCATTCCGATGACACGATTGATGATAATATGAATACAGCTGCGGTGGTGATAGAACATCTGGCACCGGCGATCTCCAACGCGATTCTGTATGGTCAGATTCAAGAGGCGGCAAATAGGGACGGTTTGACAGGTCTTTACAACCGTGCGTTCTACGAGGTGCAGATGTCGGAGAACTTCAGGCGTTCTCAGCGATACGGTCGCCCGCTGTCGCTGCTAGTGCTGGATATCGACCATTTCAAGCTGTTCAACGACGAGCACGGGCATCAGGTTGGAGATGCGGTCCTCAAACACGTTGCGAATCTCCTGAGGGAGCAGATGAGGGTTGGTCTGGATATAGTCGCAAGGTACGGCGGCGAGGAGATGGTCATGATCGCGCCGGAGACACCAGCAGAGGGCATGAAAATCGTTGCTGAGCGTGTGAGGGAATCCATTGAACAATCCCCATACGATTACAACACCGGCACGGAGGTGAATCCACTCTCGGTTACAGTAAGTATAGGTACTTCTACCTTTACCCCTGACGAGTCGGAACATCCCAACGAGCGTGCGCTGTTTAGAACAGCCGACGAGGCGATGTACGAGGCCAAGAAACAAGGGCGTAACCGCACAGTCCACGCCAACTACCGGCCGGACACCTAGAGGCTACAAGGAGCGTCCATGCGAGTGTTTGTTATAGCAGCATTGGGAGCGGTTTTGTGTCTGTCTAGTTTGGCATCAGCCCAGAGCTATGTGGTAAACTTCGAAGAGGCCAATGCTGAATATGGCGGTAGTGGTTCGTGGGTGTGGAGCGACGATGCTACCGGTCGGAAGCTGTCGGTAGCCACATTCGCGCCTCGTTATGGAGTGCCGCTCTGCGGCCCTGTGACCGCAGAGATTGAGGGAATGTACACTCGGTCGCACAAGGGCGCGCAAGCCACCAGGATACTATCGCCTCAGGCCCAATCTTTCCCGTCTGAAACAAGCCATAGATTGATCCTGGGAATCAACGCGCTTGTGAACCTGTCGGTCTCGGACCGCTCGAGTGTGTTCGTTCTGCTTGGATATGGGTCAACATGGTGGTGGGGCGTCCAACCGAATTCGATACCTGAGGGCGTAAAAAATCTGGGGCAGTATGGTTTTGGCTGGCGCTTTATGCTCACGGCTAACGCCGCATTCCGTGCGGAGTTTCGCCGCCAAGATCAGAATGGGCTTGGGCCTAACGGCGGTACACTCACTGAACATAAGCTGCTCCTAGGCGTGTCGATTCTGGAGTAGGACCAACTTACGCCCAACCGCCAGATCGCCCGCGTCCGCAGTCAAACAACCTATCCGAAACTTTTTTTGATGCCCGATTCGCGCCCGTCTGCACCATCCATGAATCAGGTTCTTGCTGACACCGCCCGAGTATTTTCCGCAGGGTTTAACCGTTGGGCCAGCCTCAGCGCGATCATTATAGTCCCACCTTTGGTAATACTCCACTTGGCTGGCATCAAAGACGACGCGATGGACGGGCTGGTGTTAACCCTTGCGACTCTTCCAGGATACGTCGTGCTGGTCAGAGACATCTGGGAGAGCTGGCGAGGCCAAGCTGGCACGGTGTGGGAGGCTTGTGTTTCGGTTGAGATTGAAGTGCTTATCCAGGCGGTGCTGCTGGCGCTGCTGGTAAACGGAGGGGCGCTGTTGCTTGGCGCAGGTCTGGGAGTTCTTGGGATCGGCCTGATGACCGCTTGGCTTTTGGCAACGATCATCGGCGACCAGATTGTCATACTTGAAGGTGCCCGTGCGATGGACGCGATCAAGCGGAGTTGGGAGTTGGTTCGTCCCGTGTGGGGCCTTTGCCTTGGGGTGCTCCTCGTGAGCATGATAATCCAGATGTTGGTCGTAGCGCTCACCGGGGGTGTTTCGCCATCTCAGACCCCTGTCGGTGAGAACCTGACCGGCCCCGATGAGATGGTGAGCCTGTGGGTTCAGGTGGCTCCCATCGTCCGCTGGGGGCTCTATTTGGTGATGTTTCCGTTCCTGGCGGTGCTCCAGACCGTGGTCTACTACGACCTGAGAGTGATGGAAACCGGCGATCCTGAGGCTGTATTGGCGGTGAAAAAGGAACCAGAAGTAGAGTAGTAGGAGACTGCTCGCACCGCACGAAGCGCCAACTGAAAAGTGCGGCGACAGAAAACAACCTGGAGGTTTCGACTGGTGTCACTGGTTGGAGAGTGCAGCGGCGACTGCTCTGTCGAGATCGTTGTTGCGGAGGTCAAACGCTATGATCCGACCTTGCCGGTCCAGTAGATAGCTCTTGGGAATCGATGTGACACCGTACATCCTGGCAACCTGATTCCGCCATCCGCGCCCATCAAAGTGTGAGCGCCACGGGATACGAAATTTCTGTTTGAATCGCCTTAGTGCGCCAGCACTATTATCCAGGCTGACGCCAACGACTTTGAAGCCTTGGGAAGCATAGCGGCTGTAGAGCTGTTTTAGGTGGGGTATAGTCTGTCGGCAAGGACCGCACCACGAAGCCCAAAAATCCAACAGCACAACCGATCCATAGAAATCAGATAACGCAAGAGCGTCGCCGTCAACATCGACGCCACTAAATGACGGTGCTGGCTGACCAGCAAGCCTCACATCGACAAGAATCGGTTCTGCTGCTGCGCGCGCCCAGCCTGGTGAGTCCAACGTCACTATTGCTTCAAGCTGTGTTTGGGCGTCGCGAAACCGGCCTGCGGTTATCATACTCCTGGCGGCCATCAGCCGCAGTTCGGCGGTTTGGAGGGCGTCGGCGTAGGTGTCGATGACCTGTGTCATCCGAGATAGCCCGCTGTCAACCAGGCCCGATTCCCAATCGAGCTGCGCGTTCAGGAATCGCGCAGTTGGGACGTACCGACCCGATGGGTGGTGCGCCAGATACGAGGCGATCGCCGTCCGTGCCGAATCGGGACGTTGCAGTCCCCAGTAGGCGTGAGCAACCAGGAACATCGCTGGGTCGCGCTCTTGGGCATCAGGGTAGGCATCTAGCAACTGCCCCAACATCGCCAGCGCCTGTTCGTAGTCGGACCGTACCTGCGCTTCTGAACTGCGTTGGCGGTTGAGCAGAGAGGTGACCGTCTTCAAATCTTTGGATGCCGACCGGCCAGGTTGGGCACCGGTGAGCGCCGTGGTTGTTGCGATTACCAGTGCAGCCAAAAGTCTGACCATGACTGCTGATCGATCTGCCGTGAAGTATTTTTTTGGCGGCTTCTTCATTACTGACATTCGGGTTAGGATTAGACAATCTCCAACAAAGATACAACATCGTATTCGCGATCTGTGGTCCGAATGTTCAATCGGATATCGCACCGCTACGATCTCCTCAACCACGTATTGAGCCTGGGCGTTGATGCGCTCTGGCGACGCAAGATGACCCGCCGACTCGATCCCAAAACCCATGAAAGGGTACTGGATTTGGCGTGCGGCACCGGCGACGTGGCTGCCATTCTCTGTAGACGAAGGCACTCAGTCGTTGGCGTTGATCCAGCAACGTCAATGTTGGCGCACTCGCGGCGCAAATGCAGACAGGACAGCGGAGCGAACAAGTTTTTCCCCATCGCAGGCGACGGGTTGGCGCTGCCGTTCGGAACCGGAGTATTCGATGCGGCAACAGTCGCTTTCGGAATTCGGAACATCCCGGATCGTTTGGCGGCCCTAAAGGAACTTATGCGGGTGATTTCACCGGGCGGGCGTCTGCTATTACTGGAGTTCACGCCTAGTGCGGGGGTATTTTGGAAGTGGTTCTTTAGCCCCTATTTCAGACATGTGCTGCCGCGCATCGGAAGCCTGATCAGTGGCGACAAAGAAGCGTACGTGTATCTAGTCAAGTCTGTCGAAGAGTTCGAGTCACCCAAGAAGCTGGTGGCACTTATGGAAACATCGGGGTTTACTATCGAGCGAGTTGAGGGGCTGAGCGGCGGCATTGCTACTCTTTTCATGGCAACTGTTCCAAAGAGAGACCTTGACCAGTGTTCGGATAGATGAGATATTTTGAGGTACGATTTGGTACCCGAACCGAAAAGCATCTGGCACCGTTGGTGGACTAATGGGGCGTCGTCCAATGGCAGGACACAGGATTTTGGATCCTGTTATGGAGGTTCGAATCCTCCCGCCCCAATAATAGGTTGGCCCGATCGTCTGTAGCCATTTGGTACAACAAGCGACAAGACAGTTTTTTCTGATTGCAGATTTGACTATTCACCCGAATCAGCAGCCCGTCTGGGGAAGTTGTCACCCGGCGAGGCAGATATCATGATGGAGGCTCACTGCCCATGGAGAGCGGCATGGACAATGCCACATTGAACGTCACAACGCGCCAAGGGCGCGGAAAAGGTGCGGCGAAACGTCTTCGTCGTTTGGGCCGTATCCCTGGGGTTGTCTACGGTGGCGAAACCGCTTCGATGGCTATTGAAGCCGAGACTCACGAGATCGAAATGTTGTTGACACATCACGGTGGCTCCCGTCCCGTACAGGTGGATTTCAAAGACGGAGGCGATGATGAAGTGCTCATCCGCGACCTCCAACGCGACCCGCTAACCGAACACATTACCCATGTCGATCTGCTGCGGGTAACAGACGCAACTGTGGTGACCGTCGATGTACCGGTGACGACTGTGGGCAGCGCAGCCGGGACACAGGAAGGCGGTATCCTTCAGGTCTCGCAGCATATGCTCTCTACCCAGTGCCAGGTGCAGTATATCCCGGAGAATATTGAAGTCGATGTGTCGGCGCTGGAGATTGGCGATTCGATAACCATCGGTGATCTGGACCTTGAGAACTTGAACTTCACCCAGGACTCTGATCTTCCTGTAGTGATGGTGTCAGCGCCTCTTGCCGAAGAAGAGCCCGAAGAGCTTGATCTTGAGCTCGAAGAGGGTGCTGAGCCGGAGCTGGTTGGTGCCGAAGACGATGAGTCCGAGGAAGACGAAGAAGAGTAATGAGAGTGATCGTGGGCCTGGGAAACCCAGGCCCCAGCTACTCCCAAACACGCCACAACGCTGGTTTCATGACCCTCGACGCCCTCGCAGGCATCTGGGCGGTACATTGGGACCACTCGAACAAACTGTGGGACGGAGCACATAGCCCTTCCCCCCCCTGCGAGTTGGTGAAACCTCTTACATTTATGAATAGCAGCGGTCTGGCTGTGGAGGCGGCGTTGAGGGATGTATGCGCTTCCATAGAAGACACGCTGGTCGTGGTTGACGATATTCACCTTCGTCCAGGAGATATCCGTCTGCGTGCCGGTGGTTCAGACGGAGGTCATAACGGGCTGGCGTCGATCAGCGACGAGCTTGACGGCGCGCCATATGCCCGACTGCGAATCGGCGTCGGTGCACCACCTCCAGACCAGTCGCTCATCCGATACGTACTGTCACCATTCGACGAACCTGACCGGCCTCCCATCAGAGAAGCTATAGATGAGGCGATAAAAGTGTGCGAATCCTTCGCCGACGGCGGTTACCAAGCCGCTGCGGACCGCTACGCGGCTCGCAGCCTCCCGCCACGGTCGGCCACCGAATAGCAGCAAGCCTCAAACCCAAAGGCAAAACCTGCAAGGAGTAGACGATGCTTTCATGGACGAGTTGGGCTCCATTTCTCGGCGGGGTCGGGCTGGTGTTGGCGGTTTTGGTCTACGGCAGTATAAAACGCAAGTCGCCAGGCACAGAGAAAATGCAGGATATCGCCAATAAGATTCATCAAGGGGCGATGACATTCCTGCGGCGTGAATATTCGATACTAGCTGTGTTCGTGGTGGTCGTCGCGGTGCTGCTGCACTTTTTCGTCGATCCTGCAGAGACCGCTATCGCATTCCTGGCTGGTGCTGTCTGTTCGATGACTGCTGGGCTGTTCGGCATGGAGGCTGCTACACGAGCCAACGTCCGCACCACAGCCGCAGCGAACGAGCAGGGCGCTGGAGCGGCGCTGTCGGTGGCGTTTTTGGGCGGATCGGTCATGGGCCTCTCAGTGGCGAGCTTGGGTGTTCTTGGCGTCGGAGTGTTTTTCCTCTGGTACGCTCAGTCCGATCCATCGGTGATAAATGGGTTTGCCATGGGCGCGAGCTCTATAGCCCTGTTCGCACGCGTTGGCGGCGGCATTTTTACTAAATCCGCAGATGTTGGCGCTGATCTGGTGGGCAAAGTCGAGGCTGGCATCCCTGAAGACGACCCTCGCAATCCGGCGGTTATCGCCGACAACGTGGGGGACAACGTTGGCGATACGGCTGGGATGGGGGCGGACATATTTGAGTCCTATGTAGGATCTATCATCGCCACCATCGCCATCGCTGCGACGACAGCAGCTCCAGATATTGCTGCCAACAGGATTGCGTTTATGTCGCTTCCGCTGCTGGCGGTGATGGCTGGTCTGGTGGCGTCGTTGATCGGGATCGCGTCGATAGTGGTGTTGAGATCGCTAAGCGCTGCTGCTGCACTGCGCTATTCAACGTTCATTGCTGCTGCTTTGATGATGGCTGGTGTCTACGCGATCGTATCGGCGTTGGGCATCGACGTGCGAATCTGGTGGATTATTGTCTTCGGATCGCTGGTTGGGATAGTGATCGGTCTCATCACGGAGTACTACACCGGAAGCACGCCGGTTTTGAGAATCGCCAAGGCGTCAGAGACCGGACCTGCGACAAACATAATAACAGGCCTTGCGGTGGGGATGGCGAGCACCGCCCTGCCGGTGATAGTGATATGTATCGGTATCTATGGCGCGTTTCAGTTGGGTGGCCTTTACGGCATCGGGCTCAGTGCGGTGGGAATGCTGTCAACGGTGGGGATTACGATGGCGGTGGACGCGTATGGTCCTATCGCCGACAACGCTGGCGGTATCAGCGAAATGGCTGGTCTGGGGCCTGAGACGCGTGAGATTACCGACGGCCTCGACTCGCTTGGGAACACTACAGCTGCGATTGGCAAAGGTTTCGCCATCGGATCTGCCGCGCTCACCGCGCTGGCACTTTTTAGTGCTTACATCAAAGCTGTCGGCATTGATGTCATCAACCTTACCGACCCCGTTGTTGTTATCGGGCTACTTATCGGAGGCGCGGTGCCGTTCTTCGTTGCGGCATTGACCATGACGTCGGTGGGCAAAGCGGCATTCGCGATGGTGGAAGAGGTGAGGCGGCAGTTCAGGGAAATACCCGGGATCATGGAGGGCACAGGGGAGCCGGATACTGAGCGGTGTGTTGACATCGCCACCAAAGCCGCTCTTGGACAGATGGTTGCCCCAGGGCTGACCGCAGTTTTGACACCGGTTGTCGTTGGAGTTGTGCTGGGAACTGAAGCTCTCGGCGGTATGCTAGCTGGCGCGACGGTTACTGGCGTGTTGATGGCGCTGATGATGGCCAATGGCGGTGGAGCGTGGGACAACGCCAAAAAGTACATTGAGTCTGGCAACTTAGGCGGCAAAGGATCAGACGCTCACAAAGCTGCTGTCGTTGGTGACACTGTCGGCGACCCGTTCAAAGACACATCGGGCCCATCAATGAACATTCTTATCAAGCTGATGTCGGTCGTTTCGCTGGTGTTGGCACCGGCATTGACCAAGATCACCCCTCTGTCGTAAATTTAGGATTTCGTCGTAGATTATTCCTGCGCGGCGCAGGCCACCAGGAGATTTCGAGACCTGAATAGAGTCACTCTCTGCTCCCGACTTTTCCAAGGCGGGGGCCTAAACGTCCAAAGGGAGCTGCTTATGCGCACGTACGAAACCACGATCATTTTGGATGCACAGCTTGAAGAGGAAATGAGGGACGCTCGTGTTGAGCGCTATGCTCAGTTCCTGACTGATGGCGGAGCAACCGAGATGACCATTGACAGGCGTGGTACCCGCCGCCTGGCCTACCTCATCAATAAACGCGATCAGGGCGACTACACTTTCCTTCGTTATATCGCACCGGAACCTCTTCCCGCCGATCTGGAGCGCGAGACTCGGATCGACGAAGCGGTATTGCGCTTTATGACGATTCTGTTGCATCCCAGACCACTGGCGGAAACCGAACGGTTAGCACTGATGGGATTGGCCCCTAAAGCTGACGGTGTCGTCGCCCCAAGCGACGACGACAGGGACGACGATGAGGAGGACGAATAGATGCGAGAACGAAGCAGTAGACACAAACCGTGCAGGTTCTGCGAAGACAAGACTCCATACATCGACTACAAAGATGAGCGGACACTCAGGCGGTACATTGCCGATCGAGGCAAGATCATTCCTCGGCGGATGTCCGGTGTTTGTGAGCGGCACCAGCGTCAGCTAACCCATGCAATCAAACGGTCCCGCCATATCGCACTTCTGCCGTTCCTCAGCGAGGCGCTGAAATAGCCCAGGAGTTTCCATGAAAATCATACTACGAGACAACGTAAGTAATCTGGGTGACGCTGGCGAAGTCGTTGAAGTCAAAGCTGGCTACGCCCGAAATTTCTTGATCCCCAGGCAGATGGCCTACCGGGCGTCTCCGGCAGGCATGAAAACGTGGGAGCAGGAAAGCAAAGCTAGACAAATGATGTTGGCCAAAGAAAATCAGGAATCCAACTCCCTCAAAGCGACTCTGGAGACCGATTCGGTCACCATCGGAGTCACAGTGGGCGAGGACTACCAGATTTTCGGCTCGGTGACTAACCGACAGATCGCCGATGCTCTAGTGGCCAAGAACTATCAGATTGACCGGCGCCAGATCATAATCAACACGCCGATCCGCGCTCTAGACGTTCACGAAGTTGAGGTGAACCTGGGGCACGGCGTTCATGCTGTGTTGAAGGTGTGGGTCGTTCAAGAATCTGGTCTAGCGGTGGCTTCTACTGATTCAGATTCTGCAGCGGAGCCGGATACCGAAGCGCAGGCCGAAATAGTCGAGGTCGCAGCGGAGCCGGAGGAAAGTGCCGATGCACCTGATGCTGACGAAGCTGAGGTGAGCGATTTGGAGTAGCAGGTCACAATATTAGAGAAAACCGGCAGCGCCCTTGATGCGGCGCTGCCGGTTTTTTTGGTGGGTAAACAGACCAGAGGACGGCCCCTATTCCAAGTCGAGCTTCGTTTCTGGGGTGAGCGACAGGCAGTAGTTGGCCAGCAACTGCGCAGTCGCCTCCATGTCGCTCAGTGCCATCATCTCAACAGGTGTGTGCATGTAGCGCAGCGGAAGGCTGACCAGACCGGTGGCGACACCGCTGCGGGTGAGCTGGATCGCGTTGGCGTCGGTGCCGGTGCCTCGGGGATACGCTTCCACCTGGTAGCTGATCCCCTCGTTCTCGGCTGTCTCCACCAGACCATCGTACACCACCGGACTAATATTAGCACCTCTGGTCAGCGCTGGCCCGCCTCCCAATGTCACATCTCCAACACGCCGTTTGTCCATGTCAGGCGAATCGGTGGCGTGCGTTACATCTACCGCGACACCGACATCGGGATCGACGCCGTACGCACTGGTATGAGCGCCTCGCAACCCCACTTCCTCCTGAACGGTACTCACTGAAAAGACAGCGGCCTGAAGGTCTGATTGCCGCTCGGACAGTAGCCTTAGGGCCTCTGCTACAACAAACGATCCAGCTTTGTCGTCAAACCCTCTGGATGTGGCCAGACCGTTTCTCAAATCCTCGTAGGCCACATCGTAGGTGATGCAGTCGCCCACAGTTACCAGAGACTGAGCTTCCTCTTTGTTTTTGACTCCGATATCGATCCAAATGTCTTCGATTTTGGGTTTGGGGCTACTTCGCTCTTCAGCGCTCATCAGATGAATAGCCCTTTTTCCGATCACCCCTTTGATCGGCCCATCGGCTGAGTGGATCAGCACTCGGCGCCCTGGTATGATAGCCACGTCGAACCCGCCGGCAGGCACAAAATAGATATAGCCGTCGTCATTGATGTAGTTGACAAGAAAGCCCAGTTCATCAGAGTGGCCTGCGAGCATGACGCGAGGTGCACCGTCTGGGTTTAGGGAGCCGATGGTGTTGCCGTGCCGGTCTGTTGATACCTCATCTGCGAACGGGCGTGTGTAGTCACGCCACAGCCGCTGCACGGGCTGCTCGTAGCCAGACGGGCTAGGGGCTGTCAGGATGGATTTCAGAAAAGACAGGCTTTCGTTGCGCATTTATCGCCCTCTGTTGTGGTTTTGATATATCGAGTCGGTGAGTTTGATAGGGTCAGCTAGTTTCGCTGCCGTACATCCCAGCGGCTTCGTAGGAGGCGTCAAGGAGTTCGACAGGATGTCTGACTTCCAGCTCAAGCCCCTCAAGTCGCACGCCAGCCAATATCTGCATATGGCAGCCCGGGTTGCCAGTGACCACCACGTCAGCACCTGTATCACGGATATTTTCGAGCTTTTCGCCCAAAATATCAGACGCAAGTTCGGGCTGCGTGAGGTTGTATGTACCTCCTGCACCGCAGCACACCTCCGACCGCCTAAGCGGACGTAGATCAAGTTCAGGGATGGAGCCCAGAAGGGAGAGTGGTGCGTCTTGTACTCGCTGGGCATGGTGCAGATGGCAGGGCGCGTCGTACGTCGCTGTGGCATCAACCGGCCCGCCAATCACGGGGCCCAGATCGACCAGGAACTCGGTAACGTCCTTTACCCTCTTGCTGAAATCCACAGCCCGATCCGCGTAATCAGGATCGTCAGCGAGAAGATCGCCGTATTCCTTGAGGGTGGCACCGCATCCAGCAGCGTTGACTATAATCGGAGCGGCAGTGCCGTCGTCAAACCCGTCAATGTTGTTGCGCGCAAGCTCCTTTGCGCCCTCAACGTCACCGGTATGTGCGTGGAGAGCGCCGCAGCATCCCTGGGACGATGGTCTATCCACGGCGCACCCATTCACTTTCAATACGCGAATTGTGGCATCGTTGATCTCTGAGAACGCCTCTGGCATGACACAACCGACAAACTGGGCAACGACCATTTCCGGGGAGCTCGGTACGTCTTCAGGCGAGGGCCGCGATCCGGTCTCAATGTTGGGCGCAGGGATCATCGCGGCGATGAACTTCAGCCGAGGATAACGGTCAAGGAAACTTCCGTCGCCATCTCTGCTGAGGTCGCCCTCTGTCATCCTACGCAGTATTCTAGCTGGAAGGAGTGCAAGTTTCATCAGAAACCGCGATGGAAGTAAGTATTTTAGCGCCACCGTGTGGAACAGATGCTGGAGTCTGCCCACACGAGGCGGCTGAAGTGCTAAGTCTGAGCGCGCCGCTTCTATAAGGCTACCGAAGGGGACACCGGACGGACAGGCGGTTTCGCAGGCGCGACAGATCACGCACCGGTCAATATATGTGACATAGGCACCCTTGGGCTCTAGCCGCTCTTCAGCGACAGCGCGCATCAGGTAGATGCGCCCTCTTGGGGAGTCATTTTCGTCGCCCAAAACCGAGTAGGTGGGGCAGGTCGGCAGACACAGACCGCAATGGACGCAGGCAAGCAGCTTTTCCTCTTCAGCCAGAAGTGCTTCAATCAGCGCTGTCGCCACCTTATATCCCCCCAGCAAATCGGCCTGGATTGAGCAGATTTTGAGAATCATAACTACTTTTTAGCTGCTTCATCAAGCCCGCCGCTGCGCCTATATCTCCCCAGACATCCATGAGACCTTTGATCTCAAACGGTGCGCTCCATACCACCAGCGACCCGCCACAACTCGCGCACTCCTGCCTGACAGACTCTATCCCTTTCACCACTGCGTCGATGTTAGCGGAAACTCGCCAACCTTCGGCGGTCAAGATCGCTGTGCCGATCCCGGCGGAGGCAGCGATAACGGCCTCATCGCAGAACTGCCCCAAAGAGTTTACAAAGCAGGAGATGACACTCTCAAGATCGGTTGGCTTGACCCGCGCATGAAGTATGAGCGGAAAGTCCGGAGATGTCATCAGTTTCGCCCGGGCGTGCCAAAACTTAACAACAAACTCCCGTCCGACTTGGGTATCAACGTCCAGATCTGCGGCGAGCGCGATTTTTTCAGTCTCAATCGCCTGGCTTCTTACATCGGTCTCTGTCCCAGCGTACCTGGCCAACAGGTAGCTCTGCCGTCCATGCAGCTCCAGGCCACATCGATTGAGCGCCGTAATCGACATGAGTTCCAATGATGTCGGGTTGAGCGCTTTTTTCACCAACTCGCCGGCGCAACCCAACAGGGCACCGCGCTCCGGCCCGTTGATGGCCACCGTGAGCTCGGTTTCAGGCCTCGGAAACACTTTTAGGTTGACACTGACAATGACCCCCAAAGTACCCAGGCCGCCTACGTGCAGCTTGGAAAGATCATAGCCTGCCACGTTCTTGACGACACGGCCACCAATTTCGAGTATGCGACCATCTGCTGAAACTATTTTTAGACCGAGAACCCAATCCCTCGGCGCACCGTAGCCTTGACGCATAGCGCCCGCCACACCTAGCGCCGCAATGCCACCGATCGTTGCAGCACCGCCCCCTGGAGGATCGAGTGGAAGACATTGCCGACTGTCGTTAAGATGTTTGTTCAGGTCGCCCAACGTGCAGCCAGCTTCAACGACGGTGGTAAGGTCACCAGGTTCGTGGGACATTATTTTCGAAAGTCGCTTTAGACTCAAGATCACGTCCACCCTAGAAGGCGGATTACCTACACCCAACGATCCTCCTGCCCCCACAGGGGTTATCGCCCACTGGTTCGCAGTCGCCACCTGCATGATCTTGGCGACCTCCTCCACCGATCCCGGTTCCAATACCACGGTTGGGTGCATCCCGTCAACGGACAGGCCGTCGCCGTCCAGTACGTAGGGCACGCCGACAATTTCAGAAAAAAGTTCACGCATTGCGATGGTCTAACTGGTGGGAAGCGGGTGGATCAAACATATTCGCAGATCATCTTGTGGCGGTCCACATCGGTGTCGGGAATCATTGTGAGCGAATTGCAGCTGGCTGCAACACTATTTTAACAGATCGCCAAACTTGCCAGCCCAGATCTCTGCATCTGGTGAGCACACCCCCTGGAAAATCAACACCGATGAGTTTGGCAACGCTCGGAGAACGCCAACCCTACGACGATGTTGTCATCTAGGCAGCAACGACTTCTTCAACCGAAAGCGAGGTGGCCGATTCGAGTGGCTCTGATGCCCTGTCTGGGATCAGTTTGCCGGGGTTACACCGACCCTTCGGATCGAACACCTGTTTGGCGTCACGCATAGCATCCAGGGCATCTTCGCTGAAAATCAATCCCATATAATCCTTCTTGTCCAGCCCTACGCCATGTTCCCCAGTGATCGTGCCACCAGCCTCCACACTCATCATCATTATCCTGCGGTTGGCTTCTAAAACGCGGACCAAAACGTCAGGGTCACGGCCGTCGTAGCTGATATTGGGGTGCAGGTTACCGTCCCCAGCGTGGAACAGGCAGCTTACCCGGACATCAAGTTCATCACAAACTTTGTAAATGTTTCGTACCAGTTCAGGCAGCTTTGTGCGAGGGACGACGGCATCCTGAACGAGCAGGTCTGGGTTTAGCCTCCCCACAGCCCCGAAGGCACCCTTTCTCCCGGCCCAAAGTTTCAGGCGATGGGCGTCGTCAAGCGCCAGCTCCACACTTCTAGCACCTTTCTCACTGCACAGTTCGCTTACGAGGGCCGCTTGTGCATCCAGCCCCACCTCAAGGCCGTCTAGCTCAATCACGATCACAGCCGCTGCATCCCTTGGGTATCCCGCAGCCAAAACCGAGTCCTCGACTGTCTGCACAGTGAGCGCGTCCATCATCTCCAACGCCGAAGGGATAATCCCCGCAGCGATTATGGCGGTGATAGTGTGAGAAGCATCATCGACCGATGTAAAATCAGCCAGTAGCGTTCTCACTCCCTGGGGATTTGGGGTCAAGCGAACCGTAATCGCCGTCACTATGCCGAAGGTGCCCTCTGAGCCGGTGAAGAGGCCCACAAGGTCGTAGCCAACCGGATCGGCGGCACCGCCGCCAAGCTCGACCACCTGTCCGTCGGGCAGCACAACCTCTAGCGCCAGAACGTGGTTGGTGGTAACGCCGTACTTAAGGCAGTGCGGCCCACCTGCGTTCTCAGCGACGTTGCCGCCTAGCGTACAAGCTTTTTGGCTTGAAGGATCGGGGGCGTAGTGAAGCCAGTAGGATGCTGTGGCTTCGGACAGACCTGCGTTGGTGACTCCAGGCTGCACGACCGCTCGTCTGTTTTCGGCGTCGATAGACAGGATGCGATTTAGCCGCGTCAGACCTACTACAACTCCGCCTTGCACCGGAACCGCACCGCCGCTGAGCCCAGTGCCTGCACCGCGAGCGATGAACGGTAGGTCGAGACTCTCAAGCAATGCCAAAACAGACGAGACCTCTTGCGTCGTTCCAGGAAAAACGACCGCTTGAGGCTGGTATCTGTGGTGTGTCAGAGCGTCGCATTCGTACGCAACCAGATCGGCGGGTTCGTACAGGACGTGCCGAGGCCCAACAATCTGACGAAGATCATCTACCACATCTGGTAATGGAATTACCATCAACCCCTCCTTGTTGCGCTTGTTTTTCCGGCGCTCCGACCAGTTGAATATAGAGTTTTTGGAGCGACATGTCACTGTTCAAAAAGGTCAATGGGTGATCACACCGCTAGCCGACCGATTGCCCGGGGGCGATTGGCTGGCACATATTAATCGCGATGGTGGTCTGGCACTCCAAATGGTGATTGATAGAGACAACATGCATGACCGATCCCACTGTTCCATCCTTGTGCTCGACGCGATGGGAATGATCTACCAGGCGACGGACGATGTCGCGGAACTGCTGGTGCCATTCGTGCGGGAAAAGGCGGCAGCGAGGATTTTGGACGGGTTCGAGAACACTACGTCGATGCCAGCCTGGGGCAGAAGACCGCCGCAGATTTTTGGACTGCTTCGGGACTTAGCACTGATGTGGAAACCGATTACTTGCAGCGCCACCGCTTAAGGGATGGGTTCAAGCGGTATATTTACACTGCATGAGATCGGTACCAGGCTGTTTGGTGCCTCTCAAACGACGTCTCCGAGTGGTCGCGATGGCTAAGAGAGAAGTTAGGTCTGCCGAGTTATTTTGACGGGTTCTTGATCAGCGGGGATGTTGGTTTGCGAAAACCCAACAAGGAGATATACGAACTGCTCCTCAGACAGATCGGTGCATCGCCGGAAGACGTGATATTCGTCGATGACTCGCCTGCCAACGTCGTAGCTGCGATGGAGACTGGGATACACGGTATTCTGTTCGATCCAGACGACAGCAACCTATCGGACCAGATTCCAGCGGTGGTAAGCTTTGATCAGCTGTGCTAGAGACATCAAATGCGTCGATGATACTTCGTTGCTGGGTTCACTCGTACGATGAATTACCTGTCCGGAAGCACCAGGCAGCGATCCAAAACCGGAGGTCTGTAGAGCATGGTGAGCGGCGACTCAACGGTACTGCTAGTCTCATGGTGGCCGCTGGCGATAGTGCAGCTAATAGCCGGGGTGGTTGTGGCGTTCAGGTTCATCGGACAGCCCCCGATTGTGATGACATCCCTCGACCGGGCAACGAATCGGCGGTTTGACGTCTATTTGGCGGCGACATGGATCGCCTGGGCGACCGCCAACCTGACGTCGAGATGGGAGATCATAGACGCCTTGGCAGCTTTTGTGCTCCTTGCCGCGTCAGGATTGATGGTTTGGGACGGACGTCGCTTAGGAGGCCATCACTACCATCCGCCCATAGGCCATACTGAAGGTGGATGGGCGGTGGGATTCGTGGGGCTCGCTCTGGTGTACCCTGTTGTCCAGCAGGCGCTGGGGCTGGATATTGTGGGCTCAATGCTATTCGGTGTACACCTGGTTCCCACAGCGATCTTTTGGATGGCGATTTTGGCAGCATCCAGACCGACAACCCCCGCCACTCCACTGCTGCTGCTGACAGCCGTGGCGTTGATGGGTGCGGCATTGGAGGTGCGAGGCGGAAGTTGGGAATCGATACTGATAGTCGGACCGGCAACCTACTCGTTCTGGGCGATCGTCAGCCGCCGGAGACCTGCTTCAAACGATCAATCACCGCGGGTACCAGCCAGACCAGATCGGCCACCGCAGTAGATGTGATGCGGTTGGCGCTAACGACCACCGGCGCTTCCTGAATGGACGCACCACCGATCTCCAGATCATCGTGGACCCTTCGCGGCCCTGTGGCATGCACGCCCTGTAGGACGCCAGCGTGAGCCATGATGGAAACACCATCGCCCATGGCTGCGACCACGCGTTGTTTAGACAGCAGCTTTTTGACCCACCACCGTAGCGTCGTGTCAGACGCAAGACGCCCGGTGCCATCAGGCAAGATCAGAGCGTCGTAGGCTAACATCGAAGCGCTGTCAGGCGGAGACGAGAAATCGAGCGAGATCAGGCCGTGGCTGCTGGTTTTTGCTCCTGGCGTAATTGCGACTAAATCGACAACAGCCCCTACCGCCTCGAACCTCATTTTGGGATATACAACCTCAAAATCGTTTACACCCTCCGCTACCAGAAGCGCCACCCTTTTCCAGCGCATCTCGCCAGATATAGATATAGACGACTCTACCGCCCCGACAACCAACACAATAGGTATCACAATCACGCCAACCGCCCAAATCCAAACCTTCTTTTTGTGACGCTCCATGGCTACGCAATCCTATAAAAAAACCTAGATACTCAACGCGCTCACTATCTTCAATCTACGAACGACTCCGGGTGGATGCGAGCGGCGGGCTGTTTTCTGGTGGTTCATATGATTCGAGTCCAAGCAGCGACCTGCGTATCTTGGGCAGACGGCCCTCCACCACATAGGGCAACCGAATGTGGCTCAAGCCCAACGCCGTGCCATTGACATCACCGACGCATCGGTACGACAGACGGCGACCTATCGCCGCTCTGCCAGCGACCGATAGTAGATCATTATAAGACAATCGGATGGAGATGGGTAAGCTATAGCTGCTCTTCGCTGGCACATCGACTTCTAACTCCCGACTGTCTTCGGCAACCTTTCGACCGGCGATCTCAAGAGCGTAAGAGTATCCTGAGAGCCGTAACTTAAACATATTTGGGTTCGTGATCTCGAGTATGACGTTAGCTTTGAGCGCTCTCAATGTGAATTGGCGCACCTGGAGCCGTTCAAATCTCACTTCAGGTGGCCGGACCATCTTGCCTAACAAGGCTGCGCACCCGCTGACAGCTAACAGTGCTGAGACGACGACAAAGCTCAGACGTGCTCTATGTGGGATGTGATGGTCTGTCATGCATTAATCAACCAGAAGATCAGGAACCTGTGGCCGGTCGGCAGATGTTAGGACCGACGACTGCCAAAAAAAGGATTTCCGAGAATAACAATATTGTATATCTCCCTGCTGGCGATGACCGTGACCGCATACTCGAACGGTTCGGGATTGGATGGCGACCAAGGGCCGGAGCCGTATCCTGATGCGGCGTATGACCGCTCGTATCCCCACTCCCTGGCCTCCCACGTTGGCAACGGGCGCGTTCACTATGACGGTATAGCGGGAGACCGACACTTTGCGACATTCATCGAGGTGCTAAAACAGACTGACCCCCAGGTACTTGCAGATTCCGCTGATGCCCTGGCTTTCTGGATCAACGCCTACAACGCACTTGTGATGAGGGGTGTCATCGATTTCGATGTCCCAGAAAACCTGGAGGCCGTCGGGTTGGGCCTGTTCGTCAGCAGCATCGAATATGAGGTGGCGGGCCTAACAATCTCGTTGGACGCGCTTGAGAACGGCATCGTTCGCGACGATGAGTCCCACCCATCGGTCTCTATACTTCCACAACAGCTTGAAGACCGGCTAATGCTGCTGCACCCCCAACTTTTCAACGACAGGACGGTGGACCCCAGGGTTCATTTTGCCATAACCTGCGCTGCGATGAGCTGCCCAAAGCTCCTCAGCATCCCCTATCAGGAAGCAACGTTGGACTCGGCTCTCGATGCCAACACCAGAGCCTACCTTGCGTCGCCAAAGGGTCTCGTTCCGCATACCGACGCTCCAACAGAATATTCCGATCTTTTTCAGTGGTTCGAAGCCGATTTCGCCAGAGCTTACAGTTCGGTGTTCAACTTCGTGAGAAATCATGTTCCGATTGAGAGTTTTGCTCGAATGTCACCGCCCACCGGCGCATCGTACTTGGCCTACGACTGGACAGTGAGCGCCATCAGGTAGACGTGGTGTCAACAGCGGTGGTCACAGACGCGGGCTCCAGCTCATCGGCGGTGGCAGATTCGTCGTGGGTGGCCAGGATGCGAATGGGGGAGCCGTCAACCAGTTTTCGATGCCCCACGGTCACCAGGCTCTCACCTTCGTTAATACCCCCATCTATGACGGCGAGATCGCCGCTGGACATGCTGATACTTACCGGACGCATCTGCGCAACAGAGTCTTCAGCAACAAAAACGGCTTTGCCGTGGGCGGTGTCAAGAATTGATCCCGCAGGTACCACAAGGGCGGCTGTCAGCTCCCGCCTAACTACCTCTACGTTGCCGATGAAGCCCGGCCGCAGGATGCCGTCGGGGTTCTTGACGACAATCTGGCCTTCGAAGGATCGACTCCCGCCAGCCGCTGGTGACACGAACAGCACGCGACCATCAAAAGTCCTACCTGGTATCGCACCGAATGTAAGAGCCACCGGCTTGCCAACTTGGAAGTAGAAGACATCGCGTTCTGGAATGTATATCTGGGTGCGAACTTTACCCCCTCCTGAAATGATCCGAAACAGCGGCTGCCCAGGGGCGGCTATCTGGCCTTCTTCGACAAAACGTTTTGCGATCACCGCCTTGAACGGTGCTCTTATGATCGACCTCCTGAAGCGAATCCGAGCCTGCTTGGCGGCGACAGTGGCCACCACTTCTGCTAGGCGGACGGCGTCTTTTTCGCGCTCCGTGACCGAGCCAGAACCGAACATCCTGTCGGTCCTCAACGCCTCCCTCGATTTGAAGCCACTATCTGCAATCGCTTGACGGAGCTGATTTTCTATTACTTCGGAATTTATGTTCGCGAGTATGCTTCCTTTGGCGACCCAATCACCCACCTCCACTCTCGATTTTTCGACCAACCCGCCTGCCTCACTGCTGAGGGTCAGATCACGGTCGGCGGCGATAACTCCTGACAACATCGACCGCTCGGTGAACGGCTTCGGCCTAACTACCATGACCTCGACGTTGGTCGCCACAGAGCCGGCAGGTGGCTGCATTTCTGGAACGGCGCCACTCTCTGCACATCCCGTCGCTTCCAAACCCACAACAGCAATCAGCAGACCGGTACCGAGGGTCAACACTCTATGTCTTGTAATACCACTCACGATTTCGTCCTCACTATGGGGCGAGCGGCGCCAAAAGGTCCGCGCCAATTGCGTATTTAAGTGCGGCGACCGCCTGAAGATGGGCGTAGCGGGCCTGAGACACCATGCGCTCAGCGTCCATCAACCGACGACGGGCGTCCAGTACATCCAACGCTGTCGCAGCACCGACATCTTTGGCCTCGACAGTGGCGGAAAATGCCAATTCAGCGGCACCATGGGCATGGACAGCCGCACGCTTCGCCTCGCCGGTCTGCCGCACTGCGATTAGTGCCGATGTCACTTCAACCTCAACGGACTGTTCAAGTTTTTGCGTGCGGAGTTCCAGTTCCCGCAGCACCGATTGAGATCTGCGCGCTTTTCCCCTATTCTCCAGCCCGACAAATAGTGGAAAGTCGAGCATCACCCCGACGGTCCAGCCATAGTAGTTGCTGTCGAAAATATCGGCAGGAGTAGGCGCAGCCTGCGCGCCGTACTGACCGAACGCGTAGAGATCAGGTCGCAACATGTTGCGGTCGATAGATATCATTCTTTTCTGGATGCCCCGCTGCACGTCCAGACGCCTAAACTCCAACCTGCTCCTTCGCGCCGATGCTGTCGCCCGTTCATTCGATGGTAGCCTCACCTGGTGGTCTTGAGATTGTTCTAGAGTGACATTGGCATCCAGCGGTCGCCCTATCACGCGGTTGAAATCCGCCTCTGCGACCTCAAGGGCACCCTTCGCCTCGACTGATCTTGGACGGACCCCGGCGTGCTCAGCGGTTGTCGTTAGTAACTCCAGCCTTGAGGCCGAACCAGCACTCTGCCGTGCGCGGACCTGTTCGAGACGTGCAGCCAGGTACTGCTCTTCGCGTTCAGACACCCCGACGCCAGCATCGGCGGCCAAAACGGTATAGAAAGCGGATATCACTCCGAAGGCGACCTGACGTTCGGCCTGCTTGATCCCGATATCTGCATCTTCAAGCCCTTCCCTAACCGCACCTATAGTGTTTCCTATGCGCCCCCACGCCAGCAAAAGTTGTGTGGCTTCGAACTGTAGTTGATACTGGTTGAGTGGCGGGAGGGCGGCGATAGAGTCCGGTAGACCAAACGCCGCAAGCTGACCTAGAGATATCTTTGTTCTGCTACCCATACCGGTGAGCTTTATCTGGGGCAGCACCCTGGCGCGCACCTCTTCGTATCTGCCCTGCGCCTGAACTATCTGCTCATAAGCCAGTCCAGCGTCTGGGGAGTTGGCAAGCCCCTCGGCTATCGCTGCCTCCAGGGTGAGCGCGTCATCCGCGCTACCCAAACCCCAGGTCGCTACAACAACAAGCAGAACCAGCGCCAAACGATGCCCTGTATCCCTGATCCTCACCTCGACTAAAGTCTCCTCGCACCTTATGTTCACCACCTTCCGCCTGGGATGCAGTCGATGGCAACCTCGTTGATCCTCCACAAACCTTGAGAATACTCAACAATCGTCCCGCAGTCGACGAGCGCGCATGATATCTCAGATAGCGTCAAATGCGTCTTTGAGGTGCGTCGCTAGCCATCTGCCATGCTGCCACTGCACCGCCATCACATCGAACCGAACCATGGTATATTGCCCATCGTAGCCAGCGATAAACTTCTGTGCTAGTGTAGTGAGTCGGCGACACTTGTTTGGAGTCACCCACCCCTCAGGAGGCCCAAATCTGCCCGAAGTAGATGTCTTGACCTCAACGAAAACCTGAGTCGAGCCGTCCATCGCCACTATATCAATCTCGCCTGTTGCCCCTGCGCGCCAGTTTCTTTCGACAATAGTGTAGCCCAGTTGGGTCAGGAAGGCCACCGAAAACTCCTCGCCGTGACGACCGGTTACAACTCGCCTGTCGCTACTTCCTGGCATCGTCTCTATACTGTTTGAGGCGGGCCTGTTTCTGAGCGTATCTGCGTCTTAGTTCGACCAGTTCGTCCTCACCGAGATTGGCTGAGACCAGCGCGACGGCCTCCCCAACCACCTCAAGATCGGTTTGCGATTGTGCTGCGGAGATACCCCGGTTGAAATCGAAAAAGTCGTCGGACCTGCCTGCTTCGACATCGGCGACATATCCGAACGACCGCCTGTGTTCGGGACAGGCCCCAAGTTTCCTGAGAGCCTCAAGATGTTCAGGCGTGCCGTAGCCTTTGTGTTTGACGAACCCGTACCCAGAGTACTTCTCGTCCAACAGAGCCATATGTCGATCCCGGCTAACTTTCGCTATCACCGATGCTGCTGCGATGGACATAGATTTGGAATCGCCCTTGACGATCGCCCGCTCGGCAAACTGCGAACCAGGGGTTTTATCGCCGTCAATCAGTACCATCTCCGGATCTGTTCCCAGGTCCTCAATCGCAGACCGCATGGCTTTCATACTGGCCCGTAGGATGTTGAGCCTGTCGATAGTCTCTACGTCAACGAACGCCAACCCAACGGCGATCGACTGTTCGAATATCACATCAAACACCGTTTCGCGATTTTCAGGCTTCATGACTTTGGAGTTCGCCAAACCTGGTATATCCAATCCATGGGGCAGAATGACCGCCGCAGCACAGACGGGTCCAGCCAACGGACCCCGCCCGGCCTCATCGACACCGGCTATAACTCCGCCGCCAACTTCAGTTTCGTATCTCCACAACGTCTCAAGCCTCTGCCGCCGCTGTTTCAGCTGCTCCACGATCCGCTCACCCATCGCCTTGACGCTGGTCCGCCGGTCCTTTTTAAGCGCATCTATAACGCCCTGTGACGGCCTCTGCGTGTCAGCTAGAGCCTGTCGAATCCGGCTTACGGTCATGTCATGAATAAGACGCGGGTCCAGCATATCTCTCACCCCAAATAAGACTTAACCACGCAACCCATCGACCTCTTTTAACGGTGCAAGTGGAACGAGGTGGCGACAAGGTGCAGGCGGCCAAAGATTGGTTGGCGGTGGCGCGATGTCTATACTTGCGTCACTTATTCGATCCACCACATCCGAGATTTCTATCTATGAACACAAGTGGAGAAACAGCACCCAAACTTGAACCGCCAGATGATCCCAGAATGTCTTTCGGAGGGTTTGTCGGCGGTAGAATTGAGGCTAACCACCGCAACTGGATCCTGACTACGCCGTCGTCAAACCCGGCGATGTTGGGCATGTTTCGCGCCCGTGACCAAACCCCTGAGCGCGACATGGTTCCTTGGGCAGGGGAGTTTGCTGGAAAATATCTCACATCAGCCGTGGGCGGCCTGCGGATTTCCGGGGACGAAGTGCTCCTTAAGTATTTGACGCGATTCGTCGCCGAACTGATCGCTTGCCAGGGCGAAGATGGCTACCTGGGGCCATGGTCCGAGTCTCGCAGGCTCTCCGGCTCCAACCAGGCTCAAGACGGCAAACTCTGGGACCTTTGGGGCCACTATCACTGCATGTTGGGGCTGTTCCGGTGGCATCTGCACACCGACGACGCCCAAGCGCTTGCGGCTTGCCGAAAAGCCGCCGACATGATGGTGGACCGTTTCCTGTCTGGAAATCAGAGCGTTTTGGATGCTGGTGCAGAAGAGATGAATCAGGCTGTGATTCACATCTTCTGCCTGCTCTTTAAGCAGACAGGACACAAGCCTTACCTCGACATGGCGCGGCAGATCGAACAGGATTGGCAGACTCCTCCGTCAGGCGACTACTTAAGGCACGCCCTAAAGGATCGTCCGTTTCACGAAGGGTCCAAACCCAGGTGGGAAAGCCTCCACGACCTTCAGGCCATCGCCGAACTTTTTTTCATCAGCGGTGACGCCTCCTATTCCAAAGCTTATAAGCAGATATGGTGGAGCATCCTGGAGGGCGACAGGCACAACACTGGAGGGTTTTCCGCTGGCGAGAAGGCTACGGGCAACCCCTACAACCCAGAACCCATCGAGACCTGCTGCACGATAGCGTGGATGGCGCTGACGCTGGACTACCTCCGTATGACCGGAGACAGCCGGGCGGCTGACGAATTGGAGTTGTCGATGTTCAACGCTGTAATGGGTGCGCAGAGCCCTGGTGGACACTGGTGCACCTACAACACGCCGATGGACGGTGAGCGTCGAGCGTCAGCGCACGACATAGTATTTCAAGCCCGCGCCGGATCGCCGGAGCTTAACTGCTGTTCGGTCAACGGTCCCCGTGGGTTTGGAATTCTCTCGGAGTGGGCAGTGATGACCCTCCAGGACGGTTTCGCCATCAACTTCTACGGCCCGTCGATTACAACCGTCCAGTCGTCGTCAGGCATCACAGCGACGTTCGCGCAAGAGACAACTTATCCGGTCGAGGGAGGGGTGAGGACCGTCGTGGACCTGGAACAAGATCACTCGTTCAGGCTGTTGGTAAGGATACCAGGATGGTCGATCTCCACGAACGTGGCGGTGAACTCAGAGCCGGTCAGCGATGTCAAACCCGGAACATACCTTGAAATTGAGCGACTCTGGCACAGCGGCGACGTAATAGAGATTGAGTTTGATCTCTCGCCAAGAGTCTGGGTCGGCGAACAGGAGTCGGAAGGGAAAATGTCGATCTACCATGGGCCCATTCTACTCGCCTACGACATGAGGTTTGATAGATACGAACCACACAACCTCCCGACCATCGACATTCGCCAGATGCCGACTGACGCAGACGCACCTGATAGCGGACCGCAGCCGTGGCTTCTCAAATGTTTCGCCACCGAAAGCGGCGACGCGATAGACCTTTGCGATTTCGCCACCGCAGGTGCAGAAGGCGACCCCTACGTCTCCTGGCTTCCAAACAGCGGTTTGCAGCCCGCTGCATTCAGTGGCGACAACCCGATGCGCTTGATCCCAAATACGCCAAGGTAGTTGGACCGATGTTTATAAAAAGATGAGGAACCGGCCCAAAAACATATTTTGGGCTACACGGATGGAGCGGTAGTCACAAGACATACAGCCCCATCATCCCCTACATGCCTGACGACGCCACTATGCGCCTGACCTACCTGGGTATGGTCGCACCGCTGCGCCTGAGAGTTGGGATACTGAGATACTGGTGGATCATGGAGTGCACCCCCTGGTCTGGACAGAAAGGGTATGAAAGTTATAGTTTGCCTGAGGGACGGAAGGAGACGCCCTTATGGCGGTCAGACGGAGATTCACACAGGAATTCAAGCTGGCGGTTGTCAGGGAATATTTGGCAGGGGGCGTGAGCCGCGCAGCGCTGGCGCGCCAGTATGACGTTGCCCTTGGTCAGATACAGGCCTGGCAGAAGCGGTATAAGCAGGGCAGGTTGAACGATCAACCGCCTAACAGGGCACTCTCCTGGGTTCTTCTCTGTGTATACGTTACTCCCCAATCAGGCCACGGGGACCGAAAAGCAGGCGAAGATCAACGCCAAGCGGGAGCAGACCCTTCCCCGGCGGCTCGCGCCCGATCTCATCAAAAAAAAACCGCTCACTGCTCTCCAATTGTGACGTTGTCTGATTCCGATGACGGTGCCCGCCGTTACGCGGGTTGATTCACTGAGCAAACGCCGCGATGTTTTGTCAAGACGACCAATAGTGGCAAATTCATCGAAGTTGGATCGGCTAACGCTAGCCCAGGACTGCAATCAACGGAGGAGTAAAATCATGGGACGACCAGTAACGTTAGTATCCGGCCAGTGGGCGGACCTGCCGCTGGCAGAGTTGGCCCCGAAAGTAGCGTCGTTTGGCTACGACGGGATCGAGCTGGCCTGTTGGGGCGATCATTTTGAAGTTGCTCAAGCAGCAGAAAGCAAATCCTACTGCGACGACAAACGCGCTCTGCTCGACAAACACGGCCTTAACGTCTGGTCGGTCTCCAACCATCTCGCCGGACAGCTCGTTTGCGACATTCTCGACGACCGCCATAAAGCATTCGCCCCTGAAAACACCCACGGCAGTTTCGACACGATGCGACAGTGGGCGATTGATGAGATGAAGCTCACAGCCAAAGCTGCTGCCAATCTTGGCGTGGGAATAGTCAACGGCTTTACCGGTTCATCAATCTGGCACTACCTCTACGGCTTCCCGCCAGTAGACGAGGAGACCATCGCCGCCGGTTTCAAAGATTTTGCAGACAAGTGGAATCCGATTTTGGATGTCTTTGACGACTGCGGCGTCAAGTTCGGATTAGAAGTCCATCCAACAGAGATCGCCTACGACATCTACACTACTGAAATGGCAATCGAAGCGATAGGAGGCCGAACGGCATTCGGTTTCAATTTCGACCCATCGCATCTCCACTGGCAGGGCGTCGACTCCACGGCGTTTATCGACTTGTTCGCCGACCGCATCTATCACGTCCACATGAAGGATGCGATCAGGATGGGCGACGCCAAAATGCATCCCGATCCCAAAGCTGGCATCTTAGCATCACACATCAACTTTGGCGACAGCCGCCGTGGTTGGGATTTCCGCAGCTTGGGGCGTGGTGGTGTCGACTTTGAGTCGATCATCCGCGCTCTTAACCGCGCAGGCTACAACGGCCCGCTATCAGTCGAGTGGGAAGACTCAGGAATGGACCGCGAAGCTGGTGCCGAAGAGGCGTGCGCATTCGTAAGAGCGGTCGATTTCTCGTCATCGGATGTCGCTTTTGACGCAGCGTTCGACGAATAGCCAGACAGGATTATAGAGAATTGTTGGCGGCCCCAAGCTTATGTGGCCGCCTCATTTCTGGTCAATCTGTTTGATCGCCCAAATCGAATCTGATGGCTGAGGTCGGGTATGCGTTTCAGAGGTCGGTAGCTCATTCTGCTGCTCCCAACGGTCTATCGGCCGCGCAAACAGCCCTGCGTGCATCGAGCGATGTGACCCTGAACGCTACCCCGGGACATTTCCAACAAACAAGCCGACCGGCGAACCGGTGTAGGTGATTCCTATATTTAGTCCGATGCGTCTGTTATACGCCATGTAACAACCGAAGCGTTCGTAAGGAAGTGCTCCGGGATATAGTTTTACAGCCACATCTACACTGTTGGCACTGGTCTGTGACAGACTGAAAAGAAGCGCCCTTTTTTCGATCGTAGAAAATCTCGAAGTGGGGGCCGGTGACCGCCTCGGCCGCGCGAATCGCCCGCCGTTGGTAGTCAGATGTGACTGACGTATTCCATCTGATAGCATTCGCTTTGATGCCAGCCCCCAGGTATAACCTATTGTTGAGCTTGCCTTTGTATGCCATGCCAAGGGTGCCGTCTTGGCCCCAAGAATACCAGACGCTCCAATGTTTTGAGGTTGGAACGCCGATGTTGATTATGAACCTTCGGCCTGCGTTGGCGAGCGCGTTATTCTGGGGGTTAAACACTGGTTGGCCTTGCCAGTATGAGTAACCGAGCGTCTCACCAAGAAACCTTGATACCCGATCATTGTAGAAAAGCTGATATCCGATGGGGTTGAAGATCAACATATTGGCTATGGGATCAACGCTGTCTCCCTGGTAGGAACCGTTCTCTGTGGCCTCATGCACGTACTGGAATGTTGCTATCGTCAATACGGCCATTAGGTACGGGTAACTGTATTCACGATAGTCATACCACTCAGCAAGTTCTCGGCATATGAGACCTTCGCCGATCAGATATGACTGATAGTTTGGCACCCATGGGCTGTGGTCATTGCTAAGATGCGTAGGCACGATCTGGTCACCGACGAAATAGCGGTCCTCCTGTTGATTGTACGATCGCACTATCTGCTGGGTGTTGAGGAGAATGCGGTTGACGTTCTTCATACCATTCAAATAGTGCCGATCAAACAGGGACCCCTCTCCATATCCGCTTCGGACGTAGTCGCACGACCCGTTAATGAAGGCGATCACAGGAGAGAACT
>CAZVGZ010000017.1:0-70739 GCA_964627605.1 uncultured bacterium | reverse complement strand
ATTCGAACCAGTGACCTCTGGTATGTGAGACCAGCGCTCTAACCAACTGAGCTAACCGCCCACGATCTGCAACCGAGTAGCCCCACCAGGACTCGAACCTGGGACAGACCGGTTATGAGCCGGTGGCTCTGACCAACTGAGCTATGGGGCCAAAAGCGCTCCAACTATCAAAATGTATGCGTGGACCGCTCATTCGGCAATAACCGCGCCCACCGGCTCATCGATGAAACACGCTTCTGAGTTGCGTGTTTATGTCACCAATCGATATGCGCTACCTACCAAATCCCATTCCATCTCGTGAGAAACTCTAAGCCATTCACAAAAACGATCAGTCAATGGGTGAAGCTGCGCATTCCAAAATATCAGAGACTGTCTTCGCCTGTCTCACCGGTGCGGATCCGCATCGCCTCCTCGACTGGAAGCACAAACACTTTACCATCACCTATTTTCCCGGTCTTGGCCGACCTGCCGACTGCGCGAATCACCTCATCGAGCATCCGATCGGGTATCACAATTTCGAGTTTAACTTTTGGAAGAAAATCGACCTGATATTCACTACCCCGATACAGCTCGGCGTGATCCTTCTGCCGCCCAAAGCCCTTCACTTCAACAACCGACATCCCCGTCACCCCCACCTCGGTCAGAGCCTTCTTCACATCTTCAACTACGTAAGGTTTGACCACCGCCTCTATCTTCTTCATTGCGTTCTCCCGCCCAATTGACGCTTCGTGGGCCAACCTGGTCGCTTCGCCAAGCCGACCTGCGAAAAAATAGGGCGCCTGGCCGTTTTTGGCCCGGCGCCCCACATCGTAACAATGCCATTTTCGAGCCTAAATGTCGTAGTACATCTCGAACTCGTAAGGATGCGGCCTCTGTCTCAATGCATCCACCTCGTTTTCCCGCTTGTACTGAATCCAAACCGAGATAACGTCTTCGGTGAATACATCGCCCTTTAGGAGAAACTCGTGATCGTCCTCCAGAGCGGTCAGAGCTTCATCAAGCGACCCAGGTGTTGTGGGGACCAATGCCAACTCCTCTGGTGCCAGATCGTAGAGGTCTTTGTCCAATGGCTCGCCTGGATCGAGGCGGTTCTGAATGCCATCGAGCCCAGCCATCAGAAGGGCCGGAAACGCCAGATATGGGTTGCACGACGGGTCCGGGCACCTGAACTCAATCCGTTTGGACTTCGGCGACGTGGAGTACATCGGAATCCGAAGAGCCGCGCTCCTGTTGCGCTGCGAATACGCTAGGTTCACCGGGGCTTCATAGCCAGGCACCAGCCTCTTGTAGGAGTTGGTAGTCGGGTTGGTAAGCGCGATTAGAGCCGGAGCGTGCGCCAATATGCCGCCCATGAAATGAAGCGCCATCTCACTAAGGCCAGCATACCCAGAGCCAGCGAACAGCGGCTCGTCGCCATTCCAGAGCGAGATATGCGTATGCATCCCGGAGCCGTTGTCACCAAACACAGGTTTGGGCATGAACGTCACCGTCCGACCATGCTGCAATGCGACATTCTTTGTCACGTATTTGTACAGAAGGAGGTTGTCGCACGTCTGGACCAGAGGGCCGAATCGCATGTCGATCTCCGCCTGCCCAGCGGTACCCACTTCGTGATGCTGCACCTCTATGTCGATACCGACATCAATGAGCGTCAACATCATTTCCGAGCGCAGGTCCTGGAATTTGTCCGTTGGTGCAACCGGGAAATATCCCTCTTTGTGCCTCGGTTTGTAGCCAAGGTTCGGACCTTCGTCACGCCCTGTATTCCAGGCGCCTTCCACCGAATCGACCGAGTAGAAGCCTGAGTTGGCGGTCTGCTCATAGCGAACATCGTCAAAGATGAAAAACTCGGCCTCTGGACCCACTTGCGCCGTATCAGCGATTCCAGTCGATTTGAGATAGGCTTCAGCTTTCTTAGCCACGTTGCGCGGACTGCGAGTATATCTCTCGCGGGTGATCGGATCCACTATATCGCAGATCATTGACAGCGTCGGGTGCTGACAGAACGGGTCGATAAATGCGGTATCAGGATCAGGCACCACCAACATGTCAGATTCGTTAATCGCCTGCCAGCCTCTGATAGATGAGCCATCGAACCCATAGCCGTCCTCAAAGACGTCTTCGTCAAGCTCGCCGATGGGCAGGCTAAAATGCTGCCACATGCCTGGAAAGTCGATGAATTTGACATCCAACACCTGGATATCGTTTTCTTTTGCCATCTTAAGTACTTCTTGCGGGGACCGGCTCATGGTCATCGCTCCTTATCTGGTGGCTCCTTATCACACGGACAAAGTGGTTAGACTCCCCATCCGCCATGCTCCGGCACCTACCGGAGCACATTGAAAACTTAGCGGGATGAGATTTCAACCTGGTTGCAGCAATGTATAATCCAGGTAAACAGATATTTTGACTCTCACTCTTGTCTCACTGATCGACTGAGGAAGTCTGGTAACATCGACAGCATCGGTGATTATGCTGGATTCGCTGGAGATCGACCCGCAACTGTGTTGCGAGGTGACCTCAATCCGTGAATCGTCGCAGAACGGAAGTATTCTATGAGCATTGTGCTCGATGCCACAGCATAAATACAGCAACCCGCAGTCTGATGTAAACTAAAATCGGTATATTTGTGTCTGCACCCCTACGCAAGAACCCACGCCACTGAGTAGATAGACTATGGCCAACCCATCTCCGATTCTGATATCGCCGTCCCTCCTGTCCGCCGATTTCGCCAACCTCGCCGATCAGGTCGCCATGATCGAAGAGGCTGGTGCTGACTGGCTTCATCTCGACATAATGGACGGGCATTTTGTGCCCAACATCACGTTTGGCGCCCCGGTGGTCGCAGCGATCCGCAAAGTGACATCATTGTCTTTGGACGTTCATCTGATGATCGCCGATCCTGTGGGATATGCACCGCAATTCGCCGACGCAGGCACCGATTGGTTTACTTTCCATGTCGAAGCTGTGGACGACACCGGTGAGGCCATAGACATAGTGCAACGCTTGGGTATGAAAGCTGGCGCATCGGTAAAACCTGCTACTCCAGCAGACGCGCTCTACCCTCACCTGCCCCAACTGGATTTGGCGCTCGTAATGTCAGTGGAGCCCGGGTTTGGAGGGCAGAGCTTTATGCCGGAATCGATAGCGAAAATCGCTGGGCTCAATAAGGCGATCAGCAAGTCAGGGAACAGCACCTTCATTGAAGTGGATGGCGGCATCTCCTCTGATATTGCGGGAGCGGTGGTGGATGCAGGTGTGAATGTGATGGTAGCTGGCACAGCCGTTTTCGGTGCTAAAGACCCCAAGGCCGCGATCTCGTCGCTGAAGAACCCCAAAAACATAGCCGACAATAACTCGTTCTCGGAGATCTCCACATGAAGACAACACTACGGTTGGTCCGTTTCGGCGTGCTTTCGTGGGCGGTACCGTTTGTAGCCGCAATGTTCTTTTTTTCGCCGGACGGGGGCCTCGCGATTGACAAGATTCTATTCAAAAGCATCATGATTGTGGTTGGAACCTTCACCGCAGCGGCTCTCCTTGTGTGGTATTTCAAATCGGTTGAAATCGATTACCTCAAAGAGTCCATTGCCATCGGTTTGGTACTGCTGTTAGCCAACTGCATCCTCGATATCCTGGTGTTGCTGCCGATGTCTGGAATGTCTCTGGGGGTGTGGGTCGCAGAGATCGGTTTGAGGTACCTGGCCATTCCGGCAATGAGCGTACCTGTTGGGATTGTCGCAGAGCGAGCGGCTCGATCATAGACCGCACCTACATCGGAACACGACGCTACAGAAACTGGCGGCCAGAGAAACCCTGGGAGATTATTGGGCATCTGCTAACGTCACGCTATTTAAGTAATACGGTGGGGATTCGATAAAGTGGGCACGTTTACCTGACACAGAAACTGCAAATACCATTTTGATTTGTTTCGGATCTAATAGAGGTCACTATTCGCTGTGAAGGCTTGTCAACCGGTATGATCGGATGCCTCGCAAAACCTGCTAAACTCCCGAATGACATCCCCCAAACATCGCTTATCCATTGTAGCTCACCGAATTTCTTGCTATTTTCTAATGTTTCTGTCTCTTTTTTGGCACACCAGGGCTGTTCATGTTCGAAGATCTGAGTCTAAAGTTTGACGGCATATTTCGACGTTTGAGGGGGCAGGGCACCCTCGGCGAGCGACATCTAAAGCAGGCGATGAAGGAGGTCCGCAAGGCGCTCCTAGAAGCCGATGTCGGGTTCAAAATCGCCAAAGCGTTCTGCCAGTCGATAGAAAAACGAGCGTTGGGCAGCGAGGTGTTGTCGAGCATTCAGCCTGGCGAGATGGTCGTCAAAATTGTTCACGATGAGATGGTGGGCCTGTTAGGCGGTAGGACTGAGGACACTGATTTGTCTGGCCAGCCACCGGTAGTATTAATGTTGGTTGGTCTCCAAGGGGCCGGAAAGACTACCGCAGCAGGCAAGCTCGCGCAGCACTTTAGTGGACGTGGTCGTTTTCCAATGCTGGTGGCAGCGGATGTCTACCGACCAGCGGCGATAGAACAGCTCAAAATTGTCGGCGAACAGATTGAGGTGCCTGTCTTTTCGGGCGATACAGACGATCCTGTGGTGATATGCCGAGACGGGGTCGCTGAGGCAAGGCGCACCGGACGAGACCTGGTTATTTTGGATACCGCCGGGCGGCTTAACATAGACGACGAGATGATGGCTGAGTTGGACCATATCGAGTCTAGCACCAAGCCGCACGAGATACTGCTTGTCGCCGACGGGATGACCGGTCAGGTCGCAGTGGACGTTGCGAGAGATTTTTCAGAGCGCCTGACATTGGGCGGTGTATTACTGACCAAAATGGACGGTGACGCCCGCGGTGGAGCGGCACTGTCGATCTGCCAATCGACTCAGGTGCCGATCAAGTTTCTGTCGGTTGGCGAGAAGCTAGGCGACTTAGAACCGTTCCACCCATCGCGAATGGCTTCGCGAATTTTGGGCATGGGTGACGTTGTTACTCTGGTTGAACGTGCGCAAGAGGTGTTTGACGAAGACCAGGCTGCGCAAATTGAGCGCAAACTACGCACTCAGACGTTTACGCTCGATGATTTCCTGGTGCAGCTGGATCAGGTAAAGAAGATGGGTCCGCCGGATCAGATGCTTGGAATGATTCCAGGTATGGGGAAACAGATAAAAGACATGGATCTGGACGACGGCGCGTTCAAGCCTGTTGAAGCCATTATCTGCTCTATGACCCCCCAAGAACGACATACGCCGAGGGTGATCGACGGCAGCCGAAGAAAGCGGATAGCAAGAGGCAGCGGCACGTCGGTCCAGGAGATCAACAGGCTTTTGAAGCAGTTCGATATGATGCGCAAAATGATGAAAGCGCCCGACCAAGGTCAGAATAAGGGTCCGGGCAAAAAAGGACGCCGAGGTCCCAAACCTGTGGCCCGGCTCAAGTTTTGACGCTGATACGCGGAGGATAATCACCGGTGGCAACCGTTATGCGCCTAAGACGGCAGGGCGCCAAAAAGAAGCCGTTCTACAGGGTGGTCGTAGCAGACTCCCTCGCGCCACGTGACGGAAGGTTCATCGAGCAGATGGGCTATTTCAATCCGATCAAAGACCCTGCGGTCGTTAAGCTGGACGAGGAGAAGATCCGCGCCTGGCTCGACAAAGGTGTGACACCTTCGGATACCGTCCGCACACTCCTCAAGAACGAGGGGATTCTCAAGCGCCATGCCGATCGCGAGCCGGTGCCGACAGTAGTTGAACCCGTTGCTGAGGAGCCTGTTGCTGAGGAGCCTGTTGCTGAGGAGCCTGTTGCTGAGGAGGCGGTCGAGGAAGTGGCGGAGGCAGCGGCAGAGCCTGAAGCCAAAGAGCCCGCTGATGACGCTGTGGCTGAAGCCTCTGCAGATGCCAGCGACGAAACCGCTGACGAGAGCACCGAGTAGGGCTGGTGACTGAAAACTCCGACCGAGTAACCATTGGTCGGGTCCAGCGACCACACGGCGTCAAGGGCGAAATTCGGGTAATCCCAACGACGGATTTCCCGGAGCGTTTCTTTGACCTTGATACGATCGTCCTGACGACGAAGGCAGGTGTTTCGACGCAGTTCACTGCCGAACGTGTGCGAGCTTTGGGAAACGCCGTTGGTATTAAGGTCACGGGTATTGATACACCTGAAGCGGTGAAGGCGAACAGCGGAGCGGCAGTCGAGGTCGATCGAAACCAAGGCCCCGAACTGCCCGACGACACCTACCACCACGCCGACCTGATAGGTCTACGCGTGGAGACCGATGGTTCTGTTTTGGGAGTGGTCGAAGAGGTCGTCCGCTATCCCGCCAGTGACGTTTTGATAGTAGTGACCGAGCAGCGCAAAAAACATGAGATACCGTTTGTTGGCGATGTGATCCGGCAGGTGGACTTAGAGGCAGGGGTTGTGCACATAGATGTTCTGCCGGGATTGCTCGACTACTGATTCTGGAGCAAACCGGCGCAGGCGATGGAAATCGATGTCCTGACACTGTTCCCCAAAATGTTCGACGGTCCATTGACCGAGAGCATGATGGGTCGAGCGCAGACGATGGAGCATCTGTCCACCCGCGTTCACGATATTAGACAGTGGGCGGTGGACAAGCACGGCACGGTTGACCATACCCCGTATGGCGGTGGCGGCGGAATGGTTTTGATGGCACAACCGCTGGCAGATGGAATAAGATCCGTTCAGAGCGGCCATGGGCGCGGAAGAGTGATCTATCTCAGTGCCGACGGATCGCCGCTCAGCCAATCAACAGCGAATCGATTGTCGCTGGCGCCACATCTGATTTTGCTGTGCGGTCACTACCGAGGGATAGATGAACGGATTCGAGAAAAATACGTTGACGAAGAGGTCTCGATCGGAGATTACGTCGTTACAGGCGGAGAGTTGCCAGCTCTGGTTCTTATAGATTCGGTAGTACGTTTGATTCCAGGAGTGCTCGGCGATTTTCAGTCTGCATCGGATGACTCATTTCAAAACGACTTGCTCGACTGCCCGTGGTACGCTAAGCCTCAACAGTTTGAGGGCACCGACGTTCCCACAGAGCTTTTGAGCGGAGACCATGCAGCTATCGAACAGTGGCGACAGGAAGCAGCCCGCAGCCGCACTGAGCAGCGTCGTCCAGACCTTTTGTTGCGGCAGCAGAAACAGACTTTAGGCGGTTCACCAGCCACAACTGAAAACGATTCTTGACAAAAACCCACTGGAGATTCTCTCCAGTCGAGGTCGATCAATTGGAGGAAACAGATGAACCTGGTAGATGCGGTAGGAATGGGTCAACTAAAGGACGACATTCCCGAATTTGAACCTGGAGACACGATCGCCGTACATACGCGGATCGTTGAAGGTGAAACCGAAAGAATTCAGATATTTGAGGGCGTCTGCATAAGTCGCCGAGGCAGTGCTGGCGTTGATTCGGCTTTTACCGTCCGCAAGGTGACCGACGGATTCGGAGTAGAGCGTGTGTTCCCACTGCATTCGCCGCGAATCGCTCAGATAGACGTCACTCGCAAAGGGCGTGTTCGTCGCAGCAAGCTCTACTATCTGAGGGGCCTCAAAGGCAAACGTGCGACGCGCATCGCAGAGAAAAGGCCGCAGGTCCGTAAAGGGACAGATTCAGACGAAAGCTGAAAGCTTGGCTGAGTCGGGTCTGCCTGGCAACCTAGGTCGCGTCGGGGTCGGGCGGTGCGGTTCAGGTTTAGGTGTCGAGTAGGTGCCCGAGTTTCTCTTTCTTGGTGCGCAGGTAGTGCCGATTGGTGGCTGAGGGAGCGATCTGAATCGGCACCTGCTCAGTGACCGAAAAACCGTAACCCTCCAGACCGAAAACTTTGGCCGGGTTATTCGTCATCAGGCGCACCGAACCAACACCCATGTGCTTCAAAATCTGCGCTCCAGCGCTGTACTCCCGCATATCCCCAGCAAAACCGAGCTGATGGTTCGCCTCGACGGTGTCGTGACCCTCTTCTTGTAGTTTGTACGCCCTGATCTTGTTCGCCAATCCGATTCCACGGCCCTCCTGGCGCAGATAGATTATCGCACCGCGTCCCTCAGTCTCAATCGCGCCCATCGCCGCTTCAACCTGATCGCCGCAGTCACAGCGACCGCTGCCAAACACGTCGCCAGTCATACACTGACTGTGCATCCGCACCAAAACCGGAGCATCGGTGTACAAGTCACCTTTGAACACCGCCATATGGTTGCGGCCATCAATCGTGTCCTCATAGAGCCGCATACGGAACTCACCGAACCTAGTTGGCAGCTCTATCTCCTCCACCAAACGGACCAGCATCTCCTTGCGACGACGGTACTCAATCAGATCGCTTATGGTGACGAAATGCAGATCATGCTGTTCGGCGATCTTAAGAAGCTCAGGGGCTCGCGCCATGGATCCATCTTGGGAAAGTATCTCGCACAGCACCCCCACCGGTGCATGGCCAGCCAATCGGGCCATATCGACTATGGCCTCGGTGTGCCCCGGCCTAGCGAGCACCCCTCCCTTCACTGCGGCTAAAGGACTTACGTGCCCTGGCCGAGCAAAATCCTCAGGACGTGCATCAGAGTCGGCGAATCGGCGCAGAGTGACCGCCCTATCGCTCGCAGAAACGCCAGTTGTGGTGCCTTCCTTGGCGTCTATCGTCACAGTAAACGCGGTCCCATGAAGCGCCGTGCTATCCTCCACCATCATGCCCAAACCCAACTCCCGCATCCGCGACTTCTCAGCAGGCAGACAGAGCAGACCTCGACCGTGTGTAATCATGAAATTAACCGCTTCAGGAGTAGCGGCTTGGGCGGACATAACAAAGTCGCCCTCATTCTCTCGGTCCTCGTCGTCAGTCACGATCACTATATGACCTGCTCTAATCTGATCTATCGCTTTTGAAACTGACGCCAGGCGGTGCTCCAACGGTTTTTCAGACAATTCCTGCATCGTTGAGCCATCTCTGTGTAATGTTGCTTTGTTGTGTCGCGCCTCCAAGAGCGCGCGCTACGTATTTGGCAAGCACATCGGTCTCAAGATTCACCGAAGCACCTACCGGCTTTGCACCCCACGTAGTGACCGCAAGGGTGTGGGGGATCGCTGCGATTGTGAACGAGTCGTCCAACACGTCCACAACCGTAAGACTGATCCCATCGAGTGCAACCGAACCTTTGGGCGCTATCTGACTATTGAGGCCTTCAGGTATAGTCACACCAAACAGTGTGCTGTCAGACCTGTCTTTGCGACGTGCGATGGTCGCCACAGCGTCGATATGGCCCATAATCAGATGCCCATCCAACCGATCGCCTGCTTTGAGGCTGCGTTCGAGATTGACACTACCACCTGGAGCCAGTGTACCCAGAGTTGTCCGGCTCAATGTCTCGTCAACCGATTCGACAGAAAACCCACGCGAATCACACTCCACAACGGTTTGGCACGCACCATCAATGTTTATGCTGTCACCGACCTGCACCCCGTCTTCTGCGAACGCACAGTTGACGCGCATCAGCTGCAAACGACCGCTGCGTTGAATGCGCTCGACTGCGCCGACCTCTTCTATGAGTCCTGTAAACATTTTTGTCAGATCGCCTCAGCAGCCAGGTCGCTGGCGTTCTTGAGAACTCCCGAGATCATGACGTCATCGCCCAAGGTTTCGATGTCGACGTCGCTCAATTCCAGGAGCTCGCCCATGGCGTTGGTGCCAAGATCACCCACTGCGTCGATTCCATGCCCCATCAGTTTGGGAGAGATGAATGTGGTAACACGATTGACCAGACCGGCGTTTAGTAAGTTTGTAGCTACTTCGTGCCCGCCCTCGACAAGTAGGCTGACGACATCACGCTCGCCTAACGCGGTCAGTACCGAGGCTGGATCGACACGACCGTGCTCAGTCTCGACATTAACCACCTCTACGTCCTGTCGTCCGCTCCAACGATCTACTGCGTCAAGTGGCACAGTCTCACCGCACATCAGAATAACATTATCCCCGTCCAGCAGCTTGGCGTTGAGGTCAATTCTGAGGTTGGTATCCAGCACAACTTTTATCGGGTTCGGACCGTCCACCAGACGAACATCGAGGGATGGGTCGTCAGCTCTGACTGTGCCGCTCCCAACCAGCACCGCGTCGTTCTCTGCCCTGAGCCGGTGTGCTCGCGCTCTGGAAATTTCAGAACTGATCCACGCCGACTCGCCGCTGCGGGTTGCGATACGCCCATCCAGAGTCTGTGCCCACTTCAGTGTGACGAAAGGACGCCCAGTGGCGATCCACCAGAGCCACGCCTCATTGAGCCTCCTGGTTTCGGTCTCGCAAACGCCCACCTCGACTTCGACTCCAGCCGCCACCAGACGCTCCAACCCTTCGCCAGACACCAGCGGGTTTGGGTCCTCCATCGCACAGA
Organism: uncultured bacterium; assembly: GCA_964627605.1. GTDB lineage: Bacteria > Latescibacterota > MWCZ01 > MWCZ01 > CAZVGZ01 > CAZVGZ01. The sequence goes on along the minus strand of CAZVGZ010000017.1, from coordinate 60,325 downwards.
TCACGCGCTTCACACCGGCTGCTATCACCCGATCGGCGCACGGTGGGGTTCGACCATGGTGGCAGCAAGGCTCCAGAGTGACGTACATCTCGGCCCCTCGGGCAGTTTCACCAGCGTCTTCAATGGCTATGACTTCGGCGTGAGGTCCGCCAGCGCGTCGATGGTAACCACAGCCAACCGCCCTGCCGTTATTGGTGACCACCGCGCCTACCATCGGGTTGGGCGAGGTCGTACCGGCCCCTTTTTTGGCTAGATCAAGGGCCTGCCGCATGAAGCCGCTGGCTCCATCGAGCAGATCGGGCTGATGCGATCTCACGGTGCCATCGACTTTGACAACGTCGCAAACGGACATAGAATGGCGCTATATTTTGAGGTGGCTTCCGGGAGATACTTTTGAGGGGAGGGTAAAACGCCGCAATGGCAGACGTCACACGCGTGGCGTGCCGCTGCTGTGGCGAACGTGCATTATTCCTCCCATCCGGACTGTAACCGTCGGCATCGGAATTTCACCGATTCAGGTAATGACCGCCTATGGTGGCCAAAACCTCGCGGGCTTTCACCGCCGGTCGGGAGTTTCACCCGGCCCCGGAATCATGCAGTTGTCGAAGGAAAAACTACCACTCTCCACTGTTGAGGTCAATGTGATCGCTGGTGAGCGACTGTTCGCTGGACTTCACATGCCCTAGGAAATATGTCCGATTTTGTATGGGATGCGCCGATGTTGGCGCTGATGGCGCAAGAGCTTGGCGACACGCTTTCAAGTGCGCGGGTGCGCGATGTGCGCCGATCTGGGAAAAACGGCCTTTGGTTGGTGACGACCAGGGCTGATGTCTGGATAGACGCGACGCCGAACCGATCTGTGGCGTGCATCTCCGCGCCACCGCCTAAGACCGAGAAGGGGCACGGGTGGTTCTCCTCTCGCTTGGATGGTGGGCAAGTCACTAGCGTGATGTGGCTTGGTGGGGACAGAGCGATCGCTGTTGACGTAGTACGGCAAGACCCTATTGGCACTGTCGATCGCACACGATTGGTGATAGAGCTAGGCGGAAAAAACACCAACGCGGTGCTGGTTGACCTGGACTCAGACACGGTTCTCGACTGCCTTAGGCCTGTCACCGCCAAACGCAACAGATATCGAGAACTTATTCCTAAAGCGGTTTACCAGCCAGCGCCCACATTTGACCGCGAAAGGCTTGATGGGCCGATTGAATGGGGGAGGGCAGACGCCGATTCTACGCTCATAGATTTTTTCGCCGAGCGTACGTTGGCGTGGAGCCGACCGCTGGTGATTGAGATCGCTCATAGGTGCGGTGTCGATCCACAGGGAGCGGTCGGGCGGTTGCAGGCCAGCGAGTTGGAGCGGATGCAGGGAGCGTTGGACGATATAATCAGCACGCCGAAACCGGTGATGTGTTTGGACGACACCGGCGAGCCTAAAGACGTCCTGGCGTTCGAACCAACAGCCGGGCAGTTCGATACATTCGAGAGGCTCTCGTCACTGAGCGAAGGTGTTCTCTTAGTCGCGCAGCGGCGCAAACATCAGGAGCAGCGTGCGCAGTTAGCGCGGGGCATCGATTCGGCGTTGAGTGCCAGGCAACGTTTCTTGACGCGCAAAGCACACACGCTGGGCAAACAGATGGATGATGGCAGTAAGGCAGACGCCGCACAGCATCACGCCGACCTATTGATGGCTCACCAGGACAGTATTGAGCCACGACAGACAGAGATAGCCATTCCCGATTGGGATGATCCTGAAGGAGCGGAAGTGACCATATCTCTTGACGCCGAAAAGAATGCGGTTGGCAATGCGCAGCGGCTGTATAAGAGGGCGCGAAAATTGCGCGACGGCGCAACAATAAACGCGCGCAGGCTAGCTGAGACTGAAAACGAGCTGACATTGGTGATGGGTGCAGCGAAGCTGCTGGAAACTGACCCGCCGCTGGAAACACTAGAAAGCCTTCACGGGCAGTGGGTTACTGTGAACAAGATGAGACGCAACAAGAAGAGCGGGCCACCTGAGATCACACCGCGCAGATACCGCACTAGCGACGGATGGCTGGTGCTTGTTGGGCGAAATGATCGGGAGAATGACCGGTTGAGCCTCAAAGTCGCATCACCCAACGATTACTGGTTTCATACCCACGGAAGCCCCGGCTCGCATGTTGTCCTCAGGTGTGAAGACCACATAGATGAACCGAGCCGAAGGACGCTTGAGGAGGCGGCGGCGCTGGCGGGCCACTGGTCCAAGCAGAAGACCTCCAGCAAGGCCGCGGTTATCTACACACTGGCTAAATACGTCACCAAACCAAGGGGTGCCAAACCCGGAACGGTCACGGTCCGCAGGGAAAAACTGATTATGATCGAACCTGGACTGCTGCCGGAAGACGATGCCGTCGGTGAACCCCCACTCCTCTAGCTTTCGAGAGCCATCCAGACCCCAATCTCTGGTGTTCTTATGCAGGTCGAATTTGCCTACACCACCAACCCGGTAGCCAGCGTCTCTCAGGGATTGATAGTAGGTCGTTTGGCCGTCGAGAAAATCAGCCTGATTGTCTGGGACACCACACCGGTTGTAATGCTTGCCTGAGGCCAAACTTGCTCTTGATGGTGCGCACAGTGGCGACGGGCAGACCGCGTTTGAGAAAGAGACATCCCGGCCAGCTAGCGCATCCAATGTAGGAGTTCGAACCGGCAGGTCGGGGTTGGTGCCCAGGAAATCAAATCTTGCTGATCGGGCAAAAAGAACAGAAAGTTCGGACGCGTATCTTTTGGCACGTTGTTCCCCGAATGTGTGGCGTCACTTACGACGCCGTGGACTCACTTTTCTCGCAGCGGCACCGGCTTGTTATACCTGACTTAAGTCGTTTATGCGACTGAAAGTAATTCTGTTCGAGTCGTGGAAATTGTGGGCGCCGTCGTAGGCGGTCCGCACAAGATAGATAATACCGTCGCCGTCAAACTGCCAGTCCACATACTGAAATCCGGTGTTGTCGAAAGAGAGTTGAGGGTCCATCTCTAGGTTATCCCACAGAAGATGTTTTCGTGTGGTCCACTCTTTAAGGTCGGGTGAGCTTACTAGCGTCAACCGATTGCGTTTTAGAGGTTTCGGATCGTCTTCCATATCGTTCACAAGCGACCAGTAGATTCTGGTTTCAGGATGACGTCGAATGGTGAATTTTGTACCGCCACCTGGCATATTGACGAAACCAGATTCGGGATCAAACGAAAGAGTGTGGGAGTCGGTATCGATCTGGACCATCGCAGCTTTATTTAGGATTGGAAACGAGTGGACTCTCAGGAAATCCCATAGACCACCGTCGGGAGCTTCAACCACGTTGCCTTCCAACCAGCCAGAGCCACCTGATGGGTTTTCGCCATAATCAGCGGGATCGGTGTCCTGATCATAAGCGAGCTTGTTGGTGGCGTTCCATTGAGTGGCGTCCAAGAGGTCTGCACCCAAATCAGCGGAGATCACCATAGCCTTGAAACCGGAACCCCATTTTTGTGGAGAGCAGTCTTCAAACGCTCGCCATAGACGCCCCTGGCTCACCAAAACAGGCACTGGGGCGCAGTGGTAGTTTGGCGGTTCCTTATCTGGTCCTCCTTCGAATAGAAGTCCACTTGAGCTGTCGCCTGGATCGGTCCAGGTGTTGCCACCATCCTCAGACCTGCGGATCACGATTGAGCCGAACTGATATGACGTTCCTAGTAGGTATACGGCGTCACCGTGAACAAACAGCCCCGACCAGAAAGCGCCGGTAATATGTGTAAGATTGTCCCATGTCAGACCATCGTCGTCTGAACGATAGACGCTGGTGAGATGCTCTCTGCCGTAATGGTTTTTGGGGCACCCTGTGCCGAAATAGTCGTGTGTTGCCAAAATGCCGCCGTCCGGCATTCTCACAAGGCTAGGGCTCCCCAGATAGGTCTGAGTCGTTGCGTCCTGGTAACGTAGCTCACTGATCCACACAGTTCCTCCTCATGCCGCTTCTTGGTGTGCTGCTTCCACCAGCGCCGCCAAGTTTTCTCGACGGGCGATTCTTGGAATAACGCAACCCGAGCCGAGTACGAATCCGCCGCCAACGCCTGCGTCGCGGATACATCTTCTGGCCTCTGCTGCGATTTCCGCTGCGGTGGAATTTACGAACGACTGCGTGTCCACCCCACCCATAAGCGCCACATCGCATCCGACAGCATCACGCACATCCGTTATTTTCATTCCGCCAAGCGGGTCCAACGGACCGATGCAATCGACGCCAGTGTCTACCAGCAGGCCCAAAATTGGGAGGATGTTGCCGCAGATGTGGCAGTAGATCTTAGCGTCGGAGTCGTAGGAGTGTAGTTGGTCGCATACTGTTTTCATGTGCGGATATACAAACCGCTTCCAATGCTCAGGCGATAGTACCGACATGTTGCCAACAGAGTCGTTGAGCCTTAGGGTTTTCATCCCGTGGTCGAGCCAATACCGTCCTTTCGCGATGGCGATGGCGACTCCTTTTTCCATGACGGCATGTACCATTTCGGGCTGGTCAATTATGTCCAAAAGCGCAGTCTGCATGTCACCTCTCATGGAAACATGAAACGCCATGGTCGCTGAACCCAGATCCGCTATGAGTGCCAACTTTTCACCTACACGTCGGGCGACGACCGCCTGTCTGTCCGCCCAGCCCAACTCGTCAAAAATCGAGGAGTCCGGCACAGCGATCTGGGCAGCATCCGCCAGGTTTTTCACAGCAGGCTCTGGCGGGTGCCAATGGTTATGATAGGCCATCACTTTGGGGTCGTACGAATCGAAATCGGCACCATCGAACAGCTTTGTGGACAGGCCACCAGCGATGTCAATTGGACCGAGTTTGCGGCCACGCTGGTTCACCTCGTAAACTATTCCGCCCTCTTCGACGGTCGCTCGTGACGGGAAATGAAACTGCCGGACGGCATCTACATCCAGATCCAGGCCGACGTCGGCGATGACCGACAGAGCGGTAATGGGTTCTTCAATCACCTGCTTTAGACCCGTTGATGCTAGCTGGGCCGCGAGGTCCACCCATATTTTGGGAACGACCGGAATTCGGTCAGTTTCTTGACCACTAACCGCAGCGAGAAGGCGTTCGTTGGGAGTCATCTATCTTGGCTACCCCAGCGCGAGCAGTCGCCGTCTAAAATCCTCACTGAACGTCCCTATGGATGTCTCCTCCACACCGCCTGTCATCACCATGTTGAGGTCCGGGTCCAGTTTGATCGACAGGTCGCCGCCCTCCATCACCACCGTGACTTCATCGCCAACCAACCCTTTGTCGTAGCAGGCGACGGCAACAGCGCACGAGCTTGACCCGGAGGCCAGGGTGTGACCGGCACCGCGCTCCCAGATAATGGCTTTGACGTGAGTGTTGGATATCACCTCGGCGAACTGAACGTTCGTGCGGTTGGGGAATGCCTCGTGGATCTCTATTATCGGGCCGACGTGGAACAGATCGACTTGCGAGAGGTCGTCAACAAGCGAGACGCAGTGGGGGTTGCCGACTGAGATTGAGGTGATCGGAAGATCATCGCCGTCGACCAAAATGGAGGTGAGGTCGTGGTCGATGGTCGCCATTCCCATGTCCACCCTCACAGCGCTCACTCGCCCTTCGTCCACGAATAGGTGGGCGTCTACGGTGCCCCCGATGGTATGCACGGTAAAGTCGGTCTTGGTTGTATATCCGTGGTCGAAAAGGAATTTCGAAAAAATGCGCAGACCGTTACCGCTCTTTTCGGCCTCGGTGCCATCAGGGTTGAGAATGCGAACCGCGAAATCCGCTTCAGATGTCTCCACGAGAGCCAAAACACCGTCCGAGCCGACGCCCATGTTTCGGTGGCATATCGCTTCAATCCGGTCTGGCGTCAGCTCGTAGTCCAAAGATGTGGTGTCCATGACCAGGTAGTCGTTCCCCAGCCCGTGCGATTTTACATAGTCAAAGTCCGTTTTTGCGCTCATATTTCCTGTCTCGCGTTGGTTTGTGGTCTATGGATATTCTAATAGACGCACCGACCCGCGATTAGACCGAATCTCTCAACGGATCGGAGCAACATGGCGCTCAACTGGACGCTGCTAGGCGACTAATCGAAGAGTTCTGCCAGGGCGATCCCGTGTTCTCCGGCGATAGAGTACAGCAAATATGTCCGGTCACCTTCGCGATAGATGCAAGGATCGCGAAGCTGCCACTCCCGCTCAGGTGCCCATCCGCGTTCTGATGCCGCTCTAGGTCTGTGGCCACCCTCATAATCCATCTCTGGAAACAGCAGCGATTTGGGCTCGGTGGGCTGCCATTCGTTCCATGGTTGTGACATATCTACAGTCGATGTAACTATATGCTCTGGGCAGGAGTGGGCATTGGAATAGAACACCGTGAGTGTACTGCCGTCCAGCTTCACTGCGTTGTGGCGCATGTCCGGCGTGAACTTTACCGGCCCTAACTCGAATGGTACCAACGGGTCTTTGGAGCGATAGAATTTCCCAGGCATCACCATCGCGTAGTAGTAGCCGTCCCATTCGAATACACGGAAGTAGAATGTGCCAAGAATGTCGGGGCGAGCGGTGAACCTCAGTCCATTGGGAGAAAGCGCGACCCTTGTCTGCTGGCCACCACCTTCGTCAGGCCCGTGAAAGTACATCCTGATCCTGCGATCGTCGTCGTCCACATGAACGTCAGGGGATGCGATGTGCCCAATGCAGAATGAGTCGTCCAGGTCGAGGACACCAGGTGTATGAATAGTCCAAGGCCCCACCAGATGGTCGGCGTACGCCATCCTGATATAGTCGCCTTGGTGATGACCGAAGTAGAGGTAGTAGCGACCAAGCGGGTCATCTATCCAGTCAGGCACTTTGATAAGGGACGGGCCGTTGATGTTCTCCCCCATACGCTCGTCCATGTTGGGGGTGATGATCGGGTTGCCTACAAACCTTTGGACTTTCACGGGTATCTCTGCCTGAGGGGAAATTGAACTACGGCGCACTGCAACGAAGTACGTACCAAACCACATGCCATGCCAAACCCCGACGGGGTCCATTGGCTGACCATAGCTGTTGGGTTGTAGCGCTTGGGACGCCCTTGTGTGTATTTTTCTAGGCGTCTACAGCATGAACGACACCCCAGACCATCCCGCCAGCTAGAAAAAAAACGTTCCAGCAGGGAGCCTGAGAAAAATGCTTCGCACACCATTTGCCAGCGAGCGAATTCAGCGGATCGACCAGAAGACAGGTATCCGCGTCATCCAGCTAACGAGCTTCCCGACACCAACGGCGCATTTTCTATATGATTGGCCGAGTATTACGCCGGACAATCAGCGTGTGCTGTTTTTCATTCAGCGCGAGGCGAGGCGCTCCATGGGATATGTTTCGCTGCGATGCCGACGGGCTGAACCTGTTCCAACTCAGCGAGCACGGCGAAGAGCAGGAGAAAGGTGGATACTACGGTGTGCCTACAGCCACTATGAAATCTGACGGGACAGGTGTATATGGTGGTTTGGGATAGGCTGCTGTGTCTGATAGACGTTGAGACCGGCGATACCGAGGAGCTGGCCAACTTGGAATCCGTGTGTCCTGAAGGATCGGTTTTCAACCGGGCCGCGATCTCCAGTAGCGCAGAACGGCTTTTCATCCGTAGGAGTGGCCAGGTGGGAGGCACCGTGCGGGTGGACCTCTCAAATTGCGCGGTGGATGAGATCGACGTTGGTGGGCACATCACCGCCTGCTGCCACGACCAACCTCGTCTGGTCATTCAACGCGGTGGAGTCGTCTACGACACCAAAGCGAAAAACGCGGATGGCGTTCGCACAATCATCGACAAGTCGAGCCTGGAGTTTTGGACAACGGATGAGGATGGTGGAGATGAGCGATTTCTTGGGCCGTGGAGTTTTGCTCATGCAACACTGATTGGCGGCACATCAAAGATTCAAGGCTGCGGGTTGCCACCGGACCGGTGTCTTTGGGTGGTAGAACAGGGCAAAGACCCATACAAGCTGGTGGAAGGCCCATATTTCTGGCATTCTGGCAGCTCGTACGATGGACAATGGATCGCTTCGGACACCAACTGGCCCGACCAGGGCATACAGCTTGTCCATGTGCCAACCAGACATTTCCGAACATTGTGCCAGCCTGGAGCGACGCAGGACCACGTCGCGTTTGGCCATCCGCATCCCACTGTGAGTCAGGATGGTTCGCTGGTGCTGTTCCGCTCGGATCGCACTGGCGTACCGCAGATGTACATCGCACATGTGACTGACGAGTTTCGAGACAGTATCAGATCTGGAGACCTGGATCGCCGGAGCCCCAAACGGCTCTGACCCACCGGATCACTGCGGACCGTGAAATTTGTCGGGCACTATTGTCGCTTGAGCCCACCCCATTCAATTACACCGTTAGTGTATCTAATGATCCCGTCGTTGAAAATGGTAGCGATGCCAGCCTATTCCGCGGCGGCGGCGATGATGCGCTCGACCAGCCCACCTGACTTGCACGGCCCAGTGATGTCCTCATTGTCCAAGGCTGCTGGGATAGCCCACAGCATAAGGTTTTGGTAGTAGTCGTTGCCGATGCGGGGCATGCTGCCATCAATGCAGACCGGCCAATCCCAGTACCAGTCCCGGTCAACAACCTCTTTGACTGTGCGGCGGGCCAGGTCAAGCCCGACTTCCGTACGACCATGATACATGTAGGTCATCGCCAACATGAACGTGCCTGGGGGATGAACGCCATGTGCTCCCCAGTAGCCCGGTTCCCAATCATCGGCACCAAGAGCACCTTCTGGTTTGCAGAACGTAACCGCCCCGAATTCTGACATCGCCAAGGATGTGCGTTCGAAGGTCTCCAGTGTCGTGCCAACCCGGTCTTCATTGAATACACCTTCCAACCCATGCGAGCGAGCCATCCAGTCGCCGTCAAGGAGGTAGGACATTATCACATCGGACTGCTTGCCGGTCTCAACCTCGTTGAAAAGCAGATAGTGAGTACCGCCCCAAGTGTGCTCCTCCATCACCTCACTTCCTTGGGTAAGCCACGTTTCGCACCGCTCTTGGAACTCAGCATCGCCAACAGCTTCCGCCATGCGACCAGCCATGCGCAACTGCGCCAAGTGTGCGCCACCGATGTGAGGCACGATACCAAACAGATCACAGTTCTCAAACCAGTCCTGCGCCTGGTTGTCCTCTGGCATACTCACGATGCCCGCCGCACTGGATCCAGGGCGAAGATTCATTGTGAAAATCGTATTGGCCTTTACTGATTCGTAGAACTCCAGAAGGAACTCATCATCTCCTGAGATCCGCCACATTCGATCGACCATATCCACGTAGCACGGACCGTCAAGTGTGGTCTGGGGCTTGTGGGAGTAACCAGGGGATGGTAGGGCCATTTCGTATGGCATTGTGCCGGTGGTGCAGCCGCCGAATACCCACGGAGCCTGCCCTGTAGGATACTGGTAGGCTTTATAGGCGCGGAGATTGGACAGTATCGTCTCTGGGAAGAAATACACAAGCGGTAGATTGCCGTAGAAGCTGCATGGGATGCACTCAATCTGAGGACAGAAGCGGGGGCTCTCACTCATACCGAAGATGCCGTCTTCAGATTGGCACCAGTCACCCACTGGTGATTTGGCCTGCGCCCATACAGACGTTTCTGTGATGAGGTGCAGCATATTGATGAGCGAATCTCTTAACCAAACCGGGTACTTCGTCGATTCGTAGACAGCGCTCTGCCACTTCAAGATGCGATCAAGGAGCGACTCGTGCTTTTCCGCGAGATGGAGGGCGGTAGCTTTGGCACTGTCGAAACGCTTGGCATACATATGGGTATATGGGTTACCGCCAGCGGTCATCTTCCCGCCACCCATCCATACAGGACTGTGCCACGCCAGCACGAAGTGAAAAACCCTCTCCTCACCTGCATCAAGTGTGTAATCCACGGCAACACTTGAGCCCGCGCCTTTCTCTACATGTGGCAAGAACTGCTCAATCGTGCCCCACGCCTCGCCATCCATACCGAGATCGCCGCCGATCCGCACCGCGCCCAGGCGCACCGACTGTTCGTCCACCACAGCAAGCACGTAACTGGCCTGTATGGATGTGACACTGGAGCCGTAGAGCGTCTCGCCGAGGACTTCACGCTCGAAAACAGTTGTGCCAGCCTCCTCCTCAGTAGGGCCAGGGAAACTGAACGCCAGCGATCCTGATTTTGACTCATCAGTCTGATTCGCCAAACGCACTTCAAACACCGCACCTGGCGTATTTGAGGCAGCCACGTCTCCCGGTATAAATGGCGACCATGAACGCAACGAAACCGTAACCGGCGCGTCTGTGACGTACTCCATGTCACACACTGGATAGTGGCCCCAGTAGTGTATCTCCTGTGCTGTTTTGACGCCACTGTAGTATTTGCCAGTGTATTGATCGGCCCACGACAGACCATCGCGCCAGGCGACATCAAGAGTGGTCAAGACCCACGTCTGCCCCTCCACGCTTATGCCCAAAAACGGCAGATTAATCGGGCCGCGGCGCGGGACAAGCGAATTGAAGATCGACGCGTAGCCGAGAAGACCTCTGGCCTCGATGTCCAGGCAGCCGGTATCTATGCCACCTAACGGCACGCCACACCCAGGCGGATTAGAACCACGATGGATGAGGCCTGAAACTGGCGAGTCATAGCCGTCCGCCGCGAACTCAGTCCATTCGCGCTCGGGGAGGTCGCGTGGAAACAAGTGGGCTGCCATGTCGTCTCCTAGAGATTAGACCATTCGTGCGATTCTTAGGATAGTTACCATCGCTGCAAGTAGCTCAAGGAGCCATCTTTGGACCTACATCGGATAGTTGCCGTCCTTCCGCCACACATCGAGCATCAGTTCGTAGCGCGAGAGCTCCATGCCAGTGTATACACAGTTGCTGGTGGAAAAGATGTAACCACCGCCAGGCATACCGTGTTCGAGCGAGTATTTGACCGATTCGACTACCTCTTCGTCGGTTCCCGTGTCCAACATGCCACAGTTTACGTTGCCGATGAGGCACAACTCGTCGCCGTGCAGCCGTTTGACTTCAGCTATATCGACTCCGCCCTGTGGGTCGAGGGAGTGAAGTGCGTGTGGGCCTGCCTGCACCATCTGGTCGAGTATTGGCAGGATGTTACCGTCGGTGTGTTTTATCGCGTAGAAACCGAAATCCCTCATCCCTTGGCAGAGCCTTGCTAGATAGGGCGTCACAAATTCGCTGAACTGCGCGGGGCTCATAAATGGCCCATCGTTAAGGCAGTAGTCTGCACACATTGCGAACCCGTCCACCTCGCCGTGTTTGTGGAGGTTTTCGATGTAATTCATGGTCTTGGCTAACGAATCCTCAGCACCTGAGTGGAGCCCAGCTACATCCTCTTTCATCCTCACGGCAAACTCCACCATGCTGCTACCGCTAGGGATGCCGTAGGTACTGTCGGCACCGGCGATGAGAAAGTAGGTGTCGCCAGATTTTTCGCGCAGAATATACACCATCCGTTTGGTCTCTTCATCGCCGCCTGGGTTAGGGTGCATATATATCGCGCTGTGTTCAAACCTTTCGGCGGTGGCGATGAATATGTCGGCTTCATCCTGGCGGTGATGCTCGCGTTCCCGCTCGGTCATCTGGTCCCACTGATGGTAGCTGCGATGGCTCGGATGCACTTTGCCGAACGCTTCCATCGTCAAGAAGAACACCAGTTCAAAATGCGGCACACGACCTTGTGGGGCGTCATGGTCGAGCGCGGCGCGGAACGATTCTCTTGGGGTCATGGGGACGCCTATCCTCGCAGATGGGATCGATTGAGGGTAGTTTCAATATAACACAGATTTGCGGCCGATAGAGACGGGGTCAGATGGTTTGCGCCCTATCGGGTTAAATTTGCTTATCATCTTGCCCCCATTTACCACTTTCTTTAAGGCCGGAACCCAATGCCATTGATCCCGTACAGAAGTGGCCGCCGCCTGGCTCTTGCGGTGCTATGCCTCGCTGTGTTATTTGGCCTATCCAAAGGTTCTATCAGGGGCAAGCTCGTGGTGGAGGAAGGCGACACGCTGCCGCCGTACGTTGGAATAATGGTGCCTGGAACGGGCTTGTACCGGTTTGAGGACGTGGACTCCTCTGGGGCGTTTTTCGTCAAGTACTCTCCAAGAGGACCATACGCAGTGTGGGCACCGTTGGACGACGAGTTTGACAGCGGAACAACACACAAGTTTTATGGCCTCGACGCCAAACGCGACACCGTCATCACACTAAGAGTGGGCGCCGCTTTTCGCGCTGACGACGCCCGTCCACAGGTGTTTATCAACCAGGTGGGCTTCGACATAGGGGACGATAAGATTGCGATCGTACAGGCCAAAGCGGAATCCACAACGACCGGGATTTTTGAGGTTATCGACGATGTTGGCTACCCGGTTTTGGTGGGCGATCTCCAGTATCGCGGGGAGGTGACACACTGGTCGGAGAGGTATTGGGCTGCGGATTTCAGTGCGATTGTTGATCCGGGCGCATACCGGGTGGTAGCAGATATCGGTGGTGACGCAGACACCTCTGCGGTTTTCGTTGTGGGGGCGGACGCGATCCCAGCGGCGACGCTCAGACTGGCGTATGAGTTCTTTCACCCTCAACGATGTGGCACGGCGGTACCTGGGTGGCATGAAGCGTGTCACTTAGACGACGCCCAGCTACCCGATGGGTCACAGTTTGACGCCGCCGGTGGATGGCACGACGCAGGCGACTATGGGAAGTACATGCTATTTCAACAGCTGGCATCTTGGAGTCTGTTTGAGGCTTACAGTCGCCAGCCCCTGTTTTTTGATGCGATTGATGTAGACGGCAACCAGCGTGCGGACATAATCGACGAGGCGCTTTGGGGGGTGATATGGATTTTCAAGATGGCGGACCTGGAGCGGGGGCATTTTAGAGGGCACGTCAAAAGTCCGAACAGTTGGCTGCCACCTAGCCAGGAGACAGATAATATCCCTGCCACCGGTGATGAGAGGCCATTGGTTGACGAACCTGCGTGGAACTACTCTGGGTTGGCGCTCGCGAGCCTGGCGTTGGCGCACATATATGAATCGGACCTGGGATATCTTGCCGCAGCAGAGTCGCTGTGGACGACACACACCCAGCACCGCTCTGGCGAGCAGATGTTGGCGGCGGCGTTGGCTCTCTGGCAGGCCACCGGGTCGGATTTCTACCGACAGGAATCGGATCGACTGGCGGCAGCGGTTCTGGGACGCCAGGGCACAGACGGTAGTTTCCGCGGCCCCATGCCCGTCGAGGAGGGGCAGATACCCGCCATATTGGCGCGATATCTGACTGTATTTCCAGACGCGGCAGCCCGCAGCGATATACTGGACGGCCTGAGGCGATGGGCCGCTGAAAGCCTTGAAGCCACTGGCATCACACCGATGGACGTGGCTCCTTGGGCAAGCGACGGCCCGGTCTTTTTTCTTCCAAGACCATCAGATGGCGGATGGCACGTGGGTTTTAATAGCCGGTACCTGTCCAAAGCGTGGGCATACCTCCTGGCAGGGGAGTTGCTAGAAAACCCGACACTTCGCCAGGCAGCGATCCGCAAGTTCAACTGGGTGCTCGGGGCAAACCCGTTTGGGATCTGCATGTTTGAAGGCGTTGGCACCACGAATCCGCTGACCTACCACCATCGCTACAGCACGATTAGGGATAACGGCAAACTGGGTCGGGTGCCTGGCACTGTCTGCAACGGCATCGTCGCCAACGACCCCTGGCACGACTTGCCATCATTTGATGTCATCTCTGGGCCCGGTAGTAGCGCCTCATACTCCAGCAATGAGCCGTGGTTGCCTCACAACGCCTTCTGGCTGCTAGCAAGCTCCGCTTTGGCACCCCAAGGCGAACTGACGCCAGAGATAGTTGGGGTTTCCAGCAATCGAGGTACTCGCACGCGGATCAGTATGTCGGTGCGTCCCAACCCCGCGAACGCCAACGCGGTGGTGTCTGTGGAGTTGCCATCGGCTGGGATGGTCGTTTGGAAAGTATTTGACATCACCGGGCAGCTCGTTTGGCAGGGGCCTCAGAAACGGCTCGCGGCGGGAGGACACAGCCTGGTGTGGGCTGGCGTTGATGAAGATGGACGACGTGTCGGGTCGGGTGTCTTTCTGATAGCCCTCAGATTTGGCGGGCACCGTTGGGTCAGACGGGTTACGGTCCTGCGCTAGGATGCGCCGAAATCCGACGGAAAATCTACTCCAAGACGCCTATCGTCCCTGGCGCGCCGTCGGCAACTCGTCCTACTACATGGGCTAAATCACCGCCAGCAATAAGTTGGGCAGCAAGATCGTCAACGTTGGCTTCAGGTATGCTGATGAGCAGGCCGCCGGAGGTTTGAGGATCGAACAGAGCGCTTTGGAGAGCGTCATCTACAGATCGGTCGATTGTCACCGCGCCTTCGACATATTTTCGATTGGTGCGGTCTCCCAAGGTGAGGTTGCCCTTTTTGGCTAACTCAACCGTGCCATCAAAAAGTGGCACTGACGAAGCCTCGATCTCAAGATGAACGCCGCTTGCGGATGCAAGCTCCCACGCGTGACCCAAAAGACCGTTGCCGGTGATGTCCGTGCAACCGTTCGCTGAGTTCTGGCACATGGAATCGCAAGCATTTCTGTTAAGGTGGGCCATCGACGACACAACGGCCGATTCGTGCGCTTCGCTTGCGTTGTCAAACTTGAGGGCGGTGGTGATAATCCCCGTACCGACGGACTTGGTGAGCACCAGGACGTCACCGGGTCTGGCACCTGCGTTGGAGACTATCTTGTCTGGATGAACCTGCCCGGTGACTGAGAGACCGTATTTGAGTTCAGGGGCAGTTACAGAGTGGCCGCCAACTACCGGGCAACCCGCCTCAAGCGCCTTCTCCATACCCCCCTTGAGTATTGCGTGAAGAGTCTCCTGGGGCAGATCCTCGGTCCAGCAGACGATGTTAAGCGCTGAGATGGGAGTGCCGCCCATAGCATACACATCGCTCAACGAATTGGCCGCTGCGATCTGGCCATACGTCTGCGCATCATCCACTACGGGGGTAAAGAAATCCACCGTCTGAATGAGGGCCAGGTCGTCTGATACTTTGACGACGCCGGCATCGTCCGCTGTGTCAAGCTGGACTAATATGTTGGGATCATCGCTTGTCGGCAGCCCGGCCAACACCGCCCGGAGTGCCTCCGGACTTAGTTTGCTGGCTCAACCGGCGCTTTCGACGAGCGAGGTCAGGCGCACAGGCCCAGACCGCTTCGGCATTTTTTGCCCTCTCTAACAACAGATGAAGAAATCGGCCCAAACACCGTACCGAAACTGCACGGTCGGACCGTGGGAAATGGACGGTTCCGATCTTAAATCTACAACACGGCTTGGTCAACTGGTGAGGAGTGACCCGATAGGCTATGAGTCGAATCTTTGACCAATTAGGTTGCGATGGCGTATCTTAATGGTGCGTGGGAGATTGACGCGTTGAGCGTGACGCTATACGTGAACAAGAGATGGACCGATGGGTCTTTTTCGGGTGGCAGTTCTTAGCAGTCTGATAGTCGGCCAGGCACAGGCGCTGGTCGTGCGCGGATCTGATGGCGTTGCTGAGCCTGGTTGCGGTACATTCGCATGGAGCGCCGATCCTGAAGCAAGAGTTGCGCGCATCGCACGGCCAAACCTCGACCGCAACCACGTTTCGCCTAGCGGCCTCTGGCGAGTTCACTACAACATCCCATCCTCTGGCGCGTCGGACCCCATAGACATCTCCGACACCAACGGCAGCGGCGTACCGGATTTTGTAGAGGTAGTTGTGGCGGCGCTGGACAGCGCACGGCGGGTCTACGTAGAGGAGTTAGGCTACTTCTGGAATTTGAACGATGACACCATAGGAGGTGGCCCTGAGTTCGATGTCTACTGTAAGGAGTTGGGCTACTATTATGGTTACGCGTACCAGTCTGGCTATCTGGAGATTGACAACGATTTTGCTGAGGAGTGGTACTATACGAAAGGGTTTGACGCAGTCAGGGTGACCGTGGCCCACGAGTTGTTTCACTCTTTTCAGTTCCAGTATACAGGGACCGATACGCCTGGCTGGTTGGAGACCACAGCCACTTTCATGGAGGAGATACACTATCCTGAGATAAACGACTACATCCAGTACCTTGATGACAAGGTTTGGGACTTCACTTTCTTTGATAGCCCTCGGCGAAATGTAGTTAGCGCTCTGACAAACAATGCTTTCCCATATGGTGCGGCCCTGTTTCCGGCCTATCTCTACGACGCGGAGTTAAGAGGGATTCACTCCAACGGGGTCGTGGCGATACGACACACCCTTGAAGAGCAGCAACGTGTAGGTAGGGGCGATCTCAACACAATCGTTGGCCCCATAGAGAAAGCCACCGAGCGGAAAATCGCCGATCTGCTGAGCGAGCTCTGGGTGTGGAACTATTTTTCGGGTCCGCGGGTAGCTTCTTTGACCGGTATTAGCACGCTCTATCATCATGACGCGTCGATCTTCCCTTCTTCCCCAGAACCGACGACCCAGATTGAAGACCTGTCTACGAAGGGGTCATACAGCGGAGAGGCGAGGGCTGAGGGCCTTGGTGCGCAACTGATCGAGATAGTGCCCGACTATTCAGCCGGAGGGGTTAAGATCGCTGTGGGCCAGACCGAAGGCGACCTGTGGTGGTGGCGACTGGTGGTTAGGCGAGGCGAGGAGATTGTGGTGTTGCCGATGCCTGATGGGAATGTTTTTGTCGGGCAGTGGGACCAGGCAGATGACATTCTGTTTATCGGCGCGAACGGGTGGCCGGATAGGGTTACACACGCAGCGGCGTACACTGTGACCTACGATCGCGACCAGGATTCCACCGGGTTGCCTGACCCGCTGGTACTTGGGCAGAACGTCCCCAACCCATTTAATACCGGAACTTCCATCCCGCTTAACCTCGTTGCATCAGCCAAAGTCAGAGTGGAGGTCTTCGACGATCTCGGTCGTTTCGTTGCTCTGCTGGCCGACAGGTGGATGCCCATGGGAGAGCATGAGATCGGTTGGGATGGTAGGGACAGAAAAGGGCGGCGTTGCGCCAGCGGTGGCTATGTATATCGCGTGATAATGCAAGATCGGTCACAATGGCGCAAGATGACGCTGGTTCGCTGAGGCTAAAAGCGGGTGAACAACGTAGAGATAAAGGCTGTCTGCCCCAATCTGGACGCCACCGCCGCGCAGTTGAGAGATATCGACGGCGCGAGACACGCTGGCACACTTCATCAGATCGACACCTATTTCTGTGTTAGGCACGGCAGGTTGAAACTGAGGGAGAACCAAGGAGATAGTGCGCAACTGATGCAGTATTTGAGACCTGACGAACCGGGTTCACGGCTATCTGACTATCTTTTAGTGGCTACAGATGAGCCGGAGAAGATGAAAATCGCGGTTGGGAGGTCGCTGGGCGTCTGGGTCGTCGTGGAGAAGACACGGGAGCTGTTTCTCTGGAGAAACACGCGTATACACCTGGACAGTGTTGCAGGGCTGAGCAAATTCCTGGAGTTGGAGACCGTTATTAACGATCAGAGCGTGGATGACACCGTAATCGAGTGCGGTGAAATACAGAAGGTACTCGGAATCTCACAAAGCAGATCGATCGCCGATTCTTACGCCGATATGATGGCAAAAACCGATATGGAAGACAGATGACTCGGATATATTCAATAGCCCTGATATGTGCTTCGCTGAGTTTTGAGACCTCCAGTGGGCTGACGATCATGGATGCTGACGGTGCAGCTTCACCGGGATGCGGAACGCCGACACTTACCATCGGCGATCTGTCGAAAACGGCATTCAGGCCGGTCTTGCAGCACTCCGCCGTCTCGCCCAACGGCGTCTGGAAAGTCCACTACGCCATGCCTGGGGACACCCGCCGCGCTAAAGACGCCCTCACCGACACTACGGATCTGGATTTCAATAGCGTGCCGGACTACATCGACGAGGTGTTTGTCAGTTTGGATTCTGCACACAGCCACCTTCTATCCAGAGGATATCTGTGGCGGCATGAAGACGGGGGCGCAGGCGGTGGTGACGAGTATGATGTCTATGTGATCGACCTGCTGGGCGAATTCTACGGTTACGCCTATCCCGACGCCTATCTGGAGATCGACAACGACTACAAAGAGCAGTCTTACGACTCAAACGGACTCTCTGGGATGCAGGTGACGGTCGTCCACGAGCTGTTCCACGCCTTTCAGTTTCAATATTTCAATCTGAGCACGGTGCAGAATGGGGGATGGTGGCGCGAAGCCACGGCGACATTCATGGAAGATCAGGTCTATCCCGACATAAACGACTATGTCCAGTACCATAACGACGATGTGTGGGACTCCAGATATCCCCGGTTTTTGGAAGAGCCTGGAGTGCCCGTGTCGCAGTGGGCTGGGGTTTCAGATGTCAGAGCCTACGGTGCCGAGATTTTCCCTCGCCTGCTGGCGGAGGGGGCACCTGACGGAGAAAACGCGATACTGAGGTCTTTTGAGGCGCATGAGGCCCACAGTTCAGCCTCCGACCAGGTGACAATGGGTGCGTTGACCGCAACAACTGGCCGCTCGATGGGTGAACTGATCGCTCAGCTGTGGGCATGGGCATATTTTTTGGGATTCAGGGCAGCTCTTGGAGCGCTTTTCAGCGATGCTGCTGACATCACGGCCGCACCGCCAGTCGAGCTGCCACCTGGAAAACTGGCTGGAGGCGCCGAAGTGACAGGAACCGCCAGCGCCTACGGTTGGGGTGGCGCGCTGATTGAGTTTCCGCCGGAGGAGGTGGACGGGCATCTGCATATCACTGTGTCGCAGGCGTTGGGGCTCGACTGGAGATGGCGAATAGCGGTGCAAAGAGGTGGGGTGGTAGAGACATGGCAGTTCTGGCAGAAAACGATGGTAGAGAACTGGCGCACCGCCGATGCGGTAGTACTGATCGGCGGCAACGGCCTTGCGCCGTCGGGGCAAGAGCAGTTTTTCAACTACAGCGTGTTAGTAAGCGATGAGGTTGTAGGCGTTTCAGAGCAGAGACAAGCCAGACGAACTGTGTTGGGAACAGCGCAGCCAAACCCGTTCAATGGTCGCACTCATATTCCTGTTACCGTGTCTGAGGCGGGGCGATACCAGATTGCGATATACTCCGCATTGGGGCAACTGGTCAGGAGGCTTGCCGTGGACGCTGGTACTATGATGGTGGTGTGGGATGGCAACGACGAGGCTGGTCGCTCAATGGCCAGCGGCGGTTATCTTTATGTTCTCGCCGATTCCGACCGGCAGATGATCGGTCGGGTGTCGTTGGCGAGGTAACTGGCAGATTGATTTAGCGGGTCAGATTCTCTAGGGGGGTATTCGGTGCAGGAGCAATTAGGAAGCGACGATAGCGATGAGCACCGACGCCGCCGAGACGTGTGAAGCCGTCGTCGGCACCTGCAGCAAATAGGGCGTTTCTTGGAGGTATGATCGTAAAGTCGCGCCTCCAAGTCTTTTTTTCTTGTACACCGCGCCAGGTAGGGTTGGCCTGGAGAACACCAGGCAGTGGTAATTGGCTGTCGGAAGAGATTTTTCACATGTAGGGTGGGATTTATGATAAGTAGATGGGTTTTTGCGATTGTGGCCGCAGCGGCGTTTGCGGGAGCAGGTATTGTCTATGCGACTTCTAGTGCCGATAGCTGCGTGTTGGAAGGCACTGATGCCTGTCCAATGACTGCTCGTTGCAACTAGACTTCTGAGTCAGGAGCGGAGCTTTGGTTCTGTTCCGCTGGTAATTCCGGCTCAGATTCTTGCGATGCGGGCCAGAGGCTGGCGATGAGCTGATGGGGACGGGGAATGACGTGTGTGGTGACGAGGTCTCCGACTTTTGAAGCGATAGCGGCGCCTGCCGCAACCGATTCGCTGACAGAAGCAACATCACCCCTGATTACAGAAACCACGCGAATCGCCCCGGTTCGCTCGTAGCCGACAAACGCTACTGAAGCGGTCTTGCACATCTCATCCACCGACGCGATGGCTCCAACTGCGCCGCGTGTTTCCAAAAAACCGAGCGCCATCGGCGAGGCGGCGGCTTCGTCTTGTGGGATATAGCTGACGCGGGAGCCTAACATGCCGTGCCAGACCAGGGGGGTCGTGATCCACTGTTCGGCGGCTTCGTCGTCGTAGGCTGCGTTGACATAGCCGCCAACTTCGATGCCGAGGCGTGCGCCTACCTCTTTTCCAGCATCCACCGCAGCATCGACGGCCCCGGTGTCGCCGACAAGTTTGCTAACAACGCCGCCGAGCGTGTCGGTTTCCATGTCCACGAGATCGACGGCGGCGGTTTTGATGGCGGTGTCGGTGACAATCGCCCCATCTGATAGTGCGCTGATCGTTAGAAAACCAACGGCAAGCGCCATCAGGAGCTGCCCTGCTGCAACTGGCGAACGACCTCTTGTACCACTGTCTGAAGCTGATCGTCGCTCATTGAGGAGACCGCTCTTGATGGAGGAACGTCGCAACCTGCCCAGGGCACCAGATCGCCTATGAAACCGTGCTCGTTGAGGATGCAATGCAGAGTCTCGCGGACGCCTTCGACGTCGCACTGCTGTTCCATGGAGAGTTTTTGACGCGACTCTCCCATGTTGAACCCTCGAAGGGTCAACGCTGCTCTGAAACCCTCGGGGAAATCCACGCCGAAGAGCATGGCGTTTATCAGCTCCAAAAGTTTGAACTGAATCTGCCGCGCCTCGTCAAGCTGCCCTGAGACCGTCAAATGATATAGCTTGACCACCACTTCAGGCACGATGCCGCTGGTGGCGATGGTGCCGCCGTCTCCGCCCATTATGAGGGAGGGCATTAGGATCTCTTCAGTGCCGATGAGGCAGCTGAACTCCGGGCGGACCGGCTTTATCTGAGCTAGCATGTTGAGGAAACGGGGGAAATCGCGACTGGAGTCTTTTATTCCCACAATCCTCTCAAAATCGAGAAGCTGCATCACCGTGGGTATCGAAATCTCGTTCGAGAACTGCGGAATGTTGTAAAGCACTATGTCGATGGGAGTGTTGCGGGCGATCTCGGCGTAGTGTTCCCTTACGTTTTCGGGAGAGAGGTTGAAGTAGTAGGGCCCACAAAGCGCCGCAGCATCGCAGCCATATTTGGCGTAGGCCTCGCACGAAATCAGAGTATCGCGGATACTGCCTTCTGCCGCCCCTGCTAGAATTTTCACGCGCCCGGCGACCTGGTCTGCGACGATCTCCACGACCCGATGACGTTCCTCCATGGAGAACCGTGTAAACTCGCCTGTGCTTCCGTTTGGGTAGAGGCCGTGGACGCCTCTGTCCACCAGAAAATCGACTATTCGTCGCAGTTCGACTTCATTGATGTTGCCGTTGCGATCCAAGGGGACCATGTTGGGGGTAAAAATGCCCTGTAGACTGCCTGTGGCCATCGATTCGCCCTTTTAAGTGCTGTCAGACCTTTGTCGTGTCAGATAGAACACGTTGAGAGTAGATAGAAACAGGTGTGAATGGCAAGGCTGAGTGCAAGTTCAAGAGAGCATGCTGCTGTTGGACTGGGTTGGACAGCAGAGGTCCTATTTTGATCGGCGGTGTCAAACTATCGGCGTAATAGTCTGCTCCACTTGCGCTTGGGAGTTGCCCGGCTATCGGATTGGTATACCGTATTGATTAAGCTGCTTGGGTGTTGCGTGGTAGCGGAACATATCAAGCTCTTGGTCGGGAACGTCATGGGCACACCAGACCCATTCAGTCTCTCTGTAGGCACCATCGCCATGCATCGCTGGTGTAAGATCGATGCGAGAGAGAAAATCCGTACGGGGCCACACGGCCCACAGACGGTAGCACTGACCTGTCATGCCGATATTTTTGATCCACGGCTCGATACCGTCCATCTGGACTGCAAACCCAGGCCCGGCATCAAGGAGGTCCCACAATCGATCCTTCGATTGCCACATCTCACCTACTGACAGCGGCACCCCATCTTCCATATACGCGGCATCCAGATTGGCGTCCAGCAGACACCATTTATCCCACTCTGAAGAGAAGATTTCAGTTAAATAATGCCCGTCGCCGCCATGCAACCGACCTGTGGTAGCGACGCATCTGACCGGAACCTCAATCGCCTGGCATACCATCGCCATCGTCACGGCGTAGTGGACGCACATAGCGCTTGCGTTCTGACCGTGGTAACTGTGTTCTTCCTGGCCCCAGACCTGGATCGAAAACGGGTCCCACGGCGCGTAGTGTGGACCGTTGCAGTTGTATGGCCAGAGCTGGCTGATCCAGGACGATGCGCTTCGCGCTCTTAACCAGGGGTCTTCGACCTCTTTTGTCTCATCGGGAATCCAGTTCAGTAGCTCTTCGAGCTGCGTGGCGTCGAACTTCTCTGTGACAAAGTCGGGCAGCAGCGGCGGCGGCGTGTCGTCGTGAATGCGCAGACGGATCAGGTACTCACCGCGCTGGTTGTGAAACAGCCCCATCCGCTCGTTGGCCCAGGTCTCGCCACCGTCAACGCTGAGATAGCTGCTGGGATCGGCGTATCCACCCTCCATGCCCAACGTCCAGGCGGTCATGCCAGGTGCATCGGCCCAAAGCACAATCTGGCCGCCGCTCTTGGCAAGTTGAGGCTGCGAAATGTAGATCTTGTACCAGCGCCATGCTGGAACATCTGCTTCCACGGAAATGGTGAACTGATCGCCGCCGATGTCGATGACGAGTGGAGCGTCTGTGTCAGGGTGTTTGCGAGCGTAGATGTAGACCGTTGCGCCTGAAGTGAGCGCATCAGGAAGAGGTAGTCTCTTTTTTGCCTTGCGCCAGCGGCTTAGCTCTTCACACTGCGAGGGGACTAGATGGCCTTTTTCTGTCGCGACCAGAGAAGACATACCAAGAAACCTTTACACTTTTGCGCCTGGCCGCCATGTGGCACAGAGCGCTGTTCGATGATAGTTACCAATATAGTGAATGGGGTCTGTCGCCGAAAAACCAGAGCCAATCTATCGCCAACGATAGACCGGTCATTGCGAAATGGCCCAGTATCAGCCCAAGGAAAAAAGGTTTGGCGCGCTGGTAGAGCTGCATCCCACCCACTGCCACCACAGCGGTCTGGGCGAGCCATCCTAGAAAAATCGAAAGTGCTGACCAGTGGACCTGAAGCACGCCTGAAACGGCCAATCCCACCGGATGAAGCGGCCACCACGCGAAACGCCGTTGAGCCGCGAATAGCGCCCACATCCCTGACATCCCAATCCCCAAAAACGCCAACCGACCTGGACTGAAACTGGTGGGAGATTTCATGTGACGTACGACCATCTGCCACGGCAGCGAGCTGCCGCCTTGATATACCCACTCCCTGAAGTTGAATGCGCCGTAGGTGTAGCCCAGGTATAGCGTGAAAACCAGAGCGGTCGCCAACGCCACCACTAGCGCCAGAAGAATCGCCAGACCGATCGTACGACCTCTGATTTTGGCTTCAGGACCAAGCTTGGCTGCATGGGCGGCGAACGGCATGTATGTGGCGATAATGTCGC
Source organism: uncultured bacterium (assembly GCA_964627605.1). Lineage (GTDB taxonomy): Bacteria > Latescibacterota > MWCZ01 > MWCZ01 > CAZVGZ01 > CAZVGZ01. The sequence continues at coordinate 36,762 of CAZVGZ010000017.1, read as the reverse complement.
AGAACCACGCGTACGTGAATCCCATCGCCGTAAGTGCCAAAGGCGACAAACTCGCTGATCCAACGCCGTAGAGGACCGCGTGCTGAGGTATGATAGGGCTTCTCAAGAATATCAGGCCGCCTTCGATCACGACGCGCGTCACCCCCAGATAGAGAATGATAGCCGCCAATACCAGCAGTGCTGATACCCAGATGGGCAACCCAGAGGCGGTCAGCCACGCGATCATAAACGCAGCCGCCAATAGGCCGCCGACGACCGCAATGCGATAGGGCATCACAGCTTCCGAATCGTCTATATCCTTATCGCCGTGCCACGCCTTTCGCCACACCTGTTTGAGATGAAAACGCGCCGACCAGAGCCCGCCGATCACCAAAACGAACATTGCGCCGGCACCCTGCCATCCTACTGCGTCGCCGAACGGTGAACCGTAGGGGTCGGACTCGCCAAGGTCAAACCCGATCCGATTGAAGACGGCGATCTGAGCAAGCGCGAAAAACACAAAACTCCAAAGCCCCAAAGACACGTTTTTGGGAAGAAAGTAGACCACACCGATGAGATATGGGGTGATGTGTGAGGTGATGGGGGGAATAAAGCGCGCCAGTTTGATATTGGACATGGAACGACCGATCGACGGCCAGCCCGGTACCCAGTAGCCTGGCACATTCCAGAGCAGCAGCCCAAAGGTCGCCCCAAATCCGTACCAAAACAGCTTGGAGTACATGAACTGTGGTAGTTTGCGGTTTGGGTCGTCGGTTCCCTGTGTCATCAATAGCGGCACCTGGGCCAGCGGAAACGCGATCCTTTCGTGGGCCTGCCACTGCCGCTGCATGATCGCAATCAGTGCAGTGCAAACAAAAAGAAGCGCCGCTACAAACGAGAGCCACCATGTGAGCGGCACTATCCAAACGCTCCAGGGGATCTCCTGTCCAGGTGGAAGGCCGTCGTAGAACCAACGGATGGCCTGCGGGTCCTGAGGAGCTATCCACTGACGTACGTACGGATGAAAAAGTGTCGCCCAATCGTTTTCTGGGGAGGCATAGTAGTATGGCGCAGCAATTACACCGGTGAGATAGCCTGTCAGCCCGTAGCTGGGGATCGCTGCGGACACGAACAGCATAAGAAACACCAAGAGAAGTTCAGCGCGGGTAAGAAGCCATCCTGTGTTGATTCGCTTGACGATCGGGTTGAGGATGCAGACCAAAATGGCGTAGAGTATAGCGACGCCAGCGGGGAAATAGTTCGACGCAAGTAGAATCCCTCGCAGCACATAGTGGGCGTAGGGTGCCAGGAGGTTCAGCGCAATGACTCCTGCCAGACCAACCACGAAGCCACGAGCACGAACGTTCGAGGTCTGTGTGCTTTCACTGGCGCTGTCGAGCTGCGACATAGATTGTACCAGATGCGTTTGGGTGCAGGCGTGATTGTCGTCCCTCAAACCTACTGGGTCAAGTGGGGCGAGGACGAAAAATCCACGGGGAGTTCCATGATTGGGAACATTAGCTGCGGAAATTTCCGTCGGTGAGTGTTCGATGTTGTCGCCGCTGGGGTTATGTTTGAGCGTCGAGGGACAGGCTGCCGATAAAGTGACGGAATACAAAGGAGATGACATGGCGATGGTAGCGAAGTTATTCGATCTATCTGGGCGAGTGGCGGTTGTCACTGGCGGCGCAGGGCATTTAGGAACGGCAATGAGCGAGGCGTTGGCGGAATCGGGCGCACATGTGGTCGTGGCATCGAGAGGTTTGAACACCTGTCAGGAGTTGGCGGACCGCCTCACAGATGCGCACAACCGATGTCTGGCTCTGGAAGTGGACATAAGCGACGAGGGGTCGATCCGCGAAATGGTTTCGAAGACCGTGGGTGAGTTCGGAAGGCTCGACGTACTGGTAAACAACGCCTACAGCGGCCAACACCGAGGTGACGTTGAGTCGATGACTGAAGATGAGTTTATGTCGTCTATTCAGACTGGGCTGATCGGTTATTTCACTGCGATCAAAGCGGCGGTACCTCACATGAGGGATATGGGATCAGGGGTGATTGTCAACATCGCTTCTATGTACGGCATGATCGCCCCGCATTTTGATATCTACCGCGACTCTGGACAGGACAGCCCGATCAACTACCACGCCACGAAGGGCGGCCTGCTCCAGATGACCCGATATCTGGCAAGCTACTACGCCAAAGATGGAATAAGGGTCAACGCTATCAGTCCAGGGCCGTTTCCCAAACTCTCAGCGCTCGAAGAACACCCCTGGTTTGAAGGTGAACTGGGTGGGCAGAACCCGCTGGGGCGGATTGGCCAACCGTATGAGGTCAAAGGCCCAGTAGCTTTCCTGGCGTCCGACGCCAGCTCGTACGTAACGGGGCACAACTTGGTTGTTGACGGTGGATGGACGACATGGTGATTGGGCGTTTTGCCATCGCGGCTGTGGCTGCGGGGATAGTTGGGGTCAACACAGCCAACGGGCAGGGAGTTTGGGAACCGGTGTTGACTCCCAGCGGTGATGACAGCGCGGCGACTATGACCAGGAGCAGTCTGGACCGCCTCAGAAACGCACTAATAGTCATGGCCTACGAAGCACGGCAACGTCGTAGGGTTCAGGGGATCGCCCAAACTATCACAGGGGTTGGATTGGCGGCGATTGCTGGGCAGGTAGACGGCGCTACTTCCACCTGGTTGACAGTGTCAGGGCTGGCGATGGCTGCATCAGGAGTGGTGCATATCGGGTGGCCGGTGACCCCACAGGAGAGGTTGTGGGCAAGCTGGAAGGGGCTGCCTGAAGGATCGAACGGGTTGAAATCGATAAAGCTATTTGAAGGAAATCGGCGTTTTTCTGGGGCGGCGAAGAAGGCGCGCCGTCGTAGGATGATAGACGGCTGGTTCACGATAGCAGTTTCGCCACTTGTGTACGCGTTGGCGGAGAACCGAATCCGTGGGGTTTTGGGGGCGGTTGTGTCGCTTGGGGTTGGGGTTTGGAGACTCAGGCAGCCTACAGAGATTGAGCGGTCATGGCAGCAATATCGATGGGATCAGATCAGGAAGTCCGACTGAACAGTGTGGCGCACCGGCGCATCCAAAACTGATGTCACCGAATGCCAGATGCCCCGAACGAAGCGTCAGAATATGGGGTCAGTCCGATCTTGCCATGATTCATAGGAGCAACTGATGCGCATACCAATAACAATGTGCCACGGCGTTGGCGGTCCACTGACGGTGGAGCTTTTTGAGGAGCTGATGTTGATCGCCCATGAACTGGGTTTTGAGTCGATCAGCTATGACGATCTTGCGGAGTGGGTCGGCGGCACCGACGTGTTACCCGACAGGCCGATAATGATTGATTTTGACCATCCTGAAAGATCGATCATCGACGATATGAAACCCATCCTTGAGCGTTTGGGCTACACAGGCAACCTATTCGTATAATACCGGTCCTGTTGAGACGATGTATGAAGGGGTGATGCCAAGCGACGATGAGCGTGGGACAATGATGTGGGACGAGATCGGCGAGCTTGCCCAGGCTGGGTGGCAGATCGGCGCTCATACCGTGACACATCCCAACCTTTCTGAGTTGAGCACTGAAGACCCATCGGGAAATCGACTGAGGGAAGAACTTGGTTCATGCGACGACACGATTGAGGAACGGCTGGGGTTTCGCCCTAAAGATTTTGCGTTTACAGGAACAAGCTGGAGTTCGGCAGCGGAAAACGAGGTTATGGAACGTTACCGATTTGGTCGTTTGTGGATCGTGGGAAGCGAATACAACGCCGATGGCGAACCGATCCGATGTGCCGATCTGGTCGGGGTGGTAGGAGACGATGAGGAGGACGGCGGATCGCCAGTCGCTGCGCGCTACATCACCCGTCAGTGCAACCCCTACAGGCTGCCATCAATGGAGATGACGCAGTTGATACAGACGCCCAAAGCGTTCCGAAAGTACTTAGGTGGAGCGTTGAGCGAATAGGCGATTCAGCAGATTCCGGGTGATGCACCATCCAGCTTTAGAGCTTGCTGAGCCAGGCGTCGGCTCTGTCTAAGTCAAGGCAGTGACCGCCAGGATAGGTAGCGTACTCAAACAGCTCTGGCGACCTGGCGGCTTCGTAGATTTCGCCAACTTTTCCGGCGGCGAATTCGACATCGTCAGCCTCAAAACAGCCGTCGTTCTCGCCTTTAAGCACCAGCAGCGGGCGAGGAGCGATGCATCCGGCAATGTCAGGCATATCGAACCAGTTGGGCCAGTCGCTTATGTTGTAGCAGTGGCAGTAGGGCATTCGAACCAACAACTCTTTAGGTCGAGAGGAAGCCGGCGCTGACGCAACGAGCGATGGAAGGTTCCACTGCTGCCAAATACAACGCCAATTCGCCCCCCATTGAAAGGCCCACAACGCCGACGCGCTCACTGTCCACTCCGTCAAAAGACAGTGCAAAGCGGTGCGCCAGACAACAGTCGAACAGCCTCAATCCCAGAAGCGACGCACCCAACATATCGGCATCAGTAAGCCATGCGCGACATATCTCCACCAGGCCATCGCTGTCTATCTTGGTGTTGCGCTCCATCGTGCCATAGAGGATTGGTAGCACGCACCGGTATCCGCGCCTGGGAAGTTCGTCCAGGTAGTCGTAGATACCACCAAACGGTGAGAGGCCATGGCCATGCAGCGCTATGAGAGTTTTGCCGTTTAGTGGCGCGTCTGCTGGAAGCATCTCGTAGATGGGCTGAGGGGTCCAATCGCCGAAAGCGACTAGATGTCTACGCCGACGGACACCATCAACGACCGTCTCGCTGGTTTCCAACAACCGCCAGTCGGCGTCAGAAATATTGGCAAACCGGGTCAGCTCCAGGAGTTTGTCACGGACAGACTGCTGCCACTCGGTCAGCGCGATTTTATTGTTGGCGAACCCTAACTGCATGGAGGCACCACCAAATTGAACCGCACCACACAGACTCCTACGCCGCGACCAACGGCTCGGTCTTGGGCTCTGCTTGTTGCAGAAGCGCGTCGAACTCATCGATGCTCGCGTTGATCGCGTGGGCCTCTCCCACATGATCTGCCACGGCTTCCTGGGTCTTTAGTCCGTTGCCGGTGATACACAGAACCACAGAGTCGTCGCTGGGGATGCGCCCCTGTTCGATCAGTTTCTTGGCTGTCGCCACCGTGACGCCACCAGCGGTCTCGGCAAAAATACCTGAGGTTTCCGCTAACAGCTTTGTCCCGTCAACGATCTCCTGATCGCTTACATCCTCAGCCCAACCGCCAGATTCGGTGATTACCCGATTGGCGTAGAAACCGTCTGCCGGGTTGCCGATGGCCAGCGATTTTGCAATCGTGTTCGGTTTGACCGGTTTGAAGAAATCTTTGCCTGATTTAACGGCGTCGGCTATCGGATTACAGCCGGTGGCCTGCGCGCCGAACACGCGTGTCTTGGTATCGTCCTCCACCAGCCCCAGCTTCTGAAACTCGCCTATCGCTTTGCTGACCTTGGTCAGTAGCGACCCCGACGCCATCGGCACAACAATGTTTGGTGGTGCTTTCCACCCCAACTGCTCCATCACCTCGTAGGCGAGCGATTTTGAACCCTCGGAGTAGTAGGCGCGGACGTTGATATTGACGAACGCCCAGCCATGTTTGCCAGCAATTTCGCTGCACAGGCGGTTTACGTCGTCGTAGGTGCCGTGAATACCCACGACATTTTGAGTGAAAATCAGGTTGCCGAGAACTTTTCCGGCTTCTAAGTCCGATGGGATAAACACATAGGAGTCCATCCCAGCAGCCGATGCGTTCGCTGCGACGGCGTTGGCCAAGTTGCCTGTCGATGCGCAGGCTGCTGTGGTGAAACCGAGCTCCTTCGCCCGTGTCAGTGCTACTGCAACGACGCGGTCTTTGAATGAAAGCGTCGGGAAGTTGACAGCATCGTTCTTGACCCAAACCTCCCGGACACCGAGAGCTTCGGCGAGCCTGTCGGTTCTGATGAGCGGTGTGCCACCTGTTTGGGTACCGACGGTGGGTTCGCCGACGATCGGAAGCAGTTCGCGGTAGCGCCACATGTTGGGCTGGCGCTTTTCGATTGTTTCTCTGGTGAGCACCGACGCGATCGAGTCGTAGTCATAGACAGCCTCAAGGGGACCGAAACAGAAATCGCAAACGTACAGCGCCTCAGCGGGAAAGCCACGCCCGCACTCACGACATTTGAGCCCAGAAATATATGACATGTGTCGAAATCCTCTGGAACGCCTGGGAAAAACAGAAGGACCTCGATCCCAAAAAGAGAACCGAGGTCTCGAAATGAATCAAGTAGGCTTGATGCAACGCAAGCTGAGAGAGATCATCTCTCGGACCTTCGGTCCGCAGGATTTGGCACCTTACCCGCTGGGGCGCTCCACTGCCCGCGGGGGTTGCCAGGGTTTCACAGGGCCTATCCCTCCACCCTTCTTGATGAGTGTTATGCTCAACAATCTACACATTTCTGGTCAGGGGTCAAGGGTTGGGCTGGAAAACCGCGGGGATCGGGAGCGGAAATGGTCGTATTTGGAGGTTGGGCGACAGGGCGGCCTAAATATCGAAATGGAGGCCTTGGTTTTGCTCGCGTTGTCGATTTACTAGATCGTCAAAAGTGGTGCAGCGCAACGTGGCGATGGCAGTCTCTTCGGCCTCAACCAGGAGGTCGTGGACCGCTGAACGACCTTCCGCTGCCTCAATGGCGGCGCGCCCTCCAAGATTGGCAAGGGGCGTTTGAGGGCCATCGAGGAGTTCGATCACTTCAGCTACGGTGATTTCGGATGGCGGTTTGGCGAGAGTATGGCCACCGGCAGGGCCCCTAACGCTGGCGACGTAGCCAGCTCGACGAAGCACGGACAGTAGCTGGGCCAGATAGTGCTCTGGGATATCCTGGCGCCTGGCGATGTCCGCCTTATGTATCTTGCCGGTGCCGTGGTGCAGCGCCAAATCGAGTACCGCTTTGGCGCCGTAAAACCCTTTTGTGGATATTCTCATTGGTCAGCCCGAAGTCACGTCAGCGGCGATTTGAGGGTTGCAGGTCAACGCCCGCTCTGTCAGCCAGCATATCAAGTACGCTAAACTCAATTTCGAGGTTGTTATCTATTCCGCTACCGAGCCTCAAAGACTGTTTGGTGGTACTGTGAAAATCGCTTCCGCCGGTTGGAACGAGAGAGCGAACCTCTGCTTTGGCAAGGTAGTCTGCGACCTGCTCAGGTGAGTGAATAGGGTAGAAACACTCCAGTCCCTCCACACCGCATGCAACTAGCTCATCAATGCACTCGTCCAGGTCTTCGTCGTTCCTAAGACCTGGATGGGCCATCACCGCAACGCCACCAGCTTCTACTATAGCGGAGACCGCGTCTGGCATCGAAAGCTTGGATTTGGGGACGTACGCCGGGGCGCTGCTGTCCAGATACTCATCAAAGGCCTCTTTCGTGCTGCTGACATGGCCCCGATCAACCATTGCCAACGCCACATGGGGGCGCCCGACCACACCGTTGGCAGCCTTTAGCCGTACCTCTTCTTCCGTCACCAGACATCCAAGTGCCGCGAGGCTTTTCAGCATCTTGGGGACACGAAGGCGTCTCTGTTCCCTCAACCAGAGTAGCCGCTCGGCAAGCTGATTGTGATCTGGATCGACGAAGTAGCCTAAGAGATGAAGGCTCGCGCCGCCGTATTCGGTGGACAGTTCAAGGCCTGGAACCACGATCACGCCTAACTCGTCGCCTGCAGCTTGGCCCTCCTCCAAACCGTCCACAGTGTCGTGATCGGTGATGGAGATGGCGGCAAGCCCAATCTCTGCGGCGTGTGCTACGAGCTCAGATGGACTCATCGTCCCATCCGACGCCGAAGTGTGGGTGTGGAGGTCAATCATCCCGCCTACAGGCATTCGTTCTCCTCGGGGCGGCGTATGAACCCGTCAACGGTGAGGTATCGGTGACCTGTGTCACACAGAACTGTAACCACGTGATCGTCGACCCCCATACCCTCGGCCAGCTTCCTAGCGGCATCCACGTTAGCGCCGGACGATACCCCGACAAGAACCCCCACCTCAGATACCAGCCGATGAGTCATGGCGAACGCATCGGCGTCGGTCACTGAGACCACGCTATCAACGACAGATCTGTCCAGAACAGGCGGCACAAACCCTGCGCCGATGCCCTGTATCGCGTGCTCCCCAGGCGAGCCACCGGTCAAGACTGGCGACGCGCTGGGCTGTACCGCAACCATCTTTATAGCAGCCCTTTTTTTCCGCATGAACCGCCCGACACCGGTTATGGTGCCTCCTGTACCAACACCGGCGACAAACGCATCTAGGCGTCCGCCAGTCTGCTCCCATATCTCAGGGCCGGTCGTTATCTCGTGCATTCTTGGGTTTGCCGGATTTTCGAACTGCTTCGGCATGAACCAACCATCGCTCGCGGCGATCTCCTCTGCTGCGGTGATGGCCTGGCTCATGGCACCATCCTCGGCTGGCGTCAACACGATCTCTGCGCCGAATGCTTTCAGGTAGCCGCGCCTCTCCACGCTCATGGTGTCTGGCATCGCCAGAGTGAGCGGATAGCCTTTCACAGCGCAGGTCATCGCCAGGCCAATCCCTGTGTTGCCGCTGGTGGCTTCCACAACGCCCATCCCCGGCTTGAGCGCTCCAGATGCCTCGGCGTGCTCGATCATCGCCAGGCAAATGCGGTCTTTGACACTGCCACCTGGATTCAGGGCTTCCAGCTTACCCCATATTGTGGCTCCGCCTTTAGGGGACAACGGCTTGAGGCAGACCAGAGGCGTCTTTCCAACCAGATGCAGCGCGTTAGCGGCGACTGACATAGATCACTCTGAAGATGCGAAGTTGACTGAAGTAGTCAAGTTACTGAAGATACTCGGCGCATGCCAATGAACGAGCCAAGGAGGGTAGGCGAACATCACGTATTGGAACTAGTGGAAGACAGACAGAATCGGATCGATAGGAGAGCCACGCGCCAAACCGCCCGTCAAACCGGAGCTAGACTGCTAGTCAAAAACCCCAGGAACCCACTAGCTGCGGGCATCCATCGGGACGTAGTCTCGCTCTTTTGAGCCTGTGTATATCTGGCGAGGCCTTGAGATGCGTTGCTCAGGATCGGTGAGTAGTTCCTGCCACTGCGCAAGCCAGCCTGCTGTCCGTCCAATGGCGAACAGTACCGGGAAGAAATCGGTGGGAAACCCCATGGCCTGATAGATAAGACCAGAGTAGAAATCAACATTCGGGTAGAGCTTTCTAGAAACGAAATAGTCGTCTTCCAGAGCGACCCGCTCCAACTCGAGCGCTATATCGGTTAGAGAGTTGCGACCTGTAACTTCAAAGACCCGATCTGCGGTCTGTTTGATTATCTGTGCTCTGGGATCGTAGTTCTTGTAGACGCGGTGGCCGAAGCCCATCAACCTACGCTCTCCACCTTTGACTGTCTCGATAAACGCAGGGATGTTCTCCACTTTTTCGATCTCGGTGAGCATCCGCAAGACCGCTTCATTCGCGCCGCCGTGGAGCGGACCGTAAAGAGCACCACAGCCCGCAGCGATCGCGCAATAAGGGTCGGTCAACGCACTGCCACTGCACCTCACCGCTGTCGTGCTACAGTTCTGCTCATGGTCTGCATGCAGCACGAACAGGACGTCCAGCGCCTTTTCCAGTACGGGATCTGGTTCGTACTGCAGCTCTACTGTCTTAAACAGCATATTCATAAAATTGCCAGCGTAGGATAGTCTATTGTTGGGATGAGCATAGGGGCGACCCAGGGTGCGGCGGTAGGCAAATGCGGCGACCGTGGGGAGTTTTGCCAGCAACCTGATTATCTGGAGGTGTCGCGAATCCGCGTCAGTCACATTCTTCGAATCGGGATAGAACGTTGACATCGCAGCCACAGTCGCGGTCAACATCCCCATCGGATGGGCATCGTGCCAAAAAGCATCTATGAGATGCTTGATATTTTCGTGCAGCAGTGTGTGATTGGTGACTTCGTCAACCCACACCTGATATTCGGTGCCGGTCGGTAGTTCACCATGCATCAATAGAAAGGCGGTCTCGAGAAAGTTCGAGTTTTCGGCTAGCTGTTCGATCGGATAACCACGATACCGCAGAACCCCCTTCTCGCCGTCAATGAACGTGATGCTGCTTTTGCAGGACGCGGTATTCATGAACGCCGGATCGTATCCCAACATTCCGAAATCGTCGTCTCCCATTTTCAGCTCTCGGAGAGCAAGTGAGGGCGTCGATGCCCCGTTGTTCGGGTAGGTACCGTAACTAACTGGCGACTCAATCGTATTGCCGGTTCTATGGTCGGTGATTGTCACACTATCTTGGGGCATATCAATATCCTCCGGCGAACGAGAGCGTCGCAACTGGTGCGATAAATTGGCGTCCGTTTAGGATACGTCTTTGAACGCCTGAGCGCAATGCCGAGGACAATTCTGCGGTGCCACCTAACCCACTATTTCGTGAGGAAAACTTGACGTTTGGCGCTTTCGGAATATGTTTTTGTTATGTCACATCACCCCATTTTATGAAGGAGTTTGGCGTGCAAACTAGACCTGTAGTAATCGGACAGCTAGCGTTTTTGATCGCACTAGCCGCGCCGTTAAGTTCTCAAGGGGCGATGGCGCCCAGGCGTGTCGTCCCAGCAAATCGGTCACTCGCAGCGATCCAGATTGGGGTCGTACCGTCGGCTTCACAACTGTCGGATCACCTAAGCGTACCCATCGTTTCTCGGTCGGGAATGTGGCGGTGAAGGAAGCGGCGTACGGAGTCGCCGCCACTGGCTCGTAATTGGGCTAGGGTTAGCAGCAGCCGGTTTAGGCGCGAAATTTGACGCCGACGGCACGATCGCCGCTGAGGCTAGCAGCAAAGGAAAAGAGGAGATCATCTACGCCGAACTAGACGACCTGCTCTAACATACTTCGTGTGGTCTTTGGGCGCGACTTCATGGACACTGAGCGCCATTTTCGCCTTCGGACGATGGGATACTCGTCTGCCTGACCGGTTTCTTGCACAGTGACGGCAATCCCCAAAGGACTGCTGCCGCCGCCCGGCTATGGCATTGGCAGTATAACGCACTCCCCTGGCGCGGAGTTGACGGTGAGCGAATCGCCGCCGATGGAGATTGTCATCGGGTCAGTGTTGCCGCCGAAGTCGGTGCGCCTTATGAGAACTCTGTCGCCTAACCTAAGGCCGGAGACAACTGGGCCCTGCTCCGTGGGAACGTCAAATGTGATCGGCGTGCCGTGGGCGATGAACTCGTTGTACTCCAAAGACGCGTCATAGACCTCTTGTATCAACGCGATCTCTACACTCAGTTCTTCCATCGGCGTCCACGAGTAGAGGATGTCGTGGCCCCTTAGCAGCAGGTGCCAAAGCAGGTCCGAGTATGACTCTTTGCTCATCTGCGGTACCTCAGCACCGTCAGGCGAAGGCGTTGTGGTGTGCCAATGGACAAATGTGGCGATGGGGATTCCTGATGGCGTCGATTTGGCGGCGTTGCTGCCGACAGAGAGCATGCTGTAGAACCAGCGGTAGTCGGGATCGGAGAACTCTGGGAACGAGTTGAAAAAATCTCCCCAGGTATAAACCACCGGCATGGCGAGTGTGAAACCAGTCTCGGTAAAATCGTTGTACCAGGGTCGGACCATGAACTGCTGGTCCAGACGATGGGGCAGATCAGAACGACGAGTCTCAAAGTAGTCGTACCAGTAGCGCCAGCCGTCGTTGGGATAGACGGCGTAGTTGGTCACCAGAGCTTTGGGGAAACGGTTCAAGATCGGCGTGGAGTAGCAGTCACGCAGAAGCTCAGCGCGTTTTTGGCGCATTGTCGCTTGAAAAGAAGTGAAATCGTCGATGTTGGACAGATTTTCTTTGCAGCGGCTGCACCGTTTGGAGTGTTCCCACGCCTGATTCCACTCGTGGGGGCCGTCGATCTCCCAGTCTGCTGTCGCTATACCAATTGTCAGACCAGACAGGTAGTACGCCTCCACATGCGCAGCCACCCGTGAAAGAATCACTGGTTTGCGGTGCTCAAGCGCGAACGGGCATCCCATCTTGTTTCCTGCGAACGACTCATCCCAAAACGGTTGGCCGTCTGAGTCGATGTGGGCGGTGGTTGCCTCTGTGTCGTAGAAACGGTGAAGGATGCTGTTGGCGTCTACTGCGATAGTTAGACCCAAACGCTGCTGAATCTTAGCGATGCGCATATCTTCGGTCACCGAGGCGTCTTGGCCAGCGCCTTGCTGCCAATATGTAATGACGCCGACGCCCCTTTTTGCCAGCTCTGAAATTGCCCACTCAGCCTCTTCGTCTAAGAGCCCGGTCATGCCGCCGATAGAGTACTGGTAGGTCAGTTCGCGGTCGCCTCGCTCGTGGGAGAGCGGCGGAACCGCTCCAAGGACTGTTTTGACGTTGTCAGGCAGGTTTTGAGGTGTGTTCATTGTAATGCTCTCCGAGAGGGGGGCCGAACAGCAGATAACCAAGCCGCCCAGTAGCCAACGGCACCGTTTCATAGGGCAAATCTCTTATGTCGCGGCGGTAGGTTGTTCGTGACAGGTAAGCATACCCAACTGAGGTGTTTTGAGGCAACCTTAGAGCGTGGATGGACTGATCGCCGGTGTTTCTGCTATTTTAGAAGGACCCGCTAGCGCGATCTGTTTCACAGTGAGCCTGCTGGCGAACTCCCAAAGCTCCAACGGTTTTTTTGCCGACTGCGAGTCAGCGAACGCCGAAACCACAGTACGCTACACTATGCCAACTACCGAACTGCCTGTAATAGACCACTTAAAACCGCCGGCTTCCGTAGGATTGGACCAAGCGGCATCGCTCGCAGAGACAGATGCACTGCCCGGTCAAAAAGTATATATCGAGACGTACGGCTGCCAGATGAATATCGCAGACACAGAGTTAATTGGCGGTGTGCTGGCGTCGGCTGGATACGTGCCCACCCAACGACCGAGAGACGCCGATGTAATCCTGGTAAACACCTGTGCGGTCCGAGAACACGCCGAGGAGCGCGTCAGGAACAGGATGGTGGAGTTGGCAAGCTTCCGCAAAAAAAGACCCGGACTCGTCATAGGCGTCACGGGTTGCATGGCGGAGCATCTTAAGGAACGACTGCTCGACGAATCTGCTGATCTGGTGGTGGGGCCGGACGGATACCGAGGACTTGCTGATCTGATCGATGGCGCAAGAGTTGAGCCGGTGATGGAGGTGCGCCTCGACCGGCAGGAAAACTACACCGGTCTCTCGCCTCTGCGCGATGACATGGGTGTTACTGGCTGGGTGACGATAATGCGTGGTTGTGACAAGTTTTGTTCATTCTGCATTGTCCCGTTTACTCGTGGGCGGGAGAAAAGCGTCCCGCCTGGCGAGCTTCTGGGTCAAATCACGGATCTTGCAGACAGAGGCGGCAAGGAGGTCTGCCTACTAGGGCAGACAGTCAACGCCTACCGTCACGAGGGGACCACATTCGCCGACCTGTTAGCAGATGTGGCGTCGGTGGACGGTATTGAGCGGGTGCGGTTTACATCGCCCTATCCCACAGATTTCACTGATGAAGCGATGGAGGTAATGGCGACCCACGAAGCTGTGATGCCCCATCTGCATCTGCCGGTTCAGTCTGGTTCAGACACAGTGTTGGAGCGTATGCGTAGGGAGTACACGGTTGAGGAGTTTCTGTCCGTCGTCGATCGTCTGCAACAGCGAATCCCCGACCTTGCCATGACGACTGACGTTATCGCTGGTTTTTGCGGCGAGACTGATGATGACTTCCAGAAGACGCTGGACCTCATGCGGCTAGTCAGGTTCGATGCGGCATTTATGTTCAAGTACTCGACCAGGGACGGAACTTCAGCATATAGCGAGTTGCCAGACGACATTCCTGAAACAGTCAAGGGCGAGCGTTTGAAAACGGTTATCGACCTGCAAGAAGATATCAGCGCTGAGCGGTTTGAATCCAAAGTAGGTAACGATGTGGATGTGCTGGTCGCAGGACCATCCAAGCGTCGAGACGATCAAGTCCACGGGCGAACATCAGATTTCAAGAATATGGTATTGCCCACCACGTCCAAGACACACAAAAACGCCATCGTTCGCGCTCGTGTGACCCACGCCACGGCTCACACCCTGTTTGGGCACTCGCTAGATGGATAGGGAGGCGGAGCTTTGATAAGACGAATCTTGTGCGTGCTGGTGTCGACGTGGGCAATGTCGGCTTCAGGAGCAAGACTCCCTATATACGACTCATCTGGGCAGAGCTTAGGGCAGGTGATGGCTACTTCTGATGGCGGAACCGTATTTGCCGCTGTAGCACATATGGCATCATCGCTGGACGCTCAGGCCGTTTGGGTGCCACAGACGGAGAAATTAGTCGTACGCCGGGGCAACAGCAGGATAACTTTCACCGCCAACAACCCGGTCGTTGTATTGGATGATATCCCTTACACGATGCCCAGGCAGGCACGAATGCTCGGTGGCTACCTGTGTGCTCCTGCTCCATCCCTAGCCCAGCTATTCACCAAGATCACCACTGGCGATCTGATATGGGACGATACCCGCCAACAGTGGCGAATTGAGACCGGCAAGACCAATATCCGCCATCCCCGCGTAGAAGTGCGCGACAACGGCACGATGTTAGTGATGCGGATGCCCGCCGATCTTCACATAGAGGAAGCGACCCGCGAGCCGAGTTGGCTCGATCTGACGATTTTGGATGGCAGGCTCGACCCGGAAGAGTTCTCATTCCTTGGTTCCCGGCTGCCTTCGCGAAGCGCCGTACGACAGATCCGTGCATATCAATACGACGACTCTGCGCAGATCTCTTTCCGATTGGACCCCAAACGGAGTAACTACGAAATAATTCGAGACCGGGGTGCGCGTCGGTTTGTGCTCCTTTTAAGGCCGATGGAGCCAACTCCGGCAACAGTTCTTGAGCAGGGACGGCAGATTGAGATAGATGAGGACAGGTGGCGCATACACACCGTTGTCATCGACGCCGGTCACGGCGGACGTGATCCGGGTTCTGTGGGCCCAACCGGCCTTACGGAACGCGAGGTTACCTGGGCAATAGCACAGAGATTGGCAGAAAAACTTCGCAAAGACCTTGACCTCAACGTAATCCTGACACGCCAATCGGAATGGGAGTTCGTGCATCTCAAAGAACGCGGGCGAATGGCTGTCCGCGAGAACGGCAAGCTGTTCGTTAGCATCCACACTAACGCCCACCCAGACCGACGAATCGGGGGCGTGGAGACATATTTCCTGTCTGAGCCGCTCACTGACGAGGCCGCAGAAGTAGCTCGAACCGAAAACGCTGCGCTCAATTACGAAGAGGAGTTTTCGGCTGGTGGCGGTAACCTTGAAGCCGAAGTCAATTCGATTCTAGCAAACATAGCTTCGGATCAATTCTTGGAAGAGAGCCAAATGCTGGCGACGATGGTTCAAGCCGAACTTTCCCGGAGCGCCAACCTTCGCGACCGAGGGGTAAGGCAGGCTGGATTCTACGTTATGAAGGGCACATTGAGCCACATGCCCAGCATCTTAGTAGAGACCGCCTACATTAGCAATCCAGCCGAAGAGAGAATGCTTAGACGCCGCTCTTTTCAGCGGCAGATCGCCAGCGGCATTTTCAGGGCGATCCGCGACTTCAAGCGCCAACGTGACTCCACCCTCTTACGCCCCTAACACGCTTCGCGTGTTTTTTGGGGGCGGCGTCTGCGACGCGGCCCCTGGGCGAGGTGAACGTCGGGGGGCTGGTGGAATGGTGGGCCCGACGATAGGCGAAAATCAGCCTCCGCAGAACAAACGAGATTGAAGGAACAACATTTTGGACACAAGACCCATCGGCGTGTTTGACTCAGGCATCGGCGGATTGACTGTCGTCAGCGAGATTTTTTCGCAACTGCCTGGCGAACGCGTCATCTATCTCGGAGATACCGCCAGGTTTCCCTATGGCCCCAAGTCGTCCAGCACCGTAACGGCCTTTGCCAAAGACGACTGCCGGTTTCTGTTGGACAGCGGCGTGAAACTCATCGTCGCCGCGTGCAACACGGCTACGGCATACGCACTTCCATCGCTGTGTGATGAGTTCGACGTCCCGGTGATCGGCGTTATCCACCCTGGTGCCACCGCTGCGGCCAGAGCATCCACCAACGGTCTCATTGGAGTTATTGGTACCGAGGGCACCATCGCGTCCGATGAGTACCAGAAAACGATCACCGAAATTGATTCAAAACTCAGCGTATTCGCCAAACCGTGTCCGCTTTTTGTGGCGTTGGCAGAGGAGGGGGCTACGGAGACTGACGCGGCATTCCTCATCGCTGCCGACTACTTAGAACCGATCCGCCAAGCCAACATAGACACTCTGGTATTGGGTTGCACGCACTATCCTCTGCTCAAGAATGTCATACGCCGCGTCGTGGGACCGCAGATCACGCTAGTTGATTCTGCTGAGGAGACCGCCCGCACTGTGGCGGACCTTCTCCGGACACGCGACATCGCAGCCAACGGCGAACCGACCCATGCCCACGGGTTTTTTGTGACCGATCTCCCAACAAAGTTCGCGGAACTTGGCGAGCGGTTTTTGGGTTACCCTTTGCCAAACATCGAGATGGTTGAGGTCGGACCAATCGCCAGTACAGAATAGGCATCGTGCAGAGGCAACTGAGCAATACACCTTGGAGAGTCAACGTGAGACGAGTCGGCATGGGAAGCTGCTTCGATCTATGGAGTGGTCGTGTGGTCGTGTGGTGGACTTTGAGTTGCGTGGTGGCGGCTTTGGCGGTGACGAAGCCACCAGTGGAGGTCGTTCCTGTGCCTGACCAGGGCGAAATAGCGCTCCAGGCAACCCTAAAAAAAATCGGCACCGACCTGACCGTCATGTGCATTGCTGCTCACCCGGACGATGAGGACGGCGCGACCCTGGCTTATTACGGAAAACATGTCGGTGCGCGAACTGTCGCTGTCATCGCCACTAGAGGAGAAGGTGGTCAGAACGAGATTGGCCCTGAGCTCTATGACGAGTTGGCTGTAATCCGCTCAGGGGAGCAGGAGCGGGCTGGAGCAATATACGGCTCGGAGATTTTTTTCCTGAATTTCCCGGAGTTCGGTTTTTCGAAGACTGCTGAAGAGACGTTTGGTGTTTGGGGTCATAATCGGTCGCTGTCAGAGGTTGTGAGGATAATCAGAGAGATAAGGCCTGACATCGTGATAACAAACCACGACACCATCTCTGGGCACGGCCACCATCAGGCACTGGGCAGACTCGTTATTGAAGCGTTCGACGCCGCAGCTGACCCTTGGAGGTTCGTAAATCAGATGACCACCGGCGGCCTGATGCCATGGCAGATCAAGAAGCTCTTTGTTCGCTGCAACGGATATGCCGGCTGCACACCAGGCGACAGACATGTCACTGTGCCTGTGGGTGCTTACGACCGTCTTCGTGGTTTTACGTATTCACAGATCGCAGAGGAAGCGCTAAGGCAACACCGCTCACAAGGGATGGGATATTTTGCTGGTCGCATCCCAAATGAACGCCACTATCAACTGCTCAAGTCGGCTGTACTTGGGTCGAGGGATGCAGTTGATTCTTTGCACGACGGTCTGGAGACAAGCACCGTCAGCGCGAGGCTCAGTCTGGACGGCAGTGGAGCCACCCATGAAGAGTTGGCCCACCGATTGGCTCGGTCGCTCGCACAGATCAGAGGAGAGAGGCCGCGCGGAGCGGAGATGGCAGCAGACTGGCTTGACCTGACCTCAGAGCTTGAAAAAGCGCTGCTCCTGGCGGTCCATTTTAAGCTCAGTGCGCAAATCGACGATAATGTAGTCGTTGCGGGTCAGGACTCGGTAACGGTTACGGCGGTAGTTCGCAACAACGGTGGGCTTGTTCTGGAAATTTCGCCGCCATGGCTCACTGGCAGCAGTTGGGAATACCCTCCAGCCCTGGGCCGCATAGATGTTCCGATTGTCCTGGACCCCGATCAGACACACACCTGGCGGTACACATTCAGCGCGCCACAGTCGCTGGCGGTGACGATACCACTTGAAAAGCATGTCTTCGACAACCGCACAGAATCGCCGCCACTGACGATGGAGCTTCCCATCTCTGTGGAGGGCGTGCCTATTCATGTGTCTGAGGCCGTCCGGTTTGAAGTGGCCCCACCGCTCGTCGCATCAGCCCGTAGATCAGACGCGCTGGTTCGGTTGGGGCATACCAAGCGAGTCAGGATTCCCGTCTCAGTGACGAACTATGCAGCTCGCGAGGATCGGGGTACAGTCACAATCAAACCGTCGTGGGAAGCCAGTAACCTCTCAGATGAGTTTGCTGTGGCTCCCGATGAGGGGCAGGCGCTGGTGTTCTTCGACCTGCCGGTACCAGACGGATTGTCTCCTGGTACTCACCCCGTCGCAATCGTCGCAGAAGGAGTTGACGGGGCAACGAGCGTGGATACCGTAAGGCTCCGAGCGGATAGCGTGGAGATAGAGGAAGGGTTGAGGGTAGGGATAGTTCGCAGTTACGACAGCACGATAGAGGATGCAGTTGCACGTTTGGGGGTTGTACCTGTGATGATCGACGCTGATGCTCTCCAGACCTCTGACCTGGTGGAGTTCCACACGATTGTCGTCGATATTAGGGCCTACCTCGTGCGACCCGATCTGGTAACCAACAACACTCGGCTGCTGAGCTATGTTCACCAGGGCGGCCATGTCGTCGTAATGTATCAAAAGACGTTCGAGTGGAACGCGAGTTACGGTCGCCCGCTGTTCGCGCCATACCCTCTACAGCTAGGTCGGGATAGGATCACCGTTGAGACGGCTGCCATTGACATGCTCGCTCCTGATCACCCGCTCTTGACGTGGCCCAACAGTCTGGGAAGAGGGGATTGGGCAGACTGGGTGCAGGAGCGGGGTCTGTACTTTCCAAGTGAGTATGACGAAGACAACTACACGGCCCTACTTTCAAGCAACGACCCTGGCGAGTCGCCACTCAAATCAGGATACCTGGTCGCAAACCATGGAGTGGGCAGCTACATCTACACAAGCTACGTTTGGTATCGGCAACTTCGCACCGGACATCCTGGAGCGTTCCGCGCATTCGCCAACATGCTCAGCTATCCCAAGCGCCCTCGCTGAGAGCCAAACACTTGGCATCGCGGTAGTTTGAGACGACTTTTTATCCTTTGGCCTCGCTGCCGTCCCGCATCGAGCAGCGCTTAGAATAGGAAGGATTGCAGAGTAATGACCGACAACGAACTGCGGAATTTAATCCAGCAGCTAGTGGAGCACCCGCAGGTAAAACAGGCTTTGACAGATGTCCTGGCGGGCAAACCGCTTCCACCGCAGATAGTTGTCGTCACGCAGCTAGCACGGATCAATGCCCAACAGTTGGGGCAGATGCTAGCGCAAGCGTTGGGGCAGGCCGAGTTGGCAGATGCTTTCGCTGGGGCGCTGGTCGACGGAGGATGGACTCACGCCGAGCGATCGACACCTGTCACGCTTGCTGATTCGATTAGGCGTCACTGGGACTGGTAGGCTACAAACGGCCTGATTTTGCCGGTCATGTTATTGACCGACAAGTATGTTGTGTGGGCTTTGGCTGGGGCGTATGTAGCAGCTGACCGATTGGACGAAGCCGAGATTGCGGCAGACAAAAGCCTAGAGATATCTGAGCCTAATCACTACGTCGTAGATACTGCCCAGGCACTTCTGGCCAAAGGGCAAGTGCGCGCGGCCAGAGGACAGGACGCCGAGGAAGTTTTTGCCCAATGCATTGGCATACTTCGCGACCGCGGCCGGACATTCGAGTTGGCGGGAGCCTTTGAGACATATGCGACTTAGCTGGATAGCAGCGATCGCACTGATGACGCAAAGAGGGAGTCGCAGGAAGCGGAGCGGTTGCTGTCCGAGTTGCGGGTAGGCACCTGAGATTCGACTAACCCCGCTCTTCAGTGAGGAGACGGCGGTAGATAAGTTTTTTTGGGGAGGACCAATATATGGGGGCCAACATTGAGGCCATAGCGGATGCGATCCGCAGGTGTAAGCGGTTTGTCGTGACTGCGCATCTTAGTCCAGACGGCGACGCCGAGGCCTCGCAGTTGTCAATGGCCCACCTTCTGCGTTTGGCCGACAAAGAAGCCATCGTTGTAAACGACGAGGGGCCGCCGGTCCAGTACGCTTTTTTGCCGGAAACAGAAGCGATTGCCGAAACCGTCCCAGACGATTTTGAGCCGGACGCTGTCATTGTAATTGACACCCCTCGCCACGATAAAATTAACTGCGGCGCGGTTCGCGAGCATTTCGACGATGGTGACAGCGCGCCAGATACTTTGGGCGGAAGCAGTTGGTCCGACATAACGACCTTGTTTGTCGACCACCATGGCGACGCCGCTGGCGTTGGGGACCACATATTAATCGATTCGAGCGCCTGCTCGGCTTCGTCGCTGGTCTATCGCCTTATGCGGCAGCTAGGCGTTGAACCTGACGTTACCCTGGCTACCCAGATAGTCTCAGGAATTTTGACCGATACAGGTCGATTCTGTTTTGAGCAGACCAATTCCGAAGCGATGGCGATCGGCTCTGAGATGATTGACGCTGGAGTGAATATCGCCCGTCTGGCCAATGAGTTGTTCTTCAAGAACTCTTATGAATCTATCAAGCTTATGGGTAATGCTATCTCCACTATAGAAATTTCCGAAAGTGGGCGCGTGGCAACTATGGCGCTCACCGACGAGCCCGTCGCCAGCGACGGAAAGCCGGTGGAAATAGAAACGCTTCCAGATCACACTGTGTCGATCAGAGGGGTGGAGATCGGCATGTTCTTCCGCCCCACCAACGACGGTCGAGTGCGTGTCAGCGCGAGGTCAGCAGACGAAGCTAACGTCAACGAATTTGCTCATCAATTTGGAGGGGGCGGCCACAGAAAGGCTGCCGGAATAAGGGTTGATGGGCCGATAGAAAAGGCGCGAGAAGAACTCGTCAATGCGGCCGAAGCCTACCTTGACGAACACCTGCCGTCGAAAGACTAGGTACCAGATCGTCAAACAACCTTAGAAAAATGCCCTCCCTCTTGGTCCGACAAGGGGAAGATCTTTCCACATGAAGAGCACCTAGGATGTCTGCTGCCGATTTTTGGATGCAGTCACTCCAGGACGACTCATGATCGCTCGTCGATCGCGCAATAACGATGGTGATTACCGGAAAGACTGGCTTGAGGCGGTCGGGGCGCACAGCATATTTGAGCCAGATCCAAGCGATCCACAGATTGGCAGTAAGCACCCATAGCGTCTGGCGAGTGGGTGTACTATTCTGTTCTTTACACTAGATAGACATCGACACTGCGGCGCAGGTCGAGCCGGCTACAAACTGCAAAAAGAGGGGTGATTACTTGCCTTCACCATCCGTGTATCCTATCCCACATCAGTTCACGACCGGCGACGCGGTCTGGTTCGCGCCACTGCTGACGGTGAATCAGCCAGGAGCGGATTTCGACCCGGCCCTACACCTTGCTGGTTGCGGCATGGAAGTTGTAGTGGTGGACAACACAGAAGGCGTAGTCAGTCTGATTGAAGACGCCGAGGCGCTTCAAGATCACTTGCCTGACGGTCTGTCAGACGCCAAAGCTGCACAAGCCTACCGTTTGACGATCCGCGGGGGAAAGACTCCGGTAGACCCGCCAAAAGTCACGATTACGGCCGCAACATCTTCTGGGCTCAGGTACGGGTTGGCGACTTTGAAACAGATACTTCGCCAGGGCCCGGTGGAAACCCAGGTAATTGATTGGCCGGATGTCGCCGTAAGGGGAGTGATTGAAGGTTTCTATGGAGATCCGTGGCCGCATACCGTGCGGCTGGAAATGTGCGCGATGCTGGCGAATCTCAAATTCAGCCATTTCATGTTCGCCCCAAAAGACGATTACCTCCACCGATACCTGTGGAGAGACCGGTATCCCCAAGAGATCTTGGACACCTACAAGGAGTTGGCGGACCGAGCCAGCGAGTTGGGTCTGATTTTCGGGTACGCGCTGAGTCCTGGTCTAAGCGTGGTTCATTCAAGCGTGGTGGACCTGAACGCCATTACCGGCAAATTCGATCAGATGTTCGATATCGGTGTGCGCTCGTTTGCACTCCTATTCGATGACATTCCAGAGGAGATGACCCACCCGGACGATCTGGAGCAGTTTTCTTCGCAGGCCGAGGGGCACGTTCACGTGACGACCAAGGTCTGGGAGCATCTCCAGTCGCGCGATTCGGATACGAGTCTTGTTTTCTGCCCGACACACTATAGCGACTATTTCCTTGAGGGCAAAACAGCCAAAGACTCAGACTACCTAAAGACAGCCGCGTCTCTACCCGAAGGCGTCGATATTTTCTGGACCGGCCCCAAAATCTGCTCAGCCGAACTGACCGCCAAACACACCGATGAAGTGTCGAAGGTGGTGGGCCGTCCGGTGATGTATTGGGACAACTATCCTGTCAACGATGCTGATATGTGGAAAGAGATGCACATCGGACCGTATGAGGGACGGGAAGCGACTCTGGGCGATCATGCAAAAGGGCTGTACGCAAACCCGATGGACGCCTATGCATCGTCGAAAGTGCCGTTGTTTACCGTCGGTGACTTTTTGTGGCACGGGGCTGCGCACGATCCGTGGATGTCGTGGGAGGCCGCCACTGAGGCTCTCTACCCATCGGTCGCCGAGGACTTGAGAGTCGTTGCCAACAACCTTCTCGTCTGCTGCCTTCGAAAGGGCGATTCGGAACGGCTGTCCTCCTTGGTGGAGAACTGGCGAGTCAGTGAAGGACCAGCCAAAGACGATGCATTGGTGGCAATTGAGTCCTACTTTTTTAGAGTACGCAAAGCCGTGCGCCGCTTGACAAGCACTGTTCGCTACCCCAGGTTGGCTAAAGAGATGGCTCCTTGGATCCGAAAACTCAACGACTGCTCGGCCTCAGGATTGGCTGCCGTTGACGTGGTGAGGGTGAGTGCTGGCGAAGGGGCGAGCGAGGCGCGGCACCAGCTCGTGGTCACCCATGAAGCTGCCACGATCTTCAACGTCTACAAGGGAATGGAAAAAGTGCTAACCGGGTTCGTCAGGTTAGCTCTAATAGAAAACGAGGAGGCGCTCAGGCAAGCGGCCGAAAAGAGCTGAAAGCCCTGCAAACCAGACGCCAAACACGTCCGTTGGGTTGATGGTGTCACCTGCCTTGGGGCACCACCTCCAGTAACGACTTCACGACATCTCAACACCCTCCAACGTCGTTGGGACAGAGAAAACTGTCGCTTTTGGGCCCCATAGACTTGGCCTACCTTCAGGCTTTTTCGGCGGCCATCGATCCGAAAAATAGTTGCTCCCTCCCCAGGTGACAAACCGTACTATGATACTAACTTATAAGTAGCGCCCGGTGGGGGTTGTATGGTGCGCGCCAAAACCGGATCGCGAATGGTGAAGTGGACGGGTGCAAAAGAGGGGGTAAGAACTGATGCTGACGCTTTGGTCAATATCGCCGGTGGGTTGCGAGCAGTTGGTACCCAATCCGACAGCATCCGCTTTCTGCCGGGCTTCGCAGGTAAATGGCGTGGCATTGAGGTGTGGAGCAATCCGCTAATCATTCAAGGGGATAGTGCTAACACCGCAGCAGATACAAAACTCTCTTATGTGCGGATTAGCGGTGTGGACGCGCCCCACGACGCAAAAGGTGGTCCGTTGATTGTTAGCAGCAGTGCCAACTCAACCACTTTTGAGATGAACCACTCGGTCTTTAGCGACAACAAAGGCTTTTACGGCGGACTCTCTCTAAGGTGGGTTCGCACCGCCGAGATCTGCAGCTCCACTTTCACTGGCAATACAGCGACGGTCGGTGGAGGTGTATATATCACCGGAGGATCGGACATCAATTTCGTTGCCTGCGCCTTTACAGACAACACCGCTCGATTTGGCGGCGGGATTTTCTTGCACCAAGGTTATATGTCGTTGGTTGGATCCGTAGTTGCGCGGAATACAGCTATCATTGAAGGTGCAGGAATAGACGTCGGGGATATGTAAACGATAGACTTGGTTGGATGCACGGTTGTGGACAATCACTCGCCAGCGACGGGATCAGGGCTTCGCACTCTCTACAGTACGGTCAATGTCATCAACTGCATAGTGTGGGCGAACGGCCCGAAGAACATGCTGGCGTGGCCGATACGCTATACAAGTGAAGGCCTTTTCTTCAACTACACGAACATCGGCGAAGACTACCCCGGTCAGACAACCATCAATGTCGATCCACTATTTGTGGACATGGCAAATGGCAACTACCGCCTCCAGCCAAACTCGCCGTGTATAGATGCTGGAAACCCGGCTTCGCCAAATGATCCCGATGGCACGCGGGCCGATATGGGTGCTTTCTACTTTGCTCACACTTCGACGATGAGGTCACTGCCGACACGAACCGAACTGGTAGGTGCCTATCCGAATCCGTTCAACCCATCCACTACTATCCGGTTTACCGTCGCGACCGGTCAGGAAGTAGTAATGGAACTGTTCACTCTTTCAGGGCAGCACGTTAGAACAGTTGTGGATGCACACATGGTTGAGGGAACGCATTCTGTTGTGTGGGATGGACGAGGCAGTGCTGGGCGCTCAGCTGCAAGTGGTGTCTACTTCTATCGGTTCTCGACACTGGCTCAGACGTTCACCAAGCGGATGACTTTGGTACGGTAGATTGTGGTTATGGTTGAAGGACCGTGCATGCAACGCCCTTTCAACCATTCACGTTGCTTACCTGGGCATTCCTGGTTGCCGAAAAGGCGTCACCCGCCCATCTCCTCCACAAGTATGGCGCGAAGCTCAGTTCGCACATCCGAGATTACGCGCTCATCGATGCCGCTCTTAAGAACCTTATCGATGAGATGGGTTCTGCGATCAGTTAGGCTATCCGCCCTTTTGGCGTCGCCACCCTCACGCGCGCGGTCCGCTGCTATGAGCACCATGCGCAGCCGTGCGTCATCCTCAATACCGATGCGAAGCCCCTGCCAGCGACGGCTGGGAACCGGACCTGATGACCCGCTGTAAACCAGTTCCCAATCGCTGTTATTTGGTGTCGGGCCCTGCCAGAAGTCTGTCTGACGTCCTGCGTAAGACCAGAAGCCCAGACCGTTCAGATTGAAACTTGGGCCCTGCCAGATCGGCTCCCAGTAGTAACTCATCCGCAGGAAGTCTTTGCCCCCGTCCGAGCATCTGTACGTCCACATCATCTGTGAGTCGTTGACCATGGTGTCGATGAACTCGTTGGGTTCGGTAGCTGTCGGTACGGTCTCATCTCCTGGGTGATAGACGTCTGGGATGCCACGGTATTCGCCCCAGCCTGGGCCGAGGATATCGGCGAATTCCACGATGCGTTTTATGTGACCGCGAGTCGCACCACCACCTGGATTGGAGTAGATGAGCAGTTGCGGGTCGATCGACTTCCAGATGCGAGCAACCCGCTCAAAATAATCCACTTTGAAACCACCATCGATACCTGGTTCGTCGATTATGTAGTTGGCATGGCGGTCGTAGCCGACCCCTTTTTCGGCGAGGTGAGCTACCCACGCGTTCGCGAACTGCTCGTACCCTTTTCGCCATGCGTCCGAACCCACGCCCGGCGCTTCGTCGACTGCGGCGACAATAGTTTCTCCACCATGCCACAGATAGAACGAACCTTCAGGAGCCTTCGCGATGACACTATCTGCACCTGAAAAATCCAAAGTTCCGATGTCGCCATTATGGTCGTACGTAACCGAAGGCAGCGGCAGGTCAAACACATTCATGTGGTGGTCGATCAGATCCTGCCAGACCGCTTCCGCGTCGCCAAGCAGAGGGTTGTTGTAGGCCCAAACATGAAACCAGAGCGGTTTCTGTTTTGGCAAGGCATAGGGCAATATCTCCCAAACGAGCGGGGTGGTCGAGACATGCCCTTCAACGGTGAGGGCACGGATATGAAGATTGGAGCCGTAAGTACCAGGTAGGCTCTCGTTTGCAGCCCAATCCATCCACAGCAACACCGACTCCCCTGCGGGTATCGTTAGCACTCCAGCCTCGTCAAGTTTAGGCAGAACGTCAGGAGACATCTGCTCTCTGGCCGTCGGTACGTGAACCACATGCCGCAACGTAATCATGTCGGATGTAGGCCCATTTTTCGCTGCATCGCTGTCGAGCCATTCATCCAACGAGACGCGGACGTTTAGCGATCTGCCGGTAACATTCGCGATGGCAACCACGGTTGCCTCGTGCGACCGTGGTTCGGTGACCACTCGAAGTTCGTTTTGGGGATGTTCTGGCGGGGCAGAACTGGTTGGGGAGTGCTGTGCCCACGGATGTTCTAGCTGCCAGACGATAATCTCAACCGGCTCGGAAGCGCTTTCGCATATCTCGGCTGCTCGTCGCCCGCACGCAAGAAGCCAGTCCAGGTGGGAGAGATGACCTTGAACCTCTCCTGCGAGAAGTTTTTGATTCTCCTCGCCCATCTCCATCCGTCTAAGCAACCCTTCCCAGCGATCTTCGGCCAAACGGGCGGATCGCTCTATCCCAGCCAATCTCACTGCTTCGTGGTCGTGAATGAGCTTATCAACAGCGGCGAGCAGTTCGGCCCCACGATCCCGCTCGTTGGCGAACTCTACAAACTTTATGCTTTCATCCAGTTGCGCAACAGAAGCGCCATCAGCGCCGTAAAGCTTTGCGTGCATTTGGTATACGCCGCTGTCGAGCGGCTCAATCCAACCGTGAACCGGGTCCTCACGATATCGAACGAATTTGTAAGGGACGCCGTCGGGGCCTTGGACTGAGACATGTATAATTTTTCCAGCGATTTCTTCGGTTTTGACTGCGTACTGAAGCGGCTGGCGGCATGTTGCGAGCGGAGTTGGCGTCGTGCGCTCCAGCTCTGGTATTGTTGCCGAGACTGCGGTTTTTGCGAGGGCTGTCGAAGTTTTCCTCTCGACTCCGAATGTGGTCGATCCCCGACCATCGAAATCACCTCGGCCGCTCTTCCACTGGATTACACCTCCCGGTAGTGCATCCACAACTCTATTTGCAGCAACCAACCCGCTGTCGGCGTTCACAGTGATGAATTCGGGAACCCCGTCACCGTCCAGATCGCCGATGACCGGCACGCCGTTCATCGGTCCATCCATCTCGATCTCCTGCCGAATCAGCCCTTCAGAATCGAGTATCCACAGAGAGGGGTTGCCAGCTCGTGTGAGCAGGAGCTCTGGGTTGCCATCTCCGTCGATGTCCGCCACTGATGGTCCGAATGGCTGATTGCCGCGCTGGTACTCCCGGTACCAGACCTGGTGGCCGTCGGTTGTGATGAGCTCGATGCCGCTTTTGTTATATGCGATGAGAATGTGCGGTCGGTTGTCTAGGACGATGGGCGCCAAACCCATGTGAATCCCCACCGCGCCGGTTCCACGGTGCTCCCAGACTTCAATACCGTCCTGGTCAAGACAACGCAAAACGCCGTCGCGCATGCCCTGAATCAGCACGCGAGGCCCATCGCCCCAATCAGCAATCAGCGGTGAGTGATATCCGCCCTCCGCAGGCATGATCTCCGTCGACCAGTTCCACTCGCCGATGGCTGACAAACAGTGCGCACGCCCATCGAAACCCGATACGACAATCTCGTCCACGCCGTCGCCATTGATATCGGCCACAGCAGGCCGCCCTATCCCCTGGAAGTGTCCCTGGCTGGTCAGTTGTGCTCTCCAGACAACCGCTCCTTTGGCATCCAGAGCTGTCACTGTGCCCGACTTGTCCGTCACTACAAGTTGAGAGCGAGCGTCGCAACGAAGTTCCGCTACGCCGTTGTTCAACCCGATTCCGGTGTTCCACGGCTCTGGACGATGGAATTCGCAGACACGGGTGGCCCAAACTGCTGACCCGTCCATTCCAACTGCGGTGAGCCAACCGCGATCATCACCGACAACCAGGGCCCGCTCGCCATTGAGGTCTACGTCGGAGATGGCTCCTACGATGCCGCCAACCTCACATCGCCATACCTGGTTTCCGGTACCATCGACCGCCGTCAAGAAACCGTCGGCTGAAGCCAGAACGACTATGGGTCTGCCATCGACTTCTGTAACGTGGGGTGGTGACACGACAGGTGCTTCCAGCCTGCAACTCCACATCTGTTCTGTCTGCATTACTTGCTCTCCGTGTAAGGCTGATTGCTGCTATAGGTTACAAGTGAGAACTCCCGATACGATACCGGTGACGAGGGCATATCGCCAAAGGACGCATCTATCTAACGGTCAGCCGCAACCAGACCGGTTGAAGCCTATTCCGATCTCGATTCCAGAGCCTCGATCATTGCCGACGAGGCTGAAAGGACTACTGGATCTTTTTGGCCGATCTGCGATCGCACTCAGCGAAACTGAAATCGGAGCCAATTCCTCCGGGGTGTTTCCGCAGGCACCACCGTCAGCGGTTGTGTCGGTACCGCCTGCACACTATCCTCGTAAGTGCGCTGGACGGAATCAGCGACCACGTCGGGTGAGTCACATAGTAAGGATAGCGATGCAGCGAGTGTATCTCGATCACAACGCCACAACCCCGGTGCGGCAGGAAGTTCTTGAGGCTATGCTGCCGTACATGACAGACGTGTACGGCAACCCATCTAGCGTACATGGGTTTGGGCGTGAAGCCAGAGTGGCGGTGGACAACGCCCGTGATTGCGTTGCTGGGCTGCTGGGCGCGGACCCAAGCGAGATAGTTTTTACCAGCAGCGGCACCGAATCGGTGAATCTGGCGATCCAAGGGACGATGAGCCGGATGGTGCCCCGGGGTCGCCCATATCTGGTTACCGACGCGATTGAGCATGAGGCGGTGTTGAATACATGTGAGTGGGCGAGGAACCGCTTCAATTGCCGGATTGCGGTTGTGGATGTGGACGAATACGGGATGTTTTCTTCAGGCGCGCTTGCAGAGGCGGTAACCGACCAGACGGCAGTCGTGTCGATAATGCATGCAAACAACGAAGTTGGCACGATTCAGCCGTTGGACGTTGCTGCCGATGTCGCCCGTGCGCACGGCGCGCTACTTCACACCGACGCTGTGCAGACCGCTGGGAAGAAAGAAGTCAATGTAGCCGATATGGATGTCGATCTTCTGAGCCTTTCGGCACACAAGTTTTATGGTCCCAAAGGTGTCGGCGCTCTGTACGTCAGACGTGGCGTTCGCTTCGACCCTCAGATATACGGGGGAAGCCATGAACGCAACCGCAGAGCGGGAACCGAAAACGTCGCTGGAATAGTCGGTCTCGGTGTCGCGGCGAGGTTAGCGCAGAATGAGATGCACGAGCAGGCGGCGCATGTCGCTGTCCTACGGGACGCGCTGGAAAAAAGGTTGTTGGTGGAGATTCCTGGTGCTTGCGTCAATGGGCACAGAACCGAGCGGATTGGTGGTACACTGAACGTAGGTTTTGGGGAGCTGGACGGTGAGGCGATCGTCCACAGCCTGGACCTGCATGGTATAGCAGTCAGTTCCGGGTCGGCCTGCGCAAGCGGATCGTCAGACCCGTCACATGTTCTCTTGGCCATGGGCGCGACCGACGGATATGCCAGGGGTGTAACCCGTTTCAGTTTTGGCCGCGGAAACACCCAAGCCGATGTGGACGCAGTCATGGATGTCCTCCCCGAAATAGTGGCACGATTGAATAGTCTGGCCGCTGATTCGTCGGTGGATTGATGGTGCTCGTGAATGCGACGGTCGGGTGTTTGG
This sequence comes from uncultured bacterium, assembly GCA_964627605.1. Classification (GTDB taxonomy): domain Bacteria; phylum Latescibacterota; class MWCZ01; order MWCZ01; family CAZVGZ01; genus CAZVGZ01. Next base: position 7,018 of record CAZVGZ010000017.1, on the reverse strand, counting down.
TTTCAATTAATCTTAGTCAGTTTATCAGCTCCAAACGATAAAGTGGATTTTGTCTTACGATGCAAAACATAGTGAAACAGTGCGTAGTGGTAGCGATGAGTGGCGGGGTCGATAGCTCTCTTGCCGCTGCGCTGCTGCATGAGGAAGGACATAGAGTAATAGGCGTTACGATGAAGCTGTGGGATTACGAGAACGTTGGAGGTAATTTCAACCGCGACAGCGCCTGTTGTAATGTCGAAACAATGGCCGATGCGCGCCATGTCTGCGACTCTTTGGGTGTGCCCCACTACGTCGTCGATCTTCGCGGTACGTTCGAAAAATTGGTAATCGACGATTTTGTTGGCGAATACGCACGAGGAAACACACCGAACCCTTGTGTCAGGTGCAACACCCACGTCAAATGGAAGGCGCTGTTTTACAAAGCCAGACAGTTGGGCGCTGATATGATCGCCACCGGCCATTACGCACGCATCTCTCGAAGCGAAACCGGTGGTGCCCAGTTGATGAAGAGTGTGGATGATCACAAGGACCAGAGCTATGCATTGTGGGGTCTAACCCCAGAGACAGTTGAGTGCACTCTGCTACCTATCGGAGAGCTCACCAAGGATCAGACCAGACAGATGGCATCAGAACGGGAACTGAAGTCTGCAGATACACCGGAAAGCCAGGATATCTGCTTTGTGGTCGATGACGACTACCGCAGGTTCCTCCGCGAGCGGATCGGTGATGACGCGAGATCACTTCCGGCTCTACAACCAGGAGTGGTTGTAGATGGTGATGGATCGGTGATTGCTGAGCATCAAGGCACTGCCAACTACACTATCGGTCAACGCAAGGGGTTGGGTGTGGCGGTGGGGCGTCCACAATATGTGACGGCGATCGACACACCAAACGGTACTGTCACAATTGGCGATCCAGGGAGCTTGGTGGCTGATGGCTTGATGGCTGAAGATGCGAACTGGATATCTGGGACCCCTCCGACCACCGACCAGGAAGTAGTGGCGAAAATCAGGTACAATGACGCTGGTCAGTCGGCGCATGTGGTGGTTAGTGGATCGGAAATGAAAGTGGATTTCGTTGAGCCAGTTCGTGCAGTGACCCCTGGGCAGTCCGTCGTGCTCTACGACGGCGATGCTGTCCTCGGCGGTGGCGTTATAGTGAGCCCAGCTTAGCATGAAGCCGCTCCGATTAGGCACACTAGTGCAAAACCCGATGGCGTTGTCCGCGCTGGCAGGCGTGGTGTTGGGTCTGTCGTATCCACCAAAGCCGACATGGTGGCTAGCGTGGGTCGCGTTGGTGCCGTTTTTCGTTGCACTAGACCGTGCAGGGCCAAAAACAGCAGCCAAGCTCGGATATGTCATGGGTCTGACCTGGCACCTGACGGCGGTCTACTGGATCGGGTTCCACGTTGCACTCGCATGGTGGATGGCAATCCCCGCAGCGCTGTTCGCTTCAGCGCTCATGGCGTTCTGGTCTGCGGCGTTCGCCTGGGTCGTCATGCGGGTGGTTGGCGGGACTGGGCGACGAGGGTGGATTATCGCCCCATTCGCCTGGACCGCACTGGATTACTCCCATCTCTTCAGTCAAATCGCCTTCCCATGGACAGTCATCGGCAACACGCAGGCGATGGCGTTGCCTTTTGCGCAGCAAGCGGCCTGGTGGGGCGTGTTCGGTGTCGGGTTTTGGGTGGTTGTGCTAAACGTACTGGCTGTGTTTTGTGTCTGGCGTTGGAGTTCAACCCTTTGGCGCTTTGGGACGTTAAGCGCGCTTGTCGGTTTGCTCGTACTGACCTATGTTGTGGGTAGGGGGCAGATGGCTGAGATTGGCACCGCTACCGACAGTGTAACGATTGGTGTTGTGCAGCCAAATATGGATCCGGCGACAAAATGGGGACCAAACGGAGTACCGTTCTCAATAGATGCGCTCAAAGAAGCGACAAGGAAGCTGAAAGACACGTCGGATTCGCTGGAAATAATAGTGTGGCCGGAGACCGCGATACCAGACTACGTGATGATCTCACCGCCAGACACTCCGCAAGACTCCGGACATGTGTTGTCCAACAGCTACAGACGGTGGTTGCCGAAACTGGTCAGACAGTCCGACGCCGCTTTGCTCTCAGGATTTCCGGCCTACGATTTCCGAATTGGTCGGGCGTACAACTCAGTGGGGTTGCTCACGCCGTCAGCCCGTCATGTCCAGAGTTACGACAAGCAGTTCTTGGTGCCGTTCGGCGAGAGGGTGCCGCTGGACGATGTGATACCGATCCTGCAGAAAATTAACCTCGGCGAGGCCGATTTCACACCAGGCCGCAGACAGACTGTATTCAATCTGGGCGGTCGGAAGTTTGGTGCGCTCATCTGTTTCGAGTCCGTTTTCCCAAATCTCTCAAGGCGGTTCGTCAATGCCGGTGCCCGGTTCCTGGTAATAGTGACCAACGATGTGTGGTTCGGCGATACCGCGCTTCCCTGGCAACACGCTTGGATCGGCTCAATGAGAGCCATTGAGGCGCGCTCGTGGGTAGTGAGGGCAGCCAACACCGGAATCTCAGGATTCATCGACCCCGTCGGTCGATTCCACAACAACACGAGCTTCAATGAGAAACGTGTTATCGTCGGCACTGTTGGCCTTTCAGAAAGTCGATCGCTCTATCATCGCAAGGGAGACTGGATAGCTATCGCGTCTGCTATTTTGACCCTTTCTGTTCTGTTGGCGGTCGTCATCCGCTCGAAAGTTGAGGTGAAGTGATACCCTCAAAAACCCGTATTCACATTCTGTGCTGCCTGGCGACGTTTATGTCCGTAGTGCATGTGGCTGCTGACGTGGGCGATTGGCGCACATTCACGCCGTTGGTGGTCAACGACATCGCAGTGATTGAGGGTCAGGTTTGGGCTGCAACCGGAGGGGGAGTTTTTCGTTCGGCAACGGCAAACTCTGAGCCGCTTGTCATCTCCACTACCGAAGGTCTCTCGGACAACAACATTCAGAGCGCGATCGCCGACGGGCGGGGGAACATCTGGTTTGGGACTGAAGAGGGCGGACTGATGTCGTTCAGTGTCTTTGGGAACGGGCCACCGGTGATGAAGCGACCGCTGTTTCTGACGATGGAAGATGGCGAGCCGCGACCGGAGATAATCTCCATCAGTGGGCTGGATGTTCTGGAGGACACGCTTTATATCGCGCATGCAGAGGGCATCACTACATTGGATCTGCGAAGCGGCTTGGTGATCGAGAACGCGCATCATCTCGGTGGCTCGGCGACCAACCGATACCAGGCGGTCAATTTCGTTGTCAGAACGCAGGATCAGTTGTGGGCAGGGGTTGGTGGTGGTTTGGCTTGGACAGAGGTCGGGGGCAATCTGCGGATTGGGGACAACTGGACCAGGTGGTCTGAGGTCGCCTCCCATACGGCGGTAGATACATCGGCCAACGATCTTGTTGAATTTCAGGGGCGGGTATATGTGGCTAGCAACAGAGGGGTTTACCACTTGGAGGGGCTGGTCGCACAGACCGTCTCTCCGCAGATCCCAACCCATCAGCTAGCTAAATATGACGACTATCTGTGGGCGGCTACCGATGGTGGATTGGGGCGTTTCGACGGTACCAACTGGCAGTATATGCCACAGATTTCCGATACTGTGTTAGCTGTGTCTGCGAGCCCTGATTTTGGTGTCGTCGTCGCGACAGAAAACAGCGGTATCCAGAGGTTGAGAGATTCGGCTGGAACGGAGATTTCAACCGTACCAGGCGTCCAGTTCCCACCTTTTGAGATGTTCACGCATCTGGCGGTGGATACGGCGTCAGCCCTTTGGGTCAGCTCAGGAGCCCAGCGATCTAACGAGGGCAAAGGTCTCTACCGATATGACGGCAACATTTGGGAGCATTGGCATCACACCAACAATCGCATGGGAAATCACTCTTCAGGCATCGTCAGCCTTATCGCCGATCCTATGGGCCGTGTCTGGGCTGGGGGGCACGGTAAGGGGATGATTGATGTATTGAGGGCACCACCTGACGGCCCTCAATCCCATCTGTCCCTCAATACTTCAAACAGCATCGTGAGAGGATTTACGTGGGACCCGTCTTTCGGGGTGTTTCGCGATTTCGCTGTAGATAGGCGAGGCTACATGTGGATTGCGGTTGATGGGCGAATTCTACAGGCCATTCCTTTGGACGTGGAGAGCGGCAACACTGGTGGGGGGATCAGACTGGCCGACCCGTTTATTGAAGATGGGGATATCTTGCCGCTTGAAGCGTGGCAGGTCACGGTCGACGGCAACGGCGTTGTATGGGTTGGGATGAGGTCGTCCGGTTTGGGTGGACTGTACCTTTTCGATCCTGGTGAGGACATCGAACTCGCATCTGACGACCAGTTCGTCGATAGGATCAGCAGCAGCGAACCGGTGGACGCACCGACGGTCCATCTCTCCGACGACAACATTACTGCGATGCTCACCGATCGCGAAGGTCGGGTGTGGGTTGGTACCAGCAATGGTCTGATGCGGTATGATGGCACATACGACCGACCGACCAACACTCTCAGTTTTCCGCCGCCTCGTCGCTTCACGAAATCGCAGGGGTTGCCCCACAACTGGATAACCGCACTGCTCGTCGATTCTGTCGGCACTGTGTGGGTTGGAACATCAGCCGGGTTAGCCCAGATCACCCAGTCTGACAACGTGCTGGATATGACCGACCAGAAACTCGTGTCGCTGGAAATTGCATCTTTGGCGTATGACCACCGCAATGGATACGTCTATATCGGCACGAGAAGCGGCCTTAGCCGATATGAGGCCTATCCTCCCGCCGGTGAACGCGGTCACCTGACAGTGGACGTGCTTGACAACCCCTACTCCCTCCAGCTAAGACAGGCGCAGAGCGGCGTGGTGGCTGAAGGCGACCCGCTGCGCTTCAACGTACCTGTCGGCTCTAGTGTAGCGGTCTATTCGCTTACTGGGGAGCTAGTGTGGCGAACCGTGGCTGAAGGGCGACAGGTTGAGTGGGACGGCAGCAACCTCGGCGGGTTTGCAGTTGCGTCAGGAGTATACCTGGCGGTCGTAGAGCGTGACGGACGGCGTAGCGTATCCAAATTGGCGGTTGTAAGATCGCGGCGATAACTCCCAGCTAGACCATTATCCGACGTTTCCAGCGGTTCGATCACATCACCGGATATTTCGGCGCACGGCCTTGCAGGACTGCCAGAATATCTTCTGTCACCAGGGACATGCGGCGTTTGGCGTCCTCGGTGTTGGACGCTATGTGGGGACTGAAAAGCACGTTGTCACACCTCATCAGCGGGTGTTCTAACGGCAGTGGCTCTTGGGAGAAAACGTCCAGCGCCGCACCCAAGATATGGCCTGAATCCAGGGCTTCAACTAGCGCATCCTCATCCACGATCCCACCCCGCGCCGCGTTAATCACCAACGACCCGGACTTGAGCATACTTAGCGCACGACCATCAATCAGGTTGATAGTGTCGTCGTTTTTGGGGATGTGGACGGTCAGTATGTCGGCTTGGGGATACAGGTCATCTGGCATGGCGAAACTGATCCCCTCCTTTTCCATATCGGATTTGCGCTCAATGTCGAAATAATTCACGTTCATTCCCAGCCCCCGCTGGCAGATGCGGGCGACCCGTGATCCTATACGGCCGGCGCCCACTACAGCGAGTTGAGCACCTGACAGCTCCATCCCTTTGAACTGCTCGCGCATCTTCCACGCGCCGGATCGGACCGCTTGGTCGCCTGGGGCGAGCCGCCTGTTGAGGGCCAACATCAGACCGACAGTGTGCTCTGCAACGCTCTGCGAGTTAGCCTCTGGCGTATAGACGACCGGTATGCTTTTCGAATGGGCGTAATCCACGTCGATGTTGTCCACACCGACCCCGTGCCTACCTATTACTTTCAGCCTGGGTGCCGCGTCGATGAGCGCTCTATCACACGTCGCCAATGTCCTGAAAATCGCTCCGTCGGCTGTGCGGATCAGTTTCTCTAGCGTGTCCGGGCTCGTATCCGGAGCGAAGTTGACATTGGCGTGCCCAGCCAATACCTCTATACCAGCCGGGTGTATCTGCTCGGTGATGAGAACTTCAAAAGCCATTTTTTTCGTCCTTGTGATAGGTGACTCCAAAACGGGAGAACCAGTTCTGGTGGCCGATATGATGCGGATGGTAATGTATTGACGATGATGTCCGGGACTCGCCGCAGTTGCCATCACAATGATAAACGGGTGTACTGCAAATATATAACGCCAGCCTGCTCTCGTTACGACACCTACATATCCCAACGCCCAAACCCCAGATCGTCCGGTAACTCGGACAGATGTCCGGGGACTATTGCTATTGTCATCGACGCTACGCAGGTGATTTCAAAATCATGCACAATCCTTCTATCACTTTGCTGAGCAGGTAGTTAGGGCATATATCTGTCACTGGCGTCAAGATTCACCACCGTGTGTCATTTGGTGAAGGCTCGAACAGTCGCACCATCCGCCTAATCCGGTTCGCTTCGTCTGCTTGTCCGATCTGCAACAGTTCCAGCGACTCTCGAAGTATCTGTGCAATGGTATTGGGAGCCCGGGGCAGCATCAGTCCATCATCCGTGAAGAACAGCCCGGCCTCGACGTGGGTCGAGTCGGACTCGATGGCACTTCGATAGAATTCAAGAGCACGAAGGTCATCGCCGTCCTGTAGAGCGATGAAACCGGCGGCGGCGGCAACGTTAGCCCACCTGTAGCTTCCCAAAGCTCTCTGCGATGCTTGATCGATGCGTGTGAACGACGAAAGCTCAGCGCTCAGTCGCCCCAAAATCAGCTCAAGATTATCCCGAAGGTTCTCCTTAGGCGACCGCCCAAAGGCACGGGCGGCGTCGAACTCAACGCGTGGTCGATCCATGGTGTTAAGAGGACCGTCTGCGCCCAAGCTACGTACCCCAGCGACTCCGAGTTCCCAACCAGCTAGAATCTGAAGCCGATCGGTCCACATCCCCAAAGTCATCTGCCGCTGATCGTCAGAAGATAGGGG
>CAZVGZ010000016.1:78524-80041 GCA_964627605.1 uncultured bacterium | reverse complement strand
ACCAACAAAAACGCCGCCCAGGAAGTTCAGGACAGCGAATTCGGTAACTGGTCGGGGCGGGGGGATTTGAACCCCCGACCTCCTGCTCCCGAAGCAGGCGCGCTGCCAAGCTGCGCTACGCCCCGACAATGGCGTCATAATCAGAGTCGATTCGAGACTTTATAATATAGGCACTGAACCGTTTTCAGACACGGGTCGCGCAGTTGGATCGGTCAAGCTCAACAGCGTCTGCCGTGCGTTCGCTGCGTTGTCTGACTACACCGTCGAGGACCCCATTGACGAACGCTGCGGCGTCTTCGTCGACAAACTCGCCAGCCAGCTCCACCGATTCATCAAGAATGACCGATACTGGCACATCGGCTTTCGAGTCAATCTCCGCCAAAGCCAACCGGATAACGATCCGTTCTAACCGCCCGACCCTGTCAGAATCACGGTTTTTGACGGCAACCGCGATCTCCTCGTCGTAGCTGTCCTGCCCGGAGAGTGTTCTCTGGGTGAGCCTCACAGCGAACTGTATGCTATCGTCATCAAGTCCGCCGGAATCGACCAGATCGCCGATGATGGTTTGAATGTCGCCAGGTTGCGATTCTAGCCAACAGAGGGCTTGCACGGCGGTCTGCCTGGCGGTGTGACGGCGGCTCACTGGGTGGAGTCGATTGACTTCAACAGACTGGCCATCTCGATGGCGTTGGCTGCTGCCGAGGCGCCAGCGTTGCCCATCTTCGTTCCAGCGCGCTCAATCGCCTGTTCTATAGTGTCAGTGGTCAACACACCGTAAATCACCGGCACCCCGGTCTCAAGACCAACCGAAGCGATCGCCTTGGCCGACTCAGAGGCGACGTAATCAAAATGGGGAGTAGCACCGCGAATGACCGCGCCAAGACATATGACCGCGTCGTAGCGCTCAGACTGCGCCATCCGCCTCGCGACCAGCCCTATCTCGAACGAACCAGGCACCCATGCCGTATCAACCGCATCAGGGCTCGCACCGTGGCGTATGAGCATGTCCATCGCACCGCCCAAAAGTTTGCCGGTGACAAACTCATTAAACCGGGCGACGACAATCCCAAACTTTTTACCCTCGGCGTTTAGCTGCCCTTCGTAGATCATTTTTCTCTTCCCAGGCCTATTCTTCTGCTGCTATCGCTTCAAGTTCGGAGATATCAATGTCGAAATTAGCATGAACAGTCTGCACATCGTCGTTCTCTTCCAACGATTCCAGAAGACGAATCAACGTCGCAGCCTCGCCACCAGCTATGGCCACTGTGTTTTGAGGTACGCGGGTGAGTTGGACATCCGCGAAAGGGATTTCGGCTTCTTCCAACGCCTGTTTGAGCGATTCTAGATCGGTGGGAGCGCAGATAGCCTCCAGCGCTTCGCCCTCAGCGTCAATATCCTCCAGCCCTGCATCCAGCCCTGCGAGCATCAGATCATCCTCCGTGGCATCGTCTTTGGCCACAGTAAGTGTGCCTTTGGAATCGAACTGCCAAGCCACCGCGCCAGTCTCCGCCATACTG
>CAZVGZ010000016.1:39854-78514 GCA_964627605.1 uncultured bacterium | reverse complement strand
GTCTGACCTCAGAAACCGTACGGTTTTTGTTGTCGGTAAGCACTTCGATTAGAAACGCCACACCAGCAGGTCCATATCCTTCGTATGTTGCGGCTTCATAGACCACACCTGGTAGCTCGCCAGTGCCCTTTTTGACGGCCCGGTCGATGTTGTCGGCAGGCATGTTACTGTCTTTGCCTGCCTGCACCGCCAAACGCAGACGTGGGTTGATGTTTACGTCACCACCACCCTCCCGCGCTGCGACGGTGATCTCCCGTATTAGCTTGGTAAAAAGCCGACCTCTAAGAGCGTCAGCTTTGCCCTTTTTATGCTTTATCGTTGACCATTTACTGTGACCTGACATAAGCGTCCCATACTCCCCGTAATAACATCGAATCGACCGATCTGCCTGCAAGGCTAAGAAGGTACGGCATTGGGGGGCGATGGGGCAAGTTGCGCTGAGACAAGGGGTCTTCGACACGGGCTTGATCGTATCGCTCAGAAACTGCGATCTGTGGCATGCATCGGGAGTTTGAGCAATCTGTTGGGGCGCGCGGCTTGGGATGGCGCGAGAATGGGCCCGTTTTCAATCGTTGAGCCACCACCGTAGATTCTGCGTTCCTCTTCGCAGTGACAATCCCAAATCAAGGATATACTAGACATGGCTGATAGGCCGAATGTGTTGCTGATAATGGTTGACGCCTTGCGCCCGGATCACGTCGGTGCGTGGGGCGACAATCGCGTCAAGACGCCCAACATGGACAGGTTGGCAAGCGAGGGCGTTTTCTTTCGCAATATCTTTGCTCCGATGCCGTCGAGCTCTTGTTCGCGAGCGACGATTCATACAGGTCGTGCGCCGCATACACACGGTGTGCGCATAAATGGACGTCCGCTGCCACCTAAAGAGACGACACTCGCCGAGGTTTTTCTGAATGCGGGGTATGCGACGGTGTCAATCTCCCGTCTTCCTGAAGGGCAAGAACAGGGGTTTGAGCTGATCAACGTCGGTGGCGACGATGGGGTCGATCCGTTGGCATGGGTGATGTTTGACGAAGCGGAATATGAGGGCAGAGACACTGCTGAAGGTGAGGTGATGCCGAACATAAAAGGGGCGATCGGTTGGCTTAGGGCACACGGAAAAGAGAAGCCGTTTTTTATGTGGATGGATAACGAAAGCATCCACGAACCGTGGCGCCCGCCACCACCATACGACACGATGTACGACCCCGACTATGAAGGACCTGATGCGAGCATAAATCTTATGTGGTCGCCTGATCTCCCCGAGCGGCAGGTTCGCGCATCACACGCGCTCTGCGATGGGCAGATCAGCCATGTGGACGATCAACTCGGTCTACTGTTCGAAGAACTGGATAGATCGGGTATTGCGGATGACACAGTGATAGTTGTGGTGAGCGATCACGGGACATTCATGGGCGAGCACGATCTTTGGCAGAAGTGCCCCATCATGTTTGATCCGGTGATGCGGGCGACGCTAATAATCCGCCCGCCAGAAAAAGTGCACGGCGGCGCGCAAGTCGCGCATTTGGCGCAGTTGGGTGATGTATTCGCGACGGTCTTGGATTTGGCAGGTGTTGATAGCCCTGAATACATCGCTAGGGAGAGTTTTTCTCTACAGCCAACATGGCGGGACAACGCGCCGATCAGAGACAACGTGATGATGGAGTTCTGCTTCTACAAAGGTACAGCATCGAAAGCTGTTCGCACTGAGAAGTGGCTGTATGTCTATTTTCGTTCGTCTGGAGACATACCGTGGGGAGATGGCATTTCACCTGGGGAGATCATCGCCGCCAAGGGCTGGAAAGATAGGATGCTGTTCGATCTGGTAGCCGATCCCGATCTTAACAACAATGTGGTGGACGAGAACCCTGACGTGGAACGCGAGATGCGCGACCTGATCCTGGATTGGCTCATCGACAGTGAAAACGACCTACCGTACGAGTAGGCGATGGAGGATGAAGTGTTTACTAAATTGGCAGCTAGCGGTGGCAGATCGGGCCATCTCTTTGTCGCACTGATCATGTCCTTGCCAATTGTGGCATCTACGTCGGCTCAGAATCCGGTTCGGCCACACGTTGCGATAGTGATGATCGACGCTCTGCGCCCAGATCCAACCTAACATATAGTACAGTGGAGGAGTCGTATCGGCACCGCTAGCCAACGCCGACAACATGGAGTCAAGGAAGGATCGGAGATGAGGTAATACGAAAAAAACTCATCCAGCCAGAGCGGCTTTGTATCGGACTTTATCAAGCATGCTGCAACCAGAGAAGCGCACACCAATACCAGATGCCCGTAATCAAGGTTTCACTTTCGCAATGGCCTCCACCCCATCATCGCCTCAAATCAGCTAGTACGTCGTCAGGTCAACTATCATACCGCAATCACGGGCGCAACAGCGCCTATTCGAGTACCTGGAAAACCACCGACGCCGTACCTACGTTGCTCTCCACGTCGGTGGTTTTGATAACTAGCGTATGCTCGCCGGCGGCTAGATCGCCGAGAGGAAAGCGGAACCGCTCAGAGGGCGAATCAAAAATCCCATCGCTTGGGGCGAACATCTGCCAGTCGCCGCCATCCAACGAGTATTGACCTTTGTGAACAAACGTCGCCCGGTCTCTTAAGAGGCCTGAAATGACAACTTCGGTGCCCTCAGAAACGTCGGCTTTCAGACCCTCAATAGTCGGTCCGGTATGATCGACGAAAAATGGTGTGCTGATTTCTTCGGTTTCAAGCGCGAGTTCGGCTGGATTGACGAGTTCGTCTGAAGCGGCGACTTTGATCTGCATCGTGCCCTCCGGCGCAGATTCGATGTCCCAAAGATACCTGGTCGAAGTGAGATCATCGGTCAGCAGTTTCCATTGGCGCTCGCCAGCCCCTTTTAGATAGAGCCGATAGGAGAGTTTGTCCTCGTTGGGGTCTGTGGCTGTCCACTGCACGTTGCGCAGCGTGGGGCTCGCTAACCGCCGTCCTGGTGAAGACGATACGCGTGAAGCCTTTGATGAGTTGTTCCCGTTGGATGAGCTCTTGGGGGGCTGCGGGCCGACCTGGGTGCGTGGAGGCGTCCTGTAGGTACTGATGCGGATATCGCGGACCTGCGGTGCTACATTGACCTGCCGCCCGGCCACCGCCACCTCAGAAAGCTGTGGAGATCGGCTGTTTTCGCGGCGATTTAGGGTGACTTTTATCTGCATGAACCGCCCTGGTGGGCTTGTCACCACCGTCCTGCCTTCACCACCGAGCTTGGTCCACGCCAGCCATCCCTCCTTGGGGTCTTCATTGTTGCCAGTCCTGGTCTCGATCGAAACGCTGGTGCCCCTGGGAGCGTCGTGCCTGGTCGACAGGCGACCCCACTGCGAGATGATCTCGGCGTCATGGACCTGTGATGTCCACGTACCGGTGCGCCCGGGGTTCGCGGTCAATCTTTTTATCTTGCCCGAATTGCCCATCCCCAACAACACGTCGCCGCCCCTGCGGCGCAACATACTCAGAGCGTGGGACTCCCCGGCATCGGCGACCCGCGTTGCCAAACCCTCGCGGTCGATGGAGTACAGCCAACCACGGTGCGCCAATCCTGCCAACACCGTTCCATCGCCATATGGCAACAGAGATAGCATTAGCGGCTGCGGTGCTTCCCACAGTTTGGTTGCCACACCGGTCGGTTGAATGCGGTACAGTACCGCCGATCTTGGCCTTGAGCCTTTCTTCTCTTTGGGACTTCCCCGTATGGGACGTGATCTGCTGGTCACTGCTGCCGCGAAAACCGATCCGTCACTGTCGAGCGCGAGTCGGTGTATCTCTTCCTCTTCGCCATCGAAAAGAATCCGCGCCCTCTCCTCTGAGTCTATGTGATACACCAGGCCGCTGCCGTCTGTCCCGGCGTACAGACCCCCGCTGCCATCGGATATTAGAGTCATAACGTGGGGATCGCGGCTGTTGAGAATCGGCTCTCGTGCAATTCGACCATCTCGCCCGATCTTGAGCACCAGGCCACCAGCGCCGGTGGCGGCATAAAGTCCACCTCGTTCGCGGATCGCCAGCGCCCAGATGTAGCTCTCACCTGTGTAGCAGAACACTTCGCCCTGGCCTTGGGGGTCTATTTTGTAGATAACTCCGTCAGGGGCAGCACCTGCGTAGATAGTGCCGTCTTTGTCAACTGCAAGGCTGTGTATCTCGGACTGAGGGGAGTCGAAAAAGACTTCGGTGGAGCCTGCAGGGGTCACCGAATATACCCGCCCGTTGTTGCCGGTACCTGCGTAGACAGTGCCGTCGGGACCTTCGACCATGCTCCAGATAAACAGATCATCGGTCTCTGCAAAATCGTCCAGTGCAGGTGCCAACGAAAGCTCGCCATCAGAGGAGATTGTCAGCCCCTCCGCCTCTCCCTTTTCGAACCCTTCGCTTGTATTCACGCGCCAGACCGATGTATTGACAGCGTTGGCGATATGCGCTGTTGTCAGCGCGATTGATAGGGTAGTGGCCCAGATTATCCGCGACATCCGCTTATATCCGTTCGGTAAAAAGACGATAACTCAACTCCCTTGCACCTGCCTGCCACAGCTCTGTTGGTAGAGAACGCTAGTTGGGCCTTGCCCGGTCGTAGACCGCCACATCAATCTCCCTGGTGCCCAGCACAAGGCGTCCAAATGAGACCGACTGTTCGGCTATTACCCGTCCGTCAACAAGGTCAACCCGACCGCCAGAAGCCGCATGACGCAATACCTCAAACACTGAGTGGGGAAGGGCTGGGAGAACGTGGCGATCGACTGTCATCCCTCTCTTGTCACTCAAAATCTGAAAGGTTAGCCTGTCGTGGCGCACCTGGTCGTTGAGCATCGCGATGACCTGACCGAGGTTGCGAGGCCGGAATTTCCCTGGGGTCCGTTGGCGTGCCCAATCCCTGGTGGCTCTCGAATCGCCGACCCTGAGTTTATATACACCTTCTGGCGTATCGGCAGGCATGCGGAGACTAACCGATCTCGAAAAAGGCTCGCCAAGATAGTTCTGAAAACTGGTTTCCACAACAACTTGATCTCCTGGGCGCACGACTCTGCGCGGAATTCTGATCCCAGTCACCCACAGCGCCTCAGTCGATTCCATGAACTTGAGCTTATAGCTGACACTCGCCAGAGAAACCGGCTCGAACAGGTTTTTTGAGAGCATGACCAGTGGACGCCACGCCTCGCCGACTGCAGACATTAGAGCGCGCTGATCGGTGTAGATGTTGTTTTGGCGAACCGGTTCGTGCTCCCGGATAGCTATTTCGGTGGTGAGTTCAACGGTGGAAGCACCACCAGCCTTCTCCATGGCGATCACAGCGTTATAGAGACCCATCGCGGCGAACCGTGGGCCATAGTCAGGATCGCGGATGACGCGGTAGTTGAAACTCCTGGTTGTATGGGGGCCTTCGATCTCGACTTTGACAGGCAGCATCTCCGGTATGTCGCCCAGCTTGCCAGCAATCGCGGCGTCTCGATCCTGCCTCACGGCACCCACTATCGGACCAACAGCGCCGACCTTGTGGGAGATGATCTGGCTCGGCCAAGAGAAATAGATCATCGCTTTGGATAGCGGGAAATCGACCCTCCCACCTAAAAACATCGGATGGCCAAACGCGAGAACCGTGTCGCCATCGACCCAGGTTACTGTGCCGATGCCCCCCAGATTGAGATCGCCGTCCATCAGCGTCACACCCAAAGCAGCCCCAGGTTCGATTACTACATCGGCCATGTCTGCCGCGCCAGACGCACCGCCTTGGATCACCTGAAATCGCCCGGCTCCCAGTAGCTCCTGGAGACGCCTCATCGACCTGGGGTCCATACCTGATGCAAACACCGGTGTCACCAATGGCGTAAAGCCTGGCCCCTCTGGCATCATTGACCAGCCGGGGACCGGCTCATCAAAAGGCGGCAGCGAGTCGCCTCGCATGGACTCAAGCCCCAATCGGTTGCCCTGCGGCGTCGATACGTGTTGTCTTGGTCCTGGGACTGCGAGGGTTCGCCTCCCCACTCTCAGCATCGACTCGATAGGTGTGATCCCGCCGAGCGGCTCAGTCGTGAACGACCGCCCCCAAGCCACCGCGCCGATTAGCTTGCCGTCGATGTAGACAGGAGAGCCGCTCATGCCTTGAAGAATGCCAGTACGCTCAAGCGGCCCGCCGGTCATTCGGCAGACAATCGCGTCTTGTTGGGGAGTGCGGTTTCTTATGACAGCCAGAATCTCCACGGCGAAAGTGTCTATCCTGGTGCCCTCAAAGACCGTAAGCCCGTAGCCGGTATCCCCGACTTTGATGTCTTGGGACAACATTGTCGGAACGCTGGCGGCCAGAGCGCATCCGATGTTGATCAAGATCGCTAAAGCAACATATCTGGCTGGAGGTAGAGACATGGAGAGTCCGGTAGAAAAAATTGAAAGCTTTCGCAGGTGTACCGCCTTAAAGCAAAACTGCAAACTAATTGTCCAAACTGTAGGGGTCAAGCAGACTGTATCTGGCGTGGTCGCCACAGGATGTGTGGAAGGATCAAGATAGGTGCTTACTTGCGTGCGCTATGTCGCTGGCGGTATTATCCTTAGTGACAACGCAATGGTGCCTTCAGGTCCAGCAACCGCGCATCGACAAACTGGAGCTTTTTCCATGGGTCACAATCTGATATATAAAATCCTCTCTGAGCACATTGTTGCTGGCAAGCCGGAGGCAGGCGAAGAGATCGGGATTCGGATAGACCAGACGCTGACACAGGACGCCACCGGGACCACCGCCTATCTCCAATTTGAGGCGATGGGAACAGTCGAGGTCAAAACACAGGTATCGGTGAGCTACGTCGATCATAACATGATGCAGGCTGGTTTCGAGAATGCTGATGATCATCAATACCTTCAGTCGGTCGCCGCAAAATATGGGATACATTTCAGCCGCCCTGGCAACGGTATCTGCCATCAGGTCCACAGAGAGCGGTTCGGTGTCCCTGGCACGACACTGCTTGGGTCGGACTCACATACCCCCACAGGCGGCGGACTAGGGCAGATCGCAATCGGTGCCGGGGGTCTAGATGTGGCTGTGGCGATGGCTGGTCAGCCCTATTTCCTACCGTGCCCCAAAGTCAGACTGGTGAAACTATCGGGATCGCTCAAGCCTTGGGTCAGTGGAAAAGATCTGATCTTGGAAGTATTAAGGCGTCTGTCTGTCAAGGGCGGGGTTGGTTGGATAGTGGAGTATGGCGGCCCAGGCGTGGCGGGAGTACCGGTGGCCGACCGTCTGACTGTGACCAACATGGGAGCTGAGTTGGGGGCAACGACCAGCGTGTTTCCAAGCGACGATGCCACACGAGACTACCTGACCTCACAAGGCCGTGGTGACGATTGGGTTGAACTTTTGGCAGACAGCGACGCCAAATACGACGACGTCCTTGAGATAAACCTGGACAATCTGGAGCCGATGATCGCGCAGCCCCACAGTCCAGACTCCGTTGTACCTGTCAGAGAAGTCGCAGGAACACCTGTACAGCAGGTCTGTGTAGGCTCCTGCACGAACTCGTCGTACCACGATCTGGTCATCACCTCCAGGATGCTAAAAGGGCGCTCGGTCCACCCAGGGCTTTCCATGACAGTGACTCCAGGATCCAAGCAGGTCTACGAAATGATTGCCAGAGAGGGTTCGCTGGCCGATCTGATTGGCGCTGGGGCGAGAATACTGGAGTCGGCGTGCGGTCCGTGTATTGGGATGGGACAGGCTCCGCCGTCTGGAGCGGTTTCGATCAGGAGCTTCAATCGGAATTTCGAGGGTCGTTCAGGCACGCGAGACGCGCAGGCCTATCTGGCGAGCCCTGAGACATGCGCCGCATGTGCCCTCACTGGCGAGATAACCGACCCACGCGACATCGGTGTCGATCATATGGAGATCAGTGAACCGAACTCCTACAGCGTCAACGACGACATGATTATCCCGCCTGTTGAAGCAGACGAGCGGAAATCTGTGGAGATATCCAGGGGACCGAATATCATACCGCTCAACACATTCGATCCGCTGCCTGAAACCATCTCTGGCGAGGTGTTGATCCACGTCGGCGACAACATCACCACCGACCACATCATGCCTGCTGGAATCTGGCTCAAATACCGGTCGAACGTGCCCAAATACAGTGACGCCACTTTCAACATGTTGGACGACACGTTCCCTGCCAGGGCAAGGGAAAAAGGTGGCGGAGTCATCGTCGGCGGTGAGAACTATGGCCAGGGATCCTCTCGCGAGCACGCTGCGCTGGTGCCGCGCTATCTAGGAGTTTCCGCTGTAATCGTCAAATCGTTCGCCCGAATTCATTGGGCCAACCTGGTCAATTTTGGAATCCCTCCACTGACGTTCGTAAACCCGAGCAACTTCGACGCTGTTGAGCTTGGCGACGATCTGGAGATTCCAGGAATACGCGAGGCGTTTGAACGTGGAGATGAAACCATTACCGCCTTTAACAGCACAAAAGCGACCACTTTTGAGGTGACACACACCGTCACCGAACGCGGTCGTGAGGTGATTCTGGCTGGCGGGATGCTCAACTACGTAAGTCTGCATGCCAATGGCGAGTGATACCGCCAAATCAGGGGTTCTCGTCGGCGCGCACATGCCGACATCTGGTGGGCTTCACAACGCGCTCACCGGCGGCGCGGACATCGGATGCACAGCGATCCAGATATTCACAAAGAGCCCCCGACAGTGGACCGCAGCGCCGCTGACTGATGAGGCGATCGCGGAGTTCCGCAATGCGAGGGAAGTAACCGGCTTAGAACACCTGGCGGCACACGACACTTACCTGATTAATGTGGCATCGCCGGACGACGACCTGTTTGGGCGATCTATTGCCGCTGTAGAGCAGGAGCTTGACCGGTGCGACCAGCTCGACATACCTCATCTAGTGATGCACCCTGGTTCGCACGTAGGATCTGGTGAAGAGGCGGGTTTAGAGCGGGTAGCCGGGGCTCTGGACGTTGTCCACGCAAAGAACCAGGATCGTCGGGTGATGCTGGCTCTGGAGGTAACTGCGGGACAGGGCACAGGACTGGGTTGGCGCTTTGAGCATATTTCGACGATTATTAGTTCTGTAGCAGAACCGGAACGGCTGGCGGTGTGCCTCGACACGGCTCACTGTTTTGCGGCCGGCTACGACATTAGAGGTGAAGCTGGCGTTCATGAGGTGCTTGCGGAGTTTGACAGGGTAATCGGCCTTTCCCGATTGGCCGTTATTCACATGAACGACAGCAAGAAAGAGCTTAGCAGCCGTGTGGACAGGCACGAGCACATAGGCGAAGGCGAAATCGGTGTGGAAACTTTTCAGGCGATAATGAACGATCCGCGATTGGCTCAAGTGCCTAAAATAGTCGAGACGCCTGAAGCGAAGACGATGCACCGCAAGAACGTGGAGCAGCTACTGGGTTTGGCGAGTTAATGTGTCGCGAACATCTCTGGAGACTTCGATGATTAGCAGACGCTATATGTGGGCTATTGCTCTCATCGCCGCGGTGGTCGGGTGTGGTGCCACACCACCGCCACCTGATATTGAGGGTGACTGGGCGGCCTATCACACCAACGCCCCAGACAACCTGTGGACATTCAACAGCGACGGTACATGCCGAAACATCTCGTTTCCCCCTGATACTATTCAGTATGCGATAGACGGGGTCTGGAACTATGATGACGGCAGCTTGAACGTAACGTTTTCGGATACGCTCTTGTCAGAAACGCTGGTTTTCACAGACGTCTTTGTATCAGGCGACCGGTTGCTCTACAGCAATCCTTCGGGAATACCGGTGGCCTATCGCCGCAGTTCCAACGAGGTTGAGGACACCGCCAACCAAACGATAGCGCCGATCAATCTCGACAGCCTTGCGGGCACTTGGGTGGCCTACAGCCCTAAACCGAGTCTTACGATCTGGGATAACATGTGGACGTTCTATTCCGATGGCACATGTGAGAACACATGGTGGGTGCCCCTTGACGACGACGGACGGCTGTGGGATCAGTACACTTTGACCGGTGGATTCGCCATCAATGAGGCTGACGTCACGGTTTCGCTTAAGGGTGACCAAGAGATGATGGATGTGGACTTAGCCGATGTGGTTGTCGATAAGGGACGCTTGCTTTACACTAATGAAGTTGGAGTGCCCGTGGTCTTCAAGCGCACTCTACGCCCGACAGGCTCGCGCTAGGACCGCAGAACAGAATCCTGGGAGGAATGGCGCATGAGGTTGGGAACAGGTTGTTTGGCTGCATTAGCTGGAGCGGCAGCACTGGTATCTGTGGTTGGTTGTGGAGCACCAACAGCACAGCCACTAGACGAACAGATTGTAGGGTCATGGGCGGCGTTCAGGCAGAGTACGCCGGTCAATATGTGGTCTTTCTATAACGATAGAACCTGCGAGAACACCGGTTGGATGGATGTCCCTGGCGAGCAGAGCAGTGAGACAAGGGTATTTGTAGTCGCTGGTAGATATGAGATTTCAGCCGATGTTATCACCGTGATTATCGAGGACGTGTCTGGTGACAGCGTTTTGACCAGCGACTATCGCCCGGCTCTAAACAACAGCGTTTTAGTTTTTCACGATGTGATTGTCGATCGCGACCGGCTGCTCTACAACAACCCCAACGGCATGCCTGTGGTCTACCGGCGGGAGAACTGACCACATAGGGCGATAAGATATTCTACAGATGTACGCACCGCACGGCGGAGCCTCGATAAGGAGCCCCGCCGTTATTATGTGTAAGGCGGTCATCAATGTACTGCCCGCTGCCGCCCGAACAGCTAAAAACGGTGGCGACGATAGACGCCGATCTGGCATCGCAGATTTCCCAAGCTGATGTCATGTTGGCCGACCCGCTTGCCGTGACAACCAGGCTGCTTAGAGCGCTGGAAGCTGGCGGTTCAGAGGTTGTCCAACCGCTTGTGGACATGACGCTGCTTCGCGCGGTGCTACTTACGCTGGACATCAGCCCCTATCTTGCCGAGTTCCTGATCCGGCAGCCCGACCATCTTAAATGGTTGGCCACCTCTCTTCCCCACAGATGGAGTCGCCACGACCTGTACACCCACCTTGAGGGTTCTCTTGGTGACGACGCTAGCGCCTCTGAAGACCTAGCCACGCAGTTTGACATACTAAGAGACTTCCACCTCGCGCATCTTCTTAGGATCGGCATGGCTGACATATCCGATCTGGCGAATCTCGAAGAGGTAGTCAAAGAGTTGTCGGATTTGGCGGACGTGACAGTGGAGGCGGTTCGGAGACGGCATTGGGCGGCTCTGGTGGAGGAGCATGGGCAGCGGAATAGCAAGGGCGGCGACGAATATCAAGACTGGGCGAGGGGGACTGGTGGACGCAGACTTTGTCGCACAGACCGCTCAACTCATTTTCGGTGGAGACGACACTTCGTTTCGAGGAGCCGGTACGCGAAATATTATGGAGAAGTTGAAAACGATGGCTGTCGTACCGAGTGGCGTCCCAGAGGACCTTCTTAGCAGCTATGATCTTCTCAGGGATGTTCAGACGGCGCTTCGTATTCAGGACGAACGCGCCAGGAATCAGCTACCCACAGAGGCGGTTGAGTGGGCGGTGTTGGCTCAGTTGCTTGGGTTTGAGACGACGCACAGCGCCCAGACCGCGATAGAGGAGAAGATGGATCAGATGCGTGCAGCTTACGATGAGGCCATGGATGCACTGGCCGACGGATTGACGAGATAGTTGTGATGACCAAGGCCAACATCAGAGTCTTATTGACGATCCTTGCTGTTTTTTTTGCGCCGTGGCGTCTGTCGGCTGAAATCGAGCATCAGATTGGCGATCTGGCAAAGATAACTGTGGGCCGGAACATGTCAGTCTCCATCGAAGTGGACCTGACTAAACGCCAATCGATTCAGGCCATAGCAACCACTTTTCTGGCGAGATCAAGCGGACTTAGAGCTCTGACTCGCGGCAACAAGCTGGTGGTGCCGTTTGACAGGCTGGCTGACCCGCTAAAGGCGATAGTGGCGATGCGGCTGTGGCCAGGCACGAGGGTTCTCCGAGACGGCCTAAGACACCAGGTAGCCCTCAGGGACGAAAGCGAAGCGGGAATCGCCGCAGTTTTCACCGGCGACCGCGGCAACGCTCGGTTAGTGAGGAAACTGGGAACCGTAGCCGAGATTCGCGTAGAGCTAGACAACCGAATATGGCTGAAAATCAAGGTTCGAACCCAAGACAGAAGTCGGCTGGCGTCTGCGCTGCTGACGACACCGTCAAAGGCAGTCAGGATGACTGCTAGAGGCGTGATGAGTATCCCCTTCGGCGAGCTGCGAACCCCGTATCGCGCGATGATCCTGCACCACCTGTTTCCTGACGACGAGATGAGAGCAGATGCGCTCCGCCATCGTGTTCAACTCGGGGTGGAAACGCTGGGGCGCCTCGCGGCGTGGTATACCGGCAACAGGGCGAACTGGCGCAAGATAAAGCGGGCGAGCAACAAGCGCAGTGATCAGATCGCCAAGCGGGAGACCATCAAAATACCCACCAACCTTCTCGCGGCGTGGGGATCGCTCACCGAGGCGCAGATCGCGCAAGGAACATCGGACTTCCCGCTTGTGCTAAGGTCGGTCAGCCGCCAGGCAGACCTCTCACTTGGCAGGTTTGTGACGATAGCTTCAAGACATCTGGCACCGTGGACATCGCTTATCGACAGCACCGAGGACAGAGCGATGGACCAGGCGAAATGGTTCGTCTACGCCGGGCAAAGAAACCCGCCACTCACTTACAAATTTGACCGGGAGGGCGGGTATGCCGAGTATCGGCTAAAGCGGGGAGAGGCGCTGTATACTGCTGTTGCGATTAGGTTTGCTGGCGTTCAGGCCGCGCCTGCTGTCAGGCGTATGTCCTCCATAATTCAAAAGAGGTCTGGAATAAGGGATGTCACTAGCATCCCTGTAGGCGCGGCGATCAAAATCCCGATGGACGTGCTCCTGCCTGAGTGGCGCCCTAAGGGCGACCCACGCCGTGTGATGCAGGAGGCCGAGGAGCAGGAAGTGCAGGAGACGATCAGACAGATTGAGCGGGAGGTGCATCACGAGTGGGGAGCGAAGCCGCTAAAAGGGGTTGTGGTGATACTGGATGCAGGGCACGGCGGCAGAGACCCTGGAAAGCAGAACACGCATCTAAAAATGAACGAAAACGAGTATGCATACGACATTATGTGCCGCATCAAGCGCCTTCTCGCCAGACGCACAGACGCACAGGTATTCGTCACTATTGAAGACCGCCGCACCGGGTATACCGTAAGCGACAGGTCCATCATCAGGGACAACAACGATGAACAGCTTCTCACTAACCCACGTTACGCCAATCGTGATCCACGCACGTCAGCGCATCTGAGGTGGGCTTTGGCAAACAGCATTTTCCGCCGGGTGGTCAGGCAGGGAATCAACTCCGACAATGTCGTGTTCACGAGCGTTCATATCAATTCGCTGCATCGGAGCCAGCAAGGAGTAATGGCGTTCATACCGTCAGCCCACCACACCGCTGGCAACCGAAACTTCAATAGAAACCCCTACAAGCGCTACCGCGAAGTCAGGCAGAAACCTGTCATCAGCTTTACGCGAAAACAGCGCCGTCGCTCACAAGCAGCTTCGCGTAGGTTCGCTGAGATGTACGTCGGGCAGTGCCGCCGCCAAGGCGTGTCTGTTTTAGGCCGCAAACCGATCAGGTCCTACATAGTCCCCGCCAGAGGAGGTCGCCCGTTCGTCCCTGCGGTACTTCGCTACAACGCCGTCCCCAACAAACAGCTCTTAGAGCTTGTAAACCTCAACAGCCGCCGCGATGCTGTCCGCCTCCAAGACCACAACTACCGCGAAAAAGCCGCCATCGCCTACGTGGATGCGTTGATTCAGTATTATGGGGGGTGAGCCGGTGCCTTACCGATGTTGGGGGTCACGACCAAGAATGAAGATATGGACTGGATAAACCCAACCTTAAAGATATAGTCGCAAACCTTCAGGGGTTTTTCACAATAGCTGCCATCATCGCGGCAGGTTATTATCCCAACGCCACTCTCAACCATATCGTTGACTACATACCATTGAACGATAGGTCAAATCTCCTTCGGGTAAAATTTGAGGTTACAAACGAACGCGAAGTGCCACTACGGCTTACCTACGCTCAAGTACGGATCCAGCAGGTGTTGCCCACTCCCGATGACGTGGTCGAAGGCTTCAAGATTGACGACGACCAAATTGGGCCGGGCGATACCCAGATTGTATGACCACTACCAAGTGTGAGGGAAAAAGAGTGGCCTCGGGGAATCGAACTAGTTCCTCACGCGAAGGAGGAAATCCACTGCGACTTCGTCTTGGCTGGAATTGATACAGTGCAAGTATATAGCTATATTACAGACGAACCGGTCGAACAGGGCGATTGGCTGCAGACTTCCGGCTGGGATTGGACAACGTTTCAGCATCTTCAGGGATCGACCGGCCCAGCAACTGGCGGCGCCAAGTAATCGACCGTAACAGCGAGGTATGCAACGCATACTAATGTAGACAGCAAACAGCAATCAGTGGTTCGGTTCAAGAAGGTCAAACCGAAGCCCTTACCGCCCAAAAGGACCGAAAAGAAACCGGCGCCAACCAAAGAGCCGCCCAAAGAGTAGGGCGCTCTGCCAAGACTTCTTACGGCCCCTAGGAAGTTCTACCGGCTACCCCACTATCGCCACTCACCTTTTTCCTCACAGCCTCCAACTGCTCGCCTGCACGGTAGGAACTGCGGACGAGCGGGCCTGACTGGATGTGGGTAATCCCCAGCTTTTCGCCGATGATTTTCAGATTGACAAACTCGTCTGGCGTGTAGAAACGTTGGATGGGAAGGTGTTTGCGACTTGGCTGCAAGTACTGGCCGATGGTGAGTATATCGCACTCGAGTGAAGCCAGATCGCCCAACACTTCGTGTACTTCTGTCAGCTTCTCTCCCAATCCGACCATGATTCCTGTTTTTGTCACAGAGCCACGAGATTTGGACCGCGTCAATATAGCAAGCGACTGGGCGTAATCGGCTTGCGGTCGGACATTTGAGTAGAGCTTGGGTACCGTCTCAATATTGTGGGCCAACACTTCCGGATTGGCTTTGAGCACTGTTTCCAGAGCGTCAGATAAACCTCCAAAGTCCGGGATCAGGACTTCGACATCTGTCTCTGGGCAGTGGTCGTGAATCAGTTGAACCGTCTCAGCGAACTGGAATGCGCCGCCGTCGGAGAGCTCATCACGATTGACCGAGGTAACGGTGGCATGGCGCAAAGACAGCTCGGCGACAGCATCAGCGACTCGCTGTGGTTCCTGAGTGTCTTTGCGAGATGGACGTCCGGTCCGCACGAGGCAGAAACCGCAACTACGCGTGCAGACATCACCCAGAATCATGAAAGTCGCCTCGCGACGCTCCCAACACTCCGTGATGTTTGGACAGCCGGCGCTTTGGCACACTGTGTTGAGATGGTTTGACGCCGCCAAACGCTTGAGGGATATGTAGTTCGCGCTGCCGGGGGACTTGACTTTGAACCAATCCGGCAGACGACGCCTGGAGCTGGCGGATTGGTCTAGAGTAGAGAGGGTTTTGGGCATATGGTGTCTGGTTGACGAAACGAGGCTAACAGCCTCTGATGTCAGCGATTGTCCAGCGGGCGTACGGCGCCCCAAAGGCTGATGCGGCGGTCGCGGAAATACGTTTGAGGCATTTCGGTCACTTCGTCGGTGTGAACTTTCTTGCTGTATCCCACCATGTCCGTGAACATTATCACGGCTAGTTTGCGGGTGTCCATTGCGGTCTCGTTGGTCTCAGGTGTTTGTTGGAATTGGGCTTACATGACAACAGTATGATACGACATAGTTGGGCACGGCGCTCAGATTTAACTTAGCCTCCGCTGGATTCTTGTGAACCACCACTCTTTAGATGATCTGCTACAACCTCTGCTAGCTGAGGGCCTATGCCGGGTACCTCGGCGATCTCATGTACCGCTGCCAACTTCACCTGTTTTACCGATCCGAAATGTTTCAGGAGGTCTTTCTTGCGGCGATCGCCAACACCAGGAATAGCGTCGAGCTCGGAGGCTTTGAGGTGCGCTGACCGTTTCTTCCTGTGGTATTCCACCGCGAAACGGTGCGCCTCGTCTCTTATTTTCTGAAGAAGTTTGAGCGCCGATGATGTGCGTGGAATCATCACAGGTTTGGGCAGCCCTGGCCTGAACACCTCCTCCAGACGTTTTGCCAACCCCATCACCGGCTGCTCGTCGAAGCCCATTTCGTCCAGCACTTGTTTGGCGCTTGAGAGCTGACCTTTGCCACCGTCTATAATCAGCAGGTCCGACGCCGTCTCCTCCTCTTCGGCGACGCGTGTATATCGTCTACGGATTACCTCCCGCATGCTGGCATAATCGTCAGGGGTGTCCCCCAAAGACCTGATCTGGAAGTGGCGGTACTCATTTTTGCGGGGTTTGCCGTTGATAAAGCATACAAGCGACCCAACCGTGTCGCTGCCAGCAGTGTGAGAGATGTCGATGCACTCTATGCGTCTAGGTGTCGATTCTAACCTCAGATCGCGCTCCAGCGCGCTGACCGGATGGGGGATGCGATCGCGGGCCTTCTCCCGCCTCGTCTGCCGTTCAATCAGCATCAACCTGGCGTTCTCCCCAGCCATCTCAACCATCCGCGCTTTCTCGCCCCTCTGGGGAACCGCCAAAACGACATTGCGGCCATCCTCTTGCTGGTCGGTTAACCATCGTGCCACATCGTCGGCGTCTTCTACCGGGTCTGAGAGCAGGATTTCAGGGGGTATGGTGAGGGCGTCCAGGTAGTACTGACGCAAAAAAGCGCTCATAACAACTTCAGCGGCGTCGTCTAACGCCACCGCCAAGGCGTGCTGTTTGCGACCGATCACCCGACCTGAACGCATCTCCAGGACAACTGCGCAAGCCTCGTGATCTTCGCGCACTACGGCGACAATGTCACGATTCTCCATACCTGTGGAGGTCACCCGCTGCTTCTCGGTGATCCTTTCGACGTCCCTGAGCCGATTCCTAAGCTCCGTCGCGCGTTCATAGTTTAGGTCGTCTGAGGCTATCTGCATCGCTTCGGTCAAGATCTGACTGACCTGATCGTATCGCCCTTTTAGAAATAGAGCGACCTGATCGGTCAGCTCACCATACTCCTCTTTGGTCTGATAGCCCACGCACGGAGCCATACACCGTTTGATCTCGTACTGAAGACAGGGCCGGGTGATGGCCCCGCTTGGTAGAGGAGGATCGCACGTCCTAATCGGAAACAGCCTGTGGACAGTCTCCAACGCTCGGCGCATCGCCCGCACCTCGGTATAGGGCCCAAAATAGCGCCCTTCGCCCTTCCTAACCCTCCTCGTGACCAGAAGGCGCGGAAAATCCTCATCGGTGAGCATCAGGTACGGATACTTCTTGTCGTCCTTAAGAAAAATGTTGTACCGGGGAAGATGGCTCTTTATGAGGATGGCTTCTAAAATCAGCGCTTCGGCTTCGGAGGCTGTGACTATGTAATCAACGTCGGCGACGTTTCGCACGAGGGCGTGAATCTGCCTTCGACCGTCATCGTAGGAGTTTGTAAAGTATGATCTTACGCGGTTGGTTAGAATTTTGGCCTTGCCGATGTAGATGATAGTGTCTCTGGCGTCCCTAAAGAAATACACCCCTGGTTGCCGGGGCAGCGTTGCCAGACGTTCTTTGACTTTTTCGGTTGGCATAGGCCTGTTCTTGGTTGGTGCTCGGTACTCGTGCCGATTCAAACAGCGATCTCCTTTGGAACGCTCATAGCGTCACGAGAGGTCCCAGGTGCGGTCAAGTCGCGTCGTAAGGTGACAGAAATTGCCACCCGCCACCGACCATACCGACGATATATTGACCCAAAAGAAAAGCACTGTCAGGTGCGACAGTGCGGCAGGCGGGTCAAGCGCTATAAGCATCGTGTCGCAGGTGCGACAGCAGCGGCACACGCTCACGGAATTCGGAGGCGACCGCCAAGTCTACGTCGGCGAAAACCACGGTTTCCTCACCTTCATTGCCTCTCGCGATCACAACCCCGTGGGGGTCCACTATGAGGCTGCCGCCTCTATACTCCTGGCCTTGAAGCGCCGATGCAGCAACAAATATCCCGTTGTCCATCGCCCGTGAGCAGATTGCCAACTCCCACTCATCGCTCGGCCCCAACCATGCCGATCCCACTAGCGCCAGCTCTGCGCCTGAGATCGCCAAAGACCTTGCAGCCTCTGGAAACCTCGTGTCATAGCAGATCCACATGCCCAACTTAACCCCGTCGCTTTCCACAACATCAAACCTGTCGCCAGGATCAGCCCATTTTCGCTCCGTGTCCCACAGGTGGACTTTGTGGTAACGCAGCAGCTCGCCGCCATCCGGGCCTATGAGCAGCATGGTGTTATACCGTGCGCTGTCCGTTTTTTCGGCGATGCCCACATCCATTGATATGTCGTGGGATCGTGCTATCTCTGCCAATCGAGATGTGGTTGGTCCTGGTATCGATTCGGCGAGGGGAGCGATAGCTTCAGGAGATAGATAGCCGGTGGTGATAAGCTCTGGAAAGACAACGATCTTGGCGCCACCGTTTGAAGCCTCGGACGCCATCTCGTCTATTCGCGTCATGTTGGCTGGAATATCGCCCGCTTCGGCGACAAACTGTGCACATGCAATGCGGAGTACCATATTCAGCCGCCGTCCTGCTCGGTATGACACTCGATAGATTCGGCCACGGCGCTGGCGACCTCGGTTGAGTGGGGCCCCTCTGCGCGCACTATAAACAGCCGATTGGCTTCAGGACACACCCACATATAACCGGCGATCCAATCTTTTTTCAGCACGCGCCTAATCCAGTCAGAAACCGGCGATGGTAGAAGATATAGGAGCCTCCATTTCTCCCCTTCAATCGCCCATCCTAGATGACTGCCAGTGTCAGTTTCTAGAAAACGCATTCTACGTCGGCGCAGTTTTTTCCAGTGAACTTTGGGAACCCATAATGTCGGATCGGTGTGTTCCAGAATCGTCTCTGCCATCCCCAAACGCTCGACATAGAGCCTGTCGCTGCCGTGGGCGAATTCGAAGCTGAGAAGTCCCGACTGGAGTTTGTGCCTCTGAAGGACAAAAGAGAGGGGACAGGCGAAACCAAAATCGAAAACCGCCCAGAACTGCGCCGCACTAGTTGGATGGCATTTCAGTGAGGTCAGAACATTGGATGCTGTGCGAAGGTTGAACCCGCTGCGGGAGCCTTGAATCTGAGCTATCAGAACCTGGCCGCAGGTCGAACAGTACCACACCAGCCCCAACCCCTGCCCGTCCTCGTGCTCCCACTGGTATGAGATCGCCTCACGGTCATCTGGCAAGCTGTCGAACCCGATTACATTCGCGTTGCGTTCGACCTCCAACGTTTGACCTTTTTCGAGGTTTTTCCGCATGGCTTTGATATACTGCGTCAGCATTTCGCCAGGGCCCATCTGCCCGCGTTTTCGGGCCTTGGCCCACTTTACCTCGAGCCGTCTGGCAAGGTCATCGTCCAAACCGATGTAGCCTGCCGACGGGGTGCCGGAGACCGCCGAGATATCCCAGTCTGGTGGCACCAACCCTGTAATACCGCGCCATGCGAACGGCTTGAGACCGGTATGTGCTGTAGCGTTCAGATCGATGGGTGATCGGGACATAGGAAGCCAGAAATTTGGGGGAAAACCGACCACCAAGGATAACACGACAGGAGCTTGGCGGATAGTGATAGCGTTCTGAAGAGATGCCCAGCACCGACGGTTTCTGACCAAACGCTATCAGGGAATGCCCGGATAAATAGCCGCCCTGCTAGAAACTGACGGGAGCGTGTTAGCTAATAGTGCTGCCTACGAGCAACCGCTTGAACTGGTCGTATGACAGCGATGATCCCACCAGATAGAACAACTCATCCTTCTCAGGGATTTTTTTTTAGAGCGCTCAAGATTGGCACACTGAGCACGCCGCCTAACTCTGTGATCTCTGTGTCATCTGAAGGCCAACGTTTGAACTTGAGTCCCCACGTTTCTATCACATGATCTCCCAGCGTGATGGAGATCACTGTCCTGGGGTCGCAAGTAAGCCCGCCGTCGGCCATAGCGACATTGATATCCTCGGCGAACATGCGGCTGTTTGCCACAACCCTAAGGGCATCTGGGCTGAAATCGTATCCGGCGCTCTCGCACGCATCGGTGATCTCTTTTTTTATCTCGTTGTGAAAAACATCCGGAACCGCCGCCCCAACACCTGCTGACCGTGTCGTTCAAGCGCTTTCATCTGAGGGGAGTCAGTAATCCAGTCGTCGCAGCCGTGCGCCTGCAACAATGCCGATGGCTACACAGTTCGCCACCAGCGCGGAACCGCCATAGCTAACCAGAGGTAGAGGCAGCCCCACCACCGGCATCAGCCCCACCGTCATACCCACATTGACAACAGTGTGAAACGCCAACCACGTCACGACTCCGATACATACAAACGACGAGAAGGAGCTGTTGACCATCCTGGCGATGACGACCCCTCGCCACAACACAACAAACAGCAGACCCAGCACAAATGTAGTACCTACGAATCCAAACTCTTCACCGATCACTGAAAACACAAAATCGGTGTGCCTCTCCGGCAGATAGGCCAACTGCGTCTGTGACCCCTCCAGCCAACCACGACCCAACAGATCGCCTGAACCAACGGCGACTTTGGACTGGATGATTTGATAGCCGGCCCCCAAAGGGTCGGACTCTGGATCAAACAGAGTCAGAATCCTTTGGCGCTGATAGGTCGCCAAACCTCCCCAGAGAGCAGGCGTCGCAATCCCGACAGCAACGTTTGTGACAATAGCCGCCACAGTCGAGATCAGAGGCGGCCGCACTACCGCCAACACAATCGCCAACACCATCACGAACATCGCCCAGGCTACTAGACCGGTAAGCGCGCATACCACGTTAACTATGGGCATTAGGGCAGCCAGGAGGAAGATATTCGGTACGCCAGCCCAAAAAGCCATGCCGACGAACACCGCTGAAAAAACCAGCGCTGTCCCCAAATCCGGTTGCTGAATCACAAGAAATAGTGGCGCGAGGGCGAAACCACCAGCCTTGACAACATCCGACAGCTCGGACAGGTTCGCCCGTCTGTCAGACAGATACCGCGCCAACGCCAACACCGTAGCCAACTTTGCCATCTCAGAGGGTTGGATGCGCAAAGGGCCCAAAACCAGCCACCGTTCAGCGCCCATGCCACGCGCTCCAAACCCCAAAACGATTAGCAGAGCGAGCAGGCTTACTCCAAATAGCGGATAGGCCAACGCCGCCCAAATCCTCTGAGGAATCCACGCAGCCGCAACAAGGCCGATGACGGCCAAAACCGCCCACACCCCTTGCTGCCCCGCCAATCCGGCGATTCGAGCGGTCTCAGCGCGAAAGGTGGCGCTGTAGATAGCCGCGAGTCCGATAAGAATTAGCGCGATCGTCGCAGAAAGAAGTGGCCAGGCGGCCTCTTGTCGTGGGGCTGGCATTGGTAGTCTCTAGTCGTCTCCATGGGGGGGACGCGGCGCCCGTGCCGATTCCAACGGCACGGGTCGATTCAGATGCGCACGAAACAGACGACCAGCGATAGGAGCAGCGACTGAGCTGCCGTGACCGGCGTTCTCAGCGACGACCGCCACTGCGATCGTTGGATCGGTCGCCGGAGCGAACCCTACAAACCACGAGTGGTCGCGGCCGTGCGGATTCTGAGCGGTACCGGTTTTGCCAGCTGTATGGAAACCGTAGACCATCGCTCGGTGGGCGGTGCCGATATGGCCTTCAGTGACAAGCTGCATGGCATCTCGAATGTCCGCGAAATGGTTTTCATCGAACCCGATTGCGGCTGGCTCACGGAAGTCTTTGTCTTGGCCAGAGTAGGTGGTATCGACGCGGTCTAGAATCAGGCGCGGTCTCGAAAGCTTGCCGGTCGCCAGCGCAGCCACATAGCGGACCATCTGTATCGGTGTGGTGACCGTCGGCCCCTGGCCGATCGCGACATTGAGCATCTCACCCAAAGACCATTTGCCCTTGCCGTGCAGCCGGTCCATCATTTCTGGACTGGCGATCTGCCCCTCGACCTCGTTTGGCAGATCGATGCCCGATCGCCCTCCGAGTCCAAATTTGGACGCGGTTCGCGCCCACAGATCCAGACCGACCATGTTACCAAGCTGATAAAAATAGACATTGCACGATGTCTCAAT
The DNA here is from genome assembly GCA_964627605.1 of uncultured bacterium. Lineage (GTDB taxonomy): Bacteria > Latescibacterota > MWCZ01 > MWCZ01 > CAZVGZ01 > CAZVGZ01. The sequence goes on along the minus strand of CAZVGZ010000016.1, from coordinate 56,240 downwards.
CGCATTGATCAGACTGAGAATCCCGTGGCCTTCACCGAACCAGCACCCGAAGGATCGGCGCCCAAACTGCCACAGCCCCAAGCAAGGCTCCATAACTCTGTGCCGTGAGACCAATCCGCTGTCAAGGGCGGCCATCGCGGCGATCATCTTCGCGGTAGAGCCAGGGGGATATGTGCCGCTAACCGCACGATTGAAAAGCGGCCTGCGCGGATCGCTGTTCAAGCGGCCCCACATTTTGGGTGAAACAACGCCAGCGAACACGCGTGGATCATAGGCTGGGCGGCTCACCAGTGCTAGTACCTCGCCTGTGCGGGGGTCAATTGCGATAGCTGCCCCATTTAGTGTGTCGTGAAATGCTTCTTCGGCGACCTCCTGCACGATCAAGTCCATACTGAGGTTGATATCTTCACCCCGCACCGGCTCTTGCCGCCTGCGCGCTTCCACGCGGCCAGATGCGGTCACTTCCTGATACTCCTGCCCCTTTTCCCCGCGCAAAACAGATTCGTACACCAACTCCAGCCCGCTCTGGCCCACTAGATCGCCCATCGCATATCCAGCGTGAAGCTGGCTCTCTTTGATCTCCCGAACATAGCCCAACGCGTGGGCAGCCATCGCCCCTTTTGGATAGCGCCTGCGGGACTCAACGAGATAGAGCACCCCAGGCAGCTCCGCGCTGCGCTCCTCTATCTGCGCGACTATATGGAAGCCCACATCGCGTTTAAGGACAACAGGTCTGTGCCTGGCGAGAAACCGCTTGGGTATTTTCTCGCGAATCCTCTGCGCCGGGAGATTCAACAGTTTTGCCAGACCGGCGACGACCGAATCTACATCACCAAGCTGGGCGGGAATCACTGCCACGGAGTAGGACGGACGGTTGCCCACAAGAATCTGGCCGGTGCGATCCAGGATTCGGCCTCTCAATGCGTCGATGGGGACAATCCTGACCGCGTTCTGCTCTGAACGCTGGCGATAGGACGCCGCGTTCGCCACCTGAAGCACCGCCAACCTGACCACCAAGCCGCCGAAAAACAGTACCAAGACCAGCATGACGGCGCGTTCGCGGCTTTTCTGCGGTGTTGCCACCCTCATTCACCTTTCAATTCGAATGTTGATTCTGCAAACAATTTTGACAACCCATTGCCGCAGCGGACTCCGTCGAAGTTGCTGGCCGATGCAATGTCTGGATGCTAGCCCAAAAACAGCACCCGAGTCCTGGTGACCGCATTCGCCAAGCATCTGTCTCAGGACGATGAACGGCCGGACAAGCCATCAAAAACCACAGCGATACCCCACAGAATCGCCGCCAGAATTCCTGTGTATACCCCACTTGCCACCGCTGACGGTACCGTTCCGACGCTCCAGGCTCCAGCAAGCACCGCCACCGCAGTCTCGTGAAGCGCGACGGCTGCCGCAACGAGCACCAGTCGCGTCTGCAAAGCATCTCCAGCCAACCGGTCGCGGCTGCCGCCCAGAAGATAGCCCAAGATAGCGCCAACGAGCGCTCTTACACCAAACCGATCCAGCACGAACAGGTCCATTGCCAGTCCGCTGACAAACCCTGCTGACGTGCCGCTAACTTCGCCATCATTTAGCGCCAACCGGGCGATGGGTATCAGAGGGAGATAAGGCGTCACACCTCCAAAGCTAATCGCTGACCCCCACGCCCATTGGACTACAACGGCGCAGATCAACCATAAAAGCTGAATGATGGCGTTCATGGTTTGACGCTGACGGGTTCGGATTGGCGATACTGGACGACAAAAAGCTCTTCAAAAAGTGTCGTGGCAACTGCGGCATCGAGCTCTACGGTCTGGAACATAGCGTCTGGGTCCTCTACTGCCGAGGATATGACTCCGATGAAAAGGCTTGGTGGAAACACGCCACCAAGACCTGAGGAGACAACCGAATCTCCCGGTGCCAGGCCGCTTTCGGCAGGCACATGCCCCAACGTCAATCGGTCATCACGCCACTCGACTATACCCGATGGCCTGTCGTCGTTCTCAACCACGACGCTTACTCTCGTCGCTGGATGCGTCAACAGACGGACCAAAGATATCTGCCCGTCGGGATCGTGGTCGATAAGGCCCACTAGCCCCTCAGGGCTCACGACAGCTTGATGTCGCTCAACCCCGCTTGCGGTGCCAACATCCAACATTGCGGTAATAGGAGGGGAGTCTGGCCCATAGGCGAGCACCTTGGCAGGCAGATACGACCAATGCTCCTCGCGGGAGAAATCGAGCAGACGCCTTAAACGGCTGTTCTCAAGATAGAGCTCTTTGCGATCGACCCTTCGTCGGGACAACTCAAGCACGCGGTGCCTGAGAAAACGGTTTTCGCCCTGTCGCTCAGCCAGGCGAAGAGGCCACCGAAATATCCACTGCCCAAAAGCTGCTGCCCGCAGCCCGATCCAACGGGCTTGCGATAGTCCAGCGTCGGTGGGTTGGGCGATAATCAAGAGGGAGATTAGAATGCTCGCAGCGAGGACCGCACCGCGTCGGTGTCCCATGAACCACTCGAACATCGCACCCATTGGTCGTCCCGATAGGAAAGAGCGAACCGAAGATAGGAGGAGCGGGTGCCCTCATTTTAGTATCATGGCACCCTAGAAAAACATCTGGACAGAATTCTGACTACCGAACGCCGCTCTCTAAAAAAGCACTTTGCGGTATTCCGAAAACGCCTCTAACACCCGCCCGGTACCGCGTGCGACCGCTGTGAGCGGGTCCTCAATCACGTTGATGGGCAGTTTTGTCTCGTGCCTCAACCGTAGGTCGAGCCCCCTCAACAACGCTCCGCCGCCAGTGAGAATAATACCACGGTCAAGAATGTCCGCAGCCAGTTCCGGAGGGGTCAGTTCAAGGGTCTGGCGGACAGCGTGGACTATGCGATCGACACACTCCCCGAGCGCATCCCTGATGTTTTCAGATTTGATTATCGTAGTCTGTGGAATGTTGTCCGTCAGATGAAGCCCACGAACCTGCGCCTCAAGCTCGGGGTTGAGCTCATACGCTGAGCCGATTTTGCACTTCAGGTCCTCGGCCATTCTGGGACCGATCAACAGCCCTGTTTCGCGCTTGATGTAATGAATGATCGAGTCGTCCATCTCGTCGCCGCCGATCCTTTCGGAGCGGTGATTGACTATCCCTGAGAGCGATATGACCGCAATCTCCGAAGTCCCGCCTCCGATGTCGATTATCATCGACCCCACCGGTTCGTGGATGGGCATGTCCACTCCAATAGCCGCAGCCATGGGCTCGAATATCAGATGCACGTCACGAGCACCAGACGCCAGAGCCGAATCGCGAACGGCCCGCTTCTCGACCTCGGTGATGCCAGAGGGAACGCAGACCACGATGCGCGGTTTGATTAGCGGCTTTTTGCGTTGGACTTTTTCGATAAATCCCCGAAGCATCTCCTCGGTGACCTCGAAATTGGCAATCACTCCGTCCTTCATCGGGCGGATTATCTCAATTTCGTGAGGTGCCCTCCCCAACATCCTTTTGGCTTCAAGGCCTATCGCCAGCGGTTTGTGGGTTGAACGGTCCAACGCTACTATGGAGGGTTCGTCCAGGACAATCCCTTTGTCCTTGACGTAGATCAGCGTATTGGCTGTGCCCAGGTCGATCCCGATGTCGTTGCTGAGCCACCCGGACAGCGAAAAGCTCATTATAGTCCCCTATTACACTTTCAAACAGCAGCGCTTACTGGTGGCTGCCACCCCAAAAAAAACCGCTCGTCTACCCACCCTTCACACCAGACATACCGTCAGTCCACATCCCAGATTTCGCTCAAATAGGCGTCGATGGCGGCGTCGTATGCCGCCGTGTGTCGAAACGCCTTGTGGCACAAGCGTTGACGGGTCATCTCATCGAGCGAACCATCTGACCCGCCCAGCTCGCTTAGGACGCCATCGTAGTCATCAGGGTCCACTACCACCCCAACATGGGCATGATTCTTCGACGCGGCCCGCACCATCGTGGGGCCACCGATGTCAATCTGTTCAATCGCCTCTTCGAGCGTCGCTCCTGGGCGTGCGATCGTCTCCTGGAACGGGTACAGATTGACCACAACCAGGTCGATCGGTCGCACATCTCCCGACTCGATGAGTCGCGCATCGTCTGGATGATCGCGTCGACAAAGGATACCACCGTGCACCGCTGGATGGAGTGTCTTTACCCGCCCGTCCATCATCTCGGGCGAACCGGTGAATTCGCTCACGTCGGTCACCGCAAGACCAGCGTTTCTCAGCACCCTCGCTGTACCGCCGGTGGAGAGAAGTTCAGCGCCGAGGTCGGAAAGACCACCGGCAAACCGGACAAGCCCGTCCTTGTCGTAGACGCTTAGTAGTGCCCTGTCTATCGCCACTATCTTGTTTCCGTCTGGCTAGCTGTGAGAACCTGTCAGCATCATCTGCGCTTCACGATATTTGCCTAACGTCTTCTCCACGATCTCGTCTGGCAGCGATGGTGCCGGAGGGTTTTTGTCCCATGAAAGGGTCTCGAGATAGTCGCGGACGAACTGCTTGTCAAAACTGGCTTGGGGTCGCCCTGGCTCGTACTCATCGGCGGGCCAAAATCTTGAGGAGTCCGGCGAGAGCACTTCGTCGATCAGGGCCAGTTCACCGTCGATCACCCCGAACTCAAACTTGGTGTCCGCGATGATGATCCCTCTTTTTTCGGCGAACGATCGCCCTGTCTCATACAGATCCAAAGTCGCCGATCGCATCTCAACCGCCCGTTCGTCCCCGACTATCTCTGACATCGTCTCGAATGGGATATTTTCGTCGTGGCCGGAATCGGCTTTGGTCGCTGGAGTGAAGATCACCTCAGGCAGCCGCTCAGATTCGGTGAGGCCTTCTGGAAGAGGAACACCACAGATTTCGCAGGTGTTCTGGTAGTCCTTCCACCCAGAACCAGCCATGTACCCCCTGGCAACGCACTCCGCATCCAACCTGTCGGCCTTGCGGGCCAACATGATTCGGCCTTTCAGAAGCTGCTTTTCATCGGAGGTGAGACCGTCAACATCCTCGACATCACCGCTGACCAGATGGTTTGAGACGATGTCCGCCATCAGGTCGAACCAGAATAGCGACATCTGTGTCAGAATCACTCCTTTGCCAGGCACGCCGTTCGGCATCACAGCATCGAATGCCGATATCCGGTCGGTGGCGACGATGAGGAGATGATCGTCGTCCACATGGTACAGGTCCCTTACTTTGCCCTTGTGATAGACAGGCAAGTTTAGGGAAGTGGACAACACTGCCTGGGTGTTCGGCGACGGTCTACTCATTGCGTGGTCCGATGGTTTTGATGTTTCTTGTCTTCTAGGCGACCTGAATTGGCTCAGCCCACCTTGGCGAATTAACGAAGATAGCACTCAGGCGGTGTGGACGCAATTCGGTTCGACGAACTCACTGGGTTTGGGGGCAGATCACGACTCTGTCGCCGCGCCAGGATATCCTATCTGAGGCGAACATCTGTATAACCTGGGCATAGAGCAGATGCTCTTCTATGAGGACCCTGGCGGCAAGAGTATCGGGAGTGTCGTCGTCCAACACCGGCACCACCTTTTGCGCCACGATGGGGCCTTCATCGTACCCCCCGGTTACGATGTGTACTGTGGGTCCGCTGAATCTGACGCCCGATTCCATCACCGAACGGTGGACATTCCCACCGAAATAACCTTTTCCGCCGAATGCTGGTAGAAGCGCTGGGTGGATGTTGATAATCCGCCGGTGGAACGTTTGAAGGGTCTGTTGTCCCAAAGCTTTCATATAGCCTGCCAACACCACCAACTGCACGCCGTGATCTACCAGCGTCTGACTGATCGCTTGATCGAGCGCATCATGATTGGGGTGTGTTACGCCGCTTAAATGCGCGGTGGCTATTGAGTGACGTTCGGCCCTCTCCAACGCCCCAGAGCCGCTGTTGTTGCTTATTACAAGCGCTACCTCAGCCTCAATCGCCCCCTCTTCGCAGGCGTCTATTATCGCCTGAAGGTTCGTGCCCCCATGGGATGCCAACACTCCAACCTTAAGCAGCACTGCTGACCCCATCCGCTTCAGAGTCTCGTTTTCGATCAGTATTGGATACCGATGAGGAAGATGAGTGGTTCACGCCGCAACAGCCTGCATCGCTCCTGTGCGAGCGGACAGATACGCCGCTTCAATGACCGCGATGTTGTGCCTGCCGTCCTCCCCGGATACTATGGGTGTTTCACCGTCCTCGACACAAGCTGCAAAATGATCGATCTGTGCGCCATACAGCTCCGTGGCTTCCAGGTCGTGCTCCTCGACCCCTTCGCCCCTATTGACGGTCATCAAAAAACCAGAAGGTCGGCTGCCTGCCCCAGCTATCCGTGCATAACCACCAGTACCGTTCACCTCCAGAACCATGTCGCCGCCAACAGCTTTAAAGCTGTTACTCACAAGGAGGTGAGCGCCATTGGCACCCTCCATCAGACAGGTCGCTGTATCCTCAACTTCCCAACTCGACGCTCTGTTCGATACCATCGCCGACACGCGGCCGATAGGTCCGGTGATATATGCTAGCAGGTCTGCTGAATGGGCACCTAAATCCATCATCGACCCGCCGCCACCGACCGCAGGGTCAACGCGCCATGTACCGTTAACCTGCGGAAGGTCTTTCATTATTGCAGCTCTGGCTTCGAGAACAACCCCCAGATCGCCTCCGCGCACCCATCTTCGCACCTGCTGGTTGGCAGGCATGAATCGCTGAAGAAAACATATCTGTAAATAAACCCCAGCTTTTATGCTCGCCTCAATCATCCGGTCGCACTCCGGCAGGTTCATCGCCATCGGTTTATCACATAGGACGTGCTTGCCCGCCTCAGCGGCCATCACGACCTGATCGCAGTGGGCGTTTACCGGAGACGCGATGTACACCGCTTCGACTTCGCTGTCTTCGAGCAGTGGTTTCCAAACAGAATAGCCTTTGGGAGCACCGATCTCTTCTGCTAGAGCGTCTGCACGGGCTTGATCCCGGACCATCACCGCAGCGATCTCAGCGCGCTTGGAGGCGACCATCGCAGGCATAGCGCGCCGCTTGGCTACTCCACCGGCACCTACTATTCCCCACTTTAGACTCACAGCGAAACCTCCAATTCAGCGTGACAAAATAGACGACGATCAACCCGGCTGCGAATCTACGGGAGTCAGCCTACTTGCGGCAATCGCCTGCGCTGGTTGTCGCGACCCGGAGCGGAATTTAAGTTGATACTCCAAAAAGAATACCCATAGATACCGAGATACAGATCCCTGTACCACCCCTCAGAAAAAGGATCACGCCCAACGTTGCGCCCAGATTTTGGGCATTACAAACTCTTCCTCACTAATTTGTGTATATAGGTGCCTTAAGTGGCCTTCAGTGGCGATGTTTATGTCGGCAACTGTTTGAAGCTGAGACATCTGCCTTTGAGGGACGGATGTTGAGTGGGTCCTGAGCGATGGGCGCCGTCATGGCAGTCTACTAGGGGGGGGATGAGGTGAAAGATACCTATTCCATAGATGTGGTCGGCTGCGGAGCGGTGGCGTCCTACTGCTACGTACCAATAATTGAAAAACACCCGCGCACAGTTCTAGGCGCTTGCTGCGACGTCGATGAGGGCAAGTCGGTTGGCAGTGAATGCGGAGTACCCTCGTTCACAGACCACACAGAATTTCTGGCTTCTGGACTTGTGGACGCACTGGTGATCGCCACTCCCCCCGATTCTTCCTGGCGAATCGCCATCGACGCCGCTAATTGCGGCATTCCGATCTTTCTTGAGAGTCCGATCGCTTCCTCGCCGCACGACGCCTGTCGCTTGGTTGAGGCTGTAGAGGCTGCCGGCGTCACTTGCATGGTAGGCCTGTTATATCGTGACAACCTTGCCATACAGCAGATCACCGAATGGATAGCAGAGGGGCGGTTGGGAGCTTCGCTGGCAAGCCGAATGGCGTCTTTTGAACAGGCGCATGTGGCCGACGACCCAGAGCACAACGAGCGGGTGATGGCGTACATGCGCAAAGGCTCGCTGATGCTGTTCATGGGCGGCCATTACGCTGACGCGCTAGCCATGACGTACGCGTCGACCCCTGTATCTGTTAAAGGATGGGCCACCAAAACCCGCCCAAACCTTCCCCAAGCAAACCACTGGATTGGCATCGTCAGGTTTGAGGACGGTGGAATGGCCACCATTGAGATGGGCTGGATGTACCCGTCGAATGAGCTTGATAATGGCTCGCCGATTACGCAACCATCCGTTTTGGAGTTTCTAGGCGACAAAGGGGTAGCCAGGTACAACTTTACGAACGGGAGGCTCAGAACCTCCGACGAGTCCGGCACGAAAATCATTCAGATGCCGCGCGCTCAGAATAGTACTCCGGCCACTTTGGGACAGGTTCGTTGAGGCTTTGGACTCAGGCGAACCCGATCCGACCCCGAACATCTGAGACGCATACAAAAGTTTGGTTCTCACATCGATCATTGAGGAGGCGGTCTGTCGTGAAGAGATTTTGGATGTGCCCCAAACACTGCCTTCTGCTGCCAACTCGGCACCACGAAAGACTCTTCTGACCCGCGCCCCACAACATCGACTAGCTGCCCCTTCCTAATCACCTTGCCGAGCCTGGTCGCTCCGACTATCCTTTTCAGGTGAAAACCAGCAACCCGCTGATTCGTCCCTGCGGACTTTTTCGCAGCCCGAGACCACTGACAGATTTGGCCGCCAGGTCATTCGTTCAAGGAGCTACATCAATGCCCACCGTAGTCACCACCAAAGACGCGCCGACACCCGTTGGTCCCTACTCGCAAGCGATAGTCGCTGGAGGCATGGTCTATGTTGCTGGGCAAGGCCCTATCGACCCCGCCACAGGCAAGTTTGATTTGGGCGACGTAACCCACGAGACAGAGCTCACTCTGAACAACATCAAAGCGATCCTCGAGGCCGCTGGAACGACCGTGGAGAACGTCGTCAAGGTCGGCGTCTACCTGACCGATCTTGGGAACTTTGCTGATATGAACGCGGTGTACGCTGAATTTTTCGGAGACACCAAACCGGCGCGGACCACTGTGGGAACCGCGCTGGGTTTCAATATCAAAGTCGAAATCGACTGCATCGCCGCGCTACCTGAGTAGATTGGACTACCGATGTCGGTTCTGGGATTCGTGGATGAGGGGCTGGCTGATCTCGAAAACGCGGGCTTGCGACGGACTCTGCGCACCATCGACACTCCTATCGGAGCAGTGGTCAGAGTAGATGGCCGCGAGATCGTCCTCTGCTGCTCAAACGATTACCTGGGGCTTGCGAACCACCCGGCGCTTGTCAGCGCCTGCGCAACAGCGGCGAAGGAGTGGGGGGCTGGGTCCGGTGCATCCAGACTGGTTTCGGGGTCGCTGGGTATCCACGAGCAGCTTGAACGCCGGTTGGCGCAACTAAAAAACAGTGAAGACGCGGTGTTGTTCCCCACCGGCTACATGGCGAACATCGGTGTTATCACCGCCCTGGTCGGCAAAGAAGACGCAATCGTGTCTGATCAGCTAAATCACGCTTCCATCGTTGACGGGGCCAGACTGTCAGGAGCAAAGGTTTTTGTGTACACGCACCTGGACCTGACTGAGATGGAAAAGGCTCTGATTCAGTCACGAGGGCACAGGCGGCGTCTTGTAGTCACCGACTCGGTTTTCAGCATGGATGGCGATCTGGCTTCACTGCCTCAGATAGCCGCGCTAGCGTCTAAACATGATGCTATGTTTGTCATAGACGACGCCCACGGAACTGGGGTGTTGGGGAGCCGAGGACAGGGAGCGACAGAACATTGGGCGGTCGACTCCGAAGTGCACGCGGTGGTTGGGACGCTCAGCAAAGCTTTGGGAGGTTTGGGCGGTTTCGTCGCCGCCTCCGAAGCGGTTTGCGACTGGCTCAGGAACAGAGCGCGTAGTTTTATCTACACCACCGCCCCGCCGCCTGGAGTCTGCGGTACCGCGCTAGCGGCGCTGGAGCTTCTTCTGACTGAACCTGAGCGGATATCGACGCTCGGCGCTCGCTGCCACCAGTTCGCTGAAGGGCTAAGAGAGTTGGGTCTCGACGCCGATCCTACCACACCGATATTTCCGATTGTGATCGGCGGAGCTCAGGCAACGATGAGGGTCTCTGACAAGCTGTTGGAAGAGGGATACCTGGCGGTGGGCATCCGTCCGCCGACTGTCCCCAACGGAACCGCACGGCTGCGTGTCACCCTTTCGGCGGCTCATTCGCAGGAGCAGGTTGCGGGACTTTTGGAATCTTTAGGTACCATCCTTCCACCCATAACCCCGTTGGCGCGATGACAACGACTACCTACCGTTGGGCAAATTCTGGTGACGTAAACGCCTTTTTCGGTCTGATGTTGGACAACATGACCGATCTGGTGATAATGGCTGTGCTGTTGTCTGGATTTGGCCTTCCCAAAGATATCATCTACTACCGGATGATCCCTGGCACGGCTCTGGGCGTGATGCTCGGAGACCTGGTGTTTACGTGGATGGCGATCCGGTTGGCGAGAAAGACCGGGCAAAACGATGTCTGTGCCATGCCGTTGGGCTTGGACACACCATCGACATTCCTATTCTGCTTGTCAATCTTGGGCCCTGCATTCCTCGCTGCCAAGAGTGCTGGACTTGACTCCAATCAGGCCGGTATGGTGGCGTGGGAGATCGGTATGGCTGTCCTGGTCGTGTGCGGAGTCGTGAAAGTGGGGCTGTCTTTCGCCGGTAACTTTGTACGGAAAGCGGTTCCCCGTGCAGGCCTTTTGGGGTCCATCGCAGGGATCGCGCTACTACTGATCGCTTTCTTGCCGGCGATCCACATCTGGCAGACATCGGTGGTGGGGATGCTGTCCTTGGGCGTAATACTTGTCGCCATCGTCGGTAGACGCGCTCTTCCCGGCGGAATGCCTGCGGCGTTCGCAGCAGTCCTTCTTGGCTCTGTGGCGTACTATGTTTTGGGAGCGTTCGGAGTTTACGATGGCGGTTCTCTCACACAGGCTATCTCGTCAGTAGAACTGAGGATTGCGCTGCCGTGGCCAACGCTCGGTTTTGTCGCTGGCATTAAGGGCGCACTGCCCTATCTCGCTTTGGCTATCCCTTGGGCGGTGGCGACTGTTGTCGGCGGGATAGACTGCACGGAAAGCGCAGCGGCGGTAGGGGACGATTACGATACCAAAGATGTGCTGCTCACCGAGGGGATAGCGACGGTGGTAGCTGGTCTGTGCGGTGGCGTCATCCAGTCCACTCCCTACATCGGCCACCCAGCCTATAAGGAGATGGGCGGTCGGGCAGCCTACACTCTGGCGACAGCGCTTTTTATCGGCCTCGGCGGCATCATCGGATTTCTTCCTTTCTTCCTGGAGTTGTTGCCTGAGGCAGCCGTTGCCCCGATTCTGGTGTTTATCGGGTTGGAGATCACCTCTCAAGCGTTCAACGCAACTCCCAAAAAACATGCCTCGGCTATCGCCATCGCGTTCATCCCCTCCATCGCATATCTCCTGACGATTGAGGTTAACCAGGCGCTTTTCAGCGCTGGCACTTCGGTGGCAGCACTCACCGGGATGTTCAAGGGGACATGGGAAACAGTTGAGATCATGGCGAACGGGTTCATCGTCACCGCCATGATCTGGGGTGGCGGCACCGCATTTATCATCGACAAAGATTATGGACGGGCAGCGGTCAGTTTTCTTGCTGGTGCAGGCTGCGTGATGGTGGGGATCATCCACTCACCCCTGGCAGGAGGGCAGCTTTTCTGGCCATGGCAACTTTCGATCCAAGAGACCGGGGTAGTGCTCACCAACGCTGGTGCCTACGCCACTTTAGCGGGGCTGGTGTGGATGTTTAATTGGATCGGAAACCGAGAAGCCCAACCGGAGTCGTCGTTGTGAATCGTATGAGCTGACTCATTGACCTGGACGACCTCGTCACCTCCAAAGACCCGTCTTATGTCACCCCGTTATTGTTGACGTTGGGGCGGCGTGCGCCTACCTTACAGTTTCTTACGTTGGGTTTCTGCCTGCAAACAAAGGGAAAGACCATGCCGATGTTTGAATACACCTGTGAGGATTGCGGCCACGCGTTTGAGGCTCTTGTCTATGGCGAGACAACTCCTGTCTGCGAGGTATGCGGCGGGAAGAAGCTGGCCAAACAGTTTTCCACGTTCGCCACAACGCCTGTATCTTCCAGCTCCCAGGAGCTGCCGTGTGGTCAAACCGAGTGCTCTGGAGGTTCGTGTGCTTTTAACCAGAATTAGAAGAGTGGGCATAGTTGGAAGTTTCAGCGTTGCGGCGGTTGTCGCTGTGGGTCTCACCATCGCCAGTTGCGGAACCGGCGATAGCGGTAGCGGGCCACAGGTCCGTCTGGAGACCACCATGGGCGACATCGTAATACAGTTGATGCCGGACGTCGCGCCAAAACATTCGGAGAATTTTCTGAAGCTAGTGAGCGAAGGTTTCTACGATAACACGACTTTTCACAGGGTGATTCCAGGATTCATGATTCAAGGCGGCGATCCTAACAGCAAAGACGACAACCGCGCCAATGACGGCATCGGAGGCCCTGGATATACAGTCGAAGCCGAAATCAGCGCAAAGCACGAGCGTGGCTCGTTGGCTGCGGCGAGAAAGGCCGACCAGGTCAACCCGGAGAAAAGGTCCAGCGGAAGCCAGTTCTACATCTGTGTCGTTCCGACGACCCAGCTAGATGGGCATTACACAGTTTTTGGAAAAGTGACGCAGGGGATGGATATCGCCGATAAAATTGTCGCAGCGCCTCGCGATCCCCGCGACAACCCTCTTGCGAAAATAGTGATCGAAACGGCATCTGTAGAGTAGTGCGGTCGTCGTATGTCATCGCATCAGTTTTTGTCGGCCAGAGCAATCTAGCCTGAACAGACGCCACAACACTTGTGGGGCAGCCACGGGTCTGATCGCCCTCTGTGTTGGCTCATCGTGCGTCACACTGGACGGACTCACCCAAAAGCCGTTTGGAGATAAAGTGTCGAATACAGCGCGGATTGAGATGAGCATGGGCGAAATTGTCATCGAGCTTCTGCCCGATGTCGCTCCCAAACACACCGAGAACTTTGTTAAGCTGGCGAATGAAGGCTTTTATGAGGGAACTACGTTTCACCGTGTGATCCCGAATTTCATGATTCAAGGCGGCGATCCTAATAGCAAGAGCGAAGATAAATCAACCCACGGAAGCGGCGGTCCGGGCTACACCATCAAAGCTGAAATCAGCGCCCGCCACAATCGTGGTTCAGTCGCCGCTGCCAGATTGGGTGACGCCGCCAATCCTGATAGACAGTCCAGTGGGTGTCAGTTCTACATCTGCGTCGTGCCCACCTCCCATTTAGATGGCCAATACTCTGTTTTTGGCAAGGTCATTGAGGGGATGGATGTGATCGACAAGATCGTCGCAGCGCCTGCCGACCGGAGCGATAATCCACTCGAAAAAATTGAGATCCAACGTGTCACCATGGGGTAGGTCTGTCAGAATGAAACCCATTTTCGCCAATGCCGTTCGCCTAACTCTCATAGCTGGCACTGCTATCACACTCTTTTTCGGCTGCGGTGGCGACGCCGACGTAGCGACGAAAGCGGACGGATTAGAGATAACGCGTGTCGGCTTCGTTCGTCGACTACCGAGAATGGCGGTCATTAGATGGAAAACGAGCGCACTTTCGGCAGGTGTGGTTCGCTACGGCTTCCATCCGGATTCGCTTGACATTGAGGTTAAATCTGGTCCAGCAGCCCGTGAGCACCGCGTGACCCTGGAGCCATTGGCCCACAAAACCAAATACTTTTACCAGATTACCGTAAACGACCGAGATGGAAACCAATCCGCGAGCAACATAGGCGAACTCGTGACCCCGATGGGTCGGCGAATGGCGCGCATTGAGACCGACTACGGCGACATTACATTGGAGCTGTTCGGCGACATCGCACCAGGTCATGTTACCAACTTCGCCGATCTCGCGCGCAGCGGCTTCTACAACGGGACCACGTTTCACAGGGTGATTCCAGGCTTCATGATACAGGGTGGCGATCCCAACAGCCGGGACAAGATTCGATCGAACGATGGCCGAGGCGGACCCGGCTACACCCAACCAGCTGAAATCAGCGCGCCACATCTGCGTGGATCGTTGGCGGCGGCTAGGACGAGCAACCCTGAAAAAAGATCGAGCGGCAGCCAGTTCTATATCTGCGTCGCGGCGCAGCCTGGGCTGGATGAGGCTGGATACACCGTCTTTGGGCAGATCGTTAGCGGGCTTGATGTTGTGGATCGGATCGCATCCGCCAGGCGTGATGGGAATGACAACCCTTACGAGAAAATCAAAGTCAATGACATCAGGATGATCGACTAGTATTAGCGTTGGTTTGCCGCGACAAGCCATTAGAGCGACCCCGACCCCCAGCCGTCCGATCCGTTCATTGCCGCTGATGGCTTTCAACCTGAAACCCAACGATCATCGGTAGGCAATACTTCATGAGTGGTCGCAAACGAAAATGGTGGCGTCCAAGTGGTCCCCTGTTCTACTCAGATCGGTTTGTGGTTTGGGGAATGGTTGTCGCAGCGGCTGCATTGGGGATGGCGTTTTGGCTTCTCCCAGAAGGGTTTTGGGAACTGCTCTGGGCAGCATTTCAAGAACCGAAATAGTGTCAGGCGCCAATTTCCACTGAACGAGAAACCGCTACCCTCAACTATCTCCGCGTGTCCCGGCGCTCGACTTTCCTGACCCCAAGTGTCCGCATCAAGTCCATCACTACTCTTCCACAGGTTCTGGCACACGCATGGATCGCTTCAGACCAACAGACCCCGACGAAGCGAGACTAACACCGGTTCGAGGTGTGGCGCTGATATGGTCTAGATGGTAGAATTGGGCCAACAGAATGAGATTCAGTCGCAAGCTAATCAAAGGATCATGCGGAGGTTGGAGTCAGGACAGGTGCTAACCTCGCGACGCCTCGTCGAGGGCATCGGTCAATGCGTCTATATCCTCGCGGGTGCGCGCTTCGGTCACCGCCACTAGCAGCGTGTTCTCCATCTCCGTGTCAAAGCGTCCAAGGTCCACGCCAGGCACTACCCATTTCTCTCGACCGCAGTAATCGACGATCTCCCTAGCTGGGCGAGAGCACCGGACCACGAACTCATGGAAAAACGGCGCGTCGAACGCCAGGCTGTACCCGTCGAGCGCTGATATCTGTTCGGCTGCCCAGTGAGCATGTTGAACACTCGTTTCTGCGACCAGACCAAAACCTTCAGGCCCCAAAAGCGTCATATAGACAGTGGCTGCCAGCGCGTTGAGATTCTGGTTGGTGCAGATGTTGGAGGTGGCTTTTTCCCGACGAATATGTTGCTCGCGGGTCTGGAGGGTAAGGACATAGGCGTCTTGCCCTCTGTTGTCTACTGTCCGCCCCACTATCCGTCCTGGAAGACGCCTTTTCAGTTTGTCTCTCGAACCGAAGAGGCCCAAAGCCGGGCCGCCGAAACTCATCGAGTTGCCAAGACATTGCCCCTCTCCTACGATAATATCAGCGCCCTGGCGTCCAGGCGGTTCTAGGAGGGCCATCGCAACGGGGTTCGCCACAACCACTCCTACAGCGCCACAACTGTGCGCAATTTCCATCACCTTCGAAACATCTTCAATGTGTCCATAGAAGTTGGGCTGCCCCACCACCACTGCAGCGGTATCATCGCCAACCACCCCAGCGACAACGCCCAAGTCCGCCACTCCACCATGGCAGATCGGACCGATCATCTCCACATCGGTTCCAGACAGATAGGTGCTGGTGACCGCCAGGGACAGCGGGTGCATCTGACCAGCAAAAACGACCTGGTTGCGTTCGGATAGGCCCAAAGCCAACAACACCGCCTCGGCCAGAGCTGCTGGGCCATCGTACATGGAGGCGTTCGCCACATCACATCCGAACAGCTCGCACACCATCGTCTGGAACTCGTAGATGGCTTGCAGCGTGCCCTGGCTGACTTCGGCCTGATAGGGGGTATATGAGGTGTAGAACTCAGAGCGCGTCAGAATCGCATCCACCGCCGCTGGAATCAGGTGTTCGTACATACCAGCGCCAGCGAACGATATCACGTCAGTAGAACTGCGGTCGGACCAACCGGTAATGAGCTTTTCTACCTGGTGCTCGCTAAGAGCCGGGGGAAGGGTGGGGCTGGAGTGTGCTCTGATGTGGGCAGGTACGTCTTGTATCAGTTCGTCAAAGGAGTCTACACCGATTGCAGCGAGCATCGCTTCGAGATCGGTGTCGGTATTCGGAATGAAATGATGTTGATAGCTGTCTGGGCACATCGGTCGATCTTCTACGCCTCACCGATCTCACCTTCGTACTGTGAC
>CAZVGZ010000016.1:0-39844 GCA_964627605.1 uncultured bacterium | reverse complement strand
CTCCGCAAGGTTGGACATTCGTATTTCGATCATCCACCCGTGGCCGTAGGGGTCTTCGTTGACCCATTCAGGATGATCCAACAATTCGGTATTGACTGCTGTGACCGTGCCGCTTACCGGGCTTATCAGATCAGAAAAGGCCTTGATCGCCTCGATCGCTCCGAACGGCTCACCCTGTGAGACGGTGGTTCCTTCCTCAGGAAGCTCCACTGCCACGACATCTGTGAGTTCTCGCTGCGCAAAGTCGGTGACGCCAACGGTCCCATCGAGCCCTTCCACGCGAATCCACTCGTGGTCGATGCTGTAGTAGAGTTCAACCTGGTGATCCACACAGCGCTCCTTTCTCTTGCGAGTGCTCTTTGGGGCGGCTTTCAGCCAACCCGATCGCGTGCGGTATACGTCAAAATAGAACGTTTGACACTCTTGTGCAACTGTTTACGAAAAAGACTTTGAGACGGCCCCTGGATCAGATTGAGCAGTCGATCGCCCGTGCAAAGCCAATCGCAGGTTCTATGCCACACAACAATGATTCGACCGCATCCCTGAGGTAGTGGTGATCGACTTCGGTCGGGCTATCCTGATTATCGTTGAAACTGCCGTGGAATTTGAGCGCTCGTTCCCTGTCAAAAACAAAAAACTCCAGCGTACAAGTGGCGTCAAAAGCTCGCGCAGCCGCTTTGCCCTGGTCCCGCAGATCATGGGAACGGATATCGGCTATCGGCAGCGCGTTTGATCATGTGCTTAAGATCATCACTGCGGAAATCGTCCTCACTGTTCGAACAGATCGCCACGACCTGGAGACCCCGGTGGGCTTACTCGTTTTGGAAGTCGATTATCCGCTGTTTGTACGATTGGGCTGCTGGGCAGTGGTTCAGGTAAACACAACGACAATAATGTCAGCGCCGTAGTCGTCGGATCTGTGGGTGTGTCCATCTGTCCCTGGCAGCTGAAAATTGGGTAGCAGTGACCCCAAATCGAGCGTCGCAGTTCCCATTCCTGCCCTACGTATGCTCAGATATCATCAAAAAGTTACTTCGGGATTTCCAGTGCTCCACCGAATGGATAGCATTAGCGAACGATAAACGCAATACGTGCTATTCCAACCGATAGAGGTCTGCGTCACTAGTAAAGAAAAGCCGCCCATCCTCAAACTGCGCCATCCTCATGACCCGCGAAGGGGCGGTGGCTATAACTTCTGCGGAAACCGCATCGCTTTGCAGCCGGACGATGTGAGGGCCGTACGATCCGGTGAGCGCTCCATCTCGGCTGGCAATCAGGTCGCGGCCCCATCCGCCATCTTCCACGACCTCGTCTGACGCCGATGCTGGATCAACCCACTCTTTCTTGGCAATATCGAACCGTCTTAGAAACCGCCCATCCCCGACAAAAACCAGACCTCCCACCGCCCCTAAAGTGCTGATTCCGCCGATACCGCTGATCCGCTCGGAGTGGATAATCTTCTGCTCTTTCAGGCTCCAGATACCCAGTTGTGCGTCGCCATCCCGCGACGGCAAACCGTTGGCACCATGGAATGTACCGAGATATATGTTTTCATCGTCGCTCGCCATGGCACCTATAGGTTCGTCCCCCAAAGGGTCTTCCCAGGCGGTTATCTCTCCAGTGTCGGGGTCAAGTTTGGCAAGCGCCCCGCCAAAACGGCTGTAGGCCGCCTGCCAGCCTGAATAGAGCATCCCGTCCCCTGCGAGCAGCATCTCGCCTGTGGGTCTGCACTGGTTGTGGGAGCTTTGAATCGACCCCAAATGCTTAGGGTTGATTCCGCCCCACTGGTCCCAAGGAAGCTTGGGGTCGTATACGGCCAAGTCCGCGCCTGAGTATGACGCTGTGTACACCTTCCCGTTTACTGCGACGGCACCGTATACCTCCCCACCTTTATCCACCACCGCACCTGTCTGCTCGCCTCCGCCGGTCTCTGGGTCCACGCGACTTATCGTCTGGCCAAATGTTGGGCCGGTCCACAGCGGCCCGGTCTCGTCTGCAACCAGCATATGCATTACCCGTCCCCTGCCGGTAGATGGGATGGACTTCAAGATTATCTCGTCACTGTCTGGCAGTACCACCAGGTAGTCCTGACCACGCACACCCCATAGCGCGCCGTCACCCCCAGCCGCCATAATCCTGCCGCCGCGAAGCTCGAACCTGCCGCGATGGGATAGCGCATCGGCTGCAACATCGTAGCGATAGTAGTCGGGGCCGTCGATAAGCCACCAAATCTCATCGGTGCTGAACGGCGCGATTCCCGACCAGCCGCTCTCATTCGGACACGGTGGAAACGGTACGATCGCCGGGGTCAACTCAGGACCTTTGAACGTATATTTGTTGCCGTCAGAATCGTTCGCCATCAGATAGTCTCCGACGACTGAGGCGGACGAAGCGAACCGGTCGCCATCAACTCTGAACGGCGTAAAACTACCAGTGTTCGGGTCGAACATCATCGACGATGGTGTTACCATCCCCAAAAAGCACAGAATCTGCCCTCCTGGAGTGGCAACGACGTTACGTAGATAGGTGTTGCCAGGGGTTGGTGCGCCTAAATCTTCAAAACTCCAGTCGTCTGCCGGATTCACCGCTCCCAACTTGCCACCATCGTAAGTGCCGCCATAGATCCGACCATCGCAGCCAACGGCCATGTCCCAGATATAGGATTCACCGGGAAAATCCACCACTGGACCGTAGCTCCTGGACACGATGTCGAAGACTATGAAGACGCCATCGTAGTAGGTGCTGATAACCAGAGTGCCGTCTGGGTACTCCATCAACCCCCACGAACCATCGCCTGCTGGCCACACGTGCGTCTCACCCGTTCCGCGCTCCGGGTCGATAATGATAAGTTCGCCGTGGCTGACCTCGTTCATGTTGGTGAGCACCAGCCGCTCGCGACCATCGCCTGGATCGACAATCCTGATGCCTGCGAGCACCTGCTTTGCGGTACAAGGCTGTCCTAAGTGCTTTGGGGTCATAGTTGGCATGAATGAGGTCTCCGTTTGATAAAGCGCAGAATTGCTGGGTGGGTGTGGTCAACCAATACGGTGTATTGAGCGACCGCCCTCAATCAACCAGCGCGAACCTACCTCGTTCGCACAATTTTTGCGTCTGTTGGCACCTGAATCACGAAAGCTCCATCGCCGATCGTCGGGCCTAACGTGATCGAATTCAGGACAATTCGTGAGCTGGAACTACCTGCAAAAATGTCGATCTCAAACGGCACGGTGATACCGTTTTCCCTGCGGAATCTGCGGTGCCATAGGGGCGCACCTAGCGAGTCAAATGCCGCCTCCTCAACCACCCTCATCGGGTCCGGGGATATCCACCACTCCCTCATCCCTTCGGCTGTTTCTGTCCGAAGAAGATATCTTCGTGCCCACACTTGACAGGTCGTTCTGAAACCCAGCAGGTCCGGTTTTGGAGGCGAAATCGCTGCGAACAGGTGTTCGGCTCGAACGGACATGTCCTCTATAAGCGGCAGTACTCCGCCGCTGAAATACACCGCCACACCATCTCTTGGGTACCATGCCGTGCCCTCGTCGCCAACGAGCGCAAAAGAGGCTAGACTGACTCCGAAAAGTCCTATGATGTCTGCGCGCAGGTGGGTTGGAACGCGGGCCTGAATTGTCATCAAAGCGTTTCGCTCTATTTGGCCATCATCAAGCGTAACCGACCCGCCCGCCTTGAGAGAACTATAGGTCTGCTGCGAACTCATCGCCGCCACCAACTCGCCCGCTGTCATCGGTGGCAGAGGACCAGGGGGCGCGCAGCCGATCCAGATCGCCACCACAACAGCTATCCTGGATACGGATCTAACCATGTCGACCAACGGCGAGGCCAACCCAGCCGTAGTAGAACCGTCCAGCCTCTTGGGCGGCAAATGTCAGCCCCAAATGGGGAACCACATACCATGTCGTAGTTTGATGCTCCATTGAGCCACCGATGGTGATCTCGCTCAACCCCACTCCTTCGATGTGATACGACACATTAGCACCTGCTGCAGCGAAAAAAGTCGTGGGTAAGACTGGCCAGAGCTCCGTCAGGTAGGAGATTGAGGCCGTCGCCACTCCGCCATTTTCCTGTGGGTCGTATGCAATATTGAGCCCAGTGGTTGCACGACCGTAGGAGCGGGCCAACTCCAGAACCAGCTCAACACCGGCCCATCTCGACGATTGATCTGAGCCGTATATGGGCCTATCAGGCCCAAAGGCCCAGCCGGTAACCCCGGCGGATGCAGAAAAACGCTCGCCAAGTTTCCCGCTGATCGTGGCGGCGACATAGCCGTCAAAATGTATGTCCGGTCGCCTGTAGATCGACCCGCCCACACCAAGTGTCACAGGCCGTTTGGTAGAGGCCAACAAGCCATCAATACTCAGGGACGAGCCACCTCGGTGAAACCCCCGATGAAGCACTCGAGACGATACCCCACCCGAGATACCCATCACAGGTTGCGCACCTGCTGGCACGCCTGCCATAGACAGCGTAATGCCGACGAACCAGCCCCATCGCTTCAATCGCGCGCTCCTTCAAGGTGTGACTTCTCGAGCCTTGAAACTAGCAGCGCGGCGCTTCTGGGGGCAAGCTGATGACACGGGCACCGAACGGCCTTTGCTTGACCAACTGCCCGATTGCGGCTATTATTTTTTGCTTGGGGAGGTAGGAACAGGTGCTGTGGAACCAGCTCCTCTGATTTGGGTTTCCAGGAGTGAGGAACACTAGCAAGGAGGACATATGCGAGTTATGATCACCGGCGGGGCGGGCTTTATCGGTTCGCATCTTTGCGACAGGTTGTTGGCGGATGGCGGCGAGGTGATCTGTGTCGACAACCTAGTTACCGGCTCGCGCGCCAATGTCGCCCATCTTGTGGACGACGATCGGTTCGAGTTCTATGAACAGGACGTTACCGTTCCGATAGAAGTCAACGGCCATGTGGACTTTGTGCTTCATTTCGCCAGCCCTGCTAGCCCGATACAATTTGATGATCTGTCCTTAGAGATTATGGCGGTCAACTCCAAAGGCACCGAACAAGCGCTGGAAGTGGCAAAACACAACGATGCTGGCTTCCTGGTTGCGTCAACCTCAGAGACCTACGGCGACCCCAAGGTTCACCCACAAACCGAGGATTACTGGGGGAATGTCAACCCTGTCGGTAGAAGAAGCGTTTACGATGAGTCAAAACGTTTCGGCGAGGCTATCACAATGGCCTATCATCGGGAGTTTGGCCTAAATACACACATAGTACGTATCTTTAATACATACGGCCCGCGGATGCGGGCTGACGACGGGCGAGCGGTGCCAGCATTTATAAATCAAGCGCTGGCAAACGAAGATGTGACAATTTTCGGCGATGGTTCTCAAACGCGGAGCTTCCAATACATAACTGATCTGGTGGACGGGGTCGTACGGCTGATGGCAACCGACGAACCGACACCTGTCAACCTGGGCAACCCCGCAGAAGAGCATTCGGTCAAAACGTTGGCTGAGACCATCATCCGTCTCACGAATAGCACCAGCAAACTGACGACCGGCCCTCTGCCTCCGGACGATCCAAAAATCAGACGACCGAGTATGAACAAAGCTCTCCGCGTTCTGTCTTGGGAGCCTAAGATCGACTTGGAGACCGGACTGACGAGCACAATCAAATATTTCCAGGAGGAGGCGTGATCGGCTGGCGAGCGGTCGGTGTAGCCGCGTTGTGTTGCGCTGTGTTGCTGATGGCTACGCCACCGAATGCACAAGCGCAGGATCGGGTAATTGCGCCTGGTGACGCCCTGCAGATAACGGTATTGGGCAATTCCGAACTAACCAGCGTGGTTGTGGTGTCTAGCGATGGCCACATCAACTATCCATTCATACAGGATGTCGTGGTTTCCGGCATGTCCCACGACGAACTTGAGAGTCGTTTGACCTTTGCGCTTTCAGAGTATGTGACGACAGCGTTTGTCATAGTCGATTATGCTCGGTTTTATACAATCAAAGTCCACGTCTTAGGGCAGGTGACGCGGCCCGGTTTTATTGAGGTACCGCACGAATCGAGCATTCAGGGCGCTCTGGCCATCGCTGGCGACGCCGCTCCCGACGCCGACCTAACGCAGATTCGCATCCTGCGTCGTGGGCCGGATAACACTATCGTCCAACGGTCCGTCAACTTGGAGCGTGCCCTATACGAAGGTGGGATCGCGGAGATGGCTGGACTCAAGGAAGGCGACATGATAATCGTCCCTGGGGCGCAAGATGAAGACAAGATCAAGCTGTTCGGCGCAATCAACTCTCCAGGTTCGTACGTAATGCCCTACGGCGCTACGGTATTGGACATGGTGTTTCTTGCCGGAGGTGCAACCCCCGACGGAACGTTGTCCAACGTCCGCAGGTTGAGACAGGTCAACGGTGAACCGGTGGAAGAGCGGCTGGATCTAGCCAAACTTCTCAAGATTGGCCGCACGGATCAGATACCAAAAGTCGAGCGCGGAGAGGTAATCATAGTCCAGGGGCGACTGCTACCGTGGAGAGTGGTCAGAGGGCTGTTGCAAGACTTTTTACTGCTGATGACCATGCGCGAACTATACCGCCGTGGCGGGTAGGCCCTGGGCAGCACACAGGAGTGTAGTGTATGTACGTCCTGCGGCTGATATGCCACCGATACGGTCAAGCCGCAATCTGTGCTGTTATTTTGGGAGTCGTCACCGCACCCAGTGCGGCAGATATATCCCTCATGGGGATGCCGGGAGTGGCGTACACGCCGGTTGCATCCGATCTCGTTGATGGCGAGTTCGTGTTGGGCGGGAGCGTGGTCAACTGGGGCGGTTTTGTCGCGAGGGATTTTTCTCAGTTCGATTCTAAGGGCTCAGGCGACGCCCATTTTACGGGTTATTTGACTTTTTCATATCTGCCGCGGCTGGTTATCACTGTTCGAGGCAACGGAATGCCAGGTACTGAAGGTCCAGGTGGCACGGGACCGTTCTATACTGACGGCATGATGAGCGTGCAGCTTTTGCTGGCCAGGCAGGGAAGGTTCGTGCCTGCGCTGGCCGTGGGTATGCACGATCTTTACGGGTTCATGTTGTTCAACCAGGCCTATGCTGTGGCCACTCACAGACTCCAACTGCCGTCGCTTTCTGCCGATCTGCAACTAAGCGGAGGCTGGGGAGTTGATTGGTATGATCGCCATATCGGAACTGACGACACGGAGTTTGGTGTTCCACACTACCTTTTGGGCCCATTCGCAAGCGTGGTAGCAGACCGGCATGAAGGTGCCGATTTCTCGGTGGAATACGATACACATGGGATAAACTTTGGAATTCGGGTTCGGCCTCTTCCCTGGATGGGCATAAACCTGACGACCATAGGTATCCGGGGTGCGGCGCTTGGGCTGAATCTCCGAACAATGATTTGACGACGGAACGGTTGCGAGCGGTGCGCCTTGTGCGGTTCCTGGAACTATGGAGAAGACATGGGTCGGTATCTTGTGACCGGCGGTGCCGGTTTCATCGGTGGACATATTGTGAAGGCGTTGATAGCCCAAGGGGCGTCCGTCCGCGTACTGGACAATTTCGCTACGGGCAAGAGGGAAACTTTGGATGCTTTCGAGAATCAGGTCGAAGTGATAGAAGACGACCTGAGGTCTCTGGCAGCCGTCGAGCACGCGGTTGATGGCGTCGATTTCGTACTTCACGAGGGAGCTCTTCCGTCGGTGCCAAGGTCCATTGACGACCCCTCAACAACAAATGATGTCAATGTGACCGGCACGCTCAACTTGCTGGTGGCTGCTCGCGATGCCGATGTCAAGCGCGTTGTCTTCGCGTCATCATCGTCGGTCTACGGTAATTCCCCGAAGCTGCCGAAAGATGAGTCTATGACTCCTAACCCGCTGTCTCCCTACGCCGTGTCCAAGTTGGCTGGGGAGACCTATTGCCGAGTCTTTAACGAGACATATGGGCTGGAAACTGTTGTTCTACGCTACTTCAATGTCTTTGGCCCAAGGCAGGACCCAAAATCACAATATTCGGCGGTGATCCCCAAATTCCTGCGGCTCATGAGGTCTGGCCAACCACCCACGGTTTTCGGGGACGGCGAGCAGAGCCGGGACTTCACCCACATAGATAATGTTGTGGACGCCAACTTGAAGGCGTGCGAGGCACCAGCATCGGCTGCGGGCGAAGTCTTCAACTGCGCTTGCCATGACCAGGTTACCCTCAACCAACTCCTCGATCAATTGAATGGGGAACTTGGCACCTCACTGGAGGCTGAATACGCTCCGGACAGAGCAGGTGATGTTCGCCACTCTTACGCGGACATCAACAAGGCCAAGGAGCTTCTGGGCTACCGTCCCAGTGTGTCCTTCTCTCAGGGTTTGGCGCGTTTGGTCGCCGCCACGGAGATCTGATGTCTGAGATCAACGACGCTCCGAAAACTGATGGCGAAACCGTTCGGGCGGTACCTGTTGAACTGCTGAACCGCAGGACTGCGACTGACGAGTTGCAGGAGGAGGTATCTCCAGAGATTACTACTGGCATCCACGACTACGTGGACGTGGTGTATCGCAAGAAATGGATTATCGTCCTCACTTTCGTATCGGTGTTTCTCGCGACTCTGTATTTTGTCCGCAAAAGGCCGGAAAAGTACATGTCCACCACCACCGTCTATATGGAACCGACTGCTCAGAACCCAAGCGATCCACTCAAGGCGCTCACACGGAGCAGTGGCGGTTTACGGGATCTGGCATACTATTCGGGGATTTTTGCTTCGCGAAACTTCAATCAGACAGTCAAGGACCGGTCCAGGACATCTTTGATGGAGCATGGGTTCGGCCCAAGGCAGGCTGACGAGTCGTGGAAGGGGCTTCACAGCCTCAAGTTCGTGCAAACCGAGCACGAACGTTTCATGAATATCAATGCGGTAGCCCTTGAACCGCTTGTTGCATATGTCGTTGACTCCGTCGCGCAGTCAGAATTCCGCAGGGCTGCTCAGAGATTCGCACAGGAGGAGAGTGACACCACGCTAACCTTCATTGAGCAGCAGTTGGCAAGCGTGCAGGCGGGCCTTTCCACTGCCGAGGAAACTCTTCAACGTTTCAGACAGATGAGAGGCATACTTCTGACCAACGAGAAAGCAGCAAGCCGTCTGCCTAACGAGTACCGGCGGCTTCAGGAAAGCGTGCAGACGGTGCAACGCGACAAAGTGCAAACAGAAACTGAACTCCAATCGCTTGAGGGTGTGCTTGCCGCCCTCGAGCAAGATTCAAAACGTGACTATCGAATTGCCGTGACAGCCGCAAAGGGCAGAGAAAGAGCTAGTGTTCTGGACAAAATAAGAGTTGCTTCTAACCAGCTCGAACTTTTGGGACTCCAGCAAAAGAGCTATATTTCCAATTTGAAGACCTACGAATCTGAGAATCCTGGGCTGTTCTCTATTGCCACCGAGCATGTCCGCCTTACCCATGCCAGGGATGTCCAGCAGTCCATCTTGGACATGCTGTTGGAACGCAGGGAAGAGGTGCGGATACAGGCCGCCTCGACAACCGGCGGAATCAAAATCATAGATACACCCACATATTCTCACTTTCCGGTGCCAACCCAAACCCGGTTGATCGTGATCCTAGGAGCGGCGTTCGGGCTTTTTATTGGTGTGGCGATTGCGTTCACGCTGGACCACATGGATACATCGCTCAAATCAGAGGCCGATGTGAACCACTATCTAGGGTTATCGTTGGCTGGTACCGTTCCTACTATCTCGTCCCGTAGCAGCGCATCTGTGGCTCAGGCCAACGGAGGCGGTTCGGAACTGCTCGTATCGCGTGGCAACCCGAAAAGCCCTATTGCAGAAGCGTACCGGGCGTTGCGCACCAACCTGGTGTATGCGGGTATAGATGACACGCCACGAGCAATAGTTGTATCTAGCGCGGGTCAGGCCGAAGGTAAATCGATCACATCGGCCAATTTGGCGATTACTCTTGCTCAGATGGGCCACCGAACACTGCTCATTGATGCGGACCTAAGGCGGCCGGTGCAGCACAAACTCTTTGATATGGACCAAGAACACGGGCTTTCCGAACTGCTCGTCCACAACAGGAACTTAGTTGAAACTGCCAAACCCACTTTGGTGGAGAATCTGTCGCTATTGACGGCAGGAGTAGCGCCTCCAAATCCGGCCCCGCTGCTTGCCTCAGAGCATATGGCAGGTATACTTGCGACAGCACAGAACGAGTTTGACATCGTCCTTGTCGACTCGCCACCTGTCATCGCGGTGACTGATGCGGTGCTACTCGGTCGGATGACTGACGGCCTGCTACTGGTCACCAGATGCGCCTCGACGCCTAGAGGCGCAGCTACCCACGCGATAGGGCTTCTTCGAGGGGCAAGTGTTCGCATCTTCGGTGTGCTGCTCAATGATGTGGATATCACCCGCCACTATGGTGGATATGGGTACTACTACTACTACTATCACTACTACTACGGCGGCCACTATGGGTCTAGTTCATCCTCGTAACGAAAATCCTCCGCAGTACGATCCTCACAATTCGCCGCCCACGACACCGACCCCATCGCGGACTAACCCATGAACCGAATGCCCTCTGCCGAACCAGGCCTCTCTGGCATCACGGCGGTTGCTTGTATTTTGGGAATGGCGGGTCTGGCAGTGTTGGCTGGCCACGACTTGGGCTACGGCAACACTGCCAGGTTCCTTGTAGTGTTTTTCGTCCTCCCCGTGATTATCGCCGCGATAGTCGATTTTCGGTTGGGCCTGTTAGTGTGTCTGATTTCGAACTTGCTTCACAATCTGATCCCTCAGGCCTACCGGATTGTCGAATTACGCGGTGTCAATATTCAGACGCTGGTGGTTACGTTCGTGTTGTTGGGATGCCTGATATCTTGGCGAAGGTTGTCACGTTTAAGAAAACCGCTGAAAACCAACCAAACTTTTGTGTGGTGGATGGCCTTCTTGGCCTACCAATTAATCTGTGCGATCATTACCAGCCTGGTCTTCTTTGATATCTGGAATATTTTCTCAGCAATAAAGCAGATGCTGGTCCAGTACGTTCCATACTTTATTCTGTGTTTTGTGGTCCTGCCAGCGATGTGGCGGCGCCGTTATATCATTTGCCTAATCAGCTTCGGCATGGTGCTGTCCGCGTGGGACGCCTACGACTACTCGCAGAGATTCCAGTTCGCCGCTGCAGAGCGGTTCATGTTCGTTCACTCCACCAAGGCGAGTTTAACCATGGCGATTTTGGGTGGCGGCGTAGGCGTGACGTTGCTCTACGAAGCACGTTTGGTCAGGCATTGGATTCTGGCGATTGTTCTACTCATGACGATGGGAGCCATCGTCGGAGTGTCATCTAATAGAGGCCTCTATGTCGCCTCGATCATTCAGTTAATGGTCATATTGATTGTGGTGGCGCGGGTCGACGCTCGTAGTGTAGGCTTGTTTACAGGTTTCTTGATAGCTGGGGCAGTGGCTTTCAGCTTGGTTGGTGATCGGGTGATAGCCCGCTCCGCATTCACGTTTGTCGGCGATTCGGGACAGCTGGTATTGGATAGCTCTTCGACCCTTAGACTTTTCTTGATGAATGTTCACTGGAATGCATTCCTGGATTTTCCCTTTTGGCAGAAACTTTTCGGGTATTTTACACACTCGTCCGAAGACGTGACCAGGGAGTTTGTAGGTTTCGGCCTGGCCTCTCACAACGCGTTTATCACGGTATTCATCGAGTGGGGATTGGTAGGATTAGTATTGTGGTGCGGGTCGAACTATCACGCCCTACGCTTGGCCTTTCGAATCTGGAAAACAACCGATGACACTTTCACCAAGCTGGTGGCGACATCCGCATTAGGAATGATGCTTGGGAACCTGTTTCATTACTTGGTCCACGGTGGAATTATGATCGAAGCGACGCTTCTGGTTATCCTTGAAGTCATGCGTCAACAGGTGATGGCTGAAAACCGGTCCACCGACGGCTCCGCTGGGGGCGGATCAGGGCCGTGACGCTGAGTACAGATGCTGGTCCCAGCAAAATCCTGTACGTCACCGATCAGGTTGCCGCTCTAGGAGGCAGCGAACGCCAACTTCTGAACCTTATCGACGGCTTGGATCGGCAACGCTTTGAGCCCGAGGTGTGCGGTCTTTCTGAGGCGGTCGATGGTGGCGTCTTTTTGCAGGAGTTGGAGAGCCGCCGACTTAATGTGCAGATGCTGCGCAGGCGGGGATCGTTTGATCTTTCCCGACTGGCGGGATTGGTCGAGGTGACCCGCCGCTCAAAAGCCACGGTGCTCCACGCGATGCTGGAGGGCGGTTTGAGATATGGTCCTTTGGCGGGGCGACTCGCTGGGGTAGAAGTTGTGGTTTTGGGACAGAGAGGGTTCGGCGTCGATCGCGACGCAGTGAGCCGATCCGCCGAAAGGGTGAGCACTCGCCTTGCCGATGTGGTGCTATCCAACTCACATGTCAACGCTCTTCGACTGACAATGAGCGGCCTGACCTCCCCATCACGCAACGTCGTCATCCCCAACGGGCTTGATCTCACCGAGTTGGATAACCAGGCCAAAGCTCGGTTCTCCCGCGATTCGCTGCGGTTGCCGGAATCAGCCGTCGTTGTGGCGATGGTCGCTGGGCTAAACCAATACAAAAACCAACCTATGTTATTCCGAGCCGCAAAGCGCGCTAGCGCCTATTTACGATCACCGCTACACATCTTGGTGGTAGGCGATGGGCCGCGCGCAGCCGAACTGAAGGCTGTGGCACGCGAAACTGGTATGGCGGACTGTATCCATTTTTTGGGACATAGGACCGACGTGCCAGCGATCCTCGGGCTTTGCGATATCGCTGTGCTGGCATCGCACACCGAGGGAACGCCGAACGCTGTCATGGAGGCGATGGGGTGCCGGATTCCGGTCGTGGCCACCGATGTAGGTGGCGTAAGTGAAGTGGTAGAAGACGGGTCTACAGGGTGGTTGGTTCCGCCGGATGATGACGAAGCGATGGCGGCCAGAATAGTGGGGTTGGCTCAATCTACAGAGCAGTGCCGACGGATGGGTGAGGCGGGTCGGGAGCGGATACGGCAAAAATTTTCGATGGAGGCTATGGTTAGTAGCACAGTCGCGGTCTATGAATCAATGATTGACCGCAAATCCTCGTGGATTGGTTAACCATGTGTGGAATAGCCGGAATGCTGAGGCGAGGTGGTGGACCACCACCGCCCCGCGACATGCTTCAGGCCATGACGGATGTGATATCCCACCGTGGCCCTGATGCCCAAGGCTCGTTCCACGACGATCAAATATCGTTGGGGCACCGGCGACTCAAGATTATCGACCTATCGGAGTTTGGCGCGCAACCGATGACCAGCGACGATGGGCGCTTCACTCTGGTTTACAACGGCGAGATCTACAACTACGTCGAACTGATGGCCGATCTTAAATCCGCAGGGGCCATATTTCGGTCAACCTGTGATACTGAGGTGATTCTCCACCTTTTCGCCAGAGAGGGCATCGCATGCCTTGACAGGCTAAACGGGATGTTTGCGCTGGCGATCTGGGATGCCCACGATCGTGTTCTCTGGTTGGCCAGAGACCGCTTGGGAATAAAGCCGCTATACTACTTAATAACCGACAGATGCTGCGTGTTTGCGTCGGAGATCAAGGGGATATTAGCCAGCGGACTTGTCGATGCCAGGCCCGATCCACAGGCGATGTTCCAGTACGTAAGCCACATGTACACAACTGGTGAAGCCACTTTTTTCGACGGTATATCACGGCTTCTTCCCGGCCAGTGGATATCGGTAAAACCCGACAGTGTCGAACGTCGCTGGTACTGGGACATCCCGGTAGGGCAGCGGGATGAGTTCAGGCCAAAAAAGGTGGCAAGCCGTCTGCGAGATCTGTTGGATGATGCCACTTCGATCAGGCTGCGCAGCGATGTGCCCGTCGGCGCGTATCTTAGCGGCGGAATGGACTCCAGCAGCATTGTTGCACTCGCTTCAAAAAAGCTGGAAAATCTGCACACTTTCTCAATAGCGTTCGACGAAGGACCAGCGTTCGATGAGCGTGAGCACCTTCGCCTGGTGCAGAAACAGTGCGGCACCGTCCACCACGAGATCACTCCGACACCTGAAGATTTCGCTCAAGCGTTGGGACAGACAGTTTTTTGGATGGACGAACCCACAGTCGCATCCCCGACGATCTCACAGTATTTCCTCAGCAAACTGGCGCGGGATAACGTGACGGTGGCTCTCGGGGGGCAGGGCGGAGATGAGCTGTTTGGCGGATACTACCGATTCTTCCCCCAATATCTGAAACATTTCGCAAGGCGGACGCTCCAAAGAGATGTGGGTCCAGGGGAGTTGCTTAAGACATTAGGCAATTTTATCCATCACCTCTCAATTGTCGGTCCTGGGCAGATGTCGGTAAAGATGCGCAAACACTCGGTGATGCGCAGCTTGATGACACCAGATTTCGCCGCGTCTGCCTATCACGACCAACGGGCGTTTATGATGGACCGTGTGGAGATAGACGACCCGTTCGAGAGAATGCTATACTGGGAAGTGAAAAACTATCTCCCAGGACTCCTTCACGCCGAGGACCGGATGAGCATGGCTGTGTCATTGGAGTCTCGCGTGCCCATTCTGGATCACAGAATAGTCGAGATGGCAGCACGAATGCCGCCTGAACAGAAAATGCGAAATCTCGTCACCAAATCGATTTTGAGGCAGGCGATGAAGGATGATCTCCCCGCTCCTATAACCAGGCGCATGGACAAAAGGGGCACGCCATCCCCAATGCCTATCTGGTTTAGAGGTCCACTAGCTCCGCTGGTGCGCGAAATTTTGGACCGCCCAGAAGCTGATGGGCGTGGAGTGTTCGACCCAACAGCGGCGAAGCGGATCGTTGACGACCATCTGACGGGCCGCAAGGATTACGGCGAACAGGTCTGGATGCTTCTTAGCGTGGAGTTGTGGCATATGACCTTCATCGATCAGTCGGTTGCTGACAGTCTCGGACCTTTGACACTGACATGAGGTGTCCGCCTTTCATCAAGCCGTCCCTTTGGCCTGTGTTGGCTGCCATCGCGGTTATTGGTGCAGACGGGCGGACGGTTGATTGGCGTGATCCTGCCTCCCTTATACTGCGGGACATGGAATCAAGGGGTTACTTTGGGAGCTGGCCAGCCACGACACAGCCGTGGACGAGCCGCGAAATTCGGTTGGCTTTGTCGCCGCTTTTTGCGAATGCTGACACGCTAGCTGGTGATTACGAGAGACAGATGGTCCTCGACCTCTCAAAACGTCTCGGACCGAAGCCCGCTAGCCCAACTTGGATGGCGCTAGAGCTGGAGCCCGTGGCTTTCGCGACAACCGGGTTGAGTCTACCGACGCAAAGCAGGTGGTGGGGTCTTTCGCACCGATCTAGAGGCCCAGATGACCATGGGCGAGGCATCGGTAGGATGGACCTCTGGGGCGAACTCCACCCGTGGGTCAGCTATCAAGTGGGCATGGAAGCCGACACCGACGGTCTTGATGACACCGACTATCTCGGCCCGAGTTTCACCCGTCACCTGGGCTCGACCGCAACGGTTACCACCGCAGCGCTAAGGTTTGGTCCGCCGTGGCTGTCAGTGTCGTTTGGCCGTCTGCCGATCGTATGGGGTCGCGGTCAGGAGGGGTCACTTATCTTGTCTCACACCGCTCCTTCGTTCGACCATCTCGGCATTCACGTTCGGCTGCGCCACCTCTGGTTCGATTCGTTCACCGCGCAACTCAGTAGCGGCGGATTCGTCACCGCCACAGAAGGAAAAACTGTGTCTGAGATACACCGATTCCTGACGGCGCATCGTCTCGTCCTAAAACCGTCTCCGTGGATTGAGATCGGTTTGAGCGAGATGGTGATCTATGGAGGCCCAGGCAGAACCCTCGATTGGAGTAAATCCAATCCAGTGATGTGGCTGTTTGCTGAAGAGCTTAACGGCGAGCAGGACAACGACGGTCTAAGCGCGATCGACATTACTCTCAGATATCGGCGCCGTGCGATGTTATACGGCACGCTAATGGTCGACGACGTTTCTTTGGATCGCAGGTCGCCGCAGCGGATAGGGTGGCAAGTGGGCGGAAAATGGCTCGATCCGCTGGGCATGAGTGGATCGGAACTGGGCGCTGAATATGTGAGGCTTTTGAGATGGGTCTACACCGCCGGAAAAAGAGCAGATCACGCGAGGTTCACAAACGACGGTAGCCTGTTGGGACATCCCATGGGACCCGACAGCGATGCGTTGTATATGCATTTCAGACAGCCCGTTTATCGCAATAGTAAAGCCGTCATCTACGGCACCTGGAGGCGCAGGGGAGAGACGCGCGTCACCACACCAGAACCGGTTCCCCCAAGCGCACAGTTCGAATATCCTAACGATCCATTTCCCTTTGGGACCGTCGAACGGTTGGCTGGTGTTGGGATCAGACTCAGTTTGCAGGTTCGCGAGAGTTTGGAGCTGGCGGCTGGAGGGGAGATGCAACATATTCGCAACGAAGGGAACGTGGGGGGCGCGCACTCATGGCGCACTTTGGGGCTGCTTACGCTCAGCTACCGCTGGTCGCACCGTTGGCAGCTACCAGGACCGATAGGTTTCTAGCGGTCGCACGCTGTTGGTGAGGTGACGTCGAGGTCGATGGACGAGTTCAGAGCGCGGTCCGACACATGAATCCACCCGCCTGCGTGTCTACCAGTAGCCCACAGGCGACGAGATGGCCGCCAGACCCAGAAGCCATCGCACGTTCCGCCCCATTCCGAATCGACCTATACTTGCGTCCACCCTAGCCAAATAGCGAACCTCTCATAGCTGATTCGGTCAACCGGACCGCCATGGGAAGTCGAGAGTGGGCGTCCGACCAAACGACATCACACTTAGCCGGCTACTCATCGCTCAATGCGAATACTCTATTTCTACCAGTATTTCACCACTCCAAAGGGTGCATGGGGCACTCGCGTCTACGAGTTTGCCAAGCGGTGGGTCGCCGCAGGCGACAGCGTGACTGTGGTAACGAGCGTATACGACAAATCTGACCTGATGCCCACATCGATAGTTGAGACGTTCGATGTGGAGGGGATTGAGATCAAAGCGATAAACGTGCGGTTGTCAAATAAGCACGGAATGCTCGCCCGAATCTGGACGTTTTTGGCCTACGCCGCGATAGCCTCCTGGTACGCAATGACCCTGAAAGCCGATGTGGTGGTGGCGTCATCGGGGCCGATTACAGCGGGAATCCCAGGTCTTTTAGGCCGCTTTCTGCGGCGAAAACCGTTTGTGTTTGAGGTCAGAGACCTTTGGCCGCAAGGAGCGATCGAACTGGGTTATCTAAAGCGGCGATGGATCGTCTGGCTTGCACGTGGGTTTGAGCAGATATGCTATCGAGCGGCCTCAAAAGTTATCGCGCTATCTGAGGGGATGGCCGAAGGGGTTCTGCAATCCCACCCTGACGCTGACGTAGTGACGGTTCCCAATGCGTCTGACCACGACCTGTTTGGCTCAGAAGACACTAGACCTGCGCCGGAAGGGTTGGACGAAGACCGACCCCTTGCGCTCTATACCGGCACTCTGGGGCAAGCGGACGACTGCGCACAGATAGTCCGAGCAGCCGGGGTTCTCAACGAGCGAGGTCGCACCGACATCCAGATCGTCTTGATCGGCGATGGCAAGGAGCGAGCGCAGCTCGAAACGATGGCGCAAGACCAAAAACTCTCGTCGGTAAAGTTCACAGGTCTTATGCCCAAAACAGAGGTCGCACGGTGGCTAAGGCGGGCAACCTGCGCTCTGATAACGTTCAAAGCTGTGCCTTTTACAGATACGATGTCGCCGAACAAGATGTACGACGCTTTCGCTGCGGGTATTCCGATCGTTCAGACGACACAGGGATGGATCAAACAGCTCACGAAGACGGAAAACTGTGGAATCACCGTACGGACAGATGACGCCCAAGCGTTGGCGAACGTGATAGAGTCGCTGGTGGATCAACCTCTGTTGAGGGCCGAAATATCGGACAACGCTCGGCGAGTAGCGGTCGAGCAGTTTGATCGCGACCTGCTTTCAATGCGGATGAGGGACGCGATACACCAGGCCGCCCAGGGCGGTCTGACGTGAGCACAAGGCGTGTACTCGTGACCGGCGGTACCGGCTTCCTTGGGCGGCAGATTGTGGAAGGATGCCGACGGCGTGGCGAGGATGTGACGGTATTGGGGCTTGAGGAGCTTCCTGACACGCCGACGATGGTCGTGGACCTGACACAACCTGGAATCGATCTGGGCGAAAAGAGTTTCGATGTGGTATATCACCTGGCTGGCCTTGCTCACTTCATACCGAAGACCGACGACGACGCGCGAAAGTTTTTTGATGTCAACGTCGAAGGCACCAAAAACCTCTTAAGTGCTTTGTCACTTTCAGAGCCGCCTGAAGCGATACTCTTTGTCAGCACCGTCGCTGTCTACGGTCTTGAGACCGGCGAAATGATCGCTGAAGATCAAGCGCGCCAAGCCACCGATCCTTACGGTCTGAGCAAAATCGACGCTGAGGATGTTCTTCATGGTTGGGCCACTGGCAAAAACACACGGTTGAGTATCCTGCGCTTACCGCTGGTCGCCGGACCGAATCCGGTGGGGAATCTGGGCGCAATGGTATCTGCGCTCAAAGCCCGGCGATACGTAAACATCGCAGGCGGTCGCGCCCGACGAAGCATGGTGCTGGCCCGTGATGTTGCCGATGCGATGCCGTTGGCTGCCGACCATGGAGGTACTTATCACCTAACCGACGGACACCACCCTTCATTCGCCGAGTTATCGTCATCTCTCGCCGGCAGGATCGGCGTACGTCAGCCGGGCAACCTCCCCAAACTTCCGGCTCACATGCTCGCTGCGGCGGGCGATGCGTTGGGTTGGATGACGCGCAAGGAGATGCCGTTCAACAGCCGTAAGCTGGGCAAGATGTCCGCCTCTTTCACGTTTTCAGACGAAGCCGCCAGAGAGCAACTCAAATGGTCGCCATCGCGGGTGGTAGACCACCCCCAGGATGTTGTTGGATGACCCTCATAGCCACCGCTGCAATTCTCCTGGCTGCGTTCGCAGTCTCTTACGGCACTACGAGAGCGCTGATACCGCTCCTCACAAAACATCTGCTCGACAGACCTAACACCCGCTCTTCACATACCGTGCCAACTCCGAGAAGCGGCGGCCTGGGTATCGTCGCAGGGATCGGCGTGGCGCTTTTGGTCAGTTACGCCCTGGACTTTCATCTCCCTCGATGGCAGATCATCGCCGGAGCCGCTGCCATGGCGGCGGTGGGGCTTGCGGACGACCGTTTCCGACTATCAGTAAAAGTACGTCTGCCGGTACAATTGGCCGCTGCGGCGTTGGTGGTCTATCCAGCGACACGCCTCTCTCATTTCCCTCTTCCGACGCCGTTGGATTTCGGTCTCGAATTATCCGCTGTTCCGCTATCCATTCTGTGGATAGTCGGCATGACAAACCTGTACAACTTCCTGGACGGTATCGACGGATATGCAGCCGTTCAAGGGATCATTGGTGGGCTGGCTCTGGTCGCGGTTGGGTCGTCTGGCCCTTTGGGTTCGGTGGGTATCGCGATAGCTGGCGCGTCTGCGGGATTCCTGATACTCAACTGGCGGCCTGCGAAGATCTTTATGGGTGACGTAGGCTCTTCGACTATTGGGTTTCTGTTTGCCGCACTGCCATTTCAGGTGGAGGGCGGCGAACAGGCCGATGCGATACTGCTTGTGGCGCTGGCGTTATGGTTCTTCTTCTCCGATGGCTTCTATACGTTTTTGGGACGCCTTCTGGGCAGGCATCGGGTGTGGGAAGCCCACAGAACCCACCTCTACCAGAGATTGGTAATCTCAGGGCTTGCCCACGACTACGTGGTCATCTGGTTTGGTTCGGTTGGGGCGCTCCTGACCGCGCTCGCTGTCGTGGCAATCTCCCGCCCGTTTTCCACCATCGGACTGTGGGCGGTGATAGTTGTGGCGCTGTGTCTTTTCACCGCACTAATCGTCGTGGTACGGGTAAGAGAAAGCCGCTCGTCTGAGTCAACGTCTCCGGACGAACGGTAGTCAGGCCCGGCGATCCTGCGATGATGAGAATGTGTTGGAGTTCTGGGCACAGGCGATCAACGCGATGCTCCCTAGGCGCTCTAGAAGCACTCTCGAACAGGTGATGGCCTCAGTTTACCAGGTTCCCCAAACACGGCCCCAAGCGCGATTTCATACAAGCGAGGAGACTGATCACACCTACGTTTGAGCGACTCTACCTTGCCAGATCAGCAATCGACGTGCATATTTTAGTTGTTACGGCGGACCCACCATGATGGTCCATCTCGGGTTGCGAGCTAACCAAAGTCGACACATGCTATCGTTTTTCGGGGAAATCTGGCGACATCGCTTGAGAGCGGTAATGCTGGTGACAGACCTTGTCGCCGTCGCCGCATCATACTACTCCGCATTTCTGGTTCGATTTGACGGCGACATCCCGCCGAACCTGTTCGATCTGTGCCGGGAGACCGCCCCCCTACTGGTTGCGATTACACTTTTCTTTTTCCTGCTATTTGAGGTCTATCGCGGCATCTACAGATATGCCAGCGTAAATGACCTGTATGTGATAATCAAAGCCCTGACAGCCTCATCTGGTATCCATGTCATAGCACTACATTTCCTCGGATTTAACACTCTACCTCGATCGGTTCTGGTCATCGAATGGTTGCTCGCGCTGGTTGTGATCGGCGGGATACGGTTCGGCGCAAGGTTCTATCATCACAAGATCGCCAAGATCGGCTCTCTAAAACTGCGTGTGCTGATCGTCGGTGCTGGAGATGCCGGTGAGATGATAATCCGGCAGATGCGGAACCGGCCCGACCTGGGCTATGAACCCGTTGGCTTGATCGACGACAGCCCCAGCAAGCGCAACATGGCTGTTCACGGCGTCAGAGTGCTGGGCAACCATACCGAGATACCCCAGATCGCCCGCAGCAAAAAAGTGGACGAGATAATCATTGCCACCCCCTCTGCTGCTGGTGAGGAGATGAGGCATCTGGTAGCTGTGTCCAAAGAGGCTGGTGTGAAGGTCAAAACCGTGCCAGGTCCCCGTGAAATCATGGACGGTCGCGTCACGCTGACGCAAATACGCGAGATCCGCCTGGAGGACCTTCTGGGTCGGGAACCCGTTGTGGTTAATACCGAGGAGCTCGCGGCGGTGCTCAAGGACAAACGCATCCTGGTAACAGGTGCCGCAGGATCTATCGGATTAGAGCTTTGCCGCCAGCTACTGTCATACAGCCCGGCTCAACTGGTCTGCCTCGACCGAAGTGAAAACGGTCTGTTCCAGCTACAGCACGATCTTGCAGATCTGGAGGGCAGCGATTGCGTAGAGCCTTGCGTTGCTGATGTAAGCCGTCGGAACAGTTTGGCGCATGTCTTTGACCGATACCGCCCCCAAATGGTTTTTCACGCTGCGGCTCACAAACACGTTCCGCTGATGGAAGCGCACCCGCATGAGGCGGTGCTCAATAATATCCTCGGAACGATCAACGCAGTTGAGATGTGCGAGCGGTTGGGCACCGAGAGGTTCGTCTCTATCTCTACGGACAAAGCCGTGGCTCCCACAAGTGTGATGGGCGCATCAAAGAGGATCGCAGAGCTTTTCGTCCAGGGGTTCGCAAAAACGAGCCGAACGGTGTGCATGACCGTCCGTTTCGGAAATGTGCTTGGCAGCAACGGCAGCGTGGTGCCGCTGTTTCAACAGCAGATCGCCAATGGTGGGCCTGTAACCATCACCGATCCGAACATGCGCCGATTTTTTATGACCATCCCAGAGGCGGTGCAGCTTATCACCCAAGCGGCATCAATGGGCAAGGGCGGCGAGATATTCGTCCTGGACATGGGCGAACCAATGAAAATCATCGACATGGCCTATCATCTCATCTCACTGTCCGGCTTTGAACCTCACACCGATATACCGATCAAGATCATCGGCCTAAGGCCAGGCGAAAAGCTCTACGAGGAGCTTTGGAATGTCGACGAAAAACCAACTTCAACGGGACACAGAAAAATCTTGAGCGCACAATCCAACCAGATTCCGTTTGAGTCGCTAACAAAATCGATCGCCACGTTGACCCGCGCCGCCGATGCGATGGACGAAGCAGCCATCTTTGCCGAATTTGCCGCATTGATCCCAGATTACGGCCCCGACGAGGTTGAAACCCCACCCCAAGCCACTCTGGCGGCCTCACTACTCACCATGAACCCAGCGGCGTAACCCAGAAGTATTTGTGGCGACCTCTTTTCGACTGTGGTCCGGGTTGTGGGTGTCTGTGGCGCTAGCAGCCCTGGTTTTTGTCGGCTTTGCCATCTACGTCGACCTGACCCACCTAATCGCAGCTGCCCAAACCTTTGCATGGGGATGGTTGCTGCCGATGTCCGCGCTGGCCTTCTGCAACTATTTCCTTCGCGGTGTGCGGCTCCACTTCTATTTGAGGGTATTGGGGATCGACATACGCCTTAGCGACAGCCTGACCGTGTCATGGGCCTCACTGGTATCCAGCGTGACGCCAGGGAAAGCAGGCGAGATTGTAAAGGTCGTTTTTCTGCGTAACCTGTCTGACGTTCCAGTTGCGACATCGGCTTCGGCGGTGATAGCTGAACGGATGACCGATGTGATGGCGATGGTGATGTTGGCGTCGGTGGGGCTTACCGGTCTTGATGTTGGCCTACCTGTGGTTCTCGCAGTAGGAGCGGGGGTCGTGGTGTTCTGGTTGGCGCTCCAGGTTGAGTGGATTGTGAATGGCGTTCTAGGTGCCCTCGGTTCTCTGCCATACGTGGGCCGCGCCGCCCAGCCGCTCAAAGAGGCCTACGGGAGCATCAAAGTCCTGATCGGAATGAGACAGATGGCCGGGGCGCTGAGCATAGCGTTGGTGGCGTGGTTAGCAGAGTGTGTTGCCCTCGATTTGGCTCTGGATGCCTCGGGTCACGCGCTGGGCCTGGCGCGCAGCTCCTTCGTCTACGCCGCAAGTACGCTGATCGGAGCGTTAAGCATGCTTCCAGGTGGTTTGGGGCCCACTGAGGGAAGTATGGCGGCGATGCTCATCGGCTCAGGCGTGGGAGAGGGCGCTGCAGCGGTAGTCACCCTGTTTGTCCGCCTTTGCACCCTCTGGCTAGCGGTGATCGTCGGGGCGGTGGTATTGGTGGCGAACCGCGCAAGACTCGGCGGGCTCCGAACAATTGGCGAGCTACAGTCAGACTAGCCCCAATGTTGGATCGCCCCCTTGCCAACTTTGCTGTATTGCAGCTAACTTTTTTAGCTCGGTTCCACTCGATTCACCAAGGGCGCGAAGCGCTGTAGAGTGGCTGAGGCGCTGCCGGAAAACAGAGTGCAAGTTGGCATCTCGGCCTACCTGACGCCTCGACATGCGGGATGTCGATGTGCCATCGTGATCCTAGATGAATGTAGGATGTCCGCTATGAATGTGAAATGGCGTGGAGCGGTGACAGCGATCGGATGTTTTTTCGCCGCGAATGTCTTTGGTGAGCTTAGTTTTCCGCAACTTGTGCCCAACGGGCGAGTTCACGAGTGCAACCTCTGCCATCTCGACCCTCATTCAAGCCACGGGTTAAAAGACCGGAACATTTTTGGCGACCAGTTCAACCGTGCGGGTCTGGAGTGGACGCCTGCACTGGCAGCTCTGGACGCTGACGGCGACGGTCGCACCAACGGTGAAGAGTTGGGCGATCCAGACGGGTTGTGGCACAACTCTGATAAGTGGGGTATCAACCCTGGATCATCGACGCAGCCCGGAATCCCGGACTTCGTAACCCCCAGAATCGTTACAACTCCTGTCACAAGTGCGCAGGTGGGGCAACCATACGAATATCAGGTCACTGCATCGATCCCCTCACCCTCAGGGGGACAGGTGGTCTACAGCCTCCCAAGCTTTGGAGTGGCGTCCCCCGCGCCAGAGGGCATGGGTATAACCCCTTTAAAGGGTTTACTGACCTGGTCGCCAGCTTTGAGCGACCTTGGCGCTCATACTGTGGTCGTTGAGGCTTGGGGGGAGGGACAGACCGACAGGCAGACATTTCTTCTGACGGTCGCTGATCCTACCCAAATACCGCCGACGATAACCTCGGTGCCTCCACCGCTCGCCTTCGTCGGAACAACAGAGCCGTATGAATACCAGATAACTGCCGAGGGAGCCGATCTTAACTACGCATTTCATGTCATGCCATCCACGGGCAAGATCGCCGCGCCTGACGGCATGACGGTGGACTCGAGCAACGGCCTAGTCCGATGGGACGTGCCTTTAAGCGCGGCAGGTGTTCAGGACATTGGGATAGAGGTGAGCGGTGCAGGCGGCACGGCGATGCAACACTATGCGCTCCACATCGCCAGCGAGGATCAAGGACCTAAATGGGAGCAAGTCGGAGATCTGCCTGTTGAGAACTACGCCGCTATCGACTTCCCCTCCGGTGGGACCGAAGGTTGGATATCAGGCGCAGGCGTATCGTTGTTTCACACAACCGACGGCGGCCAAAACTGGGAGAAGTATGTAGACAACATGCTCTACCATCAAGAGCATCACAACTGGCTCTATGACGTCTCATTTTCAAACGATATGCAGATAGGCATCGCCGTTGGGATGAAGGGCCTGATCATGAGGACGCACGACGGTGGTGTTTCGTGGCAACGACCTACCACACGTCCCGATCTGGACTTTGGCACGCCGGTAATAAACGACTCCGGCCAAGTCATAGGTGAGATAACAGCACGGCATTCTGAGCGCCACGGTGGAGTCTATCTGAGTGTCGAGTTTGTTACCGACACCGACATCTTGGCAGCACGGACGGCAGGCCTGATCGACTACAGCGACAACGGTGGTGAGACTTGGCATCCTGTCGAGATAGATCATGATGGGTACCCCGACGTCAACGGCCTGTCGATTGATCCTGTCACGGGCAAAGCCTGGGCTGTCGGCGGACGCGGGCTTATAAACTTCAGCTCGGACATGGGCAGAACCTGGACGAGGCAAGTGGCCGGGACCGCCCGCTCGCTGCTAGATGTAGATATGGTGAACGACAGAGTCGGATGGATTGTCGGTGAAGGCGGCAGGATTTTGCACACTGTGGATGGCGGTGCGACGTGGGAGCGACAGGAGAGTTCTCTCAAATACCCGCTCTACAGCGTCTCTGCGGTAGACTCCCTGTGGGCGTGGGCAACTGGAGGACGAGGAACCATACTTCGCACCGCCAACGGCGGGCGGACCTGGGAGGTCCAACCTTCGACTCCCGACGGTTCGCAATCACTCCAGGATTTCCTGGAAATCAATATGATAAACGAGAGGTACGGGCGGCTAGTCGGCACGAGCGGAACCGTACTTCTCTACACGGATTTCTCCGACCACACGGCGCTTAGCGTGGCAACGAACCCAAACTCCGCGCTTCCTGAGTTCTTGGGCGTAGCCGTACTCGGTGCGTCACCGAACCCTTTCAATCCACGCACCCAACTTCGCCTTCGCCTGCCGGAACACGTTGAGTCAGATGCGTTTTTGAGGATCACGAATGTGCTGGGGCAGACAGTTAGATGTATTCAGCTGGCAGGCTCGGGAGAGATGACGGTCCAGTGGGACGGTACCAATAGTGACGGACAACCCGCCTCCTCAGGTGTCTACTTCTATACGGTGATCGCCGACAACCTTAGTGCCACCGGACGTGTAACACTGGTTAGGTAGCTTTGCCACGCTTGACCAGGCGATGGTTGCGCGCCTACAATTAGGAGTTGAGACACTTATTGAAAACGCACGATTTATGCGCCCATAGCTCAATTGGATAGAGCGGCTGACTACGGATCAGCAGGCTGGGGGTTCGACTCCTCCTGGGCGCGTTCCAATAAAAACAAGGACTTACGGTTCGCCGTGGGTCCTTTTTCCTTTGTGATGTGGGGGCAATGGTAAACTGGGGGTACATTTTCTACTCGTTTTTTCATTCATGGTGCATCACGATCAAAATCAGAATGCCCCACGACAATCCCGCCTACCGCCCAGTCAATCCCTCATGTGAGCAGTAACCGTGCCGATTGACCTGTGGTCATGCAATCGCTTTAATCAGTGACCAGCAACCGTGACCCCGTGTCATTTCCCATGGTTTTGTCTGAAGGGACGCAACTGATGCCGCGAATATTCGACAAAATTGAGCGCGATCTAATGACGGCCTTGAACACTTCTCTTACAAGCGCGCATTGAGCGAATGAGGATTCCCCTCAACTACCGACGGGCTATCGACAAAGGTCGGTTGCTGATTATGTCGCTTGACACAGGTGATACGTTGGCGATGATGAGAGACCCGTGGGGTTTCTCGATCCAGCTTTACCACCGCGTCGAACCGATGATATAGACACCCAAGATAATCAGCGAAGGATATTCACGTGGGATTGACTGTGGGTATGGTAGGAGTAGGCACATTCGCACAGAGTTTCATTCCGCTATTCAAAGCGCATCCGGCTATTGATCGGGTGATCCTTTGTGATGTTAACGCTGACAAGCTAGTCGAAAACGCCGCGAAGCACGACATTGCGGAGACCGTTTCGTCGTTGGACGATCTATGTGCGCGTGGCGACGTTGACGCTGCGGCGATCATTACTCAGAACTGGATGCACGCTCCGCAGGCCACTCAGGCATTAAGGGCGGGGATGAACGTATATAGCGCGGTGCCCACCGGCATCTCTGTTGAGGAGATAACCGAGCTTTTTCTCGCGGTGGAAGAGACCGGTCTGACCTACATGTTGGGAGAAACGAGCTATTACTATCCCGCAGTCATCTACTGCCGAAAACGGTTTCAGGATGGTGACTTTGGGCGAGCGGTATTTGGCGAGGCGGATTACTACCACCACTTCGACCATGGTCTGTATGACGTGATGAAATGGCGCGGTGGGGACAGATGGCGGGAGTTCGCTGGCGGGCCCCCTATGCACTATCCCACCCACTCCACTAGCCAGATCATTTCGGTCACCGGCGCGCACATGACACACGTATCGTGTCAGGGGTTCGTGGATGACCATGAGGATGGGCTGTTCAGAGCCGACGTGAATATGTGGGGCAACACGTTTAGCAATGAGTCGGCGCTGTTCTCAATGTCAGACGGAAGTTCGTGCCGGATTAACGAGTTTCGGCGGATTGGGCATCCAGGTGCTGTGCGGATGTGCCTGTTCGGCACTGAGGGCAGTTTTGAGGACAGCAAGGCGGGATCGGTTTGGATGACTTCCGACGGGGCACAGACGGAAAGCCTCGACGAGATTCTAGAATGCACTAGCCAGCCGGTCAACCGAGAAAACACCGAGAAGTCGGGTATGGACCTGATTACCAGCGAAGACGGCACGCACCTGCACACCGCCACCGTTCACGACGTTGATCGGTTGCCTACAGAGTTCATCGGACTTCCTAACGGCCACAGCGGCTCGCACCAGTTCTTAGTGGACGATTTTCTGACAGCAATCACCAACGGCACCACGCCACCCAACAACATCTGGGACGCAGCCCGATACGCTATTCCCGGTGTAATCGCGCATGAATCGGCAGTTGCTGGCGGAGAGCTGATGGAGATTCCTGATTTGGGGGATGGGCCATCATCGTAGATGTAGGCGAACACGGAACACTTTGTGCAACGAGGGGTAACTTGGAGGAACGATGATACTGACGAGAGATGAAAAACCGCTGTTTACGTTGGGGATGTATGAGCGGCCAAGAACTGACGATGAATGGAGGGAGTGGAGTGAGGCGGGAATCAACCTTGTTGGGTGTTCGAGTCGTGAGCATCTGGATGAGGCGAGGGAGTGGGGGATGTTTGGGTGGGTGACGGT
Source organism: uncultured bacterium (assembly GCA_964627605.1). Taxonomy (GTDB): domain Bacteria; phylum Latescibacterota; class MWCZ01; order MWCZ01; family CAZVGZ01; genus CAZVGZ01. Next base: position 11,960 of record CAZVGZ010000016.1, on the reverse strand, counting down.
GCCGATGATTTTGAAGGATGACGATGACGGGTCGGCGCTGGTTGAGAGAGTTGAGGAGCTGAAGGATCATCCGGTTTTGGCGGTGTGGGAGGGACCGGACGAGGCGATATGGGGGATTTGGCGGCTTGAAAAGGGTAAACCGCCACGTTTTTGGGAACGGCCGTCAGACCTCGTAAATGAGTTATTGGACAAAGCCGATGCGCTGGTGAGGGGGTTGGAGCGAGGTGTCAGGCTGATCCGTGAACGTGACCCTGGACGCCCCATATGGCTCAATGAGGCGTGCCAGAGCAGTCAGTCGGTGTTGGCGCGGTGCCTGCCGTCGCTGGATATTCTCGGATTCGACTACTTTCCGGTCCCACCAAACGACAATCGACAGATGCACCATCTGGGTCTCTATACGGAACGGTACCGCCAGACCGCAGTTGCGAAAGAGGTATGGGTGGTCGAGCAGGGATTTTCCTGGAGTTCGCTCAAGGAGTACGACGAGGGTACGGGCTACGCGGCACCCAACCTGGACCAGTATCGGTTTATGGCATGGCAGGCGATGTTAAGGGGAGCGACAGGGCTGCTGTGGTGGGGATCGTCGCACGAGGAAAGGCCTGCGCCGTTTATGCCCGATCTGATGGCTGTAGTGCGGGAGATCAACGGGTTGCAGGAATTTATGCATACCGGCTCCATACCAGACGTAGTAGCCGAAGTGGACCACAGACGAGCGCCACCTGTTTTGGGGGCATCATGCATCGTCAAGCGTGTAGAATCGAAGACACTACTGGTGCTGATAAATGAAGACCCGACTGGCGCAGATGTGATGGTCCGAGGTTTGGACTGGATCCAGACAGATGAATTAGAGCCGATCACACCAGTATCATCGGAACTGACACCAGTTGCTGGTGGTTCTGTTACACCGATGAACGGTTACGAAACCCGCATATACGTCGCCGGATGATGACTCATCATAGGAGACCATAGGTGTTGGAAGAACAGACACCCGCTCCATCGTTTTCAGTCGAGGATCAGGACGGCAATACACATACTCTAGCCGACTACAACGGCAAGTGGTTGGTGCTCTATTTCTATCCCAAAGACAGCACACCAGGATGCACCACGGAGGCGTGTGAATTTGAGGAGAACCTTTCATCGCTGGGCAAGGTAAACGCGGCGGTATTGGGGGTAAGCGCGGACAGCGTTGCATCGCACAAAATATTCGCGGACAGACAGGGGCTGTCATTCCCGTTGCTGGCGGACATCGACAAGGAGGTCATAGAGGCCTACGGCGTCTGGAGTGAAAAAAACCGCTATGGCAAGAAGAGCATGGGGCTGATTAGAACAACCTACCTCATTGATAAAGAAGGCGTCGTGGCCAAAGTATGGCCGAATGTCCGCGTAAAAGGCCATGTAGAGCGCGTGATCGAAGAGCTTGCCCAGCGGACAGCTTAGCTGATTCGTCGCGCCGACTATCGTTTACGAGCGAGTGCGCAATCCTATCAGCCTGTGTGGTATGAAACGCGTTTTGCCGGGGTATGGAGCCACAAGTACGCCCTCTTTCATCCGCTGCGAGATCAGATAAGAAAGCCGGACCTGTCCAATGACAGATCAACTAGACCCGCCAAGCACGAGGTTGGCGGTGATGGATTCGTTTATCGTCGCGCGTTTTGGCTCAAAAGCCGTCGAATGTCGTGAAACTGAAAACGGTTGGACGGCGGCGGTGGGATGGGCTGATGACGCAGAAGAGTTCCACGTGCAGTGGACGCTGCCGGGCCTCTACTACGAGGCTGGAGGCCACGGTGGGTGGTGGCGCTTTGACAGAGCCGTCCTGGTCGAGGGGGATGATCAGCGAGTTCGCATCGAACTGATGGGGCAGAACGATGACACTACGTACAGTCTTGAGATAACCGGCCCTGAGGACGATGGTCGTTGGCGTCTGAGCGCCATGATAGACGCAAAGAAACTGCTGATAGTCGGTCGCCTTGAAATTCGCGGACGGCTGGCGATGGCTGACCCGGATTTTGTCTACACCCCCAACCTGCGCCCGGAAGACGATGAGGTGATAGGGGATCACTCCTACAGAGCCCTGGCTGCGGTTCTTCAAAAAGGCAGTATATGTTTCGCGGCGATTCCCGACCTGGACACGCTCGCTAAACATCGCCCCATCCCCACCGCTCTCGATCTGGACCTCTTGGCTTCGGAGCCATATCTGAGCCACGGTTTCTGCACATGGGAGCCACGACCACACGTCTACTACCGACATGGGATCGATCTGGATGCTGAACTGAAGCCAGGTAGCCACGAGATCACTGTGTTTGTTGATGTGGTTGCAGACGCTGAGCTCATGAACGGGTATCGGAAGACGGTTCGTGATCTCTGGGCCAGGTGGGGTACGACCAGATTGGCGGATAGTATTGCGCCTCAGCGGGTCTCGTTTGAGCAGTACGCCAGATACGCGTATGAGGGTGAACTTTCAGACTCCTTTAGGGAGTTTGAACTGGGAGGGATGGATGTTGGTGGTGTACTGATTAACCGCGAGTATCCAGGAGATATATGGAATCAGGCCTGGTTTTCAGATATGCGGTCGGCATGTGGCATGATGCTGTGGGCGAAAAGGTGGGGCGACGACAGTCTCAGGGACAAAGCCAGGCGGATAGTGAACCTGGCTCTATCTGCTCCCCAGGATCGGGGTCTGTTTCCAAACATCTACGTCACCGAACGCGGTGATGACTATGACCTCATGCTTCGAGGCGGGCAACTGGTCGATTTCTCATCTAGGCCCAGCTACAGCCAGCTTGTGGAGCGCGGCTTGGATGACAAGGGGTTTGCGGATGACGAGCACATTACTGCTGGTTGGATCGGAAGCCAGACTTGGGGGGGCGCACCGGACTGGTATTCGACCGTGGATATGTCGTGGACGGCCTGCTGGCTCTTGAAATGGGATAGAGAAATCGAACCGAACGAGCGTATCGCGCCATATCTGTCCGGCTACGCCGACAGGCTTTGCCAGATTCAGGCTAACGACGGATCGATCCCCTCATACCTTCACCGATCGGACCAGAGTCCGCTTCCTCGACTGGAAAGAACCGCCTCATCCAGCGCCAGCGGTTCTTTTTTAGCGGCGTTGGGTCGCTTATCTAACGAAGCAAAATATCTCGACGCGGCGCGGCGTGTGGCGCGGTTCGTTGAGCAAGAGGTGTTACCGGAGCAAAAATGGTTCGATTATGAGACTTTCTACTCCTGCTCGCGTAAGTCAGAGAAGTTCTTCGACCATCACACCGGTCAACATCCACAGAACACGCTCTCAATGCTGTGGACCGCACGGATGTATCTGGAGCTGTGGCGCATTGACGGCGATGCAGAATCGCTGGAGTCTGCCTGTGCCGTGGCGGACTATCTGGCGCTATATCAACAGGTGTGGGATGTGTCGTTCTTGAGATTGGTCAGCTTTGGCGGTTTTGCGGTGCAGAACACAGATGGGGAGTGGAACGACGCTAGGCAGTGCTATATGGCGACACTGTTCTGCGAGCTAGGAGAAGCGACCGGAATTGTGGAGTATAAAGAGAGAGGCTTGGCGGCTCTAAGAGCGTCGTTCGCGCTCATCTGCTGCCCTGAGAATGAGCCCAACTATGGCGAGTTGCAGAGCGAGCATTTAGGGTGGTGTGACGAGAACTACGCCCACGGCGGCGAGAACACGCGGGCTGGCCACAGCAGTTTTAGTTGGGGTTCGGGAAGTGCTGCGGCCAGCGCTGTGTTCTGTGCTGGTGTTGAACTGGACTAGCTGCTATATGCCGCCTCTCGACGTGGCGGGAGGCCGCAGAACTGCTCGTAGTCGATTAGCTCGGTGATTGTCGGGCTTTCGCCGCAAACCGGGCAGCCAGGATCGTGCCGTGCTTTTAGGGTGCGGAAGTTCATAGTTGTAGCGTCGAATGTGAGCAGACGCCCCACCAACGGCTCGCCTAGCTCCAAGATCAGCTTGAGAGTTTCGGTGGACTGTACGAGCCCCACGATGCCGGGGAGTACGCCCAGAACACCGTTTTCGTCGCAGCTTGGCACCAGACCTGGAGGCGGCGGTACTGGATAGAGGCATCTATAGCACGGTCCGTCGTTGGGCTTGAATACCGTCGCCTGGCCTTCAAAACCGAAAATGGAACCATCCACCAGCGTCTTGCCGGTGAATACTGCGGCATCGCTTAGCAGGTAGCGGGTAGGGAAGTTGTCACAACCGTTGACTATGATATCATAGTCGGCGATGATGTCCATGACGTTCTCAGAGGTGACATGCTCGCGGTAGGTCCGCACATCGACACCGGGGTTCATCTCCGCGATGCTCTCCATGGCGGAGATGACTTTCGGGCGTCCCACGTCGCTGGTGCCGTGAAGTACCTGACGCTGAAGATTGGACAGATCAACAACATCGGCGTCAACAATGCCCAGAGTGCCGACACCGGCTGCCGCCAGATATTGCCCTGCTGGGCAACCTAATCCTCCGGCTCCTACCAACAGTACTTTGGCGTCAAGCAGTCGCCCTTGTCCTTCTTCACCGATCTCTGGAAGCATAATGTGGCGACTGAACCGCTGCATCTCATCTTCGCTAAGCAGTCGCTCCTGAACGATCTTGTACCCGGCGTTTTTCCAGTGGGCGAACCCGCCTGACATCGAAACAACACCTGTGTATCCCATCTCCTCCAATGAGCGGGCGGCCAACGCCGAGCGGATGCCGCCAGCGCAGTATAGGATTATCGGTTCGTCGTGATTTCTGGCGAGTTTTTCGATCCGAAGCTCTAGAAATCCACGCGGGACATGCACCGAGGTGGGGATATATCCTTGTGAGAACTCGTCACGCTCGCGGATGTCCAGCACCATCCCGCCCTCGCCGCTCTGAATGGCGTCGTTCACCTGATGGACATCCATTTCACTGATGCTCGCTGTGACTTTCGCTATTAGTTCTCTCGATGAGATAGGCATTAATACTCCTAAGTAGATCAGTTCCGATGTATGACGGCGTTAGGCCGATTCATTAACCGGGTGGAGGACTGTTGAACGCGTGTCCTACATCCAGGTTCCGCTTTTCGGTTAAACTTGACAAAGATGATCGACTTACTCAATAATAATCTTCGACGGCTTTCTAGTCAAGCAAAAGAGCTTGGAGCAACGACTTCACTACGCGCCGAACTTGGCGTCGTCAGCGTACAATTATACTATTGAGAGAGGCTCGCAGGCAGCACAACGTCGAGAAATCCGGTAGCGCTAAAAAAACAGTCCATCAAACCGCTTCTCAGGGCCGAATAGAGGAATATGAAATGAGCCGACCACTGCGCCTACAACCACGGCAAATCATTTGGTCTGTCTGCACCCCCACAGCTTTTCGCTTACAGTAGGCCTTCGGGCCATTAGAGGGTCGCGTCCAACCGCTCGCCCGTGGGCTAAGCCCGCCGGACGGGCGTTCGCTTCGAGAACCACACCGACAAGATTGCCGTTTTGGTCTGTTGGTACGAGGTCTATCCCGGTAATTCGAATCTCTTCTGACTCTGTCAGGCCGCTGTTGATGGCGCTATGAGCGCTTTCGGCGACCTGGCAAATCCCCTGCCACTCCTTTTGCGTCACCGCACGTTGGACACCGGCGACAAAGACCTGCGCCATCGCTCTGTCGATCGGTGTGGGCCGTGCCCCTCTGGCCACAGAGATGACGCGATCTTCAGGTGAGTTGCCGACAACCGCGTAGCCGGATTCGACAGATCCATCGACTACATGCAGACGCAGTACGAACGGTACTACTGCCCCAGAAAACGGGTGTACAGTCATCGCTAGGCGTACCCAAGTCTGTATCAAGAATGGATGGTCATACAACTCTCGCATGACGTCGTCAGTTACCTCCGCACTGTTCCAAAAGTGCACCCCCGTGGCACCGGTACCTGACACCGGCTTGCTAATGTATGCGTCTCCTGCTGGCAGCTCATTGATGGCTTCCGTGACGTTGACATGGCTGGCCCTGGGGTCGATAGAGGCTGTTGCAGGTGATGGTACTCCGAACTGACTCCAGAGTTTCAGGGCAGCAGATTTGTCATCACACCGCTTCGCGGCTTCTGGCGGGTTCAGTAGTTTCATCTGCCCCAGCCGCTGCCGGATTTTGCCGTGACTCTCAGCTTCACGATCAGGCCCCAAGCCCAACAACAGGGCGCCGTCGAATATGATCGGGTCAATCAACTCCGCCTCGCGCAGCACATCGGCGTCCTCATCCCACCATATCGTTTTTTCGGTTGCAGACTGTTCGATGTCGTCGATATGAATGCCAACAACGGTGCGCTCCTCGGCTGCGTATGCGTCGATCATCAACACGTAGAGTTCGTTGGCGATTTGCGACGTGTCGTTATAGACCACCGCCCAGAATGGTAGGTCGTTTGGCGGTCCAGCCTCTTTTTCGGGCGACAGCAGAACAGGGGGGGCCAACGGTTCGCTCAAAATACGGTCGAACACCAGTTCGGTCAGCCGCTGATGATACCAACTGGGCGGAAAAGACAGCAGCGCAGTCGATGTGGCTGGGTGATCCAACCAGCGGCTCACGCTCTGCTCCACCGTGATCTTCAGTGGAGTTGAGAGACCGCCCATATTCTGGTTTGACCTGATCTGTGAAAGCGACCCGTATTCTGCGCAGATTTCGGTCAGAATCGCGTGGAGCAGTATCAGGTTCCAGGCGATGGGATTATAGAGCAAACCGCCGCCGCGGCCGAGCTCTGTCTCGGCTATTTGGCGGGCAGCATCAAGCGTGTCAGGCACGGGTAAGTCGGTAATCTATGCAGGCGAGGGGAAATGCGTGGCGAATTTTTCGTATTCGGAGAAAACATCGTCGTCGTCCAGATACGGTTTGTATACCACTCGCGTGCGGAGGGTTTTGGGGGCATTTACAGCGAGACTATCAGGCAGCCACATCCAGTCCCATGCCTGGCAGGTCAGTCCGGGCACTACCGATATTCCACCGCCGGAAGACGAAATCAAAAACCGGATGTCGTGGTAGCGGTCGAACATAACGATATACGCCATATTGCGGATGCGGCCGTAGTAGAACGGTCTGTCGAAGCGCTGGTAGCTGTAGCCGGTGTGAAAACCTTTGCGGTATCCATTTTCCAGCTCCAGCGATTCCAGGGGATACCGGTTCAGCTCCTCCCTAATGTCAACCAACGATTTTGGGCAGTATGTGGCCTCAATGCCGTGTTTGGGTGAGTGTCCTGTTACCCATCTACCATCCAACCGAAATCTTATGTCCCCATCTTCTGGTGAGTTCATGTAGCAGCACCAGCTAAGATGAGGGAAATCGATCGACTCGGTCGCTTCTGTGGTAACCTCGTAGTCGATGTAGTTCGGTGGGGTCAGGCGATAGACGCCCTTGGTATTGAGCCCGCCCATCGACCTCTGCATCGTTACTTCTGTTGGGCCGGTCCGTTCGACGTTGACGGGTGGTTGTCTACCGTTTTCCGAGCGATGGTGACCAAAAATAAGCCCTGCGTAGCTACCTACGAACGCCGAATGGGGCTGGTGTACCGAAGTGAGCGACCAGAGGCCGCTGTACTCCCGCCGCCCTGCACCATGGTCTGCTGTCCCGCCTATATCTCCGGCCTGAAGGGCGTGCGCAACCTCGTTGACACCTCTGCTCATCACGCGACTCCTTTCGCTTCGGCGGGCCGCGACTGTCTGGGCATTAATCCCGTTTTCGCCAGCACATACTCACCGCCATACACCTCCAAAGCCCCCGGCCAAGCTGTCTGCTCTGCACCAGATCGTCTGCGTGAAAACGTCGGCCAACCCGGATCGCCAGCTTTTTTCCAAATAACGCCAGAGGAACAGCCCATTTTGCCCGCCCCATGATCCCAAAAACCTCCGCGATCTCAAAATGGTCCTGAATTTGGTAAAAATTCCTGCGTCGAAACGGCCACTCCCAAGCCGCGTCGGTCTGGAACGGGCGATAGAGCGCACGGGCGATTTTGATGGGAAGAGAGGTCTCCAGCGGGTCAAAAGTAACGACGATACCGCCTGGACGCAGCCGTTGATTAAGAATGCCTAGAAAGGCATCAAAATATTTGAAATGGTGCGCGACGCTGCGAGCGTATATGACATCAAACTCATGTATAAAATCGGGTGAGAGGAAGTCTGCGACCTCAGCGTGAGCGTGTTCTATGTGCGAAAGCTTTTCGTCCAGTATCCCGATCGCCCGTGCGCTTAGGTCGATCCCCAGATATGAAGCTGATCTCTCTGCGATCTGGAGGCTCAGCGGGTTTCCTTCATAACAGCCGAGATCGAGCACCCGCTTGTCGGACAGATCGCCCAACCAGTCCCAATGCTTGGTATAGAGGTCTGCGTCAACGTTGATGGCGACGCGCACCTGCTCCATCACGTCTCGGATTATCGTCCAAAGACGGGTGGGCAACCCAGCGCTGCGATCGGCTCCTGCCTCGTAGTAGGAGGTCTGCTTTTGGTTAAGCTCAAGCATCTCGCGATGCTCTTGGCCGTTGCTGCCTGCCATCAGACGGTCTCTTCGACCAGAGCTGTCACGGAGTTGCCATCGGCCAAAAATTGACTACTACTGTCGGACTGTATCTGCATCACTGACATGCTGGATTCCTAGCTGAACGATAGAATCGGGAAAAGTGACTTCGGCGGTGCCGATGAGCGGCCCCACAGGCCAGATAACAGCTATCCTCACGCGGCCCCGCTTATGTGTGGGCTGTCGATCAAACCTGTCATATGGGAATATACCGAGCTGACAGATGTCGGTCACGCGCTCTCGTGCGCCTGTCCAGTACTCCTCGCGCTCGAAATCGTTGCGGGAGAAGTTGAGGGTCTTTCTAAACAGCGCGCCGGTGCTGTCCTCGAGGTCGATGGCGCTGTCTGGATCAAAATCCTCGATGAGCAGCATCCCTTTGCCCATGAGGAGAATGGTCGGATTGCCTTCGACGTCCTGAAGAATGAACCCTATGTCAAATCCCTCGCTGGTGGGCGTAACAATCACCCTCTCAATATCCACAGGGGTTGTCAAACGTTGCTGCCGACTCTCGCAGCTGACAAGGCACAGGCACAGGAGAATAGTGGCAGACGATGTTCGAAACAGCATCGGTGACGGTTCTTCATGGAGGGGATGAGTCGACGACCGAATCTACAACTTACCACAAGCGCTACTCGTCGGGCACTCCCCAGATGTCCATCCGGTAGTCTGAGTAGATGGTCAGGTGTTCGACTGTAGAGATCAGATGGCGACCATCGGGAGTCCAGTCCAGTCACTTCAAAAAGGACCCATAGAAGGGGAGCACAGAATCTTGCTCGATCGCCGGTCGTACGCTGGCAACTTCCAATCAAAAAGTCTCACGAGCCGACCATCCTCAATATGCCAGATACCATTGCCAGCCGCCAGGTATCGGTTGTCTGGGCTGATCGCGATATCCCCAACAAGAGACAGGAGTTGCTGGTCCATCCTGGAAACGCCGCCGGGCACCCTCAGTGGACTCACCCACACCCCCAGTTCAGCCCTGATGGACAGATGGTACTGTATAACTCGGATGTCACCGGCATCTGCCAGATAGACCTGGCACATATGCCCGATGAGATGCGCGACCGGCTGTCCCAGGGGTGACTGACCGTCTCCATCAGGCCGCACTCGTTGTGGCCCAGACTTCTATAGCGTACGTTTCGTGGCCGTCATTACATGATTAGCAACCGACTCCAAGAAGGATTTGGAAATGCCAGAGGTAGCACAAGAGAATAGCGACGCCAAACAGTGGGTATCCTTCGTCCCCGACCTCAAAGTCATGGACTGCACAATCCGAGACGGTGGTCTGATGAATAACCACAAGTTCGAGGACGACGTCGTGAAATCGGTCTATCAGGCTTGTATTGATGCCGGGATAGACTATATGGAGATCGGCTATAAGAACGCCAAGCGGATTTTCAGCACTGACGAATTCGGAGCGTGGAGGCACTGTTCGGAAGACGACCTCAAGCGGGTCGTCGGGGAGAACGACTCCGATGTCAAGCTGTCTGCGATGGCGGACGCTGAGAAATCAGACTTTAGAGATGACATAGTTCCATGTGACCAGAGCCCATTGGACATGATCAGGGTGGCATCGTACATTCACCAGGTTCCGCTGGCGTTGGAAATGATAAAAGACGCCCACGACAAGGGGTATGAGACAACCATCAACCTGATGGCCATATCTGCTGTCAGGGAGCGGGAAGTGGATGAGGCGTTGGAGGCGCTATCGACCTCGGAAGTTGAAACACTTTATGTGGTTGACAGCTTTGGTTCGCTCTACCGTGAGCAGGTCCACTTCCTTTTGGACAAGTTTCTTGAGAGCGCCAAAGCGAGCGGCAAGAAAGTGGGTGTCCACGCGCACAATAACCAGCAGCTCGCCTACGCAAACACGATTGAGGGCGCGATCAAGGGCGCGACCATGTTGGATGCGAGCATGGCGGGGCTCGGACGTGGCGCGGGCAACTGTCCGATGGAGCTGTTGGTGGGGTTCTTACACAACCCCAAATTCAAACTCAGACCCATCATCAAGTGCATTCAGGAATTCATCGAGCCGCTGCGCGAAAACCTTCAGTGGGGACCGGACATGGGGTACATGATAACTGGCCTCCTCAATCAGCATCCTCGCAACGCAATAGAGTTCAACGAAGACGGCGACGGCGATGTGGTAGGGTTTTTCGACAGGATGACTGGCGAAGGTTAGATGACGCCGTCAAGCGCCAATTATCAGGAACCAGTCGGGAAAAATTTCCGTGGCCGGGTAATATGTAGTCAGCATCGGATTTAATGCGCCTGATAGTTTCGGTCGCCGCCTCAAAATCCACAGAGTTGCTGAAACCATCTTCGGCTTCACAAGACTCGCGGTTCATTACAGCATCGCCAGCCACTATCACTCGGCCCCAATCTGCAATCACTTTGAGTGAGTGGTGGGTATGGAGGTGTCCTGGCGATGGATACAACTCGATACCCTTGGGTGGACGTCCCTCAGCAGACTCAAACCGATCCGAAATCTCGGCTCGCTGATTTTGGACCCTCGGCCACTCGTCGAGCGCAGCAGATGCGACACCTGGAGGTTGGCTCAAAAGTGCAGATATCCATTGACCGGAGCAGGCAAGCGAGGCGAAAAAAGCCACGACCTATGGCCTGCTGATTCAGGCTTATTTCTGGGGGCGTGATCGACGTTTCCGACCTCGGCGGGTCATACGGGCGACAACGCCTCCAACCACCACCATTGTGGCTGCCATAATAGTCGATCTGTCGATATTGATCTCACCCGTCATCAACGAAGCCAACAATAGCGCCACGCCGATGCCAAAAACCAATGCCGAGAGGAAATTGATAACGTCACGGCCATGGTCATTTTTTGGTCGCCTGTAGAGGTCTTCGCGGCGACTTTTCGAGTGGTCAGCGGTTCCGATTCTCTCACTCCGTATTTTGGCTGTCGGCGGTCTTGGCACCTACGATCCCTTTCTGCACGATACTGATGCCCCAGCGGTCCGTCAACCTATGAGCCTTTTGACCTTGTGCGGCAGAGCCTATACCTGGATCTGATAATGGGGCTGGCCTAGCGGAGCCTGACAATGAAACATGGTCGAGCGTCAACTGGCTCGAACCGGCCTCTATCGCCACCAGTTTGGGATTGGCAAAGTCATATCAGCCCTAGTTCGCGCAGCCGACGGTTGTCTCCTAGGTAGAATTCTGAGTCCAGCAAGTGTCTCTTGAAGCTGTTTTCTGTCAAGGTTTCTTGGTGCTACGACGTTGGACGGATAGAAAACGTTCATTTCTGGCCGTTCAACGGCCCCGCCGAACACAGGGATTTCTATTTTGAGTATCTGGCTCAGGTGGAGAGGACATTCGTCTTTGGGCGCACCGATTGGGAATACGTCCTCAATACGTTCTGCTGTGACCTGCCCCTCATAGTCGGTCCACTTTGAAAGTTAGTATTGGGCCATCGTGA
>CAZVGZ010000015.1:0-84721 GCA_964627605.1 uncultured bacterium | reverse complement strand
TGTGGGTTCACGCCCACCGTGGGTTCAAATCCCACCTCCTCCGCCAGTTTTCATTTTCGCCGATTTGGAGGCCTAAATCGGCGTTCGTGTTAGTTGTCCCACCATTCGCAACCGCAATTAAATCAAATGTTTGCCGATATTCGACTTGAAGCTGACCGTCCTTCCAGGTCGAGTTTCGGCTTCCTGAAATTGACTCCGTCGTTCGATTCGGAGTAACACGTCATCTCCTGCGGAACCGCCGGTTTGTTCGCCACCCATCCCTGGTACCAGAGCTGATACAGTCCGGTGTCAGGATTGCGATAAACACTTATCCACGCGATCGCGCCGTCCCACGGCGTGTCCGGCGTTATCACCGGGTTTTCTGGATGCCGTGTTGGGTGATGGAGCACGCGCTCCGTTCCTGATCGGTAGAGGATGTGGTGATCGTCAATCAGTAACAGCGTAGTCATGGGTCATTTCCTCGATGTGAAAGCGTCGGCCTACGTGGTCACGAGAGAAAGTACCGACGACGGGGCTAGCACCATGTCGGTCGGTAGACGGGACCTTCCCTCGCGGGTCAGTTCCACCTAGCGTATCCCCGGCTGTTGATCATCCGGCGGGATCGCGCCGGCGACAGCCTCAAGTAGGTGCGGTCGATCCCGTGCCTTCGACTCATTACATCCTCCTGGCACCACAGCCCCCGCCAGACCGGAGTTGGGGATACTCCCTTGATGACACGACATTGACTGGCAGTGCGGCGGGCGTTAGCGTTTGCATCCCCCAAAGAAAACCCGTTAGGCGCTGGAGTTGGAATGGTTGATCTGCGGCGATCAAAGCCCCTCAAGAAAGAGCTCGGACTCCTCGACGTCTATGCCATCGCCACCGGGGCGACGCTGAGCGCCGGTTTTTTCTTACTCCCTGGACTGGCGGCGGCCCAGGCTGGCCCCGCGATAGTTCTGTCCTACATGATCGCTGCGATCCCTCTTGTTCCTGCGATGTTCAGCATAATCGAACTAGCCACCGCAATGCCTCGCGCCGGCGGAGTCTACTATTTCCTGGACAGAACGTTAGGGCCACTTGTTGGTACCATCGGTGGGATAGGTACATGGTTGGCTCTAGTCCTCAAAGTGGCGTTCGCGCTGGTTGGGATGGGGGCATATCTTAGCCTGTTCCTGCCTGACTTGCCGATGATTCCCCTAGCCATCGCGCTGGCGGTGGGGCTTGGGATTGTCAACTTTTTTGGAACGAGCAAAAGCGGCGGATTCCAGATCGCCCTCGTGGCGGGTCTTCTGACGATTCTGGCGGCTTTCTTCATCGGTGGGATACCAAAGATTAACATCGCCCATTTTCAGAACATATTGACTCCTGGTGCCTCCAATATTTTATCAACGGCAGGACTGGTCTACATCAGCTACGTCGGTGTGACAAACGTTGCCTCCCTGTCAGAAGAGGTACGCGATCCGGAACGCAACCTGCCATTGGGGGTCATCCTGGCTCTTGTGACGGCAATATTGGCCTATGGCGTCGGGACATCTGTGATGGTTGGTGTTCTTTCTGAGGAGCAGTTGGCAGGTAACCTCACTCCAGTGGCAGCGGCAGGCGGTGCGATACTAGGCAGGTTCGGGACAATCGTCTTAACAGTCGCAGCGCTTTTGGCTTTCCTATCGGTGGCCAACGCCGGGAGCCTTAGCGCGTCGAGGTACCCCCTGGCGATGAGCCGCGATCACATGCTACCCAGATTTTTCAGGCGGCTGGGCAGATACGGTACACCAACATCGGCCATCGTCGTCACGGTCTTGACCATCGTGGCGATCCTTCTTCTGCTAGACCCTACACGCATCGCCAAGCTCGCCAGCGCATTCCAGCTTCTCATGTTCGCTCTGGTCTGTCTGGCGGTCATCGTGATTCGCGAAAGCCGCATAGACTCCTACGATCCAGGCTACAGGTCGCCTTTTTATCCTTGTATGCAGATCCTCGGCATTCTTTCAGCGGCCTTGCTCATCTGGGAGATGGGTTGGCTGCCGCTGGCGTTCACCGTTGGGCTGGTGCTGCTTGGAGGGGTGTGGTACTGGTTCTATGCCAAGGACAAGGTTGTGCGCACCGGGGCTATATACCACATATTTGAGCGATTGGGGCAGCTGAGATACCACGGGCTAGATGGCGAACTGCGTGGAATACTAAAAGAGAAAGGCTTACGTGGCGACGATCCGTTTGACGAGATCGTGGCACGAAGCCTGGTGATTGATCTCGCCGGAAAGGGCGATTTCGCCGATCTGGTCAACCGCGTCTCAGACTGGCTGTCCGAGCAAATGCCGTACTCCGCTTCAGAGATCGCCGAACAGTTCTTGGAGGGCACGCGCATCGGAGCGACGCCGGTCACCCACGGCGTTGCTCTTCCCCATGTACGCGTCGAGGGGCTAGAACAACCCGAACTGGCGTTTGTCAGGTGCAAAGGTGGCGTGACTATTACATTCGACAGCCCACTTACCGACCACGACCACGAGGAGGCGACTTTCCGTGCGCTGTTTTTTTTGGCGAGTCCAGACGACAATCCAGCACAGCACCTGCGCATCTTGGCTCAGATCGCCGGGCGCGTGGATGACGAGAGTTTCGCGCTGGAGTGGGAGGCTGCCCAAGACGAGCAGCAGCTAAGAGAAACGCTCCTGCACGAAGACAGTTTCCTTTCGCTTCTGGTGGCCCACTCGACCCCGACAGAGGAGATGATCGACCGGCCGATCCGTGAGGTGCAGTTTCCAGTAGGATGTCTAGTGGCGTTGCTCAGTCGCGGTGGACAGACCATCGTGCCCCAAGGTGACACGGTATTTCAGGATGGCGACCGCCTTACCCTCATAGGCGGCCCCGAAAGTATGCGTGAACTGCGGGCACGTTATACCGACCACCCGTGATCCCCGCCCCCATGATGCGCGTTAGCCCGTTGGGGGTGTTCGGCGCCAACCACGATCTTGAGCAGGTTGCCAAATGGGCGAAGCAGGATGCCCACTTCACCCATCCCAACGTGGTCTGCGAGCAAGCGAATGCGCTGTATGTCATGGCGATTGCCCACACCGTTCGAACCGGGATCAGAGGGCCTGAACTGGGCAAACAGATCGTCGTCTGGGCCGGTGAGGCGAATGTGGACGACAGACTCATGGAAATTATCAGAAAATCAGCGGAATCGCCGCCGACAGAATTCGTCCACTAGAAAGGTTGGGTATTGATCGCGTTCCACAACGCGCTATGGCAGCTCCAGAATGCGCCGAACCTTGAGGAGGCGGTCGTAGACACTGTGATGCAAGGAGGGGACACAGACACAAACGTTGCCATCTGCGGTGCGCTTCTCGGTGCCGCCTACGGTTTGAATGCGATTCCGGCGCCATGGACCGACTGTCTGCTAAACTGCCGACCCGACGCTGAGGAGAGACGTGTCCGCCATCCGCGCTCAGAGTGCTTCTGGCCTGTCGATGCTCTCGAAATTTCCGAGGCGCTCGCGTCCAGCAGTCGTACACAGACCCCGTAAGGCGGGTGTACACTCAAAACAACCGCAGATCATTTCTCGTACAGCTCTGCCCAGATACAGCGCCTCACCAAAAATCCGCAGGTGTTGGCCCGATCAATTCCCTGGTGACTACTTTGCCAGCCGCTCAATACGGATCTCGGTATCCCCCTTGGTCCTAACGCCGAGCGCATGTAGAAACCCAAGTTCTGACTTCGACCGACGAACTACCTGGTAGACCACCAGCGATGTGTCGCTGCCGATAGCGGCCCGAAGCTGTCGCTTGCCAAGGGTAAAGACTAGATGTTGCGCCTGCGGTGGCACCGAGATTGAGTCGGCGTTTCGATGGGTGATTGTTCGAGACACCAAAACGCTGTCCGAAGCGGTGAGAAACCGCAACTTCAAACTTGGAACTGTGGGGTCTACGAACCGCACGGTGAATTTTCGATTATTGACCGGCAGAGACTGAGCGTAGGCGGTCCCAACAAAAAAGTCGCGGAGCCACCCGGTCGATGGAGCCGGGGCCACTTCTTCGATGAGTGGCTGCCCCTCGGCCTCACTGCCCACCGTCGGTGGGGATGTGGTGTTGATAATGCTCACTTGCAGTAGCGACGGCAGTCCCAAGCCCAGATAGAACGCTCGCCGGGGAACGTCCTCCTCAACTCCGGACCGGTTTCAGGGGGGCAGGTCATTGACTACAGATAGTCGCCGTTGATGGCGATACGCTGTAACAGATAGCTTTGGTCTATGTCCTATTGTCGATAAGTTGTTACGACATGCGACGTGTTGCGGTGCTCTGCTGAGAACTTCGGTGCAAATACCTCAAAATCCTATGATGCTTCGCATCGTGCGGGTTCAATCCAGAGGTTTTTCTGTGCGTCGTTGTATGGGAGGACTCAGGCCTTCAATGCAATCAATGTATTGCCGGCGCTCGTCCTTCGGGAGTGGCGGAATATGTCGATGGCTCGCTGCCGAAACTCCGATAACAGCTATTATTGTCAGAAGCCACTCATGCCCGCTTCAGTGGTGCACTATAACAGTTGAGGTAGCGGTGCCGCTGGAATCCAATCGCCGGGTGCCGTGTCATCTGATCTAAGGCGTCACCACGCTTTCGCTAAGGGTGTTCTGACGCTCCTAAATCCGGTGCATCACCTTGATATTCGGCGTGTGGCACGACCTGCATCGAACGCCCTTGCCACACGGCACGAGCGAATCCTACGTCTATCGCCGGACTACCCGCTAGCAGTCGGTAGTCGGCATCCAAGAGCGGGTCAACCAAGAAAGAGTCGCCCAGGTCTAAGTCCGAGTCTAGCTGCCGTATCGCATTGCCCCAGAACAGGCTTTGGAAAAACCTGGACTGACCTGTCGTCTTCTTGATGGCCACAGCCTTGGCGCGCACAAAAACGTTGTTTACCGCCAACAGATTTGCGCCACCAGTGAGGTGATGGTTGTTGCCGACAAACGTGTTATTAAACACTAGGATCTGCTCTGCGATAGGCGCGCCGGAATAATCCTCAGTGGTGTTCGAACCCGCCATGCACCCGATTCCGGCCATCGCATTGCCGGTGATAACATTGCCCTCTACTAGAAATTTCCTATCGGACACGGTGTCGTAGTCGATCAGCTGGATGCCGTCTTCACCGTTTCGCGCGATGGTGTTGTTGCGGACATGAATCTTCAAAGGCGGGCCGGAGTAGGGATGGAGCCGGATCTCAATTCCGTCATCGCCGTTGTCCTCTATATCGCAGAATTCGATGGTGGCCGACGTTGGGCCGTCGAGATCAATGCCGTCATCGCGATTGCGTGTGAATCGACTGTAGCTCACCAGGCCTCCGCCGCCTTCATAGTCAATACCGTCTGTGTTGTTTGTGACGTGGCAGTGGGTCACCGTAAACGGAGCAGAAGCTGTAATCCCGTCGTCGGCGTTCTGGATGGTGAATCCGCTGATCGTCGCGCCGTGACCGACTGACTTAGTGATCTGCACTGCATACGGCGCTCCGCCGCCATCAATGACCGTCTTGTCAATCACACTGGCATCACCGGCTAAGAAATGCTCCGATACGAGGGTGAGATCCTTCTCGGACAGTACCAACGATTCCCGATAGGTGCCTGGCGACACCACTATCGTGTCGTTGTAGGATGCCGCGTCGATCGCGGCCTGAATAGTGGAGTAGTCCGCAGGCACACGAACCGGATGGGTTATTCTCGGCTCCCGCACGAGCCGTATTTCACTGATGGCTCCATCAAGGGTGTTCTGCTCGGTGAAGCGGCCGTTGTCGATGCCGCGATGCGAGATGTAAATGGAACAGATATCTGGATGGTCGTTAGCGTCTGAGGACGGGGCGAACGTCAGGCCACCTGGCAGTGTACTGGCGATGTTCGGATCTTGGAAGAATTCGAAATCGAACAACTGTACGAACACACCGTTCGTTTGAAACTCGGCGATGCCGCCTGTGGAAACGAGGAATACGTTGCCGGTCACCGGATCGACGCCTATGCCCTCGGGATCGCGAATATGCTCCTTAACGGGGAACTCCCCGAGTTTGACAAATGCATCTGAGTCCAGGTCGAACTGGAATCTCAGCACCCGCTCGTGCTTGCTTCCTGAAGCGACGTATAGCAGACCGGTCTTTAGGTCGCAAGCGATGCCTTCGGGGTCTGTGTAAAGCTCGTTAAGAGTTGTACGCGTCACAGCGACCGGCGGACCGAACCGGTTGCCGATGTCGAACCGAAAGCGAAAAATCCGCTTCCTATCGTCGTCAGAAATATAGACATGTCCGTCGATGGGGTTATATGCGATGCCCACCGGTTCGGTTCGGCTGCCGCTGTCGGCGGGAGCAAAGTAGGCGTCGTGGCGGATCTTTAGGTCCAGAGAGGCCTCAAAGACGTTGTGTCCTGCGAACACCTGCTCGCCATTCGGGGCGGACTTTTCGCCATATTCGCTGATCTCGGAATCCACGATCAGAAGATGTCCGCTCGGTGGGTGGTAGGTCAGCCCCGCAGTGTCGGAGCTGCGAATCGGACTTCCATCCCACAGGTTGATGTGTCGGACAAGTTCCAACCTGTCCGCAGCGGCGATCCCACTCCCCAGGAGGAATATGGCGGCGATCTCAAATCGGCATTTCATTGTGCGGTCCCTGTCTATCTATGGTCAATGCGGCGGCGGTTTCGAATACCAAGATACGCAGTTAGGGCGATGGAACAACGTGTGCGCCATCACCACTTGTCGGTGTGCCGTTCCGAACAGTGTTCCAAGTAGGCGCGGGCGGCTTTCCTGCCAACCCAAATTGGGAATCGCTCATCTACTCATTGGGCGATGCGCGGAAACCCCTTTTTGGGCGTTCGCAGCGCTTCTTGAGGGCGCGACTCCCGATGCTGTCGAAGAATGGGAGGCCGAACTCATCCCGTGGTCAATGAGGCTTGGATATTGAACTTATGGATTGACCTCGGTCTCTGCCATGTGATCGACTTCCCCTACATGGCACGCGGTGTTTGTATGTTTTGTACCCAGATAACTAGGCGTATTGAGATTAGAAACTCACGATGTTCACGACCTCGCCCAGGCTGCCCCAGGTATCGACCATCAGCGCGTTATTTTGGCAATATCCACCGTACATTCAGCGTACACTTGACCACCGATAGGCGCCGCAAATGGCGAAAAGCTGCGACAGTCAACAGCGGCCTATATCCTTTTGTCTATAGGTTGTTACGAGATGCTAAATGTCGTAACTTGCTGCCACGAATTCGCTATCTATTGTCTACGAATTCAGCAGGCTGGAGGTTCGATTCCTCATGGGCGCGTTTCAATAGAAACAAGGCCTTACGGTTCCCCGTAAGCCTTCTTTGTTTGACGATCACGCGAACCTTGATGTATCCTTGCCGTCCAGCCACCTCCCACAGAACCCCGCCGTGCCATCATTAGTCTTCCTAATTTTTGGCTCCCTGAGCCAAACCGGCGTCCATCGGCGTGTCTAGCAGCCGTAGACGAAGATGCTACGGAACTTCGTGCTTTGCCCAATCGCTACACCTCTCCAATACTCTGGAATCCCCACAAAGAACATCACACGCTCTAATCTGTTTTAATTTAGGCCCGTGTTCACGCGAGTCCAACCCAATTCCCAACGCCTGCGATCACCAGAGCCCCAAACAGTAGAAGAAGACAGACCTCCGATTGAGAACAGCTTTACCGCGTCGCTGGAATAGGAGCAATATGACGAATATCGTCCATTCCGTCGCGGATCAATCTCAGCGCTTTAGGTGAGACTGCCGGTTCTTTTCGGAGACCACGGGTCTACTGAACGCGACTATAGTGTAGGGCACTGCTGTGATGGGCCAGTTGAGGCCTCCAACGACCACACACCGTCTGGTTGGCAAGAGTGAACGAACCGAATCAAGATAGGTAGCTCACAAACTACAGGTCTATATAGTCGCACTGATCAGACGCTTTTCCACACCGCTAAGCCTCCAGCGGGTTCATATTTCTACGCCAAGCAGAGGGTTGCGGATCAGCCACATAGCAGGCTCTAAGCGCCCACCAATTCCCACATACGTGAAGGGACAGACCTCATCCCTGGTCACTATCTGGTGACTCACGCGAGAAGATATTACCGCGATGGCGCTGAGACAAACCGCAGATCGGCGGACGGGTGAGGAGAGCGAGGGAATGCAGATCTGCTCACGATGCCTGAAGAATCGGTGAGCCTGGTGGGATTAGTTTGCCGCCCTCGCGTGTGTGCGTCGGGGAGCGATTTCCCATCGGCACCACGAGTATTCGAGCACGCTAGCTTGGCCGCAAACAGCATTATTTATTGATGTTAGGCCGGTATACCGCACCGTTCCAACCATCCGCTGGACAGTCCGTTTCTCTACCGCAAAGTTGCTGTTATGCGGCCCGGTTTATTCCCTTCAAGGACCCTCTTGACATGCACATCGGGATATGACATACTCTCCCGTGGTTCAAAAAACACACAAACTTCCCGCAAACATTGCGGCTACATTCTGGTTCAGAAACACCCCAGTACGGGTATAGCGATACGGCCAGTCTCACGCGTACCGCCGGGAGCATCGTGAGAGGAGTGCGCCATGCGGACGCGAATTCTCGTCCCTGTGGTCGTCTGGGTGATTGTTGCGGTCGCCATTGTGAGAGTAGTTGACCTCACTGGTGCCACCGTCGCTGTTTGCTGTTCCCAAACTTGTTCGCCGACCTCTGACACCGACCCCCGTGTTTTGGAAACAGACCTCTGCCATGCCAGGGATGCGGTCATTGACGCCAAAGCTGACCTAAGCGCCAAACACGACCCTTTAGCAGCTCCCATTGGATCACAAACACACGCAGGCGTTCTCCTTTCTGGCGCAGCATCAGACGGGCTGGATTGTGTCTGAACCCAGCACCCCCATGCACGCCATTAAGGTGGTCGTCGAGCCGTCCTTTGCCGCCGATGTTGTCGCACTCCTCGCTGTTGGGGACCGCGCGGAAGAAGCGCATGAGAGCGCTGAACCAGCTTACGGGTTGCCGATGTCCGAGAGGCCAGCTGCCTTCGCTCGCATCGCAACTTTGACGTTCGAAAAGTGGAAGTGTGCAGCGCCGATTGAGACCGCGATCGGGCGATACGCCGACCTACCCAAAGAGCTCGACAGCTTGCGTCTCGTTGCTGCCAACAGTCCGACCCAGGAGGGCGCAGATATGCTCAGGCAAGCCGATGGCAAGCCCAGGCATGCGGCTCTGGCTATTCGCGCAACACATTTCACAGAAGCGGACTTTGTCGAGTTCATAGAGATTGAGATCGGGCGTCTGAATGATCTGGTTGATCCCGGTTTTGGCTATGATCCCGATCATGAACCACAGAGCAAATCACCAGCGGGGCGCAAACAGGCTATCGGAAGGTTGGGGGTGTTGTGGAGCGCGACACTCGCCAAACGCCTCAATAGCATCGGTTGCGCATCACCTGCTGGGCTGGAGCTAGCATCTTCCGATGTGGCGACCTGGTTTGGCGTGCCGCTGGACGACGCAGTCGAGCTTACGCAATCCACATGCGCAGGAAGCGTCAGCTATGCCGCTCTTGTCCACGCCGCCGAGCAGCCGGAAAAAGTGCTCAGTGGTCTGGGGATTGAAACCAAACTGGCACGGGCCAGACGTGGCGAACCGTGCCCTCTGTGCGGCTTTCCCACGACCTCGTGGGCTGACGATGCCTCTGTGGCATCAATGCGTAGAGCCGTGCTCGAAGATTTTCCAGAATGGGACCCGGAAGCTGGGGTTTGCGACAGGTGCGCGGAGATATTTACCCAGAACGGAGCGTTCGCTTGACCTCCGAGCAGGCGACCATTACGCGTAGGGATTTCCTGCTCCTGAGGCGCGCCGCCCCTGTTGTGGCTGCTGCGACACAGCCCGGCGACAGCACAGTACAGAGCGTCGTCGAGATCGTAGAAGAGCTCTGCGTGGCTCTCACCGGATTTGATTGTCGCGCATGTGTTGATCGCTGCCCGCTAAGTACCGATGCGTTGAGCCTGACGGCGTTAGGCCCGCAAGTTGAGCTGCAGTGCGACGGGTGTGGAGAGTGCATAAGGGCTTGCGATGCGACGCACGATATGGTGGCGTTGCGCCTAGTGCCCAAGACCATCTCAGATGACCACGCTCATGAGGGGAAGAACCATGTCTGATCTCAGTCGCCGCCGATTTCTGAAGATTGCTGGTGCTGCAGGGGTGGCAGGTGCCGCTGCCTGTTCGACGGAGCAGCTAGGGCTCAAAGCCTTAGAAGAGATAGCGAGCGATCTAGAGAACCCTCTTGCGACGTACCCAGACCGCGGTTGGGAGAGCACCTATCTCGACCAATATAACTACGATTCGTCGTTCACATGGGTCTGTTCGCCGAACTGCACCCACGAGTGTCGGCTGCGCGGTTTTGTGCGCAACGGCATTTTCCTGCGGTCTGAGCAGAACTACGACAACGACCGCATCTCCGGCCTCGACGGGAAAAAGGCTTCAGCTTCATGGAACCCCCGAGGCTGCCTCAACGGATTTACTTTCCAGCGCCGTGTGTATGGGCCCTATCGCCTTCGACATCCGGTCATCCGCAAGGGCTGGAAAGAGTGGGCCGATGCTGGATATCCTGATCTCGACGACGAAAATCGGACGAAGTTCAAATTTGATTCACGCGGCACCGACGAGTTCCTGAAAATTGGTTGGGATGAAGTGCTGACTTACGCTGCCAACGGTTTTATCGCCATCGCCAAACGGTACAGCGGCGATGAGGGCAAAAAACGGCTCCTGGATCAGGGCTACCAGCCAGAGATGTTGGAGCATTGGGATGGTGCCGGAACCCGCACGATCAAGTGCCGTGGCGGGATGGGCCTTCTGGGCGTCATGGGCAAATACGGCATGTACCGATTCGCTAACTCATTGGCCTACCTAGATCAGCACGTCCGAGGCGTGGATGAGGACGAATCCAAAGGCGCTCGCGCCTGGTCCAACTATACGTGGCACGGCGATCAGGCACCGGGGCACCCATTTGTTCACGGTGTGCAGGCGTCGGACTGCGACCTCAACGATCTGCGCTCCACCAAACTACAGGTCCTCATCGGCAAGAATCTGATCGAGAACAAGCGCGCTGACAATCACTACTTTAGTGAGGGTATGGAACGCGGTGCCAAAATCTATGTCGTCACACCTGAGTACAGCCCGTCTGGCACCAAAGCTGATGTTTGGATTCCGATACGGCCTAACTCGGATACCGCGTTTCTCCTTGGTGTCACCCGTTTGATGATCGACAAGGGCTGGTACGACAAAGATTTCGTGCAGAAGTTCACCGACTTCCCGCTCCTTGTGCGCTCAGACACACTCGAGCGCATGCAAGCCAAAGACCTTTTTGAGGGGTACACCAACCAAGACCTGAGCGAAGGCCCGTCCTACAAGATTCAGGGGTTGACCGACGAGCAGCGCGAGATAATCGGTGATTTCGTTGTCTACAACGAGGCGACATCAGATTTCGCTGCCGTCACCCGCGAAGACATAGGGGACACGCTGGCGCAGAAGGGGATCACCCCAGCGATCGACGGCAGGTGGGATGTGACGCTGGTAAGCGGCGAAACCGTGGAGGTCTTCACACTCTTCGCAGGCTACAAAGTCCACTTAGAAGACTATGATCTCGATTCCGTTGTCGAGATTACCGAAAGTCCCAGGGAGCTGATTGAGCAGTTGGCATACGACTTCTACACCATCAAACCTGCGGCTATTCACGAAGGCGAAGGCATCAACCACTGGTTCCACGCCACTGAGGTGAACAGAGCCACGTATCTGCCTCTGATCCTGACCGGCAACATCGGGCAACGCGGCGCAGGAAGCCATACCTGGGCTGGCAACTACAAAGCCGGCCTTTTCCAGGCTTCGCCTCGGACCGGACCAGGGTTCAAGGGTTGGGTTGGTGAGGACCCGTTTGACATGAACCTGGATCCGGAAGCCGACGGCAAGGACATAAAAGCGCACGGCCACACAATGGGCGAGGAGCCAGCCTTCTGGAACTACTCGGAGCGGGCGTTGGTGGTCGATACGCCGGATGCTGGCAGGAAAGCTTTCACCGGTCACACCCACATGCCCTCGCCCACCAAGGCGATGTGGTTCTGTAACGTGAACATCATCAACAACGCCAAATGGGCGTATGAGATGGTCAAGAATGTCGATCCCCATGTCGAGATGATTATGGGAACCGACATTGAGTTCAACGGCACGATAGAGTTTTCCGACATCGGTCTGCCAGCTACCTCGTGGGCGGAAACCGAGCAACCAGAGATCACCGCAGCGTGTTCGAATCCGTTTCTCCAGATATGGAAGGGCGGGATCAAACCGGTCTACGACAGTCGTGACGACGTCGTTATCCTCGCACAGATGGCTGCGAAGATCGGTGAGCTCACCGGGGACGACCGGTATGCGAAGTACTGGAAATTTGCCCTGGAAGGACGGACAGACGTCTACATTCAGCGGCTGCTCGACGCCTCCACCACCACGCGAGGGTATGAGTACGACGACGTGATGGCTGGCAAATATGGCGAACCGGGTGCTGCACTCATGATGTTCCGCACCTATCCTCGCGTGCCATTCTACGAGCAGATACACGACTCAGAGCCGTTCCATACGCGGACTGGTCGCTTGCAGGCATACAATGACGAGCCAGAGTGCATTGAGTATGGCGAGAATTTCATTGTCCATAGGGAAGGTCCAGAGGCCACGCCCTACCTGCCCAACGTCATCATCTCATCAAACCCGAATGTTCGACCGGAATCTTACGGCATCCCTCTGGATCATATGGGTGCCGATGAACGCCAGGTCCGAAACGTTAAGATGCCTTGGCGGGAAGTAAAACGGACGGAAAATCCGCTTTGGAAGGCGGGCTATCAGTTCTACTGCCTGACGCCCAAAACACGCCATGCGACACACTCATCCTGGCAGGTGGTCGACTGGCACCTGATATGGAACAACCAGTTCGGCGATCCCTACCGGGTCGACAAACGCTCACCAGGCGTCGGAGAGCACACACTCCACGTCAATCCGCAGGCTGGCAAAGATCAAGGCATTAACGATGGCGACTATGTCTACGTAGATGCCAATCCCGCCGACAGGCCATACGCTGGATGGAAGCCGAATGACCCGTTCTACAAAGTTGCGCGGCTGATGCTTCGTGTCAAATATAATCCGGCCTATCCGTACAACATCATTATGATGAAGCACGGGCCTTGGATGGCCACGGATCGGACGGTTAAGGCCCACGAAACCAGGAAAGACGGGCGTGCTGTTGCAGAAGGAACAGGCTATCAATCCTCGTTCCGCTACGGCTCTCAGCAGTCTATAACGCGGGGCTGGTTGATGCCGATGCACACGACCGACACGCTTTTTCACAAAGCAAAAGCCAAGATGGGCTTCATCTTTGGCGGTGAGGCCGACAACCACGCGATCAATACCGTTCCAAAAGAGACTTTGGTGCGGATGACCAAGGCGGAGGATGGAGGTCTTGGAGGACGCGGTGTATGGCAGCCAGCGACCAAAGGAATGTCTCCTGACGCTGAGAATGAGCTGATGCAGGCATACATGCGCGGCGAATTCATTGAGGAAGGTTAGGCCGAGTTGTGCCCTACGAAGAAGCAGACGCCTCTGACCCTATGGCACGTCGGGCAGTACCACTGCCTGACGATGGGACACTGCGCCGTGACATGGTAGCAGGCATCGCTGACGAATACGCCCGCGAGGGTTTTGACGGCGAGCGGATCATGCAGCTATTCAGTGATCCATTCTATGCCATGACACACGCGATATGGCTTGAGGAAGGCGACGAAGTCGTGCGGAGCATAGTACAGCAGACGGTACAAAAGTGGGGTGGGCCTAAATTGGAGCAAACCGTCGCCACAGACACTAACGACATAGAACCTCGGGAATAGAACGAGCGAACAGACTAGGCGAGCCTAACAATCTCGTGAGTTGAAGGAGTCATCTATGGCCACCGTTCGCAATTGGCAGCTTGGGCGCGACATGGAGTATCCGTACGAGGAGCACCATCCTGCCCGGCAGTTCGCTTTTGTGTTCAACACCAACCGTTGTATCGGGTGCCAGACTTGCACTATGGCGTGCAAGAGCACCTGGAGCCTCTCGCGCGGCCAAGAGTTCATGTGGTGGAACAACGTCGAGACCAAGCCCTACGGCGGCTATCCACACAACTGGGACCTCAAGACTTTGGCTCTGGTAGAAGAGGCCAACCCCGGCGGCCAACGGTGGAGCGAGAATGGCGAGGATC
The DNA here is from genome assembly GCA_964627605.1 of uncultured bacterium. Classification (GTDB taxonomy): domain Bacteria; phylum Latescibacterota; class MWCZ01; order MWCZ01; family CAZVGZ01; genus CAZVGZ01. The sequence continues at coordinate 70,474 of CAZVGZ010000015.1, read as the reverse complement.
AAAAAAAATTCGAAGGTCAGACCATCTTCGAAGCGGCGGGCAAAGTTGCCGGACAAGGTCAAGAGCGCGTCCTTGGCTATCTGCCGACTGACGATGAGTGGCGATATCCCAACATCTACGAGGACACCGCGAAAGGCCCCAAGGGGCGGCGCGACGCAATCGACGGCGAAGGCGCGACCCTACCTGAGCACAAAACGTGGTTCTTCTACCTTCAGCGGATCTGCAACCACTGCTCATATCCAGCATGCGTGGCGGCCTGTCCTCGCAACGCCATCTACAAAAGGCCCGAAGATGGGATTGTCCTCATCGACCAGAAGCGCTGCCGGGGGTACCGCAAGTGCGTAGAGGCGTGTCCATACAAAAAGCCCATGTACCGCAGCACTACCCGCACGTCTGAAAAGTGCATCGGCTGCTATCCGCGCGTCGAAGGCAAGGACCCGTTGTCTGGTGGCCAGCCGATGGAAACCCGCTGCATGTCGGCCTGCGTCGGTAAGATTCGGATGCAGGGACTCGTGGACATCGACGCCAACACCGGCGACTGGAAAGAGGACCAGGAAAGTCCACTATACCACCTGGTCAAGAACGAGAAGATCGCACTGCCACTCTATCCCCAGTTCGGTACAGAGCCAAACGGCTACTACATTCCGCCGCGTTGGGTGCCCCGGCCATACCTGCACCAGATGTTCGGCCCAGGGGTGGACGCCGCCATCGACAACTACGTGAGACCGTCGCGAAAGACGATGGCTATCTTGCAGCTCTTCCGCGTAACCCAACAAATCATCTTCAAGTACAAGATTGAGGAAGGCCCAAAAATTTTCGAGACCGAGGTCAACGGTGAGACTCTTGAGATCTTTGACGACACGGTAATCGGTTTCGATGAAGACGGAAATGAGATCACCAGAGTGACTGTGGAGGAGCCTTTCCATATAAGGGAGGGCATATATGCAAACTCAATTTAACGTCAACCAAGCGGATGCGCTCGTTAGCGGAGCAACTCTCGATGACGAAAACCTGTTGGCAAAGGCGAACTTGTACCGTTTTTTCGCCGAGTCTTTCGAAGAGCCATCGGCGCTGACAGCACTCGATAGCGAATCTTGCGAGTTGCTGTTGGAGAGCGCAGCGACCACCAACGACAGAAGTGTCGTCGCTTCAATGGTGCAGGCGGTCTCGACGGTTAGCGGTTCATCGGTCGAAGAACGCCTGAAAGAGTGGCGGGCGTCGTTTGGACGTCCAGCGTCCACTGAACTGCCTCCCTACTCATCTCGGTACGGAACAACCGATCTGGGCGCTGGGTTTCGCGAGATGCAGGAGTTGGCGGACGTTGCTGGTTACTACCGAGCATTTGGCGTCCAACTTACTCAGGAGTTCGCTGACAGGCCCGATCACGCAGCTTGTGAACTCGAGTTCTTGGCGCTCCTTTGCGGTCGGGAACTCGCTGCGATTGGTGACGAATCTGACAATGCAGAGATCGCGCGCGAAGCTCGTCGCTCATTTCTACGAGATCACCTAGGTCCTTTCGCATTCGGTTTTTCGGAAGCCTTGAGTCGGCGAGGTGCTTCAGGCGTATATGGGCCGGTGTCTGAAGCGCTGCGAGCCTTTGTGACCAATGAGTTCGCACACCTCTCGCTCGATGTTCCCACCGCGATCCAGGTTCGGAACCCGATGCCCGCTGAGGCTCCACTAGACGCAAATGAGCTGCCGACCTTAGAGTCTGCTGCAACGCATTTGGAGGTTTGATCCCATGGTTTACACTCGCCAAGCCAGCCTGTTGCTCGTAGCGGTGTGGTTGGTCATTGGATCGCCAAACGACCGAAAGGTTTCCGCTCAGACAGCCGACGGCGGTTCGCAGGTGGCCGAGACCAGTTTGGGAAAAGCCATCTACGACGCCCAATGCTCGGTCTGCCACGGGGAAAATGGGGATGGGAAAGGTTCAGCGGCCTTTCTGCTCAAACCGAAGCCACGCGACTTCACATTAGCTACTTTCAAATTCCGCTCCACCCCCACAGGGTCGCTTCCGATTGACGAAGACCTAGTTCGCACGATCCGCAATGGCATCCCAGGGACCTCAATGCCAGCTTGGAAATGGCTGAGCGATGCGGAGTTGACCGCGACTGTAGACCATATCAAGACCTTCTCAGAGATTTGGGACGAAGAAGAGCCAGAAGAGGTGGTGGAAATCGGCCCGCCGCCTGACTGTAGCCCAGCGGTGACCAGGCGCGGTGCAGCGGTGTATGAGCGTGCGAGATGCGGGCAGTGTCACGGCCCAAGGGGTGAGGGAGACGGCCCAGCCGCTCCGACACTCAAGGATGATGCCGGGCTGCCGATCTCAGCCTATGACTTCACCCGCGGTGGACGCATGAAAGGTGGGAGCACAGCGGCGGACATCTTCCGAACCTTCTCCACCGGACTTGCTGGCACACCGATGCCAGCTTACGAGGGAGTGTTCCCCACAGAGGACCTCTGGGCCCTCACCTGTCACGTAATCGGTCTGGGCAGCGGCAAGCCCACACCCCCAGTACCGACGAACGAGCTGGTTGTTGCGCGCGGTTCCCTTTCCACCACAGTAACACCCACGGACGCAGCTTTTGAAAGCGCACTGCCAGCGACTATCTCACTTAGGCCGCTTTTTGCTCAGGGTGGTTCAGTTGACTATCTCACGGCACGCGCGGTCACAGATGGAAGCCGCCTGGCGATTCGCGTTGAGTGGGCCGATGACAGGCAGGACAACCGACCGCTGCGTCATGAGGATTTTCGCGATGCGGTGGCGATTCAGTTCCCCATCAGCAGTGGTGGAACCGCTTCAGAAACAACTTTCCACGGCATGGGAAGTCGTGGGGCACCGGTGAATATCTGGCACTGGAAGGCCGATTGGCAGATTGAGGTGTCGCGGCGAGATGAGATCAATAGTATCTATCCGGGCATGGTTGTGGACACGTACCCTGGTGACAGTTTCGGCAACATGTTTGTCACTGCAGCGGCAGCCGGGAATCTCATCTCTGAGCAATCAAAAAGGACCTCGCCAATAGAGGATCTCAACGCGGTCGGCCATGGCACGCTAACGTCGCAGCGTCCCGACCAGCAGAACGTCGAGGGATCTGGTGTCTACACAGACGGTCATTGGTCGGTAGTTTTCGTTCGCGAGCTTCTGCCAGGGGGGCCACGGGATGCTACGATCGCTCAATCAGGGCAAATAGCGTTCGCGGTGTGGGATGGCAGCAGTGGCGATCGCAACGGCCAAAAAGCCGCTTCTGAATGGCTCACTTGTACTTTCCAAGCCAGCTCCCCCTAATCCAGAAATTGCGGGCGCATGGTTATCTCAGTGGGAACACAATATGACTGAAACGGTGACAGGCGACGACCAGAACGACGCGAACATGGCGGACGATAGCGGCGAAACGAATGATCCGACGGGTCAGCCGCCAAAGCCTGCGGAGGGAGCGCTATGGTATCGGCGTAATTTCTTGTCGATGGCAGCCTGGTCAGGCCTTCTTACATTCATCGGCGCAAGCCTTATAGGGTTTACGCGCTTTATGTTTCCTCGCGTCCTGTTCGAGCCGGTCACGATCTTCAAAGCCGGGCGGCCCGAATCCTACGGAGTGGGGGAGGTAAGCACCCAGTTCGTCGAGAGCGATGGTGTTTGGGTCGTGCGGACCTCGAAAGGTTTTTTCGCCCTGCACGCTGTCTGCACCCATTTGGGTTGCACACCAAGATGGCTTGAAGCAGAGCAGAAGTTCAAATGCCCCTGCCATGGCACCGGCTTTACCAAAGAAGGGATCAACTTTGAGGGGCCTGCACCGACACCTCTAAGGCGTTTGCGCATCGTGCTCGCCGACGACGGTCAACTGCTCATCGATCGCAGCAGGAAATTCAAACACGAAAAAGGCGAATGGGACAGCTCGGAAGCTTTCCTCTACGTGTGAGGCAAACCCATGTGGCAGCGTTTTAAAAAGTGGTTGATGGATAGTGACGTCTGGAAATCCATCTTTCGCCACGAGTATGACGACGTTCCGAGGAACCGGGTGCTTGCCATTGCTGGCAATATCTGGCTGCATCTTCACCCGACAAAGGTACCGCGTCATGCGTTGCGCATCCGTTTTACCTGGTGCATGGGCGGACTGACGTTTCTCATGTTCCTGGTTACTGTAGTCACCGGCGTGGTGTTGATGTTCTACTATCGCCCAACCGGTGAGTACGCCTACATCGACATGAAGATGTTGATGTTCGATGTCCCGTTCGGCGCGGTGACGCGCAATATGCACCGATGGGCCGCGCACGCTATGGTCATCACGGTCATGCTGCACATGTTCCGTGTCTTTTTGACAGGCTCCTATAAAGCTCCGAGACAGTTCAACTGGGTTGTCGGCGTCATGCTGCTGACCTTCACTCTCCTGCTCAGCTTTACCGGCTATCTGCTGCCTTGGGATCAGCTGTCGATGTGGGCGGTGACAGTGGGTACTAATATGGCGCGTGCGACTCCGATGTTGGGTCACGAAGGGCCGCTGGCTGACGTGGTGGGGGTTTCACCTCGGTTTGACGCACGCAGTTTGCTCCTTGGTGGCTCGTTAGTCGGCCCGCCAGCCCTACTTAGATTCTACGTCTTACACTGCATATTCATACCAATCGTTGCTTCCCTATTGATGATACTGCACTTTTGGAGAGTCCGCAAAGACGGCGGTATTTCTGGCCCAGCTTAAAGGAGTCAGCAATTGCCAGAAAAAGATGTTTCACCAGACCGTGTCCATGTCTGGCCCTATCTGGTTCGCCTTGAGCTCATCGCGACGATCATCGCGATAGCGGTTTTGCTCGTATGGTCTGTCGCCATTGACGCGCCGCTTGAGGAACCTGCAAACCCAAACAGGACACCCAACCCGTCCAAAGCTCCCTGGTATTTCCTCGGATTTCAAGAGGTGCTGGTCTACTTTGACCCGTGGATGGCAGGCGTGGCAATTCCAAGCCTGATTATCGTTGGCTTGATGGCCATACCCTACCTGGATACAAACCCGAAAGGGAGCGGGTACTATACGATAAAAGAGCGTCCTTTTGCGATGTCGATCTTCCTGTTCGGATTCCTCATCCTGTGGGTGCTACTGATTATTGTGGGGGTGTTCATGCGTGGTCCAGGTTGGAACTTTTTTGCCCCCTGGGAGGCTTGGGACCCGCACAAAGTACAAGCACTGACCAACGTCAACCTCTGGGAACTTCTCGGGGTGGAGCAGCGCTCTGCCACTGCCGGGGGGATATTGGGAGGGCTAACGTTGGCGCTGTACTACATCATACCCATAGCAGGTGTCTACCGATGGGGCCGACAGAAGATTCCCACGATCGAACAGCTTGGTATGGTGCGGTACGGGATAGTGGCTTTTCTATTCATGACAATGACGCTGCTGCCGATTAAAATGATCCTGCGCTGGACGCTCAACATAAAATATCTCTGGGTCTGGCCAGGGGTTCTTAACGTTTGAGGCACGCCAATATGCCCCCATTTATTACGGACGAGAAGAGGTCCTACACTCCGCACTTTTTTGTCGGTATTGTGGTCCTCTGCGTCGCGACTCTCTACACCGCAATCAACGAGATCGGGACGCGCCGTCCGTGGAAGGAACATCAGCGGGAGTTCTTCCAGTCGGAGAGTGTTCGGTTGCAAGGAGAGCTCGATAAACTTGGCGATGCCTTCGCCGATGGCGGCTCCGAAGCCAAAAAACTAGACGAGCTGCTGGGGCGCATTGCCGAGTTGGAGCAGTCGGTTGCCCAACAAGCCTCCCAAGGGGAGACGTCCGCTGTTGAAGAGGAGATTGACGCGCTCAAACTGGAGCTGAACGCAGCAGAACGGGAGCGCCAGTTCGCCAGGAGCGAATGGGAGGCAGCGTACTACCGCTTCCGCCACGCTTTGCAGTTGGGACACGACACTGAGTCCGCTGGCAGAGCGATGAGTGAAATACAGGCGCGTATCGACACGGCTGGGGTAAGAGCAGATGGGTTGGCCGCCCAACTTGCAGCCAGCGAAAAGAAACGACCCGAAGAGCGAGCGCGGCTTTCGCAGGCACGGGAGCAGCTAGCCACCCTCGAACGCCCGCTGCAGACCGCCGAACGGCGACTCTCCGCCGTTGCGGGGCGATGGCCGGAGGTCAGACAGATCGTCGTGCCGAGGTTTGAACGAAATGAGTTCGGTCAGGTGGTCTCGCGGGTCGATCGCTGCACGAGTTGCCATGTTGGTGCGGATAACCCGCTCGCGGCCAGCGACTCCGGCCTGTTCGCCAGACACCCCCGCCGCGTGGAGACGCTCGCCGGTGAGCGAGGAGAATCCGATGTACTACTGGGGATTCACTCGCCTGAGAAATTCGGCTGTACATCGTGCCACCAGGGCCAAGGCATCGCCATGACCGCCGAAGGAGCTCACGGATGGAAAGAGCTGGGGGTGAAGCGGATAAAATACTGGGACTATCCGATGCTTCTTAGAAACCGGATCGACGCGACCTGTAATCAGTGCCACAGGGAGATTGAGGCGATACCTGGGGGCCACGATCTAAACAGAGGCAGAGAACTATTTCGGTATCTGGGCTGTTTTGGCTGCCATCAGGTCGAAGGGTATGAGAACTTCGTCAAGATCGGTCCAGAGTTGCGTCGGGTTGCCAGCAAAGACCGATCGGGATGGCTCGTAAACTGGATCCAGAATCCACGGACAGTTCACGAGAGAACACGCATGCCCACATTCACCTTCAGTCGCACACAAGCAACTCAGATCGCTGCATATCTCATCGACTCATCAGAGCCGTACCAGACCTCAAACTCGAAAGCGTTGGCGCGTGGCAACGCTGCGAGGGGCAAGGAGACGGTGGATCGTGTCGGTTGTGCTGGTTGCCACAAGACAGATGATAGGGAGCGGGAAGAGCGCAGGCTGCGGTTTGATTTTGCGCCGGAAATAACGACGGTTTCAACGAAAGTGCGGTCGGCTGATTGGGTGTATGACTGGATCAAAAACCCAACGCATTACAGTCCAACGACTCGCATGCCAAATCTACGGTTGTCGGACGCCGAAGCCGCCGACATCACCGCCTATCTCACCGGCGGCAACCAGCAGCCAGAAGCGGAAACGTCTGGGCTGGATGCAGAACTCAACTCAGAGACAAACATCCAAGAGGGCGAACTTCTGATTCGCACCTACGGGTGCTTCGGCTGTCACGAAATCAACGGATTTGAGAAAGCTGAGCGTATAGCACCGCCCCTAAATGGGATCGGCGCAAAGGAGCCCTACGAGCTCGATTTTGGAAATACTCTGAACTCCAACTACACCGGGCCAACTGTCGAAGAGACTTGGCAGAGCTGGATCACCAATAAACTCAAGAACCCACGGGTGTTCGCCACTGACCGTGCCAACCTTCGCATGCCGAGTTTCATTCTCAACGACGACGAAGTAGAAAGCCTTCTGGTCTTTCTCATGAGTCTTCGTACAACGCGGATCACCGAGCATTACGTCGCAGTGCCAAACGACATTGAACGGCGTACAGATCGAGGCCTGCTCCTCGCCGAGCATTTCAACTGTCGTGGCTGCCACACCATTGCAGGTGTTGAAGGTGACATTGTAGCGCGATATGATAACAGGGCTCTGGCACCGCCATCACTTGAAGGTGAGGGCAAAAAAGTTCGCAGCGACTGGCTCTTCAATTTCATAAAGAGCCCTAGCGTGCTTCGACCTTGGCTGAAGGTTCGCATGCCTTCTTTCACCACTACAGATGCACAGGCGTTAGCGTTGGTCGAGTACCTCTATGTGCTCTCAGGAGAGCGTTTCCTTCACGACTTTGCACAACCCGACCAGATGCTGCCAGCCGAGCGGGCTATCGGCACAGAGATATTCGCCAAACTCAAATGCCTCAACTGCCACAACCTTTCAGCCGGCGGAGGGCGGCAAGCTGCCGATCTGGCACCGGACCTGTCCATGGCCCGTGAACGACTTCGCTACGGTTGGATTCTGGATTGGCTCAAAGACCCTCAAGCGTTGCAGCCTGAGACCCGAATGCCGTCGTTCTTCCCACTTGAGGACGATGACGACCCCACTAGTTTTTCGACCCCGCTGTGGGATATCATGGACGGCGACGCCATCAAGCAGATGGAGACGCTCACCGCTACACTCTACGAGCTCAAACAGAAGAACTGATATCAGGAATGGAAAGGACATCGATTATGAAACCGATATTCCGAAAACGAATGAGCGTTGGTGTCGCAGTTGTCACCCTCTTGGCGCTGGGAACCATGCTCGCGTCAGCATACGATGAGGTAGAGGTCGCTAATCCAGGCACCATCTCCGGTGCCGTGACATTCGAGGGCACGCCTTCGCAGCCGAGTTTGGCGGTTGGCAAAGACCAAAGCACATGCGGAGACAGCAAGAAATCACCCCGATTGATAGTCGCCTCTGGGGGTGGAGTGGCAAACGCAGTGGTCTATCTCAAAGACATCTCCAGCGGGATGGCTTTTGGAGAGGTAACTCCGCGGATCGACCAGGATGAGTGCGAGTACGTACCCCATGTGCAGGTGGCTCCGAAGAACTCCAAACTCCAGATCATCAACAGCGACGATGTGCTGCACAACGTCCACGGCTACGTCAACAGAAGGACTGTCTTCAACCTCGCGATGCCCATCCAAGGACAGAGGAACAGGAAAAAACTCAAAAGGGCAGGGATAGTTGAGATAGCATGCGACGCCGGGCACACCTGGATGAGCGCCTATGTCTACGTCTCAGAACATCCATACGCGGTAGCCACCGACGCTGAGGGTCGATTCAGCCTGGACGGAGTACCCCCTGGTGAGTACCAGATCGAGATGTGGCATGAGGGGTGGCAGATCACCAATGCAGCTAGTGCTACACAGGGGCCAACATATTCAGACCCGATCGTGGTCACCAAGACTGTAACGGTCTCAGCCGGGCAATCGACGAGTGTTGACTTTGTGCTGAAGGACTAAAGAATGGAACACTTCATTGCCATCATCACAAAAGGGGACAATATCCCGATAGTCGGGATGCTGTTGGCGGTCATATATCTGACGTGGCTGGCCTTTTCTGAAGCTGGCAAGAATGACCGCTTGATCAAGGATGGAAGGAAGGAGGAGATCGGCAAGCGCATGCGCGAATAGTTTCCGCTGCCGACATCATATGGCCCACACTATCCTCCCTGAACCTTGCACGGGCTGCACCATTTGCGCTCTCAAGTGTCCAACTGACGCCATCATCGGCACTAAGAAGGAGCCTCACTTTGTCATCGCTGAGTTGTGTGTCGATTGCCGGAACTGCGGACGCTGGTGCCCATCAGATGCGGTCTTGGACGAGTTCGATGAGCTGGTTCCGCGGATCAAAGCGAAATCAATACCTAAAGCGCAAGTGGACCCGGATATGTGCTCAGGGTGCGAAATGTGTATGGATGTATGCCCGTTCGAAGCGATATCAATGTCGGTGGTGAATGACGACCATCCTGCGATGATGACGAACCGGATCGCCGCCGTGGACCCCAAAAAATGCACTGGGTGTCAGTTCTGCGAGGACATCTGCATTAAGCATTCGATCAGCGTTGACGCCGGTGAACTCGATCGGCCCAGTAGTTTTCAGCTCGCTAACCACGTCCACTCACCCTCGGTGGCTAAGTAACAAGCGAATTCTCCAGCGAACGGCGATAATCTCATCCTGGGTGGCTGTGGAGAGAGCGGTAAAACGCGCTGAGTAGCCTGCTACCCGAACCACCAGATCGCGGTAGTCGTCTGGGCGTTCCTGGGCCTCGCTTGCCATTTCTGTTACTAGGTTCGGTGCGACTGTGAATGGCGGACGCATGTCGTTACCGTACCCGGAAAAGGCGGCGCTCTCGCCCATCGGGCCCTCGAAATCTACCTCTAGATTGTAGTAACCGTCGCCAACGACGACATTCGGCCTGGACCAGCGAAGGTCCCGGATCATCCCCAGTGGCCAGACGAACGCCATCGGTCCAGACCCGGTGCGGCTCGTACCGTCGAAAACCGGTGGATACGCGTAGTCGTAGCTGCGGAACATGTACGACATCGCGTGGGGGTACATCACATCATCCGGCCCCACCCAATCGGTGCTCATGAAATATGTGCCAGCCTTGCGCGTGTGGTCGTTCCACTGCCGGGTAAGCGGGTATACATCAGGGTTCGCACGTATTGGAACCCCGCCGGGATAGATGATATACGAGTCCCACCCATCAGCGCCGTCGTAGTCTAGCGTCGTCCACATTCTACCATGATGGATATTGATCTGTGGTGTGGTCGCCAGGACGATCGCACTATTATTGAAGCCCACCAACACTGCGATCGTGCCCAAAAAGCATCTCGTCGTCATGCAACACCCCCGATTAAGTCCGTTGCCAAGTTGGTCAGCGCGGATCACTAGTACATATTTAGACGGATCAAATGGCGGATTTGATGAACCTGGGGACGACTTTTTTTCGCTTCAGGAAAGTCTAGCTTCGTAACTTATTGGTATTAGTGCGGTTAGCGAGTATAAATATCTTGACGGGGGCTGCCTATGGGTTTTAAGTTGAGTGCTACATATCTCCTTCAAGCACGACCCGGTGCCAAAGCTCGAATGTCAGCAGCGCCCAGAGGCGACGGCTGTGGTTTCTTCGACCGATTCCGCCTTGCTCGGCGATCATCCGCTCGATGGCATCACGTCTGAAAATGCCTCGCTGGGTAGCCCTGCTGTCGAGAAGTGTATCGCTCAAGAGCTCTTTGAGTTCATTCTGAAACCAGCGGTCGATAGGAGTTCCAAAGCCCCTCTTCTGGCGGTTCAGATGTCCAGGTGGCAACCTGGGTTCCATGATCTGCCGCAATATTTGTTTGCCTTTGCCATCGCGAAACTTGTAGTCGATGGGCAGTGTCGCCAAAAACTCCGCAAGGACGTGATCGAGCAGCGGTACTCTAACCTCCAAGGAGTTGGCCATGCTCGCGCGATCGACCTTCGTAAGCATGCAGTCAGGCAGATATGTATTTGCGTCGATGTGCTGAAGACGCCCGGTCACGGGCAGCCCCTCCGAGCGGGTCCAGTGTGCCCTGAACGACTCTCCTACCGCCGCCAGCTTCTCGCCGATTGAAGGGTCAGACATTATGTCGCCCAGCGTGTCTGAGGTGTAGATGCTCATGCCATCCATATAGCCATCACGCATCCCATTCCGCAGCATTTTCAGGAAACCGGCTCCACGAACGCCGTTTGGAATTGCTTTTGATGCCGGTCCCCACAGCAGAGCTCTCAGTGGCGCGGGAAGGCCAAGAATCCAACGCAGTTTGTGGTATTTGGGGTAGCGAGCGTAGCCGATGAGCATCTCGTCGCCGCCGTCGCCGGACAGAGCCACCGTTACGTGCTCGCGAGCGGCCTGGCTGACGTAGTACGTCGGGATCGCAGAATCATCAGCGAACGGCTCGTCGTAGTGCCACATAAGTTTGGGAAGCAGACCCAGAGCGTCAGATTTCACAATCCGCTCGTGGTGATCGGTACCGTACATCTCCGCCACGTGCCTGGCGTCAGGAAGTTCGTTGAGCCTTTCGTCCTCAAAGCCGATGGAAAATGTCTTGATAGGCTCATCAGACACCCTGGCCATAGTCGCAACCACAGAACCCGAATCCAGGCCGCCACTTAAGAAAACTCCCAACGGTACATCGGCGATAAGCCGCAGTTTTACCGACTCAGCCAGGAGCTCGTCAAATTTTTCTGTCGCCTGGTCGAACGGCTGCGGTGTTGGCTCAATTTTCAACCGCCAGTATTCGCTTATAGACTCGTGTCCATCCTCCCAAACAAGCAGATGTCCGGGCTGAAGCTGCCTGATGCCCTCAAAGATCGTCATCGGGTTGGGGACATACTGGAATACCAGAAACTCCCTCAACGCCGCATCGTCGATTGAGCGGGGGACGTCTGGGCAGGCGAGGAGGGTTTTTAGCTCGGAACCAAACTGAAGGATGCCATCTGCGACGCGGTAGTAGAGCGGCTTTATCCCTAATCGGTCACGCACCAGGACGCACCGTTTTTTCGAGCAATCCCAGATGGCGATGGCAAACATGCCCCTCAGATGATCGACGAAATCGAGGCCGAACTCCTCGTATAGATGAACGATCACTTCGGTGTCGGCGTTCGTCCTGAACTGGTGGCCCTTGCCCTCAAGTAGTGCGCGTTTCTCCTGGAAGTTGTAGACCTCGCCGTTGAAAACGATCCAGACTGTCTGGTCTTCGTTGGCGATGGGCTGCTGCCCGCTGCTAAGGTCAATAATCGCCAGTCGGCGCATCCCGATCCCTACGGGCCCGTCACAGTAGATCCCCTGATCGTCGGGGCCTCGGTGCTGCATTACGCTGCACATGGCCTCTATCTGAGAGGGTTCGACTGTTCTACCTGAATCCGAGTGAACGATACCGGCTATTCCGCACATAAGTCGTCCATATTGATGATTATGCCCCGCCTTATAATGAGGCGACCATAGGTCTAGAACACCACCAGAAGCCAAACGGGAAGAACCAATATCGCCAAAAGATATGTCGCTACGATCGCCTGGCCGGTCAACTCAACATCTCCGCCGTACCTCTCCGCCAATATCACAAGCGATGTCGCTGGCGGTGTCGCTCCCTCGATTAGCAGCACTCCAGTGAGCGCCAACGGCGCGCCGATTACGATGGTCAATCCCCACGCCGCTAAGGGCAGCAGCACCAGTTTACCTACAGAGATGCCCGCCAGTTCACGCCACGCGATGCCTCTGCCCGTTGAGAGTCCGGCGGTCGTCGCGCCGACACTCACCATAGCCAGGGGCACGGTAACGTCTCCCAACATCTTGAGGTTGTTGGTAACGATTGATGGGATAAACACGCCGGTGCCTGTGACCGCGAGCAGTATTCCCAAGACGATCGCCACGAACGTGACACTGAACGGCGTCTTACTGAAAGGCCGGTCTTGAGAGCGGGCGTCACGTTGGAATGCCAAGACGCCTGTGGTCCAGATAGCGGGACCATATCCTAGCAAGAACAAAAAGAGATAGAGAAAAGCTTCTTCTCTGGTTTGACCGGCGAACACCACAGTGAGCAGCGGCACTGGGAGATAGGTGGCGTTGCCTACCCCTACTAGATTGATGAAAGTGCCCCTGCGCCCAACAGGCACGCCTAGCAAGCGGCAGAGCATCCACCCTACGCCCTGCCCCACAACCACGTAGCCAACTCCAGCTAATGGAAGGGGCCAGTAGCTAGCCACGTCCGCTCTCTGAAACGTCGACAGTACGTTCGTCAGAGCCAGACAAGGCAGCGTGACATCAATTATCAGCCGGTTCAGGCCCGACACACCTGAGCTATCAAGCACCCCGGCGCGGCGAACAACCACACCTATGACCCCAAGGCCGACCAGCGCCAACATCGCCGAGGCCACCGCCCCGGCAGCATCATTTATCATCGCTGGTTCTAGGGCCTTCTATCTACTGAGACTCGTCGTACATGACGATCTTCACACGCCGGTTCTTTTTCCGAGCTTTGCCGTTCGTGTTTGGGACGACTGGCCGGTACTGGCCGTGAGAGACCACGACGAACCTTGATGGATTGATGTGCTCGGTCCAGGTCAGGTAGTGCACGAGCGATGCGGCACGGGCCGCCCCAAGTTCCCAGTTACTCGGATATCTATCTTTGAGTACCGCGTCGGGAACAACGTTGTCAGTGTGCCCTTCGATTCTGATGCTCTGTTCGCTGCGCTTTTTCATGATTCTGGACAGTTTTTTCAGCAGCTTGATTCCGGTGCTGGTAAGTTCGACACTGCCGGAACCGAACAGGACGTCGCTGCGCAGGCTGACAGAGACCTCTTTGGGCTTGGGAGTCTCTGTCAGTTCCGTGCCTCTTAGCGCGTCAAGCGCGTCGTCGAGTTCGGCTTTCTCCTGGTCAAGCTGATCGGCGCGATTGTTCGCCTGGGCGAGTTCGCCCTCTAACGCCTTCACTCGCTCTTTGGACTGATTGAGCTGTGGCGTCAGATCCTCGCCGCAACCCACCAACGCCACTGCTAGAAATGAAGCGGTTAGCGTGACCAGACCCCTTGTAGTTGAAACCATCTAGCGACTTTCCTTCGCTTATTCCACGACGCGTTCGATTACGGCCCCGAGCGAGGCCAAGTCCCTCTCCAAACGGTTGTAACCTCTATCGATATGATACACACGCGAAACGGTAGTATCTCCCTGTGCAGCAAGCCCGGCCAACACCAGCGCCGCACCAGCGCGGATATCCGAAGCCATCACCTGCGCGCCTTTGAGCATCGGCACACCAACCACGACGGCTTTGTCCCCAGCAATCGTGATGTTGGCACCCATTCGGCGCAGTTCCGGTCCTTGGGTGAACCTGTTGTCGTAGACCTGCTCCCAAACCACGCACGCTCCCTGCGCCAGAGTCATCGCAGCCATCATAGGCGCTTGCACGTCGGTGGGAAAGGCAGGGTAGGGCAGTGTGCGGATGTTGACCGCATCCAGCCTTTCAGGGCCGGTGATCGTCACCGAGCCTTCTTCCTCCACGACAGTCGCTCCAGCGTCTTGCAGTTTGCTGATGACAATCCGAAAGTGATCAACTCTCGCTCCCACTAATCTGACCTGTCCCTTAGTCATCGCTGCAGCAACTGCGAACGTGGCTGCGTTTATTCTATCTGGTGCCACCTCATAGGTCACCGCACTCAACGAGTCCACACCTTCAATTATCAGCGTGCCTGTCCCAACCCCATCAATTTTAGCACCCATCTCGACCAAAAACAGACAGGTATCCACCAGTTCCGGGTCCCTGGCGGCGTTGCCTATCACTGTCACGCCATCGGCGAGAACTGCCGCCAACAACAGATTGATTGTCCCGCTTACCGCAGGGAAATCGAGCGCGGTCACCGCACCTTCGAGTTTTTCAGCGGTGATGTCAACATATCCCTGTTCTTCGACAACAACACCACCCAACCGACGAAACCCCAGTAACTGATCGGTCACCGGCCGGTTGCCGATGGCACATCCTCCTGGCATTGAGACTCGGCAGTGCCCTTTTCGTCCCAGAAGAGCACCAGTTACATAGAATGAGGCGCGAAGCTGTTTGACGAGTTCGTATGGCGCCGTGGTGCTGATCAGGTTTTCGGCATTTACGCGAATCTCTTCGGCATCGGCGTCATATTCGGTCAAAGCGCCGAGTTGATCCAGGATTTTGAGCATCACCCTGATGTCGCGAAGGTCCTGTACGTTTCGGATCACCGATGTCCCGCTCTTAGCCAACAGCGAAGCGGCAACCATCGGCAACGCGGCATTCTTCATGCCACCAATCTTTATCTCCCCTTCAAGCGGGGTACCACCTCTGATCTGAAAGGCATCCATCAGTAGCCTTGCAATCTCCTCACTCTTTTCATGATCTGCGAAGCGTTGGTAACCTATCCCGTTCGCTGGGCCATCACCACCCGTTCAATGCCGCTCAGGTCAACATGGACCTCGATCTCAGCGTCAGGTATCTCGCTCAAAACAAGATCACGAACCGCGTCAGCTTGTCCGGCACCCACTTCCAAGGCGAGAAGACCCCCTCCTGCCAGAGCAACTCCTGCCTCTCCCACCAGCCGCCGCATCACCGAAAGGCCATCATCCCCAGCGAAAAGCGCCTGGACTGGTTCATATTCTCTTACTTCTGTCGGCAGAGTGTCAAAATCTCCCTGTGCAATGTAAGGAGGATTGGACACCACTGCATCCAACCGCTCGTCACCCAAATCCGAAAGGAGGTCTGATATGCTGCATGTGATCCGATCTTCCACACCGTGTCTGGCGACATTCTCCTGTGCCACAGCGAGTGCATCTCCACTGAGATCCACCGCCTCTATCACAGCGCCAGGCAGGTTCACCGCCAACGCGATTGCGATGCAACCGGAGCCGGTGCCTATGTCGGCTATACGTGGCGAGTCGTGGTCCTTGAAACGCGATATAATCAGGTCAACGAGCAGCTCAGTCTCGGGACGTGGTATGAGAACCGAAGGGCAGACGTTTAAGCCCAGAGAGTAAAACTCTGTCTCGCCAAGAATATACTGGAGCGGCTCCCCTGATGCACGGCGACGGACCATCTCGCGATACCGATCAAGCTCCCCATCAGACAGACACCGGTCGAACTGTAGATTGAGATCAATCCGACGTACATCAAGAACATCTGCCAACAGCCGCTCGGCGTTTAGGCTGGCTGATTCTATCGACTTCTCAGCAAAATAGTCGGACGTCACCTGAAGGACATCAACTATCCGCTCAACCCCGTAGGTCATGCGTAGTTCCCCGCTACACAGTCCGCGAAATAGATTCTTGACCGCCAAGATACTGTTGCAGCGCTTCAGGCACCGCTATCGAGCCATCGGACTGTTGATATGTTTCCATAACAGCGATCATCGTCCGTGGCAGCGCCAAGCCCGATCCGTTGAGCGTATGAACAAACTCCGGTCGGCCACCATCCTCGCGACGAAATCTGATGTTGGCGCGCCTGGCCTGGAAATCTCCAAAATTGCTGCAAGAGCTAACCTCCAGCCACTCCTGACATCCTGGTGCCCACACCTCAACATCGAACTTGATCGCTGCGGTAAAACTCAGGTCCCCGGTGCACATCTGGACCACACGGTAGGTCAACCCAAGCCTACGACATACATCTTCGGCGTTGTCCAGAAGTGCGGTAAGTTCACCGTCCGATGTCTCTGGTGCAACGAATTTGACCATCTCAACTTTGTCGAACTGATGACCGCGCTTGATGCCCCTGACATCCCGTCCCGCCGACATCTTTTCCCTGCGAAAACACGGTGTGTAGGCGGTATAGTAACCTGGGATCTGCTCATGCGTAAGTATCTCATCCCGGAACATGTTAGTCACCGGTACCTCGGCTGTCGGCACCAGCCAAAAATCCTCTTCGTGGTCCTTGTAGAGGTTATCGGCAAACTTTGGTAGCTGCCCGGTACCCACCATACACTCACCCCGGACCACAGCCGGCGGGTAGACCTCTCTGTAACCGTGCTGCCTGGTGTGAAGGTCGAGCATCCAAGATGTGAGCGCCCTCTGTAGTCTCGCACCGTCGCCAGATAGGATGTAAAAGCGCGATCCGCTTATTTTCACACCTCGCTCGAAATCCAAAATGCCCAGGTCTGGTCCCAGCTCCCAGTGAGGTCGCGGCTCAAAATCAAATTTGGTCTGCTCGCCCTCGGTCTTGACGACTATGTTATCGTCTTCGTCCGCTCCGACTGGTACATCGGGGTGCGGCAGATTCGGCACCTCCAACATCAGCTTGCCCAGCTCCTCTTCCACACTTGAGAGCTCTTTGTCCAGCGCGGTGATCTGGTCGCCAACACCCTTCATTTCGGCGATCTTGGTCTGGCGAAGCTCCTTGTCTTCCATCCTGCTGATCTCTCTTGAGACCGTGTTCCGCGTGGCCTTGAGAGTCTCCGCCTGATGCACAAGATCGCGCCTTCGCCCGTCGAGCGCTACTATCTCGTTGATCGGGGCCTGGGCTCCCAGTGTTTCGATCTGCCGTTTGACCTCGTCAGGTTGCTCGCGGATAGTGCGGATATCGATCATTTGGTGCCTGCGTCTTGCGGGTTGGTCGGTTGACTGTAGCTGTTTTCGGAGAACGATCTATCGTGTGCTTGGATTCAAAAGCGTGCGGTGACGATTGCGCTTACAGAATATGGTAACTGTGTGATTGCCGTCTGCCAAAGGGAGGTCTTACTCGGCCTGGCCGTCAACCTGAAGACGGTTGGCTAAGTCAGCTTCTTTCAAGGCATCCACCACGTCATCCAGGTTGCCGTCGAGCACTTCACTCAAGTTGTGGATGGTGAATTTGATTCGGTGGTCGGTCAATCGACTTTGCGGGAAGTTGTAAGTGCGGATCTTTTCGCTACGGTCGCCAGTGCCAACCTGCTCGCGGCGGTCGGCTGCGGTCTTATCTTGCTGATCTTGAATTGCCTTATCGAGAAGGCGTGACCTAAGCACTTTGAGCGCTTTAGCTTTGTTCTTGTGCTGGGATTTTTCGTCCTGACAGGAGACCACCAGACCCGTTGGCAGGTGCGTGATTCGCACCGCAGAGTCGGTGGTGTTAACGCTCTGACCACCTGGGCCCGATGAGCGGAACAGGTCGATTCTCAACTCATGCTCGACGATCTCCACCTCCACCTCGTCGGCTTCGGGCAACACCGCGACGGATGCCGCTGAGGTGTGGATTCTTCCGCTCGCCTCGGTAGCTGGAACTCTCTGGACCCGGTGGACGCCGCTCTCATATTTAAGCCGACCATAGGCACCTGTCCCTGAAACCCCAACAACGACCTCTTTAAAACCGCCTGCCTGAGCCGAGCTAGAGCTAATAGGTTCAATCTTCCAACCCTGGCTCTCAGCATGGTTCATGTACATCCTCAGCAGATCGCCAGCAAAAATTCCTGCCTCGTCACCGCCGGTGCCAGCCCTTATCTCCAGGATCAGCCCTTTGTCATCGTTAGGATCTTTGGGAACAAGGAGCAGCCGAAGCCCAGCTTCCAGCGCCTCACACCTCTCCTGAAGCTCTTCTTTCTCCATTTCAGCAAGCTCAACGAGTTCAGGGTCCTCCCCAGCAACGATGATCTCTTCAGCCTCAGCCAACCCTTCTTCAGCTTCCCTATATTTGGCACTGGCAGCGACTATGGGTGCTAGATCGCTGTGTTCTTTCGATAGCCGCTGAAATGTCTGCTGGTCCGATATTACCGCAGGATCGCTGAGTCGATCAGTCAGCTCAGCGTATCGGCTATCTATGTTGTCAATTCGTTCTAGCATTAGAGAAAACCGTTCGGTTCGTGCTCTGTCTACTCTATCGACTGGGGCCTAGCTGTTCGTCGTAATACTCTTGAGTGCGCTCAATCATCTTGGAGAGGCCAAACTCTGACTCCGCCCTCGCCCTTCCTGCTTCTCCCATCGACGCCCTTAATTTGGGATCGCAGATCAGCCGGTCGAGCGCTGTCGTCAACTCGTCCACGCTTGCAGGAGCCACCAAAAGACCATCCACACCATCCCTTACCACGCCAGGCACTCCTCCTACCGATGTGGCCACAACCGCCCTGCCTGCTGCCATGTACTCCAATACCACATTGGGAAAACCCTCGGACAGGGAGGTGAGCACTCCTATGTTAGCGTCCAGGGCGGGCGCGTACGGATCGTCGGAATATCCCGAAAAAACCACGTTGCTGCCCAATTCCAGCCGCTTTACCAGGGCCTCAAGGTTGGGCCTTTCCTCACCATCGCCCACCAGATTTAGCCTGATCCCGCTGTGCTTCTCTGAAAGCCTTGCAAACGCCTTCAACAAAAATCTGTGGCCTTTGACGACACTCAACCTACCCACCAGCAACAACGTCACAGCGCCGCTCTGCCGCTCCGGCTGTGACAGTCGGCCATCAAACGCTATCCCGTTGGGAATCACCCGAATTTTGGAGGTCGGCACCCCCCGTGAACGCAGAAACGGCCCAAGTGGCTCAGCGTTTACCAGAACGCCGTCTACTAATCTGCTAAGTGTGCGGTAGTAGATCCACCTGAGTGCCGCACCAGCGTCCTCCAACTCCTCACAGCGATGCGACGCTACTACAGCGCGGCAGCGTGCCAGTTTACCTGCAACGCTGCCCCATATGACAGATCGATCAAGCAGCCCATGCACCAACTCCACGCGCTCAGCACGCAGCCATTTGGCAAACCGCCAAAGTTCGC
This sequence comes from uncultured bacterium, assembly GCA_964627605.1. Lineage (GTDB taxonomy): Bacteria > Latescibacterota > MWCZ01 > MWCZ01 > CAZVGZ01 > CAZVGZ01. Next base: position 50,777 of record CAZVGZ010000015.1, on the reverse strand, counting down.
CGCGCCCAACTCTATCGAACAGTTTTCCTGAGAGCGGTATGTGCCGGGTGGGAACTCCGAGCGCTTCTACCTGCTTTTGCAGAGGCCCTGTTGGGTCGAAAACCGCTACGATCGGATCGTACCGTTTTCTATCCAGATCGCCAAGCAGCTGAAGCAGGTAGTGTTCGGTGCCCCCGTGGCGAAGAGAGCCAGCTAGGTAGACGACACGCACCGGAACTTGCGGTTGATCTGATCTCTGCACGTCAGCCAAGAAACGTCAATTTGACACCGCCCAGAATGAGCGCAATTCAGCTTTAGGAGTCTTCCCTGGTACCGTAACGACGTCGGAAACTCTCCACGCGACCGGCGGTATCCACGAGCTTCTGTTTGCCGGTGTAGAACGGGTGACACGCAGAACAGATTTCCACATTGATGCGTGGCACCGTCGATCTTGTATCGACCTCGTTGCCACACGCACAATGCACCCTGGTTTCCACGTATTCGGGATGTATCCCAGATTTCATCTTCAATCCTTTGCCTTCGGGGTCACAACTGCATACTGGTTGCCGCGATTGGGGCGCGGCAAACTATTAATATACGGCAGTTCACCTCGACTACGCAACCGAGGTCCGGCGGTTCGACCACCACGATCACCAACGTCCCTCTCCAGCGACGCACCACGAACAGCATGATCCCTACAAATAGAGGCCAGACCAGAGCCGCGGGCCTAGCCAGTGCAACAGCTCCGTTGACAGTTCCAGCCAAGAGACCAGTTTTCCATGTACCATCGGTGAGCAAGCCCAAGTCCAATAACGCGGTCGCCATGTGCAGAAACACGTAGATCGGTTCAGATAGGAGGGTAATATCCTGACCTACCTGAGTTGGAAATACCGCAATTGCCGCCCCGGCTACCACGCCTGCACCAGGAGACCCCATCCTCTTCGCTATGAGGCAGATTATCAGAGGGGTCAGCGACACGAAAAGAATATTGACCAGTCTGAGCGCCAGATAGTTCCCATCTCCAGCCACGGACATCACAGCAGCAAAAACTGTCGGAACGGCAGGCGGGCGACGACTCGTGAGCAACCCTTGATATCTGTAACCTTCACCAAGCGCCAAGTTTCGGGCGAGCCTACGTAGTGAATTTCGTCGCTGCCGAGCCTGGGGCCGGAGTCCAAACCAACAGTGGCAAAAGTGGCCAATACCCGCACTGTGAAGGCCAGTAGAAACAGACCGATCAGGACAGTACGCCAGTGGGAGGCGAGTGGGATTCGATGTTCGTAGGAAGAGTCAGTGGCCTGAGGGGATGCTTATCAGCCATTCATCATCTCGACAAACTCAGCGTTGGACTTGGTGCCACGCATTCGGTCCAGCAGAAACTCCATCGCATCTACTGTTTGCATCCCAGCGAGCACTTTGCGAAGCACCCAGAGCCTTTGAAGTTCCTTTTCATCCAGGAGCAGCTCTTCGCGGCGAGTGCCAGATCTATTGACGTCAATAGCCGGAAATGTGCGCCGCTCTGCCAACCGCCGGTCGAGCAGAAGCTCCATGTTCCCTGTGCCTTTGAACTCCTCGAAAATCACCTCATCCATACGGCTGCCGGTGTCGATCAATGCCGTGGCAATGATGGTCAGGCTCCCGCCCTCCTCCACATTGCGCGCAGCACCGAAGAACTGTTTGGGCTTCTGTAACGCGTTGGCATCGACACCACCAGACAGAATCCTGCCGCTGTGGGGGATCACCTCGTTGTGCGCACGAGCCAATCGAGTGATGCTATCCATCAAAATCACAACATCCAGACCATACTCAGCAAGTCTGCGCGCTTTTTCGATCGCCATGTCGGAAACTTGGACATGCCGAGTCGCAGGCTCATCAAATGTCGCCGCGATCACTTCCACGTCGCCTTCGACTGTGCGCTTCATGTCGGTCACTTCTTCGGGGCGTTCGGCGATCAGAAGGATAATGAGCTTCACTTCTGGATGGTTCGCGGTGATGCTGTTTGCGATCTGCTGAAGAAGAATCGTCTTGCCAGCTTTTGGCGGTGACACTATAAGCCCACGCTGCCCCTTGCCGATGGGCGATAGCAGGTTCACGATGCGCGTAGAGTAGTCGTTCGGATATCGTTCGAGATTGAAACGTTCTTCGGGAAACAGAGGGGTCAGGTTCTCAAATAGCGTTTTCTCTTTCGCCAGCTCTGGGTTCTCGAAATTGACCGCCTCGACCCTGAGCAGAGCAAAATGCCTCTCAGACTCTTTGGGGGGTCTTATCTGACCGGCAACCGTGTCCCCAGTCCTAAGACCGAACCGTTTGATCTGCGATTGGCTGACGTATATATCATCGGGCCCAGGCAGATAGTTGTAGTCTGGAGACCTCAGAAAGCCATTGCCCTGCTCCAAGATCTCCAAAACGCCTTCGGCGAATATGTAGCCGCTCTTTGCGGTCTGTGCGCCGAGAATTTTGAAGATCAACTCCTGTATGGTATAGCCTGAATGATCTTCAATACCCAAACCAGCGGCGATTTCGTTCAACTCACCGATGGTCTTCTTTTTTAGTTCAACTAGATTCACGGATGAACCTCCGTTGGCCGAGAGCCGGCCTTGGGCGGGAATAGGAGTGTGTGGGGGTGTGGACGCGGCAAATCCGCGAGATATTTTTTCAAAGCGTTTGGTATCACTCTGTTAAGGTCAGGAACGCTCGGTAAGATCGTGAGGTTAGGCCGCACCAAATGGGCGGTGACTATGCCACAAAGATGCCTATGTCCTCTTGGATTAATTGAATGTAGCGCGGACGTCGAGAACTCGACGCAGTGAATCGACATTCCTAATGGGAGATTGCCGGAAGAGGTCCCGAGGGCGCGCCGCTTTGGCTGATTACACGATGCGGTGTGGCAGCCCTCGACACAGCTAAGATAGCGCTACATGCGAGGGTTGTCAAGTGACCCCCGGAATTTTTGAAAGATTTTTTTTGTAATGGGACACCAGTCACCCCTGAACTCGATCGGTTGACAGCGCGTCGAGAAGCGCCCTCCGAATTGACTCCACCTTCTCCCGCTCCTCCACCTTCAATCCGCTGAGGTCGGTGACGTAGAAAGCGTCAGCGGCACGGTCTCCATCAGTCCCGATGCGGGCGGTATGAATGTCAACGCCCTCTTTCGACAACACCCGGCTGACGTCGTAGAGCAACCCTATTCGGTCATCTGTGAAAACATCCACCACAGTGTAGGCCTGTGAAGCGCCGTTGTCCAAAATAATCTTGTCCCCGGTCGTCGGCGGGGGTATCTTGCGTCTGGCCCATCGCTTTCGGTGCCGCTCCATCATCTCTTCCAACGAGGCCCCACCCACCAACACAGCAGCAAGAACCTCCTCCAGATCCATACAGAGCGTCGGCCTTGTCGCGGCACCAGAAGAAAGAGTGACCTGAAAAAGGTCCAACACCACACCGTCGCTTCGGGTGAACGCTTCAGCACGATGTATGTTAAGATCGTGGACTGTCAGGACACCGCAAATTGTCGTCAACAGGCCGGGGCAATCCTGGGCACACACCACAATCTGCCAGGTCGGTTCCCCGACCGAGCATTGCGCCACGGCGGGCTTTTGGCCGAGGGCATCGGCGGCGGCGGCGTGGGCTGCGGCCTCGTCCGCGGTGTAGGTCAAGCGGTAGCGCACCGGAAGCCCATCAAGATGCTTTTGGGCTCTTTTTGAGCCGATAGCATCAGCAAGCAAAGCGTCAAACGCCTGTGCGCGATCGTGCTTTCCAGCCGCGCCTGTGTCGCTGCTGGTCAGATAGTCAAAAAGCCGCAGATACAAGGTATCAAGCAGAGACATTTTCCAGCCAGACGCAGCTTCCGGCCCGGTAGCCTGCATATCGCACCAGCTGTGGACATAGAGCAGCCGTGCCATATCTGGATCAGGCACAGATTCGGCAAGTTGAGCCATCTGCGCCGGGTCGTCGAGATCTCGCCGCTGGGAGACATGACTCAAGAGCAGGTGTTCGGCGATGACGGACATCACCAGATCAATCTGATCTTTGGGGAGCCCCAGCCGCCCACCAACCGCCACCGCCATCTCCGCCCCCCTTGCTGGATGTCCAGGACCACCTGACTTCCCAACATCATGTAGCAGCAACGCCAGATGGAGCAGTGCCGGGCGGGCGATCTCCCCCAGAACCTTGGTTCCCAAGCCGCTTTCGCCAGTACCATCAGACAGGTCACACGCTTTCTCGATGGCGTAGAGCGTGTGTTCATCAGCTGTGTAGGCGTGGTATAGGTCGTGCTGCACCAGACCTGTCAATCGACCAAACTCCGGCAGGTACTCCCCAAGAAACCCGACGCGATGCATCAGCCTCAAGACGCGGGGCAATCGCTGGGTGTCTCCCAATATTTTGAGGAACAGCGCGGACATGCCTGGATCACGGCGAAAGTCATCGCCAACGAGCTTTAGGCTGGACCGGATCGCCCTAATCGCAGTCCTACTAAGAGGCGCGTCGAACACCTGCGACTGCCGAAAGATACTCATCAGCCGTTTTGTGTCGTCAGCGAAAAACGCTTTCCACTTGGCCGGGACCATCATCTTGCCTCTGACAAGATACGTGCCGTCGTCCAACGCCTTGCGACGTACTTTGTCAGCCGCTCTTACATGGCGCGGCACATGACGGGTCATCTCGTGGCAGACACCATCCGTCAAAAACTCTATGTCCCTGGCCGCCAAATAGTATTGGCGCATAAAATGCTCGACACCAAGCGCCAAGGCGTCATCCTCAAACCCCAACGACGCCGCCACCTCCGGTTGAAGGCTCAACTCCAGCCTATCCTGTTTCTTTTGCTGGCGGAAATGCAGATCGTTTCGCACGCGATAGAGAAAATCGAGTGCGTATTCTAAGACTCTCAGGTCACGCTTGGACAGGTAGCGGCGCTCCAAAAGCGCCTCAAGCCGAGTAGCTCCCCTGCGAGCTTGAAGAACCCACTGAAGAGTATGCACGTCCCGCAAACCGCCTGTGGACTCCTTCAGATCCGGCTCCAAAATCTGTACGAAGCGACCGTGCTCGCGTCGACGATGGTTCATGCGAGCCAAAAGCTCCTCAGCCATCGTCCGGCCTTTGTTCCCCAAAAACGCTGCGTGGAATTTCTCAGTCAGCTGATCGAACAGCCCCTCGTCGCCGGTCAGCCGACGGCTGCCCAACAGGGCGGTGCGCGCGATGGGATCTATCGCAGCGTGACTGATCGACTCCTCCACTGTCCTGGTACTGTGCCCCAGATCAAAGCCCAAATCCCAGAGCAGATGGAGCATGTCCCTGGCAATAGGCGACTGTTGATGCGCCCGGTCTCTAAAAAGAAACAGGAGGTCGATGTCCGACCACGGATTAAGCGCAGCTCTGCCGTAGCCACCCACCGCCACCAGCGACATCGGTGGCGCGTCCCCATCGCTGTCCAGCAAGAACATGCGGTAGGCCTCAGCTATAACTGCGTCTACAACGGCGGTCCATTGGTTCACTACATGCCGACCCCGTGCCCCGGTTTGATGCTCATACCACAGCCGCTCGCGCTCACGGTTCAGAAAACCTCGGTACATCCGCACCCGAGTCGAAGCGATCTCGTCGCCTGCAACTTTCCCCGAGCGGATATCGGCGTCGAGGCGCTTGATACTATGTCCAAGGTCGGTAATCATCACGCGTCCAGGGTAACCCTCAAATCCTCGGTGTTATCCACGACCCTCTCCCCAGCGATCAGGTCATCCCAGGTCTCGCGCTCACGGATGATTTCCCACCGGTCTCCCATCACCAGTACTTCAGGCACACGCGGTCGCGAGTTGTAGGTCGAAGACATGGCGAAACCGTAAGCCCCGGCGCTCATCACCGCCAGCAGATCGCCTGCCGACGGTTCTGCTATGGTGCGATCGCGGGCCAAAACATCACCGGTCTCGCAGATCGGGCCGACAATGTCTGCGGTGATATTCCGGTCGTCCGTATGGGTGACAACCGGCCTGATCTCGTGGTAGGAGTCGTACATGCTGGGGCGCGCCAAATCGTTCATCGCCGCGTCTACCACTACAAACTCTTTGGTCTCGTTGGTTTTTCGGTACAACGTCTTCGTCACCAGCGCACCGGTGTTGCCGACGATGGATCTTCCCGGCTCCAGGACGATAGTAAGCCCGGCAGGCGACAGAATCTCCCCAACCGCTTGACCCCACTCATCCGGCGTCGGCGGAGTCTCAGCGTCGTAGGTGATCCCCAACCCCCCGCCTATGTCGGCGAGTGTGATCTTAATCCCTGCACCACGAATCTGCTCTATAAGTGACAGCAGCCTCTCTGCTGCTTCCACAAACGGCGCTACTGTAGTCAACTGCGAGCCGATGTGACAGTCGATGCCGATCACATTCAACCCAGGCAGACTGTCGGCCTTGCGATAGGCGTAAAGAGCCATCTGGTGAGGAATACCGAACTTGGCGGCTTTGAGACCGGTACTTATTTTGGGGTGTGTTTTCGGGTCCACATCCGGGTTGATTCTTAACGCGATCGGTGCCGTAAGTTCTAGGTCACGCGCCACTCTGTCCACGGTTTTAAGCTCGGCCTCAGATTCCACATTAAGACAGAGAATGCCCTCTTTGAGAGCGAACCCGATCTCGTTCTCAGATTTGCCTACACCGCTGAACATTATCTTTTTTGGATCGATTCCCGCTTTCAGCGCGCGGAACAGCTCACCGCCGGATACGATATCGACACCCAACCCCTCCTTGCCGACGATATCTAGGATCGCAAGGTTGGAGTTGGCTTTCATGGCGAAACAGGTCAGATGATCGTATTCGCCAAACGCGCCGTCAATCGCCCGACAGTGCCTAACGAGCGTCCTGTAGCTGTATACATAAAATGGCGTGCCCACCGCCTCTGCGATCTCCCGCAGGTCGATCCCCTCGCAGCAGAACACACCGTCACGCTCCTCAAAATAGTTCATGATCTATATCCCTGCCTCTCAATCACAAAGAGAACACCCTAACGACGACTTCTGTAAGCACCCTAAAGCCCTGGGATTGGATAGGCGGTAAAAAGCAGCGATCTCTGTCAGGCAGACGGCATACCGTGCAACTATCTAGAACGACAGAGTTCTCATCCGATCCACCGCCTCAGAAAGACGATCGGTTTCGACCGTCAGGGTCATACGTATGTAGCCCTGACCGCAGGGCCCAAACCCGTCTCCAGGTGTCGTGACTACCCCGATTTTTTCGATTAGAAGCGCAGTGAAATCACCCGATGTATACCCATCTGGGACTTTACACCAGACGTAACACGCCGCTTTGGGCAGATCGACCGAAAGCCCCATGGAATTAAGAGCGTCCACAAGTAGATCGCGCCTCTGCTGGTAGATCGCGTTCTGCTCGGCGACACACGACTGATTGCCCTCCAAAGCCTCAATTCCAGCAAACTGCAGTGGCTGAAACGCCCCTGAATCGATGTTGGTCTTGACCTTGCCCAGTCCGTCGATCACCTCCGCATTGCCAGCGGCCCAACCGATCCGCCAGCCGGTCATATTATAGGTCTTTGAGAGCGAGTGAAACTCTACACCCACATCCACAGCACCATCGACCTCCAAGAAACTTGGCGCTCTGTAACCGTCAAAAGTCACCTCGGTGTAGGCTCCATCGTGACAGACCACGATATTGTGTTTCTCTGCGAACCTAATCACTTCCTCAAAAAACTCGGTGGTGGCGGTGGCCGCTGTCGGATTTCCAGGATAGTTGAGCCACATGATTTTGGCTGCGTCAGCGGCTTTAGGGTCGATCAGTGAGAGGTCAGGCAGAAAACCATTCTCTTCCAACAGCGGCATGGCCACAGGCGTTCCCCCCGCCATCACAGTGCCGTTGTTGTAGACCGGATAGGCAGGATCGGGCACCAACACGACATCACCCGGATCGATAAACGCGTAGGGCATGTGGGCGATCCCCTCTTTGGCACCGATGAGGGTTATCACCTGAGAGGCTGGGTCCAGGTTGATGCCAGCTTTCGACTGATACCAATCAGCGACGCTCGCCCTGAAGTCCATCATCCCGGTATAGGAGGGGTACTGGTGGTTTGACTGCTCGTACACAGTTTCTTTGAGCGATTCAATGATATGTGATGGAGTCGGTTCGACGGGGTCGCCTACACCCAGCGAAATCACATCAACCCCCTTCTCCATCGCTGCTGCTTTCAGATCGTCAATGGCAGCGAAAAGATATGGGGGTAGTTTGGTCAACCGTTGGGCTGGTCTGGTGGTGATGCTCATTGTTCCTACCTTCTCTTTTTCTGGAATTAGTGGTTGTCGTCTGTCAGGGGTCTGATCTGCCGACAGATCTCGGATGGGCTGGAAACGCAGTCCGAGTTCTTTATGGCGAGCGAGTCAGTTTTTCACCCACGGACATAGGGCCTGCTCTTGGTCCGATCGCGATCTAGCTACCAAACCCTCAAGCATCCTATCCATGTCGGCAAAGAAGCTGTCCATATCGTCAGCCTGGCCCCTCTGGTATAGCGCTAAATAGCCACAGTGATCCAAGATCACCAGCGTTGGAATCACGTTTACCAGGAACCTTTCCGCCGCTTTGCCGTAGCGGTCGATCAGGATCGTAATCGACGTGCCTATGCTGTCAACGAAACTCTCCACCACCCTTTCAGGCTCCCTGAAATCCACCAGCAGAAACGATACGCTGTCGCCCCATTTCTGCGACAACCTCTCAAGGTGAGGAATCTCCTCTTTGCACGGCTCGCAGTATGTCGCGAAGAAACTTGTAACAACAGGACGCGGCGAGCGAGAGATAAGCTTCTGCCTTCGCCTTGGGGGCCCACACTCGTCCCGAAGAAAATACCTCTGGTCACCTAACGTCCTCACGACGAAGTAGACCGGTGTTTCACTGCCTATAGACAGCATCGGCAGTGACGAGTCCCCCACTGCAATCGACCCGGTTTGGGCCGCCGATACCGCGATTATGAACCACAGCGAGACAAGCGCTGCCTGCATATTTTTTGGCATCAACCTGTCAGCTCATCGAAAAAAATACCGGGGAGAACCTCAACAGGAGACGGTACGCCCAACGCTCGCCTACGGCAACAGAGCGAACCCGGACACAGCCGAACCCAGGGCTGCCAACATCGCCAGCGCAGCGCAAAACCGATGAAGCTCCCGCGCAGCACTGTCACCAACTCTGCTGTTCAGACGCGCCCCAAAAAATCTCGTCAGGGCAAACAGCGCCACACTGGTCACGGCAAAAAGCCCATGGGCTGAGTCCAACGGTGCCAGTTGGCGCACCCAGACGATCTCGACAACACCGCCGACAGAACCGATGGCAACCACCCCCAAAAAACACAGCGCCAGCCTGGTGTGTTTCCGCCTCAGTTGGGAGCGGCTAAAACTCCTTTCCGCCCAGATGTCAGGCGGCGCGGCAAACATAAACCCTATGCGAAGGACGTAAATCCCCAACGCCAGGACGAACGTCTGCCAGATCGGATGGAGATATGGCAACCAGCTTGGCACGATGCCCCTATCGTTTGAAAATTGGCGGCGGCGGCATAAACTTATACGACCCAGGGCTGCAAAATCTACCCCCAAGAAGTTCGCCGAACAATCGACAGCCCTTCGCTCTTAGAACCGGCTTCTATCCCAGTGTTGACAGCCCTATCGCTTGTTACCCTCTCCGCCTTCATCCATGCAGCGTGGAACACACTTCTCAAACGCTCTTTTCACCAGGAAGCGTTCATGTGGTGGATGCTGCTGGCCAGCGGACCACTGATGCTCCCACTGACAATATATCAGGCGTGGGACGGCACTACGCCTTATATCGGATTCGGATTTGCGGCCGGCGGCGGTGTTCTGATTGGCGCATATAGTATTACGCTGACCCTGGCCTACCGCCACCTGGCTTTGGCTTTGGCATATCCGGTCAGCCGGGGTATTGGCGCTGTTCTGGCGTTGGCTGGAGGGTTTTGGCTGCTGCACGAACCGGTCTCATGGGGCGGTATTTTGGGAATCGGGATCGTGCTGCTAGGTGTGGGTCTGGCATCATCGGTGGCGACAGGTGTTGGGTCGGGACAGTCATCTTCTATCGAACTGAGGTACTTGGCGCTTCCAGTTTTGACCGGGATCTCCATCGCCGGATATCACCTGGTCGATAGCCGCGGTGTCGAGTATCTGACGCCGACAACCTATGCTCCAGTGGAGATGACGACAGCGTGGATAGTCCAGAGCGTATGGCTTATGCGTTCCGGTCACAGCAAACGCCTCAAAGAGGCGTGGCGACTGGAGGGGGTCCGAGCGTTGTTGGCTGGGTTTGGGAGTTTTTTGGCTTATGTGCTCGTTCTCTACGCCCTTCAACTCAGCCATGTGGCGATTGTGGTGGCGGCGAGAAACGTAAGCCTGGTTTTTGGAGCCGCCGCTGGGGTGTGGCTGTTTGGCGAAGGGTTCGCAGTCAGGCGATTAACAGGGGCGGTGCTGGTGACATTGGGTATGATAGTGATGGGCTGGCAGGGCGCTTCGGACGAATCAAACCTAGAACGCCCCAACGATCCGAAATCCCAGAATGCCCTGAAGAATTCGCCCAGGGACTTTTCCGATCACAAGCGCACCGAAGGGATCAATGTCGGGCTTGGTGTCGATGGCGTCATTGCTGCTGCTAATCAGCCGGTAACCCAGCGCCAATCCGATGGCGTCGTCGTAACGGTACTGAAAACCCAACCCTAGAGAAAAAGCGGAACTGGTCTGCTTTATCTTCTCACCGTGGCGGTACTCGACACGGATGTGAACCTGACCAACGCCCAACTGAGCCGTAGGGGTAAAATCAGCCATGGGAAGCAGCGTAAACTGGTACCGCAGCCCATAGTAGTAACTCCCGACAGAACCGCGGTTAGCATCGTCGCCCACTTTGACGTAGGACGGCGTTCCCGTAAGCTCAATGTATGCGCTGTGCTTGGGCGTGAACCCGTAGCCTATCAGTCCGGTAAGCGTGTATGCAGAGGCAAAATAGAGCGAATCGGTGGGAAAATGCGTAAAGCCAGCTTCAAAACCGATTAGGGACGCCCGTGACATCCTAGGTCCATATGCGATATGCTCGTAATCGTCCGCATCGGCGAGGGCTGCGCTCGCAAGAATAGACACACCGACAGCTAATATGGCTGAACGCAACATTACCGGCCCCCTTGTGTTACCATGTTCTGGGCATATCCTAGCGTAGAGCTCACTCGGCTGGTGAAATTCGGTGCCCAATTGGCGAAATGACCTATGAAAGATAGTCCAGTGCCCAAACAAGACACAACGCGTATGATTGCCATGGACATCGACCGAACGCTCCTCGGCGACGACCGCACTGTCCCTGGCGCAAATGTTCGCGCCATTGCCGCTGCTCAGCAGCGCGGGATCACGGTGGCGTTGTGCAGCGGACGCGACCGACTCTCTGCGGCCTCTGTCGCCAAAGATGTTGGTGAAGGCTTCACGATGATCGTCCAGAACGGCGCGCTCACGCTCGACGCGGCAGACGAAATCCTGGATGCTCAAGTACTTCCAACCACTGCGGCAATTCGAGCGCTTTCAGTGGTGACTAACGCCGGTATCTCACCCGTTATATGCGGTGTTCACCCCAACTCGCACCGTATCTGGTGTCACAAAACCGAACAGCCTGACGAGTTCTTTTTGGGGTTCAGAAGGAAATATGGCAACGAGATAATCTACCTCAACGACCTCGCTCATGCGCTCCAGCATCCGGTCTCGCAGCTCGAAGCGTTCGACGAAAACCAGAAAGTTGAACGGGTGGTTGACGAGCTGTCCCAAGACCCTGACCTAATCGGCATCCCCAACCGCAGCGGCGCACGAGCGGATTCAAGCCTGCTAGGCGTGTATAGTTGCGGTGTCAGCAAGGAGTCGGCTCTGGCTAGGCTCGCCGACCACCTCGGCATCGCCCAAGAAGAAGTGCTCGCTATAGGTGACAACTTCAACGATATGGGGATGGTGTCTTGGGCAGGCGTAGGAGTGATGGTTTCCAACGGTCCAACTGAAGCTCAAACCGTAGCTGACTGGATAGCACCTTCCAACAACGAAAGTGGCGTCGCCGCAGCGATAGACCGGTTCGTTGATCTGACTTAGAGGAGCGTAACGATGGCTGATGTAGAGCTTCACATCGCAACCAACGGATATGACGGGGCGTCCGGCACAAAAGACGAACCATTCGCCACGTTGGAGCGCGCAAGGGACGAGATTCGCTTACTTAAGAAACATCCAAACCCACCAACTGGCGCGATCACAGTCGTGATTCATTCGGGCACTTACTACTTAAATGACACATTTCGGCTGTTCGGCGATGATTCTGGTAGTGACGATGCACCGATCATCTACCGTTCGGCAGGTGACGGCGGTGTGATACTTTCCGGGGGGCGGGAAGTCAGCGACTTTGGGGCAGGTAGTGGAGATGTCCAGCAGGCGGACGTGTCGTCACTGGGGCTCCATCGTCTGGCGTCAGAACATACCGATCCTATTCAGCCGTTCGAGCTGTTCTTCGACGACGAGCGGATGGACCTGGCCCGTTGGCCCAGCCACGACGCAAGCGACCCCTATGATGGCCAGTGGGCATACATATCTGGCATCCCAAAAGAGGGCACCTACACCCAGTTCCACTATGCTGGAGATACACCGTCGTCCTGGACAGATACCGAAGGCGCGCAAGTCCACATCTTTCCCAACTACGACTGGGCCGATCAGTTTATAGGCGTGGAATCCATAGACCCAAAAAACTCGCTTATTACACTCAAAGACCGAACCCGCTACGACCTTCAGCCCGGGCGCAGGTTCTATATAAGAGGGGTGTTTGAAGCTCTGGATTCACCCAAAGAGTGGTATTTCGACCGCAATACCGATACGCTGTTCTTCTTGCCTCCCAAACCGATCAGCAACGGCAGCGTTGTAATCTCATATCTGGACCATGTAATCTCACTTGAACACACCAGCCATGTTGTTTTCGAGGGGCTAACTTTCCAGCACAGCCGCTCTCATATGGTCACGATCACCGGTGGATCAAACAACACGATCTCAAAAAGCGGTATCAGCAACATCGGTGGGTTCTCAGCGCAGATTGATGGCGGCACGAACAACGCCCTACGAGGGTGCGACATCACCCAAACCGGTCGTGGTGGGGTGATGCTCTCAGGCGGTGACCGTCCGAGCCTCACCCCTGGTAACAACAGCGTCGAAAACTGTCATATCCACCACTATTCACGTCTGGCGAAATGTTACAACGCGGCGGTAAATATCACCGGGTGCGGCAACCGGATCGTCCACAACCTGATCCACCACGCGCCCCATAACGCTATCCTACTATCCGGCAACGACCATCTAATCGAATACAATGAGATCCACAATGTCGTTTCCGAAGTGCAGGACGCAGGCGCATTCTACTTGGGGCGCGACTGGTCCGAGCGGGGCAACGTGGTGCGGTACAACTGTTTCCATGACCTGTATGGCTACGGCCTAGCCAAAGAGAGTGTCGCCGAAAATGGAGAGGTCATCTACGAGCGGCCACGGCACGTCTGGGCGGTCTACCTCGACGACTGCGCTAGTGGCACTCACGTCTTTGGCAACATCTTCTACCGATGCGCGCTGGCAGCCGTCATGATCGGCGGAGGCAAAGACAACGTTGTCGAGAACAACATCATCGTCGAGTCATACCCATCGGTGCACCTAGACGCAAGATGGGATCAGTTCTTCTTTCCAGACACTGAAAAAGGGGTCATGACATCCATGACCGAAAAGCTGGAGAGCATGAACTACAAACAGCCGCCCTACAGCCAGCGCTATCCAGATATCACAACAACACTGGAAACCCCTCGCCTTCCGCAGCGCAACCGGATCGTTCGCAACGTCGTTGTATACGCCCGCGATGACATCAGAGGTATGAGCCATCTGGAGGAAAAACCTGAGACCGCTGTGGCGTGGCACATGATCGACATGGACACCGCATCGACCCTGGTGGACAGCAACGTGATCTGGCACGAGGGTCAGGATGTGCGGATTCACCTAAAAACATATCTCACCGACGACATGCGACATATCGCTGGGGAGGAGTGGTTTCAGATGGGGTTCGATCAGCGCTCAGTGATAGCCGACCCGCTCTTTGTCGATCCACCCAACGACAACTACCAGCTAGAAGACGACTCCCCAGCCTACGCTTTGGGATTCGAGCCGATTCCCATGGAGAAGATCGGCCTTGTAGACGACAATCACCGAGCGACCTGGCCGGTAGACCGGCACCTACAGCCCGGCGAAATCAAAAAGACCGAATGGACATATTCGGTGAAGAGTTGATCGCTACTGGCAGATCGACACGTCCTTTCCAAACACTGACAGTCCCGATCGTACGAGTGGGCAGATAGCGGTAATGTCAGTGACCGGCGTGTCGTTCAACCTCAAATATTCGAGCGTGTGCATGCCAGACAACCGCTCCAAACTGGTCACGGCGGCCTGTGTTAGAAAGAGAACGCGAAGTCGTGCTTGAGCTCAGCGGGGATGGGGACCCTCAAGTCTCTGCCCTACGGAATTTGATCGCCCCGTAAGGCCTCTTTATGATTCGGTAGATATTCAGCTCCAGCTGCGCGGAGTTGATGTCAGCCAACGTGAAACTCAGTGGCCCTCCGCTGTATCCTGACTTGCGCAGCAAGATGCTGTATTCCTTGGCTACGTGCAGCAGCCCGATCGTGTCCAGCAGAGCGGGCTGGTCAGCCTCAATGACCCAAATAGTATCCGTCTGCCCGCTGGACTGGACCTCGACAGTTGCGCCCTTCAGAGTCGTGTAGACATTTGCGAGACCCCGCGCTTCGAACCTTACGATAGCATGCGTTGCAACCGGAGCGTCTTTCGAGTCGTCGACTTCCTCCTCAACCGGGCCGACACCCCCGTTGAGGCACGAAATCGCGAAGCCGCCAATAAGCGCGATGATTACCCCTGACCGCCTGCTGAGGCTCATCGTCGTCGTTCGCACCGCTGATCCTCCCTGTGCCGTTGCTGCCTCCCCTGACGAGGTGCGCTGCCCCCAATAACAGAAGATTAGCATCTGTCTGCAGTTTGTCAAGTGCGAAAGCGCTCAAAATTAGGATCAAACATTGACCTTGGAGCCTCAAATTCTCACATTTATATTCGCTTTCTGCCTACCCCCTTCCAAAGGTTCGAGTTGATGATCTGGACAGTCGCCGTTGCCCTAAAGGACCCATTAACCGACCCCAAAGCCTCCGCGATTCTCCGTGACGCCTCCGAAACCGGCGTTGGAGGGATTTCCGGTGTTCAGATAGACCGGATGTACCGCCTTAACGGTACTCTGGGACGAGCCGACATCGACCGCGTCGTCACTGAGCTTCTTTGCGATCCGGTAGTGGACTCGGCGAGCGTGTCGGACAGCGCCGCGCCTGAAAAACAGAAGTCGAACGAAACATCCGTAGAGGTGGGCTACAACCCAGGCGTCACCGACCCTGTCGAAAACAGCGTCCTCAAGGCGGTTTCCGACATGGGTCTCCTAGGTTTGGAGTCGGTGAGCACCGGACATCGCTACCGCTTTACAGGCAGTCTTTCGCAGCAACAGGCCGCCCTTTTTGTCGAGCAGTTCCTTATGAACCCTGTGATACAGCACCAAGTGCTGCCAGGAGATGCCGGACAGACCTCTGCGGGCCGGGATTCTGGAACAGATGTCAAAGTCCGGCAGGTTGATCTGCTGAACGCAGACGACCAGACGCTCCTGGCTATCAGCAAAGACGGTGGACTGTCGCTCAACCTGATAGAGATGCAGACCATCCGCGATCACTATTCGGGCTTGGGCCGCAACCCTACCGATGTCGAGCTTGAAACTCTTGCGCAGACCTGGTCCGAGCATTGCGTCCACAAAACATTTAAGGGAAAAATCGAATACGAAGGCGAAGTGATCGACAACCTGTTGAAACACACCGTGGTCAAGGCGACGTTTGACCTCGATCTGCCGTGGTGCGTCTCAGTTTTTGTGGACAACGCAGGAATAGTTGAGTTCGACGACGACTGGCATCTCTGCTTCAAAGTCGAGACCCACAACCATCCTTCTGCCGTGGAGCCTTACGGCGGAGCCGGAACCGGTATCGGCGGCGTTATCCGCGACATCTTGGGAGCCGGACTTGGGGCAAAGCCGGTAGCTAATACTGACGTGTTCTGTTTCGGCCCGCCTGACTTTCCGAGAGAAAACCTTCCCGAAGGCGTTCTGCATCCTCGCCAGGTGTTTAGGGGTGTGGTAGGTGGCGTGAGGGACTACGGCAACCGTATGGGTATCCCCACAGTAAACGGGGCTGTGCTGTTTGATGAGGGGTATTTGGGCAACCCGATTGTCTACTGCGGCACCGTGGGGATCATGCCGGTGGGTACCGAAAACAAAGAGGTGAACCCCGACCGGGTGATAGTTGTCGTTGGAGGGCGCACTGGCCGGGACGGGATACACGGCGCGACTCTCTCATCAGCCGACCTCGATTCTGACGCAGATACCATCTGGTCCACCGCCGTGCAGATCGGCAACCCCATCACCGAGAAGAAGATGCTCGATGTGCTTCTGCGGGCGCGAGACTTAGGGATGTATGAAGGCATCACCGATTGCGGCGCTGGTGGCCTTTCGTCGGCAGTAGGCGAGATGGGAGAAAAGTGCGGTGCTGAGGTGGATTTAGAGACGGTGCCACTTAAATACGACGGTTTGACCTACACCGAAATATGGATTAGCGAAGCGCAGGAGCGGATGGTTCTGTCCGTGCCAACCGACAAGCTGGACGAGCTTCTCAACCTGTTCGACTCAGAGGATGTGGAGGCGACACCAATCGGGCGTTTCACGGACAGCGGGCGGTTGGTGCTGCGGTATCAGGGGGTACAGGTCGCGGACATGGAGATGGGGTTTCTCCACGATGGCGTGCCACAGACGGTGCGAAAAGCTGTCTGGGCACCTCCGGCTACATCAAGCGATTCACATCTGGATCAACCGGGCGACCTGACACATTCGCTCAGTTCGCTTCTGTCCACCGAGAACATAGCAAGCAAAGAGTGGGTAATCAGGCAGTACGACCACGAAGTCCAGGGCACATCAGTAATCAAACCGCTTGTGGGTGCATCAAACGACGGCCCCTCAGACGCGGCGGTAATCCGCCCTGTGCTGTCATCCTACAAAGGCGTCGCGATCTCCAACGGCATCAACCCACATTACGGCCTGCTTGATCCGTATCATATGGCTACCCTGGCCATCGACGAGGCGGTGCGGCAGATAATTGCGGTCGGTGGACGCCGCGATCGGACCGCGATTCTGGACAACTTCTGCTGGGGCAACCCCGAGGACTCCCAGCGATTGGGCGAGTTCGTCAGGGCTGCCAAAGGTTGCCATGACGGAGCATTAGCGTTCGAGACACCGTTTATTTCGGGCAAAGACAGCTTCTACAACGAGTTCAATACCGACGACAGCACCATCGCCATTCCTCCAACGCTCCTCATCTCCGCCGTCAGTGTGATGGATGACGCAAGACTGGCTGTGTCGATGGATTTCAAAGCCCCAGGCGACCTCGTCTACATCGTTGGCGACACAAGGGACGAGATGGGCGGATCGCACTACTATATGCTCCACAACGAGCTGGGAACAGATGTTCCACAAGTCGATCTGGAGCGTGCTCCGCAGATTATGGATGCGTTGACTGGCGCGATAGAGAACGGACTCGTCAGAGCGTGTCACGACTGCTCTGAGGGTGGATTGGGTGTCGCTATAGCGGAGATGGCTTTTGCCGGGGAGATCGGTGTGGATGTGGATTTGGCGAGAGTGGTCTCTTCAGACTCCACCGACCGAGACGACCATCTTCTATTCAGTGAGTCGCCAACGAGGTTTATCGTCGAGATAGCTCCGAACGATCGCAACTGTTTTGAGGCGACCCTGTCAGGATTCCCGTTTTCGCACATGGGCGATACCAACGACAGCGACAGTCTAGCCGTTGTTGGCACCAGGGGCAAAACGGTCGTTGCAGCTGATATTTTCGATCTAAAAGAGGCGTGGCAGGCACCGCTGAGATCCGTTTAGCCTCATTCGGAACACGCAGACAGAAACCAAGCAGGATTGGACAGACATAGATGAAAGCGCAAGTGCTAGTGCTAAGGTCCGCAGGAAGCAACTGCGATGAGGAGTTGGTCCACGCCTTTGGGTTGGCGGGAGCCGATGTAGACCTGATTCACATAAACAGGATCATAGAGTCGCCCAGCGACCTGGAACGCTACCAGATTCTTGGAATCCCTGGGGGGTTCACCTATGGTGACGATGTCGCAGCAGGGCTGGTACTCGCCAATGAACTAAGACATCGCTTAGGCGACGCGCTGCGCAGTTTCTTCTCGAAAGACCGTTTGGGCATCGGCGTCTGCAATGGCTTTCAGGTGCTGGTGAAGACAGGGCTACTTCCTGGAAACGATGGTGATGAGCGGAGCGCGACGCTCACTGACAACGAATCCGGTAAGTTCGAAGGAAGGTGGGTGTGGCTCCAACCTGCAAGCTCTGTATGTCCATGGACCGTAGGCCTAAAACCACCAGTCTATTTCCCGGTTGCCCACGCTGAAGGAAAGTTCATCACTCGTTCGGCAGAAGATCTGGCGGCTCTCAATAGGGCGGACCAGGTGGTGTTCCGCTACTCTCTAAAGGGAGGCGGCAAACCATCCTATCCCGCCGATCCCAACGGTTCGCAGGATCATATAGCTGGGGTATGTGATCCCACTGGGCGGATTCTGGGGATGATGCCACACCCTGAACGGCACGTTGATGGTACTCAGCATCCCAACTGGACCAGGGATGGGATCAAGCCAGAGGGCGACGGCCTTCAGCTTTTTAGAAACGCTGTCAACTCCGTTTAGGGCAGTTGAAAAGCGAACGCTATCGGTGGCCAACAGATGGAGCACTGTTTGAGGGGCAATGGAACTGGAGCGGTCCACAGTCAATCTAGCCGGTGCAATCGGGATGCCGATCACTCGCTGTTTGGAGGGGTCAAACAGGCCATTCATTCTTTGCACGAGATGAGCAGATCAGTCGCGGAACGTGCAACCACAACAAGAGGTAGTGCTACTCAGAAACAGAGAGACGTTGGAACACATAGGGGAAAGCGACAGAGCAGACCAATTACGTCACAGGAACAGAGCCATAGGCCTACTCGACGACCGCATTCGACAGACCATCCCGAGCTGTCCAATCACCCACAGTCCGACATAGGCCGTCGATTTCTAGGCGACTCTGAACCTTTTGAGCCTAAGACTGTTGGACACCACAGAGACGCTGCTCATCGCCATCGCCGCCGCCGCCATCGCCGGGTGCAATAATATCCCGAAAGCTGGATATAGGATTCCAGCGGCGACAGGAATCGCAGCTACGTTATAGAAGAACGCCCAAAACAGGTTCTGCCGGATCGTAAGTATCGTTCGCCTGGACAGCCGCAATGCGGTAACAACGCCATTTAAGTCGCCGGTCATCAGAGTCATGTCCGACGCTTCTATCGCCACATCGGTGCCGCCACCAATGGCGATCCCCACATCCGCCTGCGCCAGCGCAGGAGCATCGTTGATCCCATCGCCAACCATGCCGACACGGTGACCTTGGTCTTGCAGACTCTTTACGCTGCTGGCTTTTTGATCGGGCATCACCCCTGCAAGAACAGTCTTTATACCTACAGTTGCTGCGATGGCGCTTGCTGTGGCTTCGTTATCACCGGTAATCATGATACTCTCGAGCCTCATCTCCTTGAGTGTGATGACCGCATCCTTAGCGCCTGATTTCACAGTATCAGCGACAGCTATGAGCCCCACCGCTTGCCCGTCCACCGCGATGTACATCGGTGTTTTTCCATCTTCCGCGAGATTTTCAGCCTGCGTAAGAACCTCGCCCAGTTCGACACCCATCCCTTGCATCATCGCCAGATTACCTAGAGCAACCGCACGACCGCCGGTGGCGGCTGTGACGCCCCGTCCCGGAATCGCCTCAAAACCCTCTGCGACGGCGAGCTCCACACCGTCGTCCTCAGCCCGCCTACAGATCGCTTCTGAAAGCGGATGTTCGGAAAACCTCTCTACGCTGGCCGCCCAACCTAGCAGTTCGGTTTCTGTAGTATCCCCCAACGCGATCAGATCAGTCACCTCCGGCGACCCCTCAGTCAGCGTTCCGGTCTTGTCAAATACGATCCGGTCCAACCTCCCAGCGATCTCCAAACTCTCTCCACCCTTGATCAGAATTCCGGCCTCAGCGCCTTTGCCAATCCCCACCATGATCGCCGTTGGTGTCGCCAACCCCAAAGCGCAGGGGCATGCGATTATGAGCACCGCGACAAAATTGACCAGCGCGAAAGTGAGCGACGGCGGCGGCCAAAACACCAGCCAAGCCGCAAAGGTCAACAAGGCTATGAGCATCACGATCGGCACAAATACACCTGTGATCTTGTCGGCCAGCCGCTGAATGGGCGCTTTTGATCCCTGGGCATCTTCGACCAGAGCAATAATCTGAAAAAGAACCGTATCGGCCCCGACTTTGAGCGCCTCGAACGTAAAGCTTCCAGTCTTGTTAATCGAACCGCCTACGACCTCATCGCCAGCACTTTTCTCCACCGGGATGGCCTCTCCTGTAAGCATCGATTCATCCACTGCCGAACGACCGCTTATCAAAACTCCGTCAACAGGGATTTTTTTGCCTGGCCTGATCACTACCGTATCGCCTACGCCCACATCATCTATAGCGACCTCCTGCTCCTGACCATCTCTTTCAACGCGGGCGGTCGGCGGCCTCAACTCCATCAACGCGCCGATGGCATCGGAAGCCTTCGCTTTGGCTTTCGCCTCCAACATCCTCCCGAAGACTATGAGAGTGATTATCATCGCCGCTGTGTCGTAGTAGACCTGAGGAGTCTGCCCAACCTGGGAGATGAGCCAAGGTGCCACCGTCACAATCACGCTAAACAGCAGCGCCGCGCCGGTACCCACAGCAACCAGCGTATTCATGTCCGCACTGCCGCGTTTTGCAGCTTTCCATGCACCGGTATAGAAATGGGCACCAACCCACGACACTAAGGGCAAAATCAGCAGTAGCATCAGAATCGACCTCACCTCAAACGGCAACGTGTCCACACCTGCGATCCATCCCATACCTATCGCCATAATCATCAGCGACAGTGCGGCTGACACCATCACCTTCGACCGCAGCCGCTCATATTCCTGATGGCGCTGCGCACCCAAACGCCGGCTGTGGTTCGGCGCGACGGCGTCTGTATCGACCTCGTCGTCTTCCTCAACCGCCGTGTAGCCAGCATCAGCCACTGCGCGACTCAGCCTCTGGCGATCGGTCTTTCCGGCTACGTATGTCACCAGAGCCTGCTCCGTCGCCAGGTTGACCGACGTTTCCACGACTCCATCCACCCCTTTGAGGGCTTTTTCGACATGGGCGACGCATGATGCGCACGTCATGCCACCAACACTCAGCGTGATCTGTTCGGTGGGTACACCGTATCCAGCCTGCTTTACCGCCTCCAAGAGCGCAGCGACGGTGACCGATCCAGGGTCGTAGATCACCGTCGCCTGCTCGTTTGCGTGGTTGATCGACGCCGAGATCACCCCATCGACACCGGAAACCACTTTTTCAACCGCGTTAGCGCAGCTAGCGCAATGCATCCCACTCACAGGTAGATCAGCGCGAACACCTACTTCCTCTATCATTGTCAACTCTAATGACGACGTTTCCATGGCTTTGACTCCCGCTACCCGCTCTGTCCATGGCGAAGTTTTTTGACGGTTTTCCAGCGCGTTGAGATCATCCTCGCCCCGGCTATGGCCATCGCAACGCTGATCCACTGCGCCTGACTAAACCCCCACCCGACGTCGGCATTTATTCGCCAGTATTCAGCCACGACTCTCTCCAAGCCGATCGCCAAAAACGCCCATCCCGCCATCCATCCTCTGACCGCTGGTCTTGTCCGCATCCTCCACAGCAGACTAAACACCGCGGTGGACGCGACGACTTCATAGAGCGGGGTCGGGTGAACAGGCACTGTCGTCGGCACCGTTCCGTTGGGGAATGCCATTGCCCACGGCAGATCGCTCGGGGGGCCGTAGTCACCATCGCCGGATAGAAAACAGCCGATCCTGGCGATGCTGTAGCTGAGCAAGATGATAGGAGCACCTAGATCGGCAACGTCCAACCATTTTACGCTGTGACGTTTTATCACCCAGGCGACAATCAGCATCGCCAACCCAAGGCCACCGTGAAAAATCAGTCCAGCCCCGCTAAACAGAGTTCCCAGCGGATCGCGGACAAAATAGTCGATCCCCTCAGTGAATGCGTAGAGGAGCTTTGAGCCAACCAGTCCGCCTACAACCGCGCCAATCAATATCTGATCTGGCACTTTGGAATTGGTGTGCCCCGCCCTCATCCACTCCCTGCCCAGTAGCCAGTTGCCCACAAGAAACGCCGCAGCCAGCATCGCGCCATAGCTGTATAGAGTTATCGGGCCGATTGAAAGAATCTCAGGATACATAGTCCCTCACTTAGCAAGGCGGTAGGCGATAGCTGTCAGCTCATCGTAATGCCTGTTTAGCCGATCTGTCGAATCTGATTGCATATCATCGGTGACGCAGGTCTCAAGATGGTTGCGGTATACTGAACGTCCCACAGCCCGCAGAGCCTCATGGATGGATGAGACCTGCGTCAAAATCTCAACGCAGTACCTCCCATCATCCACCATTCGGCTCAACCCTCTCACCTGACCCTCCACAGCTTTTAGCCTGGCGCTCAGGTTTTTGCGCAGATCGTCGTCCATCGCTGCCGCACTGTGATGTGCCGTTTGACTCGCCATTCGTCGAACTCCTGACCTTAGCAATACACCTACTCTCACTATCATCTACCCCCACCCCCCTGGGGGTCCCTACCCGGTAGAGAATAACACTCCAACATCTAGCATGCAACTCCCCTCACATCTGTTCGGAATTCTACTGTCGTGCCAAAGGCGTCTAAGTGGCCACATTGGCAACGCTATCACCAGATCCATGTAGCTTATCCCCCACCCACTATTTCGCCCGATTCGACCACCGCTACCCTATCACCACCACCCATCCTCAGTCGTACGCAACGGCACCTAACCTTGTTCAGCTTCCATCAGTTGTTTCTATCTGGAGTGAGCCTTAGATCAGCAGACGAACACCAACCGACCGATAATCCCGTTCTGGAGAGGTGTGTAAACACCTCGCTTTACATCGTAGCCATCGTGCACTGATTCAACAAAAAATAGGTAGTGCGCGTGAGATCCCGCATGGTCCAACTCACCATTTTCTGACCACCTATCAGCGACTGATCCCCGCTGGACCAGTTCTACATCGGCCACCCTACGACCGGTAGAAGAATATGTCTGTCGAGACGCCAGGGAGGGGTTGACGGTGTGTAAGCACCCGATATATTCAATGCGAGGCGCTATTGAGACTCATTCTCAATAGCGCCTACAGCGGCCCAGTGAGTAAGCATTTAGATCGGGCCCGACCACGAACTTTTCTCCCGCCCGCCTCTAACCGACGCGGGGAGGAACAGAACGCCAATGCATTCGCACAGCGCCGGGACAACCGAAATCGATTCCGAACGAGCGTTTGTCCTCGTAGGCAATCCCAATGTCGGCAAATCGGTCTTCTTCAATCAGATCACCGGTCGCTACGTCACAGTCGCCAACTATCCAGGTACTACAGTCGAAATCGCTACCGGCAAAACCGATCTCGGTGGCACACCCTATACGATAATAGACACCCCTGGAGTTAACAGCCTAGTCCCGATGTCCGAGGACGAGGCGGTCACCAGGGACATCCTGCTTTCCCAACCACACGCCGCAGTCCTCCAGGTCGCCGACTCCAAAAACACCAGACGCGCTCTTATCGTATCCGCACAGTTGGCAGACTTGGGAGTTCCGTTTGCTCTGGCCCTGAACATGTCGGATGAAGCGGATTCAAGGGGCGTATTCGTCGACGCCGAAGCACTCCAATCGGCACTGGGTGTGCCTGTAACACGCTCAGTTGCAGTAAGGAACGACGGTGTTGATTCGGCGGTTAACGCTGCGTTGAAAGCCGAACAGAGCTCGTTTCGGACGATCCTGCCTGACGAAATTGAGATTGCTGCTGGTAGCATTGCAGCGGCGCTTCCAGACGATCTGCCCCGCGACGGACGAGGGCTGGCCATATCCTGGCTCTCAGGGGACGACGACTGGATAAGAGTCAATATCGAACCTGACGCCATCGCCGAAATTGAGCGGATTCGCCACGAAACTGAAAACCAGTCCACCGAACGCATCTCGTCGCGGATAAATCAGGCACGGTTGGACCAGATAGACAGATTGATGGACGATGTCAGCTATTCAAACGCCCAGGAGACCACGTCTTGGGCAACCCACTTAGCCTCCTGGTCTACCGACCCGGTAAAAGGGCTGGTCGTTCTGGGTCTGGCGCTGTTAGCGACATTCTGGTTCGTCGGCCTCCTCGGCGCAGGTACCGCAGTGGACACCTTGGAGACGCTGATCTTTGGACGCTATCTTTCCCCAGCCGCCGTCACCGTGGTCGATTGGATATTTCAGTTCCCCCACACCCACCTATTAGAAGACAACGAGTGGGTGCTGAGCCTACCTCTAACACCGGCTCACGAGATACCGATCACCGAATCGGTCAAAGACGTTCTGGGGGCGGATTACCAAATCCCTGCTGGCGTCGCACTTTCGTGGTTTCAGATAGCGCTGAAGTTCGTTCATGACGTTCTGGTGGGGCCCTATGGACAATTCACGATGGCTCTTAGCTACGGGTTCGCCATCGTGCTGCCGATAGTCGGCTTTTTTTTCATCGTATTCAGCATATTGGAAGATTCCGGTTATCTGCCCAGATTGGCCGTGATGTCAAACCGGATCTTTCGGGTCATGGGCCTCAACGGCAAAGCGATTCTCCCGATGATGTTGGGCCTAGGTTGCGACACGATGGCAACCATGACCAGTCGCATTCTCGCCACCACCAAGGAGCGCGTGATCGTGACGCTCCTTCTGGCGTTGGGAGTGCCGTGTTCGGCTCAGTTAGGGGTTATTCTGGGTATGGTCGCAGGCACCGGGCTTGCTGGTGCTGTGTGGTGGATAGGAACCGTTGCGGTGGTTATGCTGTTGGTTGGATGGCTGGCGTCAAAAGTTCTTCCAGGCGAAGAGTCTGATCTGATCTTGGAACTGCCAGCTCTCCGTCAACCACAGATGGGCAATATCGTCATCAAGACCGTCGCCAGGGTCGAGTGGTACCTAAAAGAGGTGGTTCCGCTGTTTATGCTGGGTACCGCAGTGCTTTTCGTTCTCGATCTGGTGGGAGCGCTGTCTGTCATTGAGCGCATGGCGTCCCCCCTGGTACAGGGATGGCTGGGTCTTCCGGCAAAAGCCACCGAGGCGTTTCTCATCGGTTTCTTGAGACGCGACTACGGTGCCGCCGGCCTCCTCGTCCTCCATATGGACGGCTTGCTCGACCCGATTCAGACCGTCGTCAGTCTTGTGACGATCACGCTTTTCGTGCCGTGTATCGCGAATGTCTTCATCATCGCCAAAGAGCGGAACGTCGGCACGGCGATTTGGATGACGGCGTTCATCTTCCCGTTTGCGTTCCTGGTTGGCGGACTTGTCCGCCACGCAATGCTGTTCGTCGGTGGGATCTGATCGTCATGGAAGACCTAACACTGACATCTGAAGAGTGCCCGAGGTGCGGAGCGAACGTTGTCGAACCGGACCGTGTATGCAAAAACGGATGCCCGATAGGCGGCGGTAGGTGTAATATGCTTCGCTGCCCCAATTGCGGGTACGAGATCCCAAAAGGTGCCCGACTGGCGACGTTTCTTTCAAGATTTCTAAAGCCGAAGCAGACCGATGTCGGAAACTGAAGCGAATCAACCCACAGCCGTCGGCGGCGACCATCTGCTCATCGTCGTATGGATAGCCGGTGAAGACGGCGGTTCCTCGACTGTCGAGTCGCTCCACGAAGGGTTCAGCGACGCGGACCTCACCATCGAACTGCTGAAGAACTCAGGTTTTCTGGAAGATGGTGACGCAGGTTCGGTCTCGCTCACAGACGAGGGGCGGATACTGACCGAGTCGTTGGTCCGCAGGCACCGTCTAGCAGAGGTGCTGTTGGAGGAAGTGATTGGCGTCCCGCCCTCCGCAGCGGCATCACAGGCGTGCGATGTGGAGCATTTTTTAAGGCCGGACGTGATCGAACATATCTGCACGTTTTTGGGCCACCCACGCAACTGTCCCCACGGTAGGCCGATTCCGCTGGGCCTGTGCTGCACATCATCAGACCACTCTGTGGAGCCATTGGTTCAGCAGCTATCGAGCGTCAACCCCGGTGCAACTGTTCGCATCATCTTCATCCGCCCACAAACCCATGCCAGACTCGATAGGTTAGCAGCGATGGGCGTCGTTCCAGGGACGACAATCCATCTCCACCAGAAAAAACCAGCATTCGTAATACTGTTCGGCGAAACCGAGTTGGCGATAGAGGCCAGGGTGGCCGACGACATCTATGTTAGAAGAACCTATGGAGACACCTAGCGCTCCGATAGAGCAATAGAGCGCTTTTTTGCATGGCCATTGAGAATGAGTCTCAATGGCACTAGCTCTGGGCCAACAGGACAACAGTAACAGGACTACGGTGGCACAGATTGCTTCTCTTTCATCTTACACACCGCCCGGGAGGTTACAGACATGATTGGAACAGTTTTGCTTGCCGCACTGGCTTTGGTTGCTGTCGCAGTTGGCACGACGAGGGCCGAGGGTTCATATGCGCCGACCATCGGAGGCTATCTCTATACCGAGTTCAAAGCCTCTGGTGACGATTTTGCCGACAGGACGTTTGATATCCATTATCTGGCGGTCTATTTTGTAGGACAGGTACACCCGAAAATCTTCTACTACGGCGAATTCGAGCTTGAGCACGGCGGCAAAGGGGACAACGTCTTCGTCGAACAGGCCTATCTCGATTTTCATGTCCACCGTTTTGCGGCCATCAAAATAGGCGCTATCCTAACACCGTTCAACCGGTTTGACGATTTCCACGAGCCGCTCTCAAACCATCTCGTCACCCGCCCCGATGTAGCCAGAGAGATCGGTGTTAGCGCGTGGAAAGACGTCGGTGTAGACGTCTACGGCCTTACTGCTGTGACGCCAGCGCTGTCGTTGGGCTACGATCTGTATCTAATAAACGGGCTAGGCAACTCCGCCCCAGGAAACATTCGCGGATCACGCCAATACAGGGACAACAACGCAAGCAAAACCATCGGAGGGCGCTTGGAAGCGGTGTTGATGAACCGGATATCCTTAGGCGCATCGGTCTCCACGGGAAAGTGGGATGAAGACGACAACTACAACCTGACAATGTTTGGCGCGCATCTGAGAGCAGTTTTGGGCGCAGCTGAGTTCTATGGCGAATTCGATTCGTTTGTTCAAGAGCCAGACACGACAGCCACAGAGGACATCAAAGGCTCCGGGTTCTTCGCGCAGTTGAGCTATGCGGTTACGCCGCAGTTGAGGCCGACAGTGAGATTCGGTCAGCTATCCGACTGGAAAGACCGCGACCAGCTCGCTCTAGGGTTGACCTACTACCCCGCGTCGAGCGTTGCGATCAAAGGTGAGTATGACCTGCGCAGTGGCGACAAGAAAAACGACGAGATATGGCTTCAGACAGCGGTCAAGTGGTAGTGATGAAGCGGCACAGACCTGTGGCAGCGGTAGCGGCATTGGCATGGATGGCGCTGGTGGCAGGCTGTCTGGCGATGAGACCCCTATCGGAAATGATCGACCAGGAGGTCTACAAGCTCAAATGCGGGACCCGCTGCCACCCGCCTCACTCGCCAGCAAAACACTCAGACACTGAGTGGCGATCAGTCGTCCATCGGATGGCACCGAAATCGGGGCTAGATTCAGCCGCAACAGCAGGAGTGGTCAGATATCTACAAACGTTCAACACCCCTGAACCGCCAGAGCACGCAGCCTCAGATTCTGCGCGTCTGCCTGTTCAGGACTAGCTGTCGTCACGGCCCGATTCCCGCTCGTTGGCGGCTGCTATATCGAGCTCGTCATTGCGGGAGTTCGGCACTGAGATAGGCTCACCGCCCTGTTCTGAGCTCAATTCAGAGATTAGGGCGGTCATTGTCCAATCTATGGCGGTGTAGACATCCACCGGCGATTCTGTTTCACCGCGAACGGTTTTGGCGAACTCGTTCAACACAAGAAAATCGGCACCGCCGTGACCAGCATGCGACGTCTCGTTCTCGCTCTCCTTCCACAATCGAGGCAGAAATTCACCCTCGAAATCAGACAGGGGTCTCCAACTGTTTTCACCACCATCTGGCGCATCTACCAACGATATTTTGTGCGTATCACCAAAACCCTTTGGCGATTCGTAGCACCCTCTCGTGCCCTGTAGCTGATAGTAGTGGCCAGCAGGTCGGTGCGATTGAAAATCCTGCCTTATCGACGCCAACGCCCCGCTTTCAGTCTGGCACAACATCACAGCGGTATTATCGCCACCAACTTGGGGCCAGGTTCTCGCTCCAGTACCCCTCGAACTGAGCGACACCACCCGCCCTCCCAACCAGGTAATCACCGGTCCCAACGAGTGCGTTGGATACGTCAATCCACGGCGGCCCATCTGCCACTTCTCCCGCCAACTTACCGATCCATCCTTCGGGAATATGAGCTCGGGTACTGCGTGGAGATACTGCCCCTCGGCGTAGTACACATCCCCAAAAATTCCGGCGCTAACCATCGCCGCTACCATCTGCACCTCTTTGAAGTAGCAGCAGTTTTCGGCCATCATGTAGTTAGCGTCTGAGCGTCGTGCAGCCTGACGGAGCTCCACGCACTGGTTGATTGAGGTCGCAGCAGTCACTTCAGAAAGAACATGAACGCCCAGATCAAGCGCGGAAACAGCTTGAGGGGCGTGAAACGGCATTGGAGAAGCGACAATCACAGCCTCTACGCCTGATACCAGCAGATCGCCAAACTCTGTAAAGCGGTGAGAGTGGCTCACACCCTGGGCATCACCCATCCCATCCATAGCGTCTGGCTTGGGGTCCATCAGTGCATGGAGCTTGAACCCCGCTTCATTGAGTGACGTCGCGAACGACGCACCTCGGCGGCAACCTGCGATACCGATGTTGATCATGGAGTTCTACCTATATTTTGGCGAAACGCACACCAACCGGTCAAAACTCACGCGTATGGAGCATATATGGATCTGTACATAGTTCGCCACGGTCAGTCGGTAGGTAATCTAGGCGCTAGCGATCCAGATCCCGCACTCACCGATCTCGGCCACGAACAGGGTCGACTCACCGGCCTGTCGCTCGCCGGTCTGGAGATACCAAACGCCAGCCCTCGTCCCCACAAGGGTCCTGTAACGCGCTTGATCTCCAGCCCAATTTAAGGGCGCTAGAGACCGCAGAAAATATCAGGGAAAGCCTGGGCCTACCAATTGAGGTGTATCCGCATATCCACGAAACATGCGGTCCCGAACCAGAGAGCCTGCTCGTCGCCGACATAGTAAAGAATTTCCACGGCGTGGCTATAAATGACGAGATGCCTGACGGCCCCTGGTGGCCACAGGTCGAAGAAGACACCGCCTTGGGCTACGGCCACGCACTGAAAGCGGCGGGATGGTTTCGCCAGGAGTTCGGCGGCACTGGCGAAGTCGTCGCGGCGGTAAGTCACGGTACTTTCGGTGCAATGCTGATCGGCGTTCTTTTAGGAACACCACTGAACGGAACGGTGGCCATTTCACAGGGTAACTGCTGCATCAGCAGGCTGACTTTGGAGACCATGCGCGCCTCGCAGTTTTCAGCCGACGCGTTCTCAACCAAACTGTGGTACGTAAACGATCTGTCCCACCAACCTCCCCAGTTTTGGAGCTGACGATCGACAGGCGTCAAGGCGACACCACCTCTTGACGGGTTTTTGTTAAGAACTCCTGAACATCCACGGGCTGCCCGGTCTTGCTGCTCTCAATCGCCGCAAACACCAACGCGACAGACTGAAGGTTGTCTTCCACGTTGGTTTCCATCGGCGGACCGCCGTTAAGCCAGTGTGCGAACTGCTCAACAAGCCAGGCGATCGACCATTTATCCTGCTCCAACAGCGGGATCTCAGTCCCAGAACCCTCGTGGGCGTTCTGCGTTGCCGATTCCGGCTGATGCGGATGATACTCCAGATGACGTTTGTCCAGTATCAGAGTGCTCTTTTCGCACTCAGCGCGTACATAGTCTCGACCCCATCCGTTAAAGCCAGCGGCGTTCGTCTTCGCCCCTTCATATACCGCCCTCGTACCGTTCTCAAGCCGCATCATCACCAGCCCCTGCGAGTCACCCTTGAACTCTCCCCATTTGGGGTTCCATGTCTGAGCGAATAGCGTCTGGCATTTTGATCCGCACAGATCAGCCATAAAATCCAACTGATGCACCGCTCCTTCGACCATCAGGCTGTCTTTGATCTCATGCCTAAACGCGCCCCAACTCCCGTATTTGCGGTTGTCATTGGTGAATCTCAGCATCAGGTAGTCCAGATCGCCGTGACCACCGTTCCTTATCTGATCCCTAAGTGACCACTTGTCCTGGTCGTACCTGTGACTCATGGTCACGCCCATTTTCAGTCCAGCCTGCTGAACGCTGTCTGCGATCCGACAAGACGCTTCCAGAGTATCGGCAATCGGTTTCTCTGAGAGGATGTGGAGATTGTGGGCGACAGCGGCGTTGGCCACCTCCTCATGGGCCCAAGGCGGAACCACAATCGTGCAAAAATCCGCCTCATTCTCCGACATCGCACGACCAACATCGGTATAGAGCCTGTCTTCTGGCAGCCCCAAACCCTCTTTGGCATTTATTAACACATCTGGGTTGGTGTCCACCGCAGCGACTACTTCAATCAGGCCGTCTTCAACATTCGGCGGCAGAAACGACCTGCACCATCCGTAACCATGCCCACCAGTACCTATCTGAATCATCTTGAGCGCCATGTCATCCGTCCCTTTTCAATCTTCAGTGTCCAACAAGTACGGCTTGTCAAAATACCTCGCGCCATCGACAATCCTGACCTAGCGATCAAACAGCCCGTGCAGCATCTCTACAGATTTCTCAACCACTGTATCAAGCGCTTCGGGAACCAACCGCGACCAGTTGCCTGTGGTACATTCGTGCCCACCCCTGGGGAACGCTCTTTTTGTAGGGAGGTACCCGACATACTGGTTTACGTCATGGACTATGTAGGTATGGGGCGTGGGCGAATCGAGCTTGATCCTCAAGCCGCCCTCGGCAAACGGCTCGCCAGGCAGACCCACCAGCGCCACATCGCCGATGCGGAAAATCTGTATCTCATATCCGTCGGTCGATTGCCGCTCTTTGAGGTTCGCCAGATCCACCAAACCGGCAGACATTACCCACTTTAGATCAACGCTAGTTCTTTGTTCGTTCCATGGTGGATCAGGCGTGACGTTCACTATTGCCCTAGCCTCTGCAAGCGCTTGTGGGTCTATCTCCCGCAGCGGGATGTCGAGTGTATGAGTGTCATATCCAAGTGTGACATCGCCAGTGTATTCGAGCGTGTTATATACTTTTTGAGCCATCTCAGAGAGCGACGCCCCCATGACGTTGTGGTCTTCGACGTAATCGGGATCAAACGTCGGCCACGGGTTTACGTCGCCGCATGCTCCGTTGGTAACGATGGGAATGCACGAGTCACCGCTCCACTCCTGAACACTGTCTGCAAGCGCACCAGGCCAGTCCGCAGACACGATCTGCTTAGGAAACACATGGACAGGGTGGCAGGTGTAGTTTGTGATGATCGACAACGGATCGCCAGACTCATCCTTCAGAGCAACGACGCCAAGCTCCGGGTCGATGGGCCCCTCCATATACAACACGCCCTGCATCCCCAACTCACTGCTCACAGTGCGCCACGGCATAAACACGCTCCCATC
This sequence comes from uncultured bacterium, assembly GCA_964627605.1. Classification (GTDB taxonomy): domain Bacteria; phylum Latescibacterota; class MWCZ01; order MWCZ01; family CAZVGZ01; genus CAZVGZ01. The sequence continues at coordinate 18,799 of CAZVGZ010000015.1, read as the reverse complement.
ACGCTTCACCGCCCTCCTGTTGAAAGCCCACCGACCTTCAACCGCGCTTCCCGCACCAATATCAACTCTCTTGGTGTTTTTCGACGCCTCAATTGCGGTCTCAACCAGACACTCCTCAATCAAAGCGTTGTAGTCCGACTCGCTGCCTTTGAGCCACTCAATCTCAGGAGCGATTCCAGGAAACTCCTCACTCAGAATAAAACAGCCAATGGAGGGTGCAGAGTGCGTCTGCGTCGCGTGAATCATCACCGCATCGGTACTGATGGAAAGGGCATCAGCGATCCGTCTTCTGATGGGATCGGTGCGCTCTTTGGTGATTATCGTCAGATCGGCGACAACCATGCAGAGCTTCTGATCTCCGGCCTCAAGTACCAACGCACGAGCAAAAAGCGGGTCGCCAATCTCCAGCGCTGGGCGAAAGTCGGCAACTGATCCCGACAGATGAGTTCCAAGTTTGGGCGTAATGTCCGCTTTAGAGACGCCTGCCAAAAGTGGCGAACTACTCATTTCATAGCGCCTTTCGTCAAATCCGGTATTCTTGATTGTCTGCGCCACAATCAGCGTGGCCAACGATCCATCAGTTCTGGGAATTCTGGAAACTCAGTGTGCGGTTCCAGCTGATACCAGTACGCAACCGACGCTATGTCATCCGCCAACGGCTGATATGTCCCGGTAGGCAACCATCCCAACGCCTGAATGTTGACCGACAACTCTTCCTGAAATCTAATCGGATCGGGGATATGCCAGCGGTAGAGGCTCCACTTCGTCGGCCCATCGTCTTCTGAGTGTGTTAGCGTGCAGCCCACATACGGTGCCGAGTATTTTTTGGGGAACCCATAGCTCGCGCAGAAATAATCCTCAGTACCTGTGCCTACGATTGTGGGGTACTCTTGGTCGCCATCCATAAAGAACTTTATCTCACTCTCTCCAAACCAACCGTCGGAAAGCTGCGTCCACGCCAAAAATGTCCCGACGTAGTGGCCCTTACCTTTGGTGCCGTCCAGAATGGAATGGATTGGGGTCGACCGCTCTGTAATACTGCGGTTCCACTGTGCGTGAAAATATCCTTCGTCCTGTGCGACCTCTGTCTGTGCGTATGTTATCTGGAAAGCAAGGACTGGAAGCTCCCCGTCCAGCTCATTCGTGAATGTGATCCTGGCGTGGCGACGGAACGGCATCGGCCAGTAGCAGTTAAGTGCGCTGGTGCCGTTGACCACAACCGGCATTGAGTTGACAGGAGCGAACCTGTCGTGCCCCACAGCGAAAAAGTCCGTCATGGGCACTTCTATTGAGGGTGTATCTTCGCCATCCCAGTAAAACCTCAAAACACACGCCCGCCCGTTCCCTTTCCAGTCAGGCTCTGTCGCCAACCAGATGTGCTGAATAGTACCAGGGCCGTCGACATCCATTATCGTGACCGTCTCCCCCGCCTTTGGCTGAAGAAACGGCCTGGCTTTCCACCCTTTTCCCAGCTCAGCCGCCGCCTGGGCATGAGGCGTGTTGGGGTCGCCAACGATGGGAACCGCCATCGCCCCTTTTCCTGGTTCGCCGGTTGGGTTTTCAGGAGAGATTGAGCGTGTTCTGGCGTCTGTTACTGTAGCCAGCCCGCCAAATGGCGAGCATAACCGGTTCATGTCGTCCACACCCGATACTCCAGCAGAGAGATTTCCCCAATAAAGCGCTGTCAACTGTCGTTCGGCACTACCCCATAAACATCGGCGCTTCAATCCCTGTCACACCAGGCTCTGAAACAAAAAGTCCCCCAGCCAGCGGCTGCTCTTCCAACGCATCATCGTCCAAACCGACTCTGGCTGTGGTGATATACAGCTGATCCAATCCCGATCCACCAAAAGCGCATGAAGTCACCCTTTGCGCAGGTACACTTATCGACTCCATCTTTTCGCCGCTGTCCGGGTTCCACCTGACGACCTGACTACCATCCCAATGCGCCACCCACAACATCCCCTCTGAGTCGATCGTCATACCATCAGGAGAGCCTTCGGACTTGTCTATCGTGACGACGGCACGCCTGTTCGCTATCGCCCCTGTGCGAACGTCGTAGTCGTACGCCGCTACTTCCATGGTAGGCGTGTCGATGTAGTACATGATCGTGCTGTCCAGACTCCACACGATGCCGTTTGAGCAGATAATCGACGTCTCCTTGCACTCGACCGACATATCAGTATCCAGCGAGTAGAGGCATCCAGTCGCCGCCCCGGTCTCACCACTGTGCATCGTTCCTGCCCAAAAACGTCCTGCGGGATCGCATTTGCCATCGTTGAACCGGTTTCCTGTAAGCTCAGACTCCGGGTCGGCGATCATCACCACCTCTTCGCTCTCAAGATCGAGCGATGCAAACCCTTGGTGCAGCGCGAGCATCAGACCACCACTCGCCCTGGCGACAACAGTACCCACGGGTTGCCCTACTTTGATGCCTCTATTCTCGCCGGTTTTCGGATCGTAGACGTACACCGTCTCGCCGACAATATCCACCCAGTACAACACACCTCTTTGCGCGCACCAGACAGCACCCTCTCCCAACGCCGATCTAGTATCCAGCACAAGTTCTACACCGTTGGACATATCTGTTCCTTCCGCTCATTATGTGTGAACTCCACCACCGAATGAGGATGCTACTAAGGGCCGATCGAAGCGGCAAGGCCCGATCGTCCGCTGAGAGGGACGAACCAGTGATCATTCGGCGGTGCCAGTATCACCCGACCAGCACCGACAGGACCGTGTTAACCTTTTGATGCCCTCGCACCCCAAAAACCCAAAATCGGAAAGCGGCTTGCATCCAGACGCCGTTGCCACCATATTACGCCGTGAGAGTTCAGCCCCATTTTTGGAGGAACAGCATGAGGAAAGAGACGAACGGTGGGCGGTTGTGGTTGTCGCCGCAATCGCTTTGTCTGGTTGCGCAGCCATCATCAAAGGCACCAAGCACAGTGTTGACGTAAGCTCAACACCGGCTTCTGCGCAGATCACGATCAACCGTGTCTCTAATGGGGGAGGCGGGTTGGAGATTTTTTCCGGGACGACACCGGCGACAGTCGAACTGTCAAAGAAGAATGAGTATGTCGTCATGATAGCGCTCGACGGCCACAAAGAGATGAAAGTCCCAGTTACCCACACCGGGATAGAAGGCTGGTTCTGGGCCAACATCCTGTGTTCCGCTCCAGCGGGCCTTCTCGTTGACTATGTCACCGGTGCCATGAACAAGATGGAACCATCGACTATCAACGTGACCTTGGAGTCAGCATCCCTTCCAGGGCAGCCCGCCAACCAGCTCTACGCCACTTTCCGCGCGCTTGATGCCCAAGGCAATTTGCGCTCGATGGCTATACCGATGATTCCGCTCAACTGAATGTGCGCACGAATTTGAAATCCGCCGCGATGGTCTGGGTACTCGTTGCCTCGACCATCGTGTTCACCTCAGGGTTGGCGGCCCTCAATCCCGACGAATCCGCGCTGCCCGCTGCACCGTCGAAATCTGGTCTTGGCATACGACTTGGCAACACTCTGATCGGTTTCTATCAGAACCGCATTTCAGGCCAGTCCATCCGCCGCTGCCCCTACTATATCTCCTGCTCCAACTACGCCCGCATCGCGATAGAGGAACACGGCCTTCTGATCGGTTCGCTCTACTTTATCGACCGCAATGTCTACCGTGAAAACCCAGGAATCTGGCAAAACTATCCACTCTCTGACGCCGGTGAACGCGGCCTAAAGCTGGACGATTTTTTCTATCTGCGCGGATCACCCAGCGAACAACGCAACCTTGACGTAGGCAGACTCGAAGAGCCCGAAGGGCCCAAAGGCAACCGGTTTGCCGATGTGCTGATGCGCGACGGCGACTACGAGCGAGCGATCACGGAGTACAAACGGTGGATGTTTGAATCCCCATCCGACTCCACAGAGGTTCTGCTCAGGATCGCCAGCGCACACCGAAGGGGCGGCAACTACAATCAAGCCATCAACTTCGCAAGCTCTGCGCTCCTACGGGGTGACCTCACCAACACTCAGACCACCCACGCCCACATGACGCTAGGGCTGGGCTATATGGGTCTGCGGCTGACGCCGATGGCGTCCGACCAGTTTCGCGAGCTGGCGGCAATGGATACATCGGGGATCGGAGATATGTGCCTTGGATGGGTGGATGCGGACCAGGGCCGGTGGAATGCATCGAGCCGACGGTTTCAGAGCGTGGCGTCCTTGTCCCCTATCGAAGAGTTACGCCGAGCTGCGCAAACCGCGTCAACCCTATCTAGCAGCGGCACCTACCTGCCAAGAAAATCGCCGGGCATGGCGGCTGGCCTCTCACTGGTAATTCCAGGTGCTGGCCAGATCTACAGCACTCATGGCTACGACGCTCTCCAGGCGTTTGCCATGACATCATCAATGGTGCTGGCGACCTACGCGGCGTACCGCTACGAAAGCGAACCCGGACGCCACTTGCGCTTTACGTTCATCAGCGGCGCGATCACCGGGATGTTTCACGCCGCCAACGTGCTCGGGGCCTACCGCACCGCACAGTACCGCAACTGGCACCTCCGCTCTGACCTGCTTCGCCAGATTCGCGATCTCATCCTCCCCCACACCTGGTAGCGCTGCCAAAAAAAAGCGGGAACATCAGGTTTTCTTCCTGATATCCCCGCTTTGCCTATAGGAATTAAAAAAATACCTGCGATAGAGCGACTTGACACTGCCCCCGGGTCGACGGATAGATGGTCACCACCGAGCCGACTGGGACCTCGACGCCTAGTGTCACGTCAGCGCCGAAGTCTCGCTCTGACTCGGAGACGACCGCGACTGAGATCAAAGGTCCGTGCTCAGGCAACCCCGCAGAGAACGCAACCTAGTTGAGCACCTGAAAAGAGATCGCCATCTCGTGAAAATCGTCGCCGAATGCGCTGGCAACTAAACTCTAAGTGATATCCATGCCGCAATACCAGTTCTCCTGTGCCTTCAAATGATGCAGGGCGTTCATCTGCGACGCGCCCACCGGGTTGTTTGCCACACGGCGACTCCTCAAATACTCCCCCACCACCGTGATCCGAACTCTATTGCAGGGCTTCAATATCTATGGGATACCGCCCTGCCTTCTTCGCGTAATCGACGACTTTGACCAGCGTTTGGGGATTGACCCCGGCGTAGGCCTCGCCGCCGATGTTCAGTGAAAAGCCGCCTCCAGGCGCACCAATTCGTATCGCCCGGTCCACGACCGGCTTTGCGGTCTCAAAATCGTAGTACAGATCTTTGCAGTTGAGGCCGCCGTGAAAAGCTGTCTTTCCTCCCAGATCGCGTTTGGCGTTGGCTATATCTGAAAAACCGCCCATGTCCATCTCGTTTAGACGCATATCGTTGGCGTACATCGCGAAATGATGGTCGTTTGGGCCGTCTGCGTGTAGATATCTCCACTCCGAGCCGTAGCGCTCGTAGATAGTCATGTTGTAAGGCATCACGAACTGTCGATATGTCTCGTTGGACACGAACGCCGAGTTGTCGTCGGCGAGCCCCATGTGAGTCGTCTTCTGCCCGAAATACCGGTCTTTGAAATCTTGGAGCTTCAGGAACGCCGTGAGCATTTTTGCGAAAAACATGCGCACCAACGTCGGCTCCTCGACCAGCCAGGCGTAGAGCGTGTCCAACGGCACCACCGCGCACGCCGCCGAGAGCGGCGGGTGAAAACCCATTCCGCCGCCCACCGATACCTCGCCCTTCCAGATTTTCTCGGCTCTGACTTTTAGCTGCTCGTACCGTTTGTATATCTCCAGAACACCTTTGTGGTCCTCCGGGTCTGGCAGTTTGAGATTCAGAACCTGTTCGGGGGTCTCTATCACATGGGGCACCCACGGCGATGTATCGTCTGGGCGTATGATGTCGGTATCGAAGTATATCCCTTCGGCTATGGGGCCTATGTCCACGCTGATCCCGACGCTGGTTCTGTCGTCGCCCAGCTCCTCTGCTACCCACTGCATCCCATCGACCTGGACGTCGAATTGAATCTCTGGGTCCAAGTAGTAGTCTTTGATGTTGACGCCCAGCCTCCACGCGTGAAAACTGCCTCCTACGCTTATGGAAACCGGCATACGGTCGGGCTCTTGGAACGCTTTGGCGATCTTTGAGCGTTTGCCCGCCTCGGCAAAACGGGTCGCGTGTTTTTTTGGATCGAATGAGGCCACTGTGTGAGTTCCCAACCGGCATGTGAGAAAATCGGTAAAGAGACGGTCTCAATGTGACGGTACCCACCGTGATGGAAAGCCGTAATGCAATTGCAATGCCACTAATATTTCAAGGCTGTGTGCACACACACCCCCATGCCAAGACCGGTGTCTATGCCTGTGATATCTGGATCAGGAAGGGATGTTTTCGGTGACAAAATGGCTACCTACACGACAGGTTGACCCGCGCGGAAGCCAATAGTGAATATTCAGATGTTATTGTGAAAGAGTCCTTTTATCGAGAAACTTACGCCGCTTGATTGAGCATTCCTAAACATACTGTTTTAGTCCAGACGCATCACAAAATGGACCTGTCTGGCGATCTCCTCAAACCCAACTGATGGATACAGGTGCTGACCGGTTTCGTTGGAGGCCAGCGTCTCTATTTTGGCAGCTTTCATCCCCTGGCGACGAAAATAGTCCAGCGCTTCCTCAAGGAGCTTTCTGCCAACCCCCTGCCCCTGCATCTGTGCGCCTACCGCCATATTGGGAATTCGTCCGATCAAACCGTCATGGTCAAGCGTTGTGGTGATATAGCCGACAATGACGCCATCCAACTCAGCGACGAAAATCCCATCGGCGTTGGCTTCGATGTCAGCGTCGATATGCGAGGCTTTTCTGGGCTTCCATCCGCTTAATCCAAAAGCGCCAAAACGGTCTTCAATACGTTTGTCTATCGACGAGTTTTCCCCAAACGCCGCCACGGTGAGGTCTTTCAACGCTTGACTGTCGGCAGCTCTGAACTGCCTGATTTCCACGCTCTTATTTTTCACTTCGCTCTCCAGCTTTTTTGCGGTTGCGGAGCCGCGCCAGACTCATCGCGGTTCGTTTGGCAGGTAGATAGCATATCGACCCAACAACCGCCCCCAAAGTGAAACATCCTACAAGTATAGAGGAGGCATGGTCTGGTATCATCGACCAGACATATGCCAAATCGGCCAACCGTGAGATGTCAACCGGTGGCACATCGGTCCGCGTCATCCACGCGCCCAGCTTGAACGCTGCGGCGTATGTAAAAGGCATTATCGGCACCAGATTGACCCACGCACCGACCGCCGCAGGGAGCGGCGAAAGCCCGAATGCCATCGCCAAACCCACCGCCAGAAGTGTGTGGCCAGGCCACGGCGTGAAGCTGATAAATGCGCCGATGGAAAAACTCAAAGCCAGTCGATGTGGACTCACATCCTGGTCGAGCGAGTGCCGGAACTTTGCTCTTCCTGCCCGCCATGCTTGGGAAGGCCATGCGAGCACGCTAGAAAAAGTCAACTGCGCTCCACAGTTCTACGCCAAATGTCGCCACCATCCGACTACGAACCCAGATTTTTCGGTCGTCAAGCGGTCTTACCGGGTCATCTGACGGTTGAGAGACTAGTTGTACTCCTGATATTCGACCTTGAATCCACCAGATCTCAGGAAATCGACGTCCGCCTCGTTGACTGCATACCTGGGCGCAAACGCCGGTACACCGCCAGATGCTTCAAAGTCAGCGCCAAACCAGCTAAATATCATCGAGAATCGCGCGACACTCGCGGCACGATCCACTATCAATCCTTTGCGGCTATTGACAAAACTCTCAGCAGCGACTGTCAATTGTGAATCTACACCGGCTGGCGTGTAAGCCCAAGCCTGGATGTTGGGACAGCTAAATGAAGCACACACGATTGCGAAGTGTATCCGAGGCTCGCCCATCGTACGCAGAATCTCGTGCTCAATGAGGTCCAGGCTAACATCCCTGCCGCCAGCACGATAGAAAGTGCGCTTGAAAAAGAACCACAGATCTCGAACACTGCCGAGGTCGGGGTACTCCGTGAGCACCACCTGGATGCAGAGCGCATTGTAGGCGTTGATCCAGAAAGCCAATCTCGCCTCGTACGACGCCTGTATGGTGAGGTCTGCGCCGTCTAGAACCGCCAGATAGTGCTCAAACCTGGGATCAGCTTTCGCACCATCGTAATCAACCAGCCCATCGCGGACATACCGCCTGGTAATCTGGTCCCAGAGTGTGTGATCGATCCTATCAAGGCCAGTGCCACCAGTGGAGGGAAACTCTACCTGTGCAAAGGCCAACTGGGGAACCATGGCAATCATGGCGAGAAGCGCGATGAGCAGCTTGCGAAGCATGAAACTCCTCACTATAGTCCGGCTAACACTGGAACTGATGCGTGTCGAGGAGTAGAAACATGCATCACACCTTGGTCCGTTCCCAGGCCGGTATTTTGGCTGTAGTACCGCTCAAGAGTTGGATTCCGAGAGCGATCTGGCAAATAATCCTGCTCAACCTCCGACCGCAGTGATTTTTGACATCTCGGTCTGCGCGGCAACGAGACCGTAGTAGATGCCTTGCTTCTCAATCAGTTCGTCGTGAGTGCCGAATTCCGCGACTTTGCCGTCGTCGATGACTATCAAGCGGTTCGCAAATTTGAGAGTAGAGAGTCGGTGGGCGATGGCGAACACGGTACGGTCTTTCACGAGGTTTCTAAGCGCCTCCTGAATCCGCTGCTCAGTTTCGGTGTCAACCGAGGACGTAGCCTCATCCAGGATCAACACTTTGGGATCGTGAAGAATAGCCCTGGCGATTGCTATCCGCTGCCTCTCACCACCAGACAGCCGTGTCCCTCTTTCCCCCACTACACCGTCATAGCCGTCTGGAAACCGGCTTATGAAGTTGTGAGCATTGGCGGCGCGTGCCGCACGAATCACGTCTTCGCGGGTCGCTTCAGGATGAGCGTAGGCTATGTTTTCGCTAATTGTACCGTGAAACAAGAACGACTCTTGAGGTACTATCCCCAAGCGGGAATGCCACTCATCCAGTTTGATCTCCCTCAGATCGGTACCGTCGATAGTAATGCGTCCTTCCTGAGGATCGTAAAACCGGCATACCAGGTTAATCAGCGTCGATTTCCCAGCACCGCTTCGACCCACCAGACCGACCATTTCCCCTTGCTTGACCTCTACATCGACGTTTTGAAGCACCGGTTCCAGCGGATCGTAGCCGAAAGCGACGTTCTCAAATCGTACTGTTCCTTCCAGCTTGTCAACCGCCAACGCTTTCGGGTGGTCAGCCACTTCAGGCGCGGTGTCCAGCACCTCAAAAATCCGTTCGGCAGCGGTCAAATCCCTGGTGATCCAATCGTTGATCCGCGAGAGCCACTGCACCGGCTGATAGAACTGAATCAGGTAGGCCACAAACGCCAGAAGCGTCCCAAGGGTCATAGTGCCAGCCACAACGTCCAGCCCACCAAAGTAGTAGACTATGAACGCACCGGAGGTCATCAAGAATCCGATGAACGGATAGAACGTGAAGAACGACTGCTCGGCCTTCAATCCAGCAGAGTACCAATCCTCGTTGCGCCCACCAAATTTCTCTAGCTCCCTATCCTCCTGCCCGAACGCCTTGACGACACGGACACCGTTCATTGCGTCGTTGATGGTCGCGCTCATCAGCGAGTAGCGCTGCGCCTGCCGGTGGAAGAGCCCGCCCATCCGTCTGTAAAAAAGCCGACTAAAATAGATTACCAGCGGGATGGGGATCAGGATGCAGGCCGCCAAGAACGGGTTCATCAAAAACAGGAGTGCGCCGATGGCGATCAGGCGAAGTAGCACGACGCCCATGTGTGGCACTCCGCTCACCAGGAAACCGTTGACCCGCGAGACGTCGGTCAGAACGCGGGACATGAGCGTGCCCACCCGCATCTTGTCATGAAATGAGACCGACAGCCTTTGGAGGTGTTGATAGACAGTGGACCTGAGGTCGCGGGTGACACTAAGGCCCAACATCACCGAAATCCGGCTCTGCAACACGCTGAAGGCGACCATGGTCACTCTAACACACACAATCACCGATATCAGTATCGCCAGCCATGTGAAAACCCCCAAGCCCCAGCTTTCCACATTGACCGTCCAAAGTCCAGGGATCAGCGTAATGGTTGTAACCCCGCCACCTTTCAGGAGGTCGTCTATGAGCACTTTTGTCGTCAGGTAGATGGGGATCATCTCCATGACTGCCACACCCGCTGTCAGCGCCACCATATATACCGCCGCGCCAACGTGGGGCTTTAGATAGGTGGTCAGACGCATGAGGATTTTCCGACGGTCCAGACACGCAGGACAGATGCCGCCACCTTTCCTGGACACGAGACGACCGCACTTAGGGCAGTAGCGAGGAATCTCGGTGTCACTTATTTCGGCGACTCTGCCATCTTCAGCCAACGAGTTGAGGTGTTTGGCGACATGGTTGAACTGCCGCTGAAGTGTGTTGGAGTAGCGCACCAGCTCGACATGGTCGCCGTCGATGTCTGCTTCAAGCGCCCCGATCCCTACATGGTTCTTGGCCTCGGCTTTGGAGATGTCGCTTGTCCGCCACTCACTTATATGGGGGCTGTCGTTCCCGTTTGGTGTAACCACCCACACCCGCTCTTGCGATGCGACCAGCCAACTAAGACCAAACTCTCCCTCGGCGCTCACGTCGGCGGTGGCGGTCACTTCCGGCTCGTCTCCGTTGGACGACGATTGTGTAAAGCGCACCAGGACAGACTCGGGAACACCATCGAATGGCATCGGTCCGATTCTGTCCTCAGATGATCCGTTTCCCTTTTTTGCCGCCATCAAAACCTTCTTACCTGAATTGACTTAAAAAAACGCTGCCCTAGCAGTAAGCTCACCTGCGGTTTTTATCCCACCGCCTGAATCGCAGAGAGCTCCTGTTGGGCGTTCACCAGGTTGGCGTAAATACCCTCTTTTTCCATCAACTCGTGGTGCGACCCAAACTCCACCACCTTGCCATCGTCGATTACCAGAAGACGACTGGCGTTTGTCAGCGTCGAAAGCCGATGGGCGATGGCGAACACCGTTCGGTTTTCCACCAGCCTCGCCAAAGCCTCCTGAATTAGCTGCTCTGTTTCGGTGTCCAAAGACGAAGTCGCTTCATCCAGGATCAAGACCTTGGGGTTATGCAGAATCGCCCGGGCGATCGCAATCCTCTGTCGCTCGCCACCAGAAAGCCTTACTCCTCGCTCACCGACCAGAGTGTCATAACCATCGGGAAACCGCATTACGAAATTGTGCGAATTCGCTGCGCGCGCGGCTTGAATAATCTCCTCCCGGCCAGCATCTGATTTGGCGTAGGCTATGTTGTCGGAGATCGTACCATGAAACAGAAACGACTCCTGCGAAACGATGCCCAGGTTGCTGTGCCAACTTTTTACCGAGACATCTTTAAGGTTCATACCATCAACCGTCACCCTGCCCTCTTGTGGATCGTAGAAGCGACAGATCATGTTGATGATGGTTGTTTTGCCTGCGCCGCTGCGACCTACGAGACCCACCATCTCCCCTGGTTTGATGTCTATCGAGACGTTCTTGAGGACTTTGCGTAAGGGGTCGTAGCCAAATACCACGTCCTCAAGAGTGACCGCACCCTCAATCTCGGTTAGCTGCTTGCCGTTTCGGCTGTCCTCTACCTCCGACTGACTGTCGAGCACCTCAAAAATCCGCTCGGCAGCAGCCATCTCCCTGGTAACCCAACTGTTTATCCGGGTAAGCCACCTGACCGGCGCATAGAACTGCATCAGATAGCCGATGAACGCCATCATCGTGCCTATCGTCATCGTCCCCATTATCACGTTGCGACCGCCCAGATAGTAGACGACAAACGCGCCTGATGTAACCAGGAAGCCGATCCAAGGAAAGTAGTTCGCCTCGGTCTGCCCGGCTATCAGCCCAGCATCGTAGACCGCATCGTTGTGAAAAGCAAACTTGTCAATCTCTTGGTCTTCCTGACCGAACGCCTTGACAACCCTGATGCCCCCTAGCGCGTCGTTCACAGTGCCGCTAAGTCGCGCGCTCCTTGAGGACACGCGGTGAAACAGTGAGCGGACCTTGCGGTAATATTTGCGGCTTAAGAGGGCGACTAACGGTGTTGTCACCAGTGAAAAAATCGCCAAAACCGGGTCGAGCAGAAACAGCAACGCACCGATCCCCACCAACCTGAGAAGCATTATCCCAACCCAGGGTACCCCGTCGATAAGGAAATGGTTGATGCTGGCAGCGTCAGAGAGAACGCGGGACATAAGAGTGCCGACCCGCATCTTGTCATAGTAAGAGAGCGAGAGCCTCTGAAGGTGGTTGTAAAGGCTGGCCCTGATGTCCCTGGTGACACCCAAGCCCAGCGCAGCCCCCAACCTTCCCTGGAGTACGTTTAGGCCTATGAGTGACAGCCGCACCCCAAGAATGGTCAACACCAATAGCCCCAACCACATCGGCCTACTCCACCCGTACTCCGACACCTCCACGGTGAGAAGGTGGGGGATGAGGGTCAGGCTCGAAACATCGCCTCGTTGCAGCAGGTCGTCGATTAGCACTTTGGTGGTGAGGTATGTCGGCATCAGCTCCATCATCGCGACAGCGCCCATCAACATCACCATGACGGTAGCTTTAAGCCTGTGCGGACGCAGGTACGAAAGAAGCCGTATCAACACTTTGCCGCGTTTGAGACACGCCGGGCAGATACCTCCGACCTCAGGAAGCAGCCGGTTGCAGGACTCGCAATATTTGCGCTTCCTGTCGTCTTGAGATATCGGCTTGCTGGTTTCGCCTTTGCCCAGGGACTCCAGGTGCTTGGCGACTCTGTGGAACGTCCGACGCTGATAACCGGAAAAACGGACCAGCTCAATCTGGTCGCCGTCTATGTCTGCGATCAGAGAACTGGCACCGACATTCGAGATAACTTCGGCTTTGGTTATGCGGTCAGTGGGCCACTCGGTAGCCTTCTCGTGACCATCATCGCCATTGGAGGTAACCACCCAAAGCTTTTTGGCTCCAGCAAGGAGCCACTGTGTGCCGAAGTTGCCGTCGGGAAGTATGTCGGCGGTGGCCCCTAAAACCAGCTTGCCGCCATCTTCAAGCTCGTCCTCAAACCGCTGAACAATATGATCAGGAACGGTATCGCTCAAGACCAGAGGTATCTGTTCTGGCTCGCTGTCGTCACCCACCATATCTACGCTTTCCACCAGTGGTTGTGCCTGTTAAGACCCCGCTTGACACGACTATCCATGCGATGCCGTTTAACACAGCAGCACAGAGGGCATGGCAACTTCAACCTGGGTCGTCTAAGGCACTTTGGGGGAACACCTCAAAAAGATCATTTGACGTGTCGTTATGACCGCTATCCGATCAACCGTCCCATGCAATATACCGATTTGCCCGGACAATCGCACTCTTCAGTCGGTCGTTTTTGGTCGACACGCGGTTCAACCAAAGGGCCACAAACCGACCTGACACGTCTTAGAGACACTACAGATTGTTGCGATAGCGCGTTCTAGAAGACGCTATGAATCTGTTGTACAGCTGCAACCGCCGCCGCCATCTTCGGCACAGCAACGAATACGCACATCGCCTCGTAACCAGGCCCAACCGGTTGGGTCACCAAAAAAAGAGGGGGGAGGTATACCGCCTCCCCCTCCAAAAAAGTACTAGGCAGCTACGGCTGCCTCTCTCTGCCACTCCAACACCTTTGCCTCGTCGCTGAAAAATTGCTTGTCAAGGCCGCCTTCGTTGGAGGAGCGATCGGTTCGCCTCTTGGGAAGGACCCGGGATGACATCACAAACACTGTCTTCGTCAAACCGTTGGGATTTGCCTCCTCCATACACTCGCGATGCACATCCTGGATGGGTTCACTTTGGGAGGGGTAGTCGGTGACGTTCCTAGACCAGTGCCACGGTTTCCCTGACGCCTTGAGTTCTCCATGGGTTTTTGCTAGCGTATCCTTCCAGGCGACACGGTCGTCGTCAGACCAAAACCCCCAGAGGGTTGCGTTGAGGATGCCGTCACTTCTGTCGATATGCGCGCGAAAACCTCTGTCTTCGCCACCGTACTCCCCGATAGGCTCCATACCTATCTCTTTGAGAGCGACCAAGTCTATTTTTTCGGGGGCGCGACACCTCCAGACTAGGTTCAAATGGGGCCAACACAGCGAACCACTCCAGGGTTGCGCTGTCACCGCACAAATACCAACCGAAACAGGATAACGCCCTGTGTAAGACCGTTCTAACAGCCCTTCAGTCGTGGTTGACAGCAGCCAAAGCCCGTTCTGTCGGTTGAGCCCGGTCGAAGGCTCTTGTGTCAATCTCATCGACCGGTTTTGGGAGCCCCGACGGCAGACCGTATCGTACCCTAGCGAGCGCATCGGACTAGCGATGCCCGTGGACACACCTCCGGCAGAATTGTATACTGCCTCGTTCCAAGTGGATTTTTTCCCATATTGACGAGCACCATTCACTATCCGCAGGACGATCATCGAGAGCGCCACTTCAAAACATCGCAACCTGTAGATAGCCGCAAAAAAAGGCATGATAGCTGAACCCACCAGACGCCCACGGCGTGCAAGTGAGCAACACGGATGAGCGCAGAAAACAGTATTGTCCTTGATCTTAGCAGCGAGCTTATCGACGAAAAATCCGTCCAGATAGGAGTCACGGCGCTGAAAGATTCGGCGTCGGTGCGCGGTTGGTCGGTCGGTGATGCTGGATCAAACAGCGGCGGTCAAACCGTCGAAATCAGCCTTGCTGACGGTTCTACAACCGATCGGAGGGCACCGGGGGTGCTGCCGTCGATTGAAGAGCAGTCGTACACGCTACGTGTTGGGAATCGTGGACCATCAGCGACAGTGACTATTGTCGCAGGCGGCGTTCTTGGTGCCGCATATGGTGTGATCTGGCTCGCCGACCGTATTCGCACGCAGGCTCCAGGTGTTGAGGGCTGGCTGCCGGCGGACGAGGATCGAACACCAGCATTCGAGCAGCGGATGGGATTGGTCAACCCGAGGTTCGTCCGCACCGAAGGCCCACCGTACATCGACGTCGAACGCTCCAGGCAGGGCATTGTAGGTGCCACAAAGGACATGGAAAACGCACTGCTGGCAGGCGCCAGCATCGTTCTTGGGCACGGCACGCAGTTCCTGGTGCCGTGGGGCGACAACGCCTACGGTCAAAGGGCCGAGATGTGCCGCGAACTGTTCCTGGAGTTCTTGGAAGAGATTCATGCTCGCAGATTGGTCTACTATAGCATGGATGACGAGTTCCTCTACCTACCAGAATGGCTTGAAGAGCAGGGCGCGACACTCTCGGTGGACGATCCCAAGTTCTATGAAGCGCTCAAAGTCAAATACCGTGGTGTGATGGACACTATTCCTGAACTCGACGGGATAGCAACCCGCATTGGAGAGATCATCCCCCAGGGCGACATCCTCTCGTGGCACGTAATCCATACACCTGACGACCGCTCGCTCGAGGGCAACTATCGAAGATTCGTCAAGGCGGTGCACGAAGTCGTAGTCGGAGAGTTCGACAAACAGTACCTGCATCGAACATGGACCGTGAATACGTGGGAACAGTCAAGCGTGCCGGAGATATATGCGCGGACGTTCACCGATGATATTCCCACGAAGAATTTCTATCTGGCTATAAAAGGCACGACAGGCGATCAGTGGGAGTGGCAGCCGATAAACCCCACCTACGGTCAGACACCCCACGCCACTGTTGCGCACATCGAAACGGGCCGCGCTCAGAACTACCTGTCCGGTTCGCCGGACTGGGCGGTGGAGTTTGCGCAGGCGGTGTTTGAGACAGCGATTGAGCACGGAGCCACAGCGTCCTGGGTCAACCAGCGCGATTCGTGGGAGAAAAACCTTTGGCAGGGGATGGAGTACGTCACCTCGCGTCTGGCGTGGGACCTCTATCAACCCGTAAGGGACGTTGTCAGAGATTGGGCCAGCGCCCAAGTAGGCCACGAGATCGCCGACAGGATGGCAGATCTGCTCCTGGACCTGGACGACATCCACCGCGAAGGGTTTCACATTCACGGTCCGGCATATCACACCTGGGAGCCGTTCCGCCATGCTCGCAGGGGCTGGAACTGCAAGGGCAACCCCTACATTGATGGGGGCTACGGGCAGCACCGTCGCTTGAGAGACATATATTTGATGGCCAAACCCGAGCTGGAGAGCGGCCTGAGGATGATGTCCACCCACACCCAGCGCTACGACGAGTGGCTGGAATCCTATCGCGGTTGGCTGACGGAGCTTCCCGATCCTGAGCAGGGCCGCTGGTTGGAGACAATACTCGTTGAGGGACAGGACAACCTTCACATCAACCTGGCCTACGTGTTGGCGTTCCTTCGCTACTTCGACTACACCGACAACCCCGACCAGGAGCACCAGCAGATCGCAAAAGACGCGATAGTTGCGCTGCTCCCAGAGCTTGAGAGGTTCAAATCGGTCTCCACAGAGACGGTACAGGGCATTGAGGTGTTTCTTGAGTTCGCAGAACGCGGACTTAACGATCTCAAGACCACCGAAGCCGACATGGCTAGACGTCTCGATGACGATGGCGTGACCAAGCTACTTCAGGAAGCCAGAGACTCCGATGGTGCCGCTATCGACGCAGCATCCGACGCATCTCAGGTGTTCAGGTGGCGGGGGGCGGTAGATGGAAGGAGCATCCTTCACATCGACGTTGCCCAAGGTACTGTCACCATCCAACATCTCTTAGGTGACAGCGCCCAGCAGACAGAGTTCTTACACTCTGACATGCCCCAGTCATCAGGCAGGTTCTGCGCCAGACTGACGCAGAGCCAGGAGCGCGGCTGGTCGTACATCTTAGAACAGCCCAGCGATGCCAACAACAACACTCTCAGTGTACTGATGGACGACAACCTTCCAGGCTTTGCGCCATATGACGTGGGTCTCTACTGGGTTTCTGAGTAGCCACGACCGGCATCTTTGAAGCGGTCAAAAGAAGATCGACAAAGGTGGTGGTTCGATAGTTTGAACCGCCGCCTTTTCACACTGGCAGACAGAGGCAGGCAGACCGTGGCACACCAATCTGCAAACAAGAAACCTTACCTGATGCTTGTGACGTTCGGCGCGCCGCAGTTCGATGGCTGGACCGCCGAACAGTTTGGTGCGGCGGCAGATTGGCCCTATGACGGAGTTGCGTCGTGGTTGGTTGATGCCTACAACGCCGAGCCGGTGGTGAGGTCACAACAGCTTGCAAAATGCGTCCGATCGGTGGGGAAGGACGGCGGCGGGCGGATATGGCCGTGGGTGTTTTTGAACCGCATTGTCGCCCAGGATGAGAAACAGCGTCATGTCTCTTCTGGTGCCGAAAACTACTTCAACGACATTAACGCGGTTGACCTGGACGACCAAGCCGGAGCGCTGTCCGATTTTCTGGAGCTGTGGCGTTTGGCGTTAGTGTCAGCGAAGGAAACAGGCGCACCAGGGGTTGCCCTTGATCTGGAGACCTATAACGACAACTACAACACCAGCAAAGCCTACATGATCGACGAGGTGGCAAAACAGCGTGGCGAGACGACTGACAGTGTGGTTGCCAAGCTTGAAACCATAGGCGAGCTGATGGCCGACGCTGTCGCCAAAGAGTATCCCGAAGCGGTGATTTGGGCGTTTTTTGCCAATCTGGGGTCAACAGTCGAGACCGGGCTGTGCACCCACGATTTCCTGTGTCGGGGTCTGCTGAGCGGGCTAAAACAGCTTGGCACATCTGCGGTACTAGTGGATGGAGGCGAACTCCCACTTGGACACCACCACCCGTCCCCTGAGGCGTTCGACCAGGCGATGGACCGGTTCGCCGAACGGACAGCATCAATTGCGGCCGAATACCCAGTACATCTACTTCTAGGCGCGACACTGGCCCCCTACCACGAGCCGGACCGCATCACCGGTTGGGCAAGGGAGATGTCTGAGAACGGTGGTCGTGTATTCAACAACGCCGCCGAGTTCCTACCGGTCGTAAAAAAAATATTCGAGCGGTGCGAGCATGTGTGGATTTACGGCGGCCAACTAGCCCACTACATGCCGTTTGATTCCAAGGAAAGAACCACAAACGACGCTATTCACACGATGTTGACCCAAGCTCTCACCGATTGCGATTAACATCGCGACATTGGTATTCGTCCAGACACAACACGTACCACTTCAAAGTCCAACCAAGCAGCGCTGCTACTCTACATAAAGCTCCTCATAGAGTTCAGCCGGAACCTCAGCAGTGTACACCTGTGCCACACCGGTCCAGTCCGACCCGAACGCCACAAACCGTCTATCGGGACTAAGAAACGGATGCGGATGCGTCCATTGCGGATGCCCGGCAGAGGTTTGGGGATCAAGAAGCGTTTTGAAGCGTCGTGTCTTGACGCAGACTAACACCAGCCCCTCATTGGGCCAGTTGGTGTCAGCGATAATCCACTCGCCATCAATCGACGCCGACGAGTGCCAGAAGTACGGCCCCTCCACCAGTGTCTTGTGACGGTGTTTAGAAGAAGGGCTTACCTGTCGGTGTTTGCCACCGATATTACCTCTACGTCACCGCGATCTGAAGCCGGTCTGCGTTGGCCGCCGTGACAGTGACGTCAACGTTACCAGCGGTTCTTATCTCAATCATGCGCGGTTCACCAGGCAGCAGGTCGAAGAAGTTGTCCGAATAGCGGGCCAACGGATCATCGACTGATAGCGACACGAAATGAACGTAGGTAGCAGCTTCCAAAGTAACCTCAATAAGCCCGT
>CAZVGZ010000014.1:46455-87526 GCA_964627605.1 uncultured bacterium | reverse complement strand
AGCTGGATCAGATTGCTGCCGTCGGTGTTTACTCGATAGAGGTCCCACGGGTTGCTTCGGAGGGTTCCCCGGCGCGATCTGAAGATCACGGACTCGCCGTCAGGAGTAAACGGGGTCTCCTCGAAATAGAGGTTCATGCTCATGGTTACGTTCGAGGTGAGTTGCACAATGTGAGCGCGGGTTTGGAGGTCCTTGAATTCGATGCGTTCCATTCCGAGCGGTTCGCCGATCGCCATGTACAGTAATCCTCTCTGGTTTTTGGGGAGAGCCTTTTTTTCTGCTGGTGTCGGAAATTAGAGATCAGACCGCGCCGCTTCTAGTAGAGCAGGCAGAGACTCGCTTCGATCTCAATCGTATCCCTGGAAGATACCGTCGCTAGTCCGATTCGCCCACTTATGTCTAAACGGACAGAACTACTCTTAGCGGTGCCCATCGACTCTATCAATGCACCGAAATAGCCTAATGATATGAAATGGCCTGCCGTAAGAACTCAAAATTGGCGGCGGAGCATTGGCCTATCTGGGTTGGTGGTGGCATCTTTCGCGTTGAAGATTGAAATTCCGCCGGTGCTTTTTTATTTCATTGCAGGAGAAGAACGATGGCCGACGCTCTCGTTAATCCAGAGCTTGCCCAACACATCAAGGCGACACCCTTAGTCGACAGCCACGAACATCTGGGCAGCGAGGACGCCTGGGTGAACGACGGGCCTCAAGACGTTCTTCAAGACCTATTGAGCACATATGTGCCATCGGACTTCTACTCGGCGGTGGTGGATACGGATGCCCTCGACAGAGCCAGAAACAGGCCGGACATAGATGTCAAGGAGAGATGGGACGGCATCAAGGGCGCATGGCGACAGATACGGCACACCGGCTATGGGGAGGCGATGGCCAGGCAAGCCAAGGAGATATATGGGATTGACAGGATTACGGGCAAGGCGTTGGCCAAAGCCAAAATGACACTGATGAAGCTTAGGCGTCCTGGTGAGCGGTATAGGATTTTGAAAAAAATAGCCAACCTGGACCATGTGCAGATAGACGGCGGCTGGCCACCAGCACCAGACCAGTCGGGGCCAGGGTTCTTCTTCCACGACATCTCATGGGCGCACATTTCTGGTGGACTGCCCAACATAACAGGGCTTCTGGAGCATCTTGGCGGCGACATCACCGATCTTAAGTCCTATCGCCGAATCATGGAGACGATTTTCGACAGGTACGCCAACTATGCCACGGGCGTCAAATCGCAACATGCGTATGGGCGGACGCTTCTGTGGCAGAAGAGAGACGATGCTGAGGTTGAACGGCTACTGACAAAACATCTTCGCGAGAGGACGCTGACGGTTGAAGAGCAGCTCTGTTTGGGGGATTGGGGCTGGGCAAGAGGTGTTGAGCTGGCGACTGAATACGATCTGCCGTTCAAAATGCACACCGGGTTTTATGCCGGAAACGACAATCTGGAACCTTCCAGGATTCGCGCAGGGCACTTGAGCAATCTCGCCAAAGCCTACCCAGATGCGCGGTTGGTCTGTATGCACATGGCCTATCCCTACGGCAACGAGTTGGTGGCGATGGCCAAGCAGTATCGAAACATCTATGCCGACATGTGTTGGGGTTGGTCGATGAACCCCTACACTGGAATGGAGTTCGTTCGGACGTACCTCCATGGCGCACCTGTCAACAAGCTATTTGCGTTCGGTGGCGATACCCATTGGGCCACAGGCACAGCAGCCTACGCTTCGCAGGCCAGAGAGTGGCTCGGGCGCGCGCTCGCACTAGAGATACGAGACGGGTTTATGGCGCTGAAGCAGGCCAAACGTGTGGCGACAAAAGTTATGAACCGCAACCAGATGGAGTGTTTTCAGGTGCAGAGGGCCAGAGACACCGCCAAAGCTGAACTGGGTAAGAAATAGGGCGGCTCAGGTGTGTGTTTCGATGTGTGACGCTACAAAGTTGAGGGCCGACTGTTCTCGTATTGAAGACGGTGCTATTTCGCTATCGCAGTTGACAGAGAGATACGCAGGCCATCTTGCGCATATCATGTCCTGTGACACCCGACTGGGCTCAAAGCTTGTGTTTCGGGAAGGGGAGGTTGTGTGCGGTGAGGAGGTGCTAACAAAAACTGAAACCTGGTGCGAGAAGACCAGTTCGATTTCGTTCGCGATCGTTGACAACGACGACACTGTAATAGGGTCTATCTCGCTCAGCCACATCCATAGAAGCGCTCGCTCTGGGCGCATCGGCTACTGGCTCAGTAGCGACCGGTGGGGTCGAGGGGCAACGACCGCAGCGTTTGGGTTGATTTTGGGTTTGGAAAAGCGAATTGGCCTATAAACATATCCAGATCTCCTATGTTAACTGGCTGGCGGCGCCGGCGCCGCTGTCAAGAAGGTCGGTCAATTCCGGCGAGTCGGCAAGCAGGTCTGGTTTTGTCCAGATCACATCCTCTTCGCGTCTAAGCCAGGTTCTCTGTCGTTTGGCGTAGCGGCGGGTGTTCGCCGCTATCTGCGAAACAACACTAGAAATGTCGGCTTCATTTTCAAAGTGCTCTCTAAACTCCCGATAGCCCACCGCCGAGAGGCCAGGGTCATCCCAGCTATAACCATCGGCGATCAACCCCGCTACCTCTTGAGCTAACCCCTCATCGATCATGCTCTCCACCCGTCCGGCAATTCTTTGATTGAGCGTTTCGGTGGGTAAGTCGAGCGCCCAAACGGATGTGGCGAATCGTTGTGGTTGATTGGGCCTGCTCCAAAACCAGGAGATCGGTTTTCCAGTGTGTTTATATACAGACAGCGCCCTTGATATACGCTGAGAGTCCGATGGGTTGATGTTGTCGGCCGCTTCTGGGTCGATCTGCGTCAACCTGCTGTGGGCCGAGATCCGTCCAAGCTGCGTGACTTCATTCTGTACCTTTTCTCTCACATCAGCAGGAACCTCTGGAATCTCATTCAGTCTGCCCATAAGCGCTGATATGTAGAAACCTGTACCCCCAACCACTATAGGTAGTTGGCCCGATTCAAACGCTTCCAAAATAGCTCTTTCGGCGTCATCCCTGAACATCGCTGCGCTGTAGGTTTCGTTGGGGTCCAAAATATCTATGAGCCTGTGGCGAACTGTGTTCTGCTGCTCTTTGGAGGGCTTGGCTGTGCCTATGTTACATTGGCGATATATCTGCCGCGAATCGGCGGAAACAACCACCAGTGGCCAACGCTGTGCCAGAGCGATGACAGCTTGGGTTTTTCCTGAAGCGGTGGGCCCTGTGATGATCGGAATCTTCGGTGCCACTCGGTTCATAGCGGTCTTTGGAATGTGCATTAGTCGGATGTGGTGACGCGTGGTCTATGGCGCTTCGACAACCACGGCGTCCATGTCGATCAGACGCTGATAGTACCGGCGGATAAGGTCGCGGTATTCTGGCGGATATCCAGCCCTCAACGCTCGCATCATCATCTCTCTAAGGAGCATCCGGCGTTCGCCCAAGCTCTGCGGTAGTTCGCCTGGGTTGCTCGGATCAAACGATTTTGCTGCTGTGGCTTCCCTGCGTCTTCCCTGCCCCTGATTGTGGATAGATCTCTGGGCGTCGAGCAGTTTTCTGATGATCCGCCGCTGCCTGTCAAGCACGTCGTTGCCAAGTCGTCCACGCCTTAGGTCTTGGGCCTGCTGGTCCATCCCACTGCCGACCTTGCCCAGGTCGCCCAAGACCTGCTCGTATTGTTCTAGCTGCTCTCTTAGTCGTTCCAACGCCCGACGTATCGCCTCCTGTTGGGTGGACATCTGCGCCAGAGCGGCCTGTTCGCTGGGCGAGAGCGATCCAGGCGTACGACCCAACAGCGGGCTAAAGCCGCTTCCCAACGCCTGCTGCTGTTCGGTCAGTTGACCAAGCGCTTCCATCAACTGCTCCAGACCCCCTCCGCTCAGTTGCTGTTGTTGTTGGCTCTGATCGAGGGTGTGCATGAGAGTCAGAACGGCGTCGTTGATAAGCCCCATGGCTGTCTCTTGGTGCGTTGACATCGCCATGAGGTTCGGACGTCGCTCGGAGATCTGAGCTATTGCCGAGTGCATATCTTGCGCGGCACCGCCTAAGTACACCAGCGCCTTGGCGGGCATATGAGCCATCTGGCGACCGGCTTCTGCTAATCGGTTGGTAAGACTCTGAGTGGCCTGGAGGACCATCTGCTGGTCTTCAGCCAGGTCGTTTATGACTCCACCGCCACCATCCTCAGTCACTTGCCATGCGTTCTCTTGCAGGAATGAGACTGAGACCAGATCAGCGACGATCTTGCGCATCGCTGTCATGTCCTGTTGTTGTTGATCGGATTTCATATCGTGCGCCATCTTGCGCATTTTGTCAGCGGCGTCCCTCATGCTTTGGGATAGCTCTTGCGCTTGCTGCTTCTGTTCTGATCCGGTTCTACCTTCTGAGAGTTGGCGTGAAAGTTCGTCCATCCGTTGGCTGAGTCGCTGCTGCTCCATCTGGCTGGCGAGATCGGACAGACTGTCGCCTGCGGTCTCCCCGGTCTCTTGAGGCACATCCTGGCTCAGCTGCTCTAGCTGCTCCTGTGCACGTCTGGTGGCGTCAGCCAACTCTTGTTGCTCACGGGAGAGGTTATCATTGGAAGACTCGGCGATCTTGTCTTTGATGCGTTCCTGTCGGTCAGCGATCTCCTCAAGCTGTTTGGCCAGCGCGTCCATCCGTTGTTCGGTCTGAGCGCGCTTGAGAAGCTCTAGGGTTCTGTCGAGCCGCTCCTCTAAGTTGCGCTGATCCTGCGCCACGCGCTCCATCGCCTCGGTCATCTCCTGAGGGTTGAACTTTTTCTGCATGTCTGACATCAACTCTTGGAGCCGTTCTCTCATCTCGGCGGGTATCAGCTCACGCATCAGCTCTCTGATCTGGAGTATCTTCTCCATGGTTTCAGAGCCTAAGACGTTGTGGCGCTCAAGTTTCTCCATCGACTGTTCCAACTGCTCGACCATATCTTCGACCTGTTCGCCAAGCTGCTGCTCCTCCTCCAACACCCGAGCAGTCTGCTGTTTTCTATCCCAATCCATCTCTCTGGTCTTAAGAAGCTCACGACGCATCTGCTCTAGCGTCTGCCTTAGCTCCCTTGTACGCTCCAGTATATCCTCACCCTTGGCGACCTCGGCCTGTTGCCGGTGGAGCGATTCGTCAAATATCTCTTCCACGGAGGGGAATCTGAGGGTATAGGTTCTGCTGTCAGACGACTTTGGGCCGGTAGCTCTGTCGTTGTCCCACACCTGGGCTTTATAGGTGACCCTATCGTCAGGGAGCAGAACTAGACCCCCAAGATCCCAGACCCACCTGGCGGCCATGTGGCGGCGGTCTATTTTGGTGAACGGGATATCGGTCGTGCTCTCAACGCCTGATGGGCCACGATAGATCAGGGACAACCGGCTAAAGCCGAAATCGTCCGCCCCCTCAACTATCAGTTCCACGACAAAATCGTTGCTCAAGTCCCTGTCTTGCCCCGGCTCAACAACCGCGACGGACGGGTACTCATCGGGCAGCGCGGTGACCTGGTAATCTATAGGGTTTTTGTTGTAGTAGCCCTGAGTGTCCAACAGGCGAAGAGCATAGGTGCCTGATCGCTGGACACGAAACGAGAGCTTGGCCTCGTGCTTGTCGGTAAGCCCCTCAATCGTGTCTCCTGACGCGAACACCGCCCAGACCCCTTGAAGCGGCTTGCTGGAGTTGAGTGTAATCGATGCTTTGGTGTCCACTAGACCTTCTATGTTGCCGTCGCCCTCCGGTAGTTCCTGCGATGGAAGACCTGCGTAGCGCGGCGGCGTGAGCACCGCCCAAAGACGCCTGGCGACAGGCGGGTCAATCGCTGTGACTGTGTGAGTTTGGCTAACGGCGTCCTCGGCTTTTGCACGATAGTCGATGCTCTCATTTATCGGGCCCAACACATGGGATGCTATCCTCTGGTCGCCCACCGTGACATAGGTGTCCAGCCAGACTAAGGAGCCTGTTTTGCGGGACTGAAGTGTAATTGACTCAGGTATGGCACCAGTGGCGAGCGTTTGTGTCGCAAGACTGTCGCCCTTAACCAGTTCCACTGATCCAGGGAGCAGCGAGAGTGTCAGTTGTGGCGCGGTGGTGTAGCGGGTCAGCGGGTGGGTAAGGCGGGTGAATGCTGGGAGTGCCGTCGGAGCGAACTGCCAGATAGTAATCGCCCAGAGTAGGGCGCTGAGTGCAAACGCCGATGCCCATCGTCTCAGCGGCTTGGTGTCGGTCAGTTGGCCGATATCGAGGCCCAGGCTCCTCTCGTCAGCCTGATCTGCTACGGCCACCGCTAGATCAACCGATTCGCCAAATGGTGGTCCCGATGTCGTAAACTCAAGCCCAGCGGCCAAACTCTCCTCAAACTGCGGAAACTCGGATTCGATTAGCTTGGCAGCATCTCTGGGGTTTGGCACGCCCTGATAGTCACGCCAGGCGGTTCTCAGTGTGCCAAAGCCCACGATGAGCAATAGGCCCGCCCAAAGGGCGATGCGCCCGTTTGGCGGCAAACTCAACAGCGATTCGATCACTGTCATCACCCACACCGATGCGAAAACGGTGGTCGCAAACAGCGCAAAGCCTTTGCTGATACGAACTCGCCGCTCCTGGGAGCGCAGGCGATCTATGAGGCTAACTAGCGGTCGCAATATCTCTGTCTTTCATTCTTTTTTGGAGTGAATCCGGTCGTCAGTTTTCGCCAGGTGTTCGGACGGCTGCACAGCCGGTCGGGTTCCATGAAGCACGTCGCTCGGTATGGTATGCTGGCATCACCCAATCTACGAACTTATACTTGAATTTGTGTCGCCTAAGCAGATAGCACACCCATCGCCAAACAGGGCGGAGATAGTCTGATAGCGTATGTAAAGTGTGAGGATTTGGACGCCTTGGGGTGAGCTTCCGCCGCGCTTGCATCCGCGATTTCGCTTATCGAGGCTGACCGAACAGATATCGGCTGCAAGAGAAATGCCCTCACTGAACGTAAGAAACCTCTCCTACGGATTTAATGACACCACTGTAGTGGACGACCTTAGTTTCGTTGTCTCTGAAGGCTCGGTTTTCGGGCTATTGGGTCCTAATGGCGCTGGCAAAACCACGACAATCAGACTGGTCCTGGACATCTATTCGCCTGATGGAGGGGTCGTTGAGTTGGAGGGTGCCGCAAAAGATGATCGGTGGCGTAGCCATTTTGGGTACCTGCCTGAAGAGCGAGGGCTGTACCCCCGGATGAGCGTTCTCGACTCACTGCTGTTTTTCGGGATGTTGGGAGGCCTGTCCAAAGTTGACTCCCGGCAGCGAGCGAGAATCTGGCTGGATAGGTTGGGGGCGGAGGGATGGGAATCGAAGCGGATCGATAGTCTGTCGAGGGGGATGCAGCAGAAAGTGCAGCTTCTTACCACGTTTATCCATGACCCGCCGGTGTTGATATTGGACGAACCGTTCCAGGGCCTGGACCCGGTGAACGCGGAGCTTTTGAGAGGCACCATTAACGAGCTGCGAGATGACGGCAAGACGATCATACTGTCCACACACCGGATGGATCAGGCTGAGAGGTTGTGCGACGACATCTGTCTTCTCAATCGCGGGACGGCGATGCTGGCAGGAAACATTGCGGAGATAAAGTCCAAAAATACGCCAAATGTGGTGGAAGTGGTCTATCACGGCGACAGGACTGCGGTGTACGATCCGAGACTGGTGAAGGACGCGGCTCAAGACGGTGAAACATGGCGTCTTGCATTGGCGGATGACGCTGATCCTCAGCGCCTTTTGCAGGCGCTCGTGCGTCGTGGCTCGGTTGCGCGATTCCAAGTTATAGAGCCGTCCCTGGAAGACCTTTTCATAGATGCGGTGCGTGGTCCATGACCCCCATCCGAGCGTTAGTCCGCCGGGAGTATTTGACACGCGTGCGCTCGAAGGCGTTTCTTTTCAGCACGTTCGGTCTGCCCATACTGATGGCGGCGGCGATGGCGGTGCCCGCGCTGCTTGAGACGCGTGAACCTGAACGCCCTCGACAGATCGGAGTAGCTGACGTGGACGGTGCAGTCGCTGCGGCACTTGTCCAGGCGCTTGACGACACACTCAAGAATGGGCGACCGATATATGATTGGCATCTCTGGACAGGCCGAGAAGGGACATTGGCCGGTGCGATATCAGCTCTGCTGAAAGGCCGGATCCAGGCCCTATTGTGGCTGCCGCCAGGTGTTGTAGAGAGCGGCGGTGCCCAATATCTGACTCGCGACGCGCCCAATCTGGTGGTGTGGCATAGCGTTCGAAGGGCGCTTCGGGGAGTTGTCATAGACTTCAGGTTCCGTGATTTCGGCATTGACCTTGAGGAGATCAATCGGCTTAGGGATGTCCGGTCACCGAGAATGATGCGCCTTGGGGAAGACGCGGTAGATGACGGTGGTTCTGTGAGTGGCGTGCCGCAGACCTTCATTACCTCCTTCTTGCTGTCATTTCTCATATACCTGTCCATTGTGATCTATGGTGCGATGACGATGTCAAGCGTGATCCAGGACAAGACATCGAGGGTAATGGAGATGGTATTGGGGGGCGCTTCGCCGTTTGAGGTGATGGCAGGCAAGATTGTTGGGATCGGCGCGGTTGGTGCAACGCAGATGGCGGTGTGGATCGCGGTGCTCACTGTTGGTATGGAGATCGGCCAACTCACCTCAGCGGCTAAGTATCTGCCAACAGTACAGGTGGGCGCGATTCTGACGATTGGCGTCAGTTACCTCCTGGGTTACACGATGTTTGCCACACTTCTTGCAGGAGTGGGGGCGGTGTGCGGTTCTGAGGAGGAGGCCAAGCAGCTTCAACTTCCGGTGGTGATGTTGGTGTTCGTTCCTATGCTGATATCCGGCACGGCGATCAATAAGCCCGACAGCCCGCTCATAGCGACACTGTCTCGCGTGCCGTGGTTCGCGCCAATTCTGATGTATATCCGCGTCAGTCTAACCTCGGTGCCCTAGTGGGAGGTCACGTTGGTGTTGCTGGGTGTTTTGGTGGTAGTTGTGGGGCAGATATGGTTGGTGGGTCGTGTTTTCCGCGTCGCGATACTGATGACGGGCAAAAGGCCAAAGTTCGGAGTTATCTGGCGATGGATTCGGGTGGAGTGACGGGGCCTATGCGGCCGTTTCTAGGCTGCGATCATCTGAACGGGGCGGCGTCAGCGGCGCACCTTAAGCAGATGGCTACCTGGTCGGCTCCAATCGGTGAGGTCGCACGACGTACCGACTCGGTAGAACCTATCGACGCTGGTCAATGGTGGTGCTCGTCTGTCTCGATATCGGAGTGATCGCTTTCCTGATCTGTCTCCAGAGTTACCACGCCCTGCTCAACTGCAAACACAAAAGTCAAGTCCTGCTGCTTGAGCGGCGCGCCTTCGGTGTCGAGCGCTGTGGTGAATCCACGTAGGACGAGATCGACCGAAGTCGCCCGTTGGACAGGCAGATCAAACACAACCAAACCGTTGTACTCCTCTCCGAGCGCCAAGACCTCTTCAACGGGATAGAGTGTGGCGTCTACACGTTCGTCGACGCGTGCTCGGCGGTCTAGAGCGCGGCCAGTGCGCTCTTGTTGGTCGTCGAAATACTGTTCGAGGCTTTGGCCGTAGTAGTCGCGTTGCGCTTGGCCTTCATCTGAGACATAGGAATGGAGGGTCGGGCCTTCGTTGGGGATGAGAAGCGATTCTCCAGGGTCGTAGAGCACACCTGGACGCGTGACGTTGATGACTCTCACCTGGAACACCAGGAATTTTGGTGGCACGTACCTGAGACGGGGGTCTTTTTTTATCCCGTTGGTGTATGGGTTGGTGTGGTGTTTTCTGTATGAGTCTTCTGGCAGCATGTCGTTGAGGTTTTTGTCATTCATGTGCCGCACACTGATGCGGACACCCTCAATCCCAATGGCAGCGGTGAGGGTGTCTGACGGGCTCAGTGTCGCCAGACCTCCGTCATACACAACAGGTGAGAGCGATACGCGATACTCGACTGGTGGCGGTAGAAACCCACCAATAAACGCCTTCACCTCGCCTACCCCTGTCCGGTAGGTGCTGCACCCGAGAGTAAAAAGCGACAGACATACAAAGCTGAAGCGGGTCATGGAGTCTTGGCTTCCCCGCGAACTTTGTCGCTGGCGATTGAGACCCTGGTTGCGACCTCGTTGATCCTCTTCATAGCTCTTAGAACCTGCTCGTAATCGGCTTGGCCATCGGCACGGAGAATCACCTCGACTTCGGCCTGACCTCGTGCGACGCGGTTTCGTTCGCTGTCGAGTCGGGCGACGAGCGCGTCGAGCGAGGCAACAACACGTCCGTTGACCTCAAACTGTCCATCTCCGCTCAGTGCCACCTGAAGCTGCTTTTTCTCTATAACGTCGGGGTTCATCGCCTCTGGGAGCTCTATTCTGAGCTTCTGGGTCTGAGTAAACACAGCGGTTACCATGAAGAAGATCAACAACAGGAAGACGCAGTCGATCATCGGCGTCAGATTTGGACGCCCCTCGTCATCATCATATGCGCTCTTTTTTGCCACCTGGTCGCTACTCCCCTTCTTCTTGTTCTTCTTCGGCGAACGCGAACGCCGTCAACCCCAAACCTCTGGCTGCGTCAACCACACTTACTACAATGTGGTGCTTGATTGTGGCGTCGGCCTGTAGAGTCATCGCACTGTCAACGTTGGGCTTGGCAAGCTCAAGCGCAAGTTTTTCGCTGATTTCGCTGGCGGCGACTTCGTTGCCCATGAGCAGTATACGCGGATCGGCTCCACCGGTGTCCTCGATCCGCACGCTGAGGATTTTTTTTGTCTGCGGCTGATCCGGGCTGTCAGATGGTTTGGGTAGATCGACGTTTATGCCCCGTGCCACATTGAATACGGTGGTCACCATGAAAAAGATCAAAAGCAGAAAGACACAGTCGATCAGACTGGTTAGATCAGGGTCTTCGCCCTTGAGAAATTTCGATGATTTGGGCATTTATCGAGTCTCAATCCCAGATTTTCGCGAACACGCCGGTGATTGTAACCACCACGTCAGACCAATCTCAGGCTGATGTTTAGAGCGAGTCAGGGTTGTCCTCGTGCTGCAAAAGAAGCGTGTTGGCGAACGCGTGTGTGAAAAGCTCTATGCGTCCCAAAACCGCATCGGCGCGGGTGGCAAGGACCCTGTAGACGATGAGGGTCGGGATGGCTATCACCAGTCCTGTTGCTGTGGTGACCAACGCCTCTGAGATGCCTTTCGCCACGATCTGCGGATCGCCTGCTCCGGCTCTGGCCAACGAATCAAACGCCGAGATCATGCCGCTGATAGTGCCGAACAGGCCCAACAACGGTGCGACGCTGGCGATCGTGGAAAGAATCGGCAGGTTGCTCCCCAAGTAGGTCATGCCAGAGTTTTCGCAAGTCTCCAGAAGCTCGCGGCGCATATCCTCAAACTGCCTGCGTTCGAGCACCAGGGTGTCGTAGCGCTTGATAAGCGCGGCAAATACGTAGTTGAGCACGCCTTTGCCCTCAGATGTTCTTCTGATGGCCTCCGACTCCCCGGAAGATTGTAGCTCACCTTCGATCTCGTGGAGGTACTGTTCTGCTGCGGCTGGCGTTGGCACAGTGAACAGAATCACCGCGCGTTCGATCATGAAAGTCAGCGACAGCAGTGAGAACGCCACCAGGGGGTACATGGTCATGCCCCCTTTGTTAAAATACTCCACCAAAAAGTTGGTCGATTCGGCCTCCTGCTGTGCCCACGCCGCTATCGCCGGGAGCGTTACAAGTACGATGCCCAACCACCTTATCCGCTTTTTCACGTCGCCTCCTAAAGACTAAACTCAGTGCGGCTATCAGTTTTTCACGAGCCGCCTAGAATGGTGTCGTTGATCCAGTCCCTATGCTCTCGGGCGAAATCCACGGCTTTTCCTGCCCGGGGGTCGTCGCCATATTTGCCAATCAATGTCTCGAACACGTCGAACGCGTCGCGGTATTCGCTCTTCTCCTCGTATATCATACCCATATTAGCCAGAGCCGCCATCTCACTCTCTGTCCCCTCAAACTCACCTGCCACCTGACTGAAGAGTACCAGTGCCGAATCGGCACCACCCTCCTCCCAAAGAGCGTAGGCCCTTCGGTAGACTTCGTCCGCTTTTATCTCCATCAACTCTTCGATGGACTCCTTGGCTTTGGCTGTCTGAGTCGTCTGATCTGCCCGCGTGCCATACCGCTCGATGAAAACGGTGTAGGATTCGATCGCGTCATCAAAACTCTGCTTGTTGTAGTGGAAATCTCCGATAGTAAACTGCGCCTCTGGACAGTGGGGGCTATCTCTGTATTTGGACTGAAGCTCCGTCAGGGCCCACAGGAATACCGAATCTTCGTAGGCTGCTTGAAGGGCCGTAAGCCCTTCCTCTGTGGCGAGCTGGTAGTGGCACCAAGCTGTGTTGTACAACGCTTCGTGTGCCCACCGGCTTGACTTGTGATTGGTGAGGAGTCTGCGCCACACTGAGTCCGCTTCGCTCCATCCTTGAGCGTTGTAGTAGTTCTCGCCTTCGAAAAATTTGGAGTCGACATGGTAAGTCGAGTTTGGGTACTGATCGTAAAAAAATCCGAATGCCCGCGCTGCCTGACGGTTGTGGTTGCCTTGAGAGAGAGACGACGCCCTGAAATATGCTACATCCGGTGCTCTTCTGTCATCGGGGAACCATTTGACAAACCATGAAAACGCTGAAGCCGCGTCATCCCACTCCTGGGCCTGATAGAGCACCTGACCCCTCAGATAGCCGATCATGGCCACCAGCGAGTCCTTTGGGGCTATTTCGGTGCCTTCGAGGAGCGCCTTCGCCGAAGAGATGAACGCAGAGTTGGCTTCAGGTGGGATCGAATGAGAAGCGCCGGTGTAGACTTTCATTATCGCGTCGGCTTTTTGGAAATAGCCGTCGCCGATCAGCAACGAAGCGTTCTTGCCCAGTGTCGCCAGATAGGTTGTGTCGGCGATGGATAGGAGCGGCATGTTGGTTTTGATCTCTAACGCTGCGGCGATGGCTTCGTCCCACTGCTTCGTCTGATGGTAGAGTTGTGCGAGTAGAAGCTGAAAATCGGTGCGCTCTTTAGGATCGACGGTGGATTCGATTATGAGTTGGTAGTAGGCAACCGCCTCGGCGTCGCGTTCGAGCTTGACCATCGCTGCACCCAACATCCGGTATGTCGGCACTTTTGATCGGTCAGGAACGCCAAGTTCGATAAGCATTTCTAAATCACTCGCCGCTGCCGCAAAATCTTCAATCTCGAACGACGCCATCCCTCGGCTAAACAGTGCGCTCTTCTTCAAGTCAACGCTAACAACGCTGTCACCTTGGGCTGCCATCGCGATGACAGAATCGTATTCGGTGATGGAGGTGACGTATCGTTTGCCGCCAAAATGCGCCAGACCTTTCTGGAAATGCGCCTGGGCTAGGAGGTTCGGTGCGGTGATTACGCTCCTTGCTGAATCGAGGACGGATACAGCGTCGTCAAATCGCTCCAAATCCGACAACAGTTTTGCCAGTGCTACTCGGGCTGAAGGTGCCTGAGGTTTGTTTAGCGGTATATCCCAAAGCGGTTTGGTTCCCGATAGTTGAATCTCCCGACGTCGTGCTGGGTCCTTTTCCCAAACAGCCCACTTTTGGAATGAGACACCCTGTTCGAGTCTAGCTTGCTGCACTCCTTGGGATGATGGATATCGGTCAATCAGGACACCGAACCGCTCGGTGGCGTTCAAATAGTCATCCTGCTCGGCCAAGAGCCGTCCCCACTGAAGGAGCGACTGTTCGGCGGCCTGGCTTCTGGGGAACCTATCAAAAGTCTCGCGGTAGGCTAATATCGCTTCCTGCCACGCCTGCCCTGGGGATGGAGTCGCTACTACATGCTCAAGGGCACCCATGCCGTGGGCAACTAGTCGACCCTGGCTGGTATCGGTGGTGACAACAGATAGCTGCCAGAGGGTATCGGTCCCTAGACGTTGGTAGGCGAGGCCGTAGGCGAACCACGCGTCTGGGACCAGATCGCTCTCGGCGAATTCGGTTGAGTCCATCAGCGTCCGCTCGGCCCATGCCGATGCCAGAAACTGTGTGGT
Organism: uncultured bacterium; assembly: GCA_964627605.1. Lineage (GTDB taxonomy): Bacteria > Latescibacterota > MWCZ01 > MWCZ01 > CAZVGZ01 > CAZVGZ01. Next base: position 73,411 of record CAZVGZ010000014.1, on the reverse strand, counting down.
CGCTTGATGTTGTCCGCCTGAAGCGCGGCTGTCTTCTGCAAGCCGTTGGTAGGAGATCCCCATCTGATACCACGCCCACGCCAGGGGACGACCGATCTCGTCGGCAACATCGCTGTAGCCGTTGATGTAGGTCCTATAGGCTGTGATAGCCTGCTCATACCGCCCGTGCTCAAAAAGCAGAAACAGGATCTGGGCCTGAAGCTTCGCCTGAAAGACCCTATCTCCGGCGGACTCGTCGATGGCGGCTTGATATGCGTTGATCCCAGCGTCCAGACCACGGTGGTTGAGTAGCATCTCAGCCCGCCGCAAAAGCGCGTTCTGCACAAGGGGGGTCTCTTGGAAGAAGTCGGTGACGACTTCTTCATAGGCGTCCAACGCATACTCCACGTCGCTGGCACCCTCGTGGCACTCTCCGATCTTGATTAGCGCGGTGGCCGCTAGTTGTCTGGCGGACTGCTGTGCTTCACCTCTGAGCATTTTGAGTTTTTCGGCGGTCTGCGCGCCCTGCCCTCCTGCGCGACCTCGGTAGTTGTCCACTAGGCGTGAGAAGAAGGGCAGCGCTTCGGCAAACCTGTCTTCAGCTAGATATGCCTCACCGATCTGCATGACAGACTTGTCGGCTTTGAACGTTCCTGGATACTGTGTGACGATCTCGCCAAAATATCTGCGGGCGACTGGATAGTCCCGGTCATAGAACGCTGCCCAACCCATCAAGAACAGCACATCGTCGCCGTACTCGTTTTCAGGGAACAGATGCCGCATCCGCTGCCCTTCGATGACCACCGGGCGGTGCCTCTCTGCACTGGACAGCGTCTGGATGAGCTGGTACTGCGCCCTCACCGCTAAATTGGTGCCGTGACCTTTCTCGACCACCTCGCCAAAAAACACAGCGGCGTCTTTAAGAGCTTGTGTTGCCTCAAGTGTGTGCTGCTTTGACTGGGCGATCATGCCGCGATCTTCAAGTTCGCTTGAGCGCTGCAGCAGCGACGCACCCATCTTCTTGTATGAGTTTCCTAGTTGATAGAGCGCTGCGATTTTGGCTGGGAGAATCTCCTGGCCCTGGGGAAGATCGATAGTGACTTCGACACGGTTGGCGTCCATGAGCGGGTTGGATGGAAAGTCAACCACCATCTGGTACCCCTCAATAGCTTGCTCGTGGTCGTCCTGGGCCAACAGTCGCTGGGAGTGGTCGAACACGGTACGCATCTCTTCCGGGGTCGTAAACAGACGCCCGGTAAAGACCGTCGCGAACCACGCCGCTACTGTTATCATGATGATCGTAGCCATCAATTAGCTTCCCTAGATTGCTATACAGACCTGGACAGTCACGGTGCTATCGCGTCGCCCAAACATAACATCATACGCTTGATTGTGCTTGCGACTGCGCCACCATCAACGAAAACTAGAATCCGACCACCAACCTTAGAAATCCGCGCCAGATCTGCCGATCCATCCTCACATCCTCGATGAAATCGGTGCGGCTGCTCTGAACCCCTAAGTTGGTGACGACCTGATAGCCGTAGTAGTCAGTACGGTTGCTCGCCATCGCCAAGATGTCCGATGTCTTTCTTGACCTGCTTGGGTCGATCTTGTCGGCAAACCGCGCTGCCAATGGGTTGCTCCCTCCCCCAAACCCCTGGAACCCGACGCGGAATGTGGTGCGGGAGGTGAGGTCGTAGTCTATCCTGATAATTGGTGCCAAAACTCTGTCAAAATCGTTGCGTCGTGCGATGTCGTCGGCCTGTCGTCCCACGGTGTATATCCACTTGAGGCGCGGCAAAACCAGAAGGTGTCCAATTCGCATCGAGTAGCCGGTCTTGTGAATCCATGTCGCGCTGTTGCGCCAACGCTTCTCTTCGCGCTCGCCCCCTAACACATCGGTGCCCCGCTGATGGTTGGAGAAGATTTTCAGGTTGTTCGTGATTATCACATTGGGCACCCAGCCAAACAGGCCTGCCATCTCAGTGCCCACCCAGACCGTATGAACGTCGCTGTTGCGCATCAGCAGGCGGTCGTAGCCTGGGTCGCCAGCTTTGATGCCGTCCCTGGGATCATCAAATCCGCCGGAGATCGCCAGCTCGGGATCAAAGAGGAAAATGTCGTCGCGGATGGTGTCGCGAACCCTTTTTGAGTCGTGCCGCAACATCACCTGTCCATAGCGTGGGTGGCGCAGCGCATAGGCGGTGTTGATATAATAAGCCTGGCTTACACCGCCACCAGCCATCTGCTCGATCCGGTAGCCGCCTACTGTGAGGCTACCGCCTTCGATCGGTCGCCAAGTGGCAAACCCGTGACGCCCCTTCTCGTCGATATTGTAGGGGTAGTCGGGAAGATTGTCGTTCTCCCTGGAATCGACAATCCGGTTGTTGTTGAAATCGGCACCGTATACGAAGTCCAACGGATCGCTCTCATACAGCAGGAACGGTTCGGTGAAATCTGGAAGCCCGTTGGCGTTGCGGTCATCGTCAGGGATGCCGTCGTGGTCTTCGTCGTTGCCGGGGAATACACCGGAATCTTGATCGGACTTTCCTGGCCAATCAAAAACCAGATCGTCGGGATACTGGTCGTTGTCGTCGTTGTCGTCAACAAGTCGATACTCGTCGAACGACGGTTTGAGTACCTGCTCGAACGGTCTTGGGGGCGCTCCCTCGCTTGGTTCGATGGTGCTGGTGTGACCGGTCAGGTAGTCGTTGTAGAGCGTAACTCCGCCGCGATGGGAGTTGTAACCATTTTGGTAGTTTGGCGACATGGAGAACAGCTCAAGTCCAAAATCGATGTTTCCTAGTGATTTGGTCGCGTTGACAAACCAGGCACGGCTGTGGGTCTCTTCGGTGCTGCCACCTGTCACCGGGAATTGGCGGAAAAGGAAGCTATTCGCCCACTCTGCTTCCACCACAAGCCCTGCCAGAGTCAGTTCGGCGTTGAGCCCGACCACGCTTTGACCTGTCTGATGCGCGTGCTGAAAGCGGACCTGGCGGCGATTGGAGAAATCGGAGACATTGCCCTTGGCCCTGACGACGACGGTCGGTGCGGCGTAGACCATCTCGACGCTTGATTGCGCCGGATTGATAGCAGGGTGCGCCTGCGATGTCCATAGCCGGTAGTCGTTGGCCACCTCCGCTGTGATCTCTGTTGAGATCGGTGTGATTGTGCTCGGAAGTGAGAAGACGTATATCAGGGCTTCGTCGGAATCTATAGCCAGAGGTCGGCCTTGGTCGAGAAGTGGAAGAAGGTCTAGTCCTAATTGGGTGCGCAAGTTTGGCGACAATGCCTCTATCAATTTCAGTTTCGCCACGAACGCTTTGGCTTCAAGCTGGTAGCCGACAACGATGGCAGACCCCAACTTTGAGTCGTCAAAGCTAAGGTTCTGCCATCGCTCTATTTCGTGGCGGCTGACCGGATATACAGCGACCGGGTCCCATGACGAACTGACGCCATCGTCACCGGTTATCGACAGTTTCATACCGTAGGATACCGGGCCGATCCCGTCTGCTGGGGAGTCGTCGGTGACTATCGCGAAAAGCCTGACCGGTGCGCGCATGATGTAAGGAAGTGTGCCCGACATCGGGTTGTCGCTTCGGCCTAAGAGCGAGTTTTGCTGCCGCTGATTGATGAAGGTAGCACCAAGGCGCATCACATCGCCCAAGTTCGAGCGCCAGTGGATGCCCACGGTCTGAACAGGGTTGTTCTCTCGCCTAAGGAAGTCGGCATCGTCGTCTGATATCAGCGACTGCGATGCAGGCCCTGGGTTCCGGTTCATGTTTTGTAGGGGGAACGGGTGATTGAGGCTGGTTTCACCCCGTCGCAGCAGCACAGTGAACTTGTTTTTCGACGAGTACATATCCCACTGCACACCGTTGAAACGCGACAGCGACAGCGTCAGCGGGGTGAACTGCGTTTTTATGGCGTCGCCTATCGTAAGGGCGGTTGACCATCCTCTGTATGTCTCTCTTGCGATCACGAGTGAGTTTAGGTTTTCGACATATTTGTCGTCTTTGCTGATTGAGCTTGATGCACCTCCCTCAATTCCCGGGCGAGTTTCGGACATTGAGAACACTCTGGTACCACTCCCCAGGCGGTTGCCCAAAAAATCATAGTGAGTCCGCGAATCCCCTATGGTGCCACCACCGCCGAACCCCCGGTATCGCTCAAGTCCGTAGTTACGATAGGGGTCGGTTGGCTGTTTCATAAAAAGCGCTTCCCGGCGGATGTATCGGTACTGCGCATGAACCCCAGTGTGGAAAACCGATATAGAGACCACCACAGCGATAATCCACACCGTGGTGTTTCGCATCCGTGATGCTATGTAGCGCGTTCGATTCATTTCTGTTCCGTCACATCCGTCTACTTTGCTGGTGTCATAACGACTCAAGTTGTTGCCAGCCGCTGGTCAGCTACCCCGTACACAAAATCAGTCGCACGGTCGCAGCTGATTCAAGAGAAATCAAAATCCGCCGACGACCATCGAGATAAAGAGACGCGAGCGTTTTGTCTGGCCCTGCGTGCCCAGTCCGGTAAAGTCAGGCAGCGGGTCCTTGAAATCTATTGTGGTCCGTGCGTAGCCCAGATTGGTCGATATAGTGAACCCGACGAGTTCGGAAATATTGGCGATGGAAATGAGAAAATCGGTGGTCGCCCGCGTTCTGCGGGGGTTGGCGCGGTCGGTTGTTCTTGTGGCCAGCAGGTTGCGCCATTCAAAGGCGTTGAGTCCTGGAATCGTGACCCCTTGTTGCCCAAACCGGATGACGGTCTGAGGTGTGAGCTGGTAGTCAACACGGAGTATCGGTGCCAGAGCGATCTCATCCTGTACCGGTTCGTCCAGGTTGTCGTGGGTCTCAACGAGCACCAAAGCTTTTATTTGGGGCTGAATCGTCAGCGGCCCCTTGTTCCAACTGAAGCCCAATCGATGAGCAGACGCGAATGTGGTGATGCTCGCGGCTGCCAGAGCTCCCTGCTGGATGTTCTGAGTGACTTTGAGATTGTTCTCTATCTCAAGCGAACCGATCTCGCGCCACGATTTCGGTGCTGGCATAAACGAAGGCAGCCACCTAAGTCCTTTGAGGGTGGTGCCAAGCCAGGTGGTGTGGACACGGCTGTCGCGCATCGCTAAGTCGTCCCAACCTGAGTTGGCTCGTCCATCTGATGTGGTAGGTACTATGCCGCCGAACCTTAAGGGGTCGCCAATGTCGTCTGGATCAAACACGAACAGATGATCGGGGATCGTGTCTTCGACCCATTTGGTGTCATGTTTGACGCTGATCTCTCCATACAGATAGGAGATGTGTCGCCACGACCCCAATACGTACCACGCCTTAGTAACGCCCCCGCCTGCACTTCCGTCAACCGAGTAGCGCCCGAATGTCAACCCGCTGTTCTCGCCGGGTTTGAGTGTGGCGAACAGGTTTCGTCCCTCTTGGTCCACGCGGTAGGGGTAGTCAGGCAGGTTGTCATTCTCCCTGGAGTCGATGATGCCGTTGTTGTTCCAGTCGTCGCCGTATACAAAATCTATCGGGTCGCTGTCAAACAGCAGAAACGGTTCGGCGAAGTCAGGAAGGCCGTTGGAGTTCTGGTCGTCGTCTGGGATGCGGTCCCGGTTCTCATCGAGCCCAGGGAACACACCGCCATCGGGGCTGATCGATCCCGGCCAGTCAAAACGTTGGTCGTCTGGATACTGATCGTCGTCGTCGTTGTCGTCCACCAGGCCGAACTCCTGGTAGACTTGTGTCTGTGAGAGCGCTGTGGCTGGGAGGTTTACGTCCTCGACCATCGCTACTCTGGGGTTCCTGAAATCGTTGTAGAGCGAAATGCCACCTCGGGTGTTGTTGTAGCCAAAACTGTAGTTGGGGTCGACGCTGAACCACTCCCCACCCAGCTCTAGAGGGCCAAATATTTTTGAGGCGTTGACGTACCAGGCCGATGTGTTGTCCTCTGTACGCTCGCCTGTGGATATGGGAAAACGGCCGTGTTGGCGGTTGGAGACGTATTCGCCGGTGACCGCCAGCCCGCCGAGATAGAGCGTGCCATCAATGCCCAGGAGAGTCTGACCTGTGGTCACCCTGTGTTCGACGTTGATGGTCTTGCGGTTGCTGCCGTCTGAGATGTTTCCCGGCGCTCTTGATCTTACTAGCCACGGTGTGTACCGGGTGGCTTCGACCACGTCGGTCACCGGGAGGTTTTGTTGGATCGAGAGGTTTCTTGTATCGTAAGGATGCCGCTGGGATGTGGCGAGTCGATAGTCGCCTGATACGTCAACCTTAAATACAGCGCCAGTTGGGTTGCCTGCTGGCATTTCGAATATGTAGATGAGCGCGCCTTCACCGGTGACAGAAAGCGGCGCATCGGGCTGTTCAAAGAGGGCTGGTGGCACGTTGTTTGACCAGAGCTGGCGAACTATCGACAGGTTGGTTATCGCGTGCTCCCAAGGCCAGGGCCGATTGGCTGCTACAGCGGCGGCTTCCATATCCTCCGGGCGTATACGCCTGACCGACGTCGGTGGACGACCGGATGTCCTGGTACCTTGTGGGAACTGGCCCCGTAGGTTGAGCGCGACGTTGTAGACTGTGGCTTTAGACGGATCGCGCGGCGAATCGTCCATCACCACCAGCATCAACTGCTCTGGTCGGGCGTAGGAGTATGGCAGCTCTCCTTTTGATGGCGATTCTGATACTTCGGCCAACGAGTTGCCCTGCTGCTGACTGACGGCTGTAAATCCGAGGGTGAGCACATCGCCGAACTGCTTTTGCCAGTGTAAGCCTGACGTGTAGACCGGTGCAGCTTCAATGCTCGCCCGGTCGTCATCATCGCCGACAAGCGGGAAGGAATAGAGGCCGTTGAACGGATCGGTCCTGTCGACACCGCCGCGTTGGAGGACGAGGGTGATCGCATCGTCGTCGTCAGCTATGTCAAATCTTGCTCCGTTTAGCCTGGTGAGGTTGAGCGTAAGAGGCGTAAATATCGTTCTGATCGCATCTCCCACCGTCAACCGTGCGCTCCAACCGCGATAGGTGTCATTGGCTATGATGAGGTTGGTAAAGCCGGTGGCGAACCGTTCCTCTTTGGCCAAGAGACTGCCTGAGCGTTGTGAGATCCCCGGCCTGACCTCCTCCAACGTGAAGACGCGATAGCCCTCAACTAGATAGTTGCCCAAAAAGTCGTACTGTTTCTGGACATCGCTGCCCAGCGAGTAGTTGACGTAGGGCTCCAATCCATAGTTGAGATACCGTTTGTCTGGATGTCGCCTGAGAAATGACGACGCTTGATAGGATTGGGCAGACGTCAGCCCAGCCAAAAGGCTGAGTGTGGCCAACGTGGCTAGAGCCATCAACGGTTTTTTAGAAATTGACGATAGCATTTATGAAAAACTCCACGCGGTCTTCATCTGGTTTTAGACCTGATGTGAAATGGGTGGAGGAGACCAGGTATCCGACGGTGGTCACCATGTCGAACCCAAGATACTCACTGCGGTTTGTGATCTGAAGCAGGCTGTGGGTGGTGGTGGTGGAGTTGAGATCGTTGAGCCTGTCGGTGTCGCGTGCCGCTAACAGGTCGCCTAGAAGCGGCGCTCTTAGACCTTGCTGCCCAAATCTGATGAACGTGTCTGGTGTCAGCTCGTAGACCACCAAGAAAATCGGTGCTAAAAGGCTGCGATCTTCCTGCCTACCCTCTGCTTTGTGCCACTCTGTCAGACGTTGGAATTTGAGGCGCGGCTGGAAATCCCAACGCTCACCTTCATACCACCAGTCGATCTTGTGCGTTCTGGCGAGTGTGATAGTATGATCGCTGTTCTGTCTGATTCCGTCGCGGAACACAGCGGCTTTGCGATAGTTTTGAAACAGCTTGATGTTGTTGATCAGGTTGAGCCTGGCGACGGTCCTCAATCGTCCCCAAAACCCTGTGGTAGGGAGCGGCAGCCAACCTAGCCCGCTGATACGGGTACCGAGCCATGTCGTGTGGACGTCGCTTCGCCGCTGCTCAAGATTGTCGAAAAGAGGGTCCGTCGCGATGATCCGGTTGTTTCGGGTCCATGGATCGATGGACTCAAGAGCGGCTTTGGACGGGTCCTGGTCGGTCTCGAATAGATGATCGGCGATGGTGTCGCGGACCCTTTTGCTGTCGTGGATCAACTGCAGACGGCCTATCACCGGGTCGGCATATCGGAAGTCGAATTTGGCGTAGTTGCTGTTGCTGGTTCCGCCTCCCATCGGCTGATCGACCCTTATCGTTCCAAGTGTGAAAAACCCCTCTCGTGCCCACTGAAAGCGGGTAAACGCATGCCATCCCCTCTGATCGGGAGAGTAGGGATAGTCGGGATGGTCGTCGTTTTCTCTGTCGTCTACCACACTGTTGTTGTTGAAGTCTTCGCCGTAGACGAAATCGACGGGGTCGCTGTCGTAGAGAAGGAACGGCTGGACGAAATCGGCTATGCCATCGTTGTTGATGTCGCTGGAGCCCACTGACACACCGCGGTTGGGGTGTGTTCCATTTGGACGGTCCTGCTCTGCGTCGTCTGGCCATGGGTCGCGGTCGTCGTTGTCGTCTACCAGTTTGAACTCCTGATAGGCTTGACCTCTTAGATAGGGGTCGCCAGTTGGGTCGTTGAGGTCCTGCTTGATGGTGTTGGAGTTGGTCTGAATGGATGAGTAGTCGTTGTAAAGGACGCTGCCGCCGCGACGGGAGTTGTTACCGAACCCGTAGTTGGCATCGATGTTGAAAAGCTCTGCCCCGAATGAGACGTGGTCGAACCGCTTGAGCGCGTTTACGTACCACGCTCGGCGGTGCTCAACATGTGTCTTTCCAGCGGACGTGGGATACTGGCTGTAGAGCGAGTTCCAAGTGTATTCGCCCCAAAGATCGACGCCGATCAGGTGAAGTTCGGCGTTTACGCCGGTGACGCTCTGCCCGGTGGCGAGCCGATGGCGAAACTCTATCCGCTCAGTGTTTGAGCCGTCCCGCACGTTGCCGTTAGCGCGTGCCACCACCACCCAGGGTGCCAACCTCTGGTCGATAAAGGCGTCGCCGTCTGTCCCTCTAAAACTGAATGTATGCGCTTGGGCGGTCATAACCGCGTAATCGCCTGAAAATGTCCCCTCAAAAACAGTTTCGTTCACACCAAGATCGGTAGGTAGCTCAAATGAGTAGACCAGGAGCTCGTCGCTGGCTATCTCGTGTATACCTGTCGGGGCTTCAACCACCCCGGTTCGGTAAAAGACTTTCATCTGAGTCAGTCTGTTCTGTTTGATGTCTTGTGAGGTGATAGATGGGTTTATCTCTGGGTCGAACTCAGGTAGCCACGGGACTGTGGGGCTCCACGCGGCGCTTGATGAGATCACTCCGCTAATGGGGTTGCGGACGGGTTCGGTGAGTTTCGTGCGAATTACCCGCCGTGGCGTAACGGATCTCGACATCCCATCGGCACTTGAGGCCTTCATCCGCAAGTCACTTACCCTGACACCGCCACCATCGAGCGGTGTCTCATCGCGGACAATTACCCAGATTGTCGTAGGTTGAGGCATGTCGTATGGAAGCATCCCCCGCAGCCTATCACCGCCGCTTACAAGGACGTTGTTCTGCTGCTGATTGACGAATGTGAACCCCAGAGTGAGCCGGTTGCGGATTCTGGTCTGCCAGTGGCCTCCGCACGTCAACACCGGCGATCGTTCGACCAACCTGCGGCCATCGTTGCCGTCGCCAGCATCCTCTCCATCCAGAGGTGATGAAAAATTTATGTCTTGATCGCCAATCTGCTGGCCACGCTGGTATATCAAGGAAAACCGGTGGAGGCGGGAGTAGCCGTCAAACCTCGCGCCATTCATCCGCGCAAGGTTGAGGGTCAATGGAGTGAATACGGTCTTGATGGCGTCGCCTACCGTAAGAGCCATCGACCAGCCGCGATAGCTGTCTCTGGCGACGACGAGGCGCCCGAAAAAATCGTTGTAGGCGTTGGCTTTGACGATGTCTGATCCGGTCTGATGGCCGTCTCCTGGGCGGGCCTCTGCGAGTGAGAAGACCTGGTAGCCCTCGAGAAGGAAATTGCCAAGCTGATCGAACCTTTTTTCTGTTTTTAGCCCTTCGGTGTAGTTTCGATACTCGGTGTCTTCGGTGCCGTAATTCTCATATGTGACATCAGTCTGGCGACGCAAGAACTGGGCGTGGGGCTGTTTTGTGGCGAAGGCGATGACTGCCAACGCCACAACCGCCAGTGCGCGTAGCGTGGTAGGTGATGTTGGCAGGAGTCCAGTCATCCGGCATTACCACCGATACCCCAGGGTTGCGTAGTGGTGGTTACCCAAACCGGTTAGATCAAGTGGAATCCCGACTGTGTAGTCCACAATGATCCCGCCTCCAACGGAGAACCCCAGCCCAAGGTTCATCTCAAAACCTTCGCCGTTCATCACACGCCAAAACCCCGCCCTCATCAGCCACTGGAACCTTCTGGCGATCACACGATGCTCCGCGCCTGCGCGCAGCTCCCACATCGGGTTTTCGTATAAGACATCAACCAAAAACAGATCAACATCGCCCACTCGGGTTGAGAGGCCTGCGGTGAGAACCATCGGCTCAGAACCGCCACCACCGCTCCCGGCATCTGGTTGCAGAATATCTGAGGCGACCAACCCCAGACGTGTACCGTCAAGCGACCACATCTGACCCAAGTCGAACGTCAAACCTGCGTCGGCTGACAACAGAGTTTTGCTTGTTCCGCTAAGAGGGTCGCCGCCACCGATGGTGCCTGCCGACCAGCGGCTGAACCGCGTCGCCAACCCTACATTCAGCCGTGAACCTACTGACCGGGCGTAGGCTGCGCGAAAAATCATCTCCGACCAGGCATCGGCTCCCAAATAGGAAAGAGAGAAAGCTGCTGCTGTGGTTCTTGAAAGTGGCCATCTGCCTGCAAGACCACCAACCGACAGACTGTTGCCGTCTATCGCTTTACCTCCAAGACCGCTAAAGGGTTTTCTCCACGTAAGTGACACCAGTCTGTCTCCAGGTCCGACTGTACTAGCCGGATTCAGGACTACAGCCGCTGCGTGGGGGGCGAGGGCGACCCCAGCGCCGCCGAGAGCGGAGATGCGGGCGTCCTGTGCGTCGATTTCAAACACCGCAGATGTTTTTTCTGCACCGAACAGTACGGCGACTAAGACTGACAAGGCGGTGCCAATGCATCGGCCCATTTTTGCTCCGGCTCCTCTACAGTTCGTGTCGTTTTGATCTGGTCGCCAAACAGGCTGCTTAACTGTGTCTGATGCGGCTCCAAATCGGCTAATAGACCACCGTGATGGTCCCTACGACGGTTTCAGGTACATCGGCGTCAAGTCTGGCGCGGTAGATGTACAGGCCGGGCTGAACGAGCTGACCGCTCGAATCCCTGCCATCCCACTCCCACTCAGCCCTGGCAGGAGACCGCATCTCGTCCAAAATTGTGGCCACCCGACGGCCTCGCAGATCAAACAGATGGACTGTCAACGGTGTTGGATTGACCACCTGGGTTACTGTGAAAACGAATTTCACAGCGTCGTTTATGTTGTCGCCGTTAGGCGTGAACGGGTTCGGTAGAGGGAGTTCCAGAGAGAGCGCTTTGGGAACTGTACCGCCTGCGCGGACGAAAGGCCGACCGCCTACTACCTGCGGATTGACATTAGCTTCCGCAACATCTGCGGCTTGAGCGATCCACGCTGGAATCACAGTCAAATCATCGAAAAACCGTGTAGTGAGCGAAATGCTTAGTGTGTCGTGGTCGGCTTGTTCTATGATATTAGCCAAATCGACGCGCATCACTCCTTCTTCGGAGGTCGAGGCTGACGCTGCGATCTCCTGTCCCTTCCAACTGACAACCACCAAAGAGCCGCCTGTGGGCAGCAGTAGCTCCACGCGATCGACGCCTCTGTTCCGGGTCGAGTCGATCACCAAAGCGATACGGTAGTCTATGAGCGTATGAGCGTCGCGCAGGGCCGTGTCCACCTCCTCTGGAACAAACCCATCTTCGACTGATGAGTAGACACGGATATCCACAGTTGCGCTGTCGGCGACTATCTCGGTGTCATACGCGAGCTTCATCCGACCTAGTGAGGCGGACTTGAGGAGGTCGTCAGTGGTGAATAGCGCTCGGAACTGCAAAAACCGTTTTGGCTCTGGGATGTCCACGAACCGACCGAGATCGTCGGTGGTGTCCCGCCACGAAATCTGGGGAGATGTAGAGGCGTCTACGGCATTCCACGGTGTTGAAAATGTAGTTGTCACCGTTTCCGCTGGTCTTACGCCGTCGTCAATCACAGTAACCGTGGCTTCGACATGGGTGTTCGCCTGGCTAGTGATGTAGAGCTTTCCAGAGACATCAAATACCAGATCGCCAAAAACGGTCGTCAAGACCGCGTCGGGATACGACCCGTCAAAAGCCTGCGAGATTGATACTTCGGCGGTTTCGGTCTGTCCGTTAGTCGGTTCGTCGCCGATATCTATTAGGCCCGCAATGTCCGCTGACAGGGCTCCTGCACTCACCAGGGCAGTCAAATCCAGTACGCTTTTGTTCGCCAAAGTGGCGCCCAATGTAGCTGCGTTCGAAAGTCTCAGTTCGTAGGTGTCGAATGTCAGAACATATGTTGCGCCATCTGTCGATAGGGTGACAGAGTCGCCTGACGAGGTGACCGCGCTTGACACGCCAAAACCGGTGAGGACCGCTGATCCCCCATCATCGGCGAGATCAATCTCAACGCTGCCGTCTTCGATCAGTGAGATAATATCCACCGCGTCGGGTAGTTCGGAGAGTGTGTCCACCAGCACGGTGTTGCTGGTGGATATTTCGATAAAGCCGTCTGATGTTTTGACGCGATAGGCGGTATCTGGTGCGGTTCTAAACACCGTGACAAACGACGAGTCGGCGATGCCCACTACTTTTGCTTGGACTATATCGGTAGCCCCAGGGAGCAACTGGTCAACAACGTCCTGAGTGTAGGTCGGTTGAGCCAAAGTTTCCATCAAGACGCCACTGATGGGGACGGCTGTCAGAAATGGGGTTGGGATTATGACGTCGCCCCCGGTTGGGAATCTGACGGGCGTGACAGATTTCTCTGCGGTGTTGCTTACGTCAAGTGTGAACGATGTGGGAAGCAGCGCGTACGATGTGTCCAAAACCACCGCCGCCCTCGGTGGGGGATCTAGTTCGGTCGTCTCCTCAATGACCAGGTCGTCTGGGCTGTCAGAGGAGCGGAACTGAAAAGTGATGTCGGTGCCATCAGGGACGTTGGTCTCCCAACGGATTCGCCCAACATTGACCGGCTCGCCTGAAGGTGCTGACAGGAGTTCGGATGAGTAGGAGCCTTCGGTGTCAAACCCAACGCCGTACACCTCTATTTCGCCCAACATCACCGGGTTGACACGGTCCCCTGCTATTATAGCGAGCTGAACGAATCTGCCCAAAGCGTTTTTGCGGCTGCCGTCGCGCTCCCACAGACGCCATATGCCGTCATCGAGGTCGGAGTCTATGTCGAGGCTGGTGTTCTCCTGGCTGCCCAGGACCGTTACGAACCTGCCGACACCTGAGGCGGTATTGGGGTCTTCTGGTGCCACCGAAACCACATAGCTCCTCAAAAAACCTTCGCCTTGCCGCTGGATGAGTTCGACTGATTTTGCCCTCGATTGCAGCGAAATTGTGGTGTACTTTGTCGAGATGCCCGATCTGACAACAATGCGGTCGATGATCCGGTTCTGTCCCAAATCGATGGTCAACTGACGACCGGCCACTTCGTTCGTGATGGAGTTCCACTCGGTGTAGACGCTGCCGTCGGTAACTGATTCGTACTGCTCTGCCGCTGAGGGTTTGAATACCAACGTTTCTGGAAGCGTTGTGACGTTGAGAAGCTGCATGAGCGACGCACGAAAAAGACGGTAGCCTATATAGTTCGGGTTTTCCCTGGTTGTCGCGGCAGTATCAGGGGTTGGTGCGGTTCCCGTGTAGGTGCGGGTATTTCTGTAAAATGTGTCCGATGCGATGGATGCGACGGCGTCGTTGTCGGCCAACAGGGCGTCGATTGACGGATGTGTATTGTCGTCATTCACCGCCTCGAACGCGAGGATGCCTGCTCTCTCGTAGGAGCCTCGGGGCCTTTGAGAGTTGCCCTCCCAGGTGTCGGCTATCATCGCAACATCGATCAATGAGGAGAACGCCGGGTTGGCCACCGGGGCGTCATTTTCGTCGGCTACGTCCTGGTCTGAAGAGAGGTTGCGCCCCTCTGTGGAGGCCAGTGTGACGAAACCGGTCTTGGGGTTAATGCGAACGTGATCGGTAGTGTCACCTGCGCTGAGGGTGGTCTTGGAGATGTCCCACAGAACGGCACGCGACGATGATGATATCAGAAGAACTGCCAACCAGCCGAACAACGCCCGGCAGGTAGCTTGGCGGACAGATGGCACAGACGCGGCTCCTTCAGTACGATTGGACAGGTGGGTCGCAACCACGCAGCCAATCACCCCTCGCGGCTTAGCTTTGAGGTCAGTGTCCCGGCCACCGTAGGGGACGGCAGCACTGTTACAATAAAGTGATGATTGCTCCTCAGCGTCAACCCGGCGGCGGTGGCACGTTGATAGAGAGTGTGGCACACAATCGGCTCTCCTTCTCACACCGTGACCGGGCAAACTCTATCAGGTATATTAACCTCTCGCCCCGCGCCGGTTCAGGCGGCGGTTTCTCTCAACTCGCGCATCTGGAGTACTGAACGATGTACGTATCTGTTCGCGACGCCACGATTGAGCACGCTGGTTTTCCCACAATTATGGACGGTCTCAAAGCTTTGGGGCTCTCAGCGGTCGAGCTCGGATTTGATCGACAACGCACCACCAACCTTTTGGACGGCGGTCAGACGGTCTTGGACTCTCCTGACGCTATCGCCGCCTACAAAGATCATCTAGAGGAGAATGGTGTCCGTGGCACGGCGTTTCTGCTGGCAAACAACTTCAATCACGACGATCTGGACGAAGAGTTGGACTGGATTGTTGATACGGTGCTGGCTGCCGATGCGCTTGGCATGGAGGCGGTCAGGATCGACAGCGTGATGAAAGGCGAGAGGGATTGGCCCTTGGAAGAGCGTGTGGGCAGATTCGTCGAGTGTCTGAAAAAGATCATCGAACGGACTCCTGATACCGATATCCATCTTGGGATGGAAAATCACGGTTTTCAGGGAAACGATCCAAACTTTCTCGATGGTGTAATCGAAGGCGTTGGTGGCAATCGGGTCGGGTTGACCCTCGACACGGGCAATTTCTACTGGCGCGGGCATCCGATAGACAATGTCTATGATATTATCGAGCATTTCTCGTCGTTCACCCGGCACACCCATGTAAAAAATATCAACTATCCTGAAGATGTGCGGGCGACAGAGAGGGAGTTGGGGTGGAAATATGGCGAATACGTCAGCCCCATTCCAGACGGCGACATCGACCACGCCCGCGTGGTCGAGATTCTGGAGGCGGCGAACTACACCGGCGATATGTGTATCGAAGACGAATCGCTCGGTAAGTTTGAAGGGGATGAGCGGAAAACCACCCTCAAGCGCGACGCCGACTATCTGTTGGGGTTAGTGTAGATGCTTTCCTCTCCAACCGGCGGCACGATCGGATGTTCGTGCTGACGTGGGATTGAGTCGAAAAGAAAATACCGCGGGTCGGCTGAAATCTGTGGCGCAAGGAGTCGCGCTGAGAGCAGCAGGACTCGCGGTTTTTTTTGGCGTAGGCGAAGCGGTCGTGCGGGCACTTTTTCCGCCTTTGGTAACAGAAGGCAAATATTCGCGCTGGACTGACGAACCCTATGGGTATGAGATGGTTCCAGGTGCCAAGGTCATCGTGTCCAGCACAGAGGTTACCATAAACAGTATGGGCTTTCGTGATGGGGAGGTCACGCTGGCCAAACCGCCGAACACGTTGAGAG
The DNA here is from genome assembly GCA_964627605.1 of uncultured bacterium. Lineage (GTDB taxonomy): Bacteria > Latescibacterota > MWCZ01 > MWCZ01 > CAZVGZ01 > CAZVGZ01. The sequence goes on along the minus strand of CAZVGZ010000014.1, from coordinate 57,495 downwards.
TTCTGGTATTGGGCAACTCTCATGTATTCGGAGAGGGTGTCAGAGAAGACCAGGTCTTCACGGGTCTTCTTGAAAAAAAACTTGAAACTGCGGCTGACGGCGGCGGAACGGTCGAGGTGCTGAATCTGGGGGTGTTCGGCTACAGGACAGCGCAGGAGGTGCATCTTTTAGAACGCCGTGGATTGGAATTTGACCCCGATGTTGTGGTGATACTCTACAATTTGAGCGACGTCTCCCCCCCGCTTGTCTCTGTGCCAGGGTTTGATAGCGTAGCGTTGTCTCATTCGGTGCCACCGAGACCGCGGAGCGCCGGTGATCCAAGAGGTGAACTGGAGCGTTCTTTGGCTGAGAACGGAGAGCGGAAAGGGTTGATGGGTGGATTTCGAGAGTTGATTCGCCGATCGGAGTTGGCCCGCGCTGTCTATTTTCGCCTCAAAAAACTTTTTGTCGGGATCGCAGTCGGCGACGTAAACGACCAGCATCGCCCAGATTCGCCAGGGTGGATCGGAGTCAGATCCAGCTTGAGCCATGCCAAGCGACTGTGCGATGACAACGGTGCTAGGCTGCTATTGGTGATCCATCCCAAACTGATTGAGCTCGACAGCTACCCCTACCACTTTGCGCACGGTGCGGTCAAAAAGTTTTGCAGTGCCACGGGCATCGAGGTAGCAGATCTTCTTGATGCGTATAGAGGACAGGACGGACGCTCCTTATGGATACACCGAGAGAACGCTCATCCCAACGCCAAAGGGCACCAGATCATCGCTGAATTCCTCGCTGGATATTTCCGCTCAAACCCCGTGGAGTTGCATCGTGCAAGAGCTGACACGGTGGAAATGTCTGAAATACATGGTGTCACGGGAAATTGATGAATGCTTGATTGTGGAGCCGCCACCAGGCAGATGAATGGTGGTGGAGATTGCTCCTGGCAGATCAAAAGTGCCCAAGACCAAATATTGTTAAGTTGTATCGCACGGTTATCACACATTCTCTGAAAGCCTTCTCTATTGCCTTCGTCCACTCATTCTGATACCACGGCTGACTCTCCACCCGCTAAACCAAGAGGGGCAAACGGCCTAAAATGGCTGCTGTTCGCTCATTTTGGCGCGATGGGTGCGCACGCGCCATATCTGACACTTCATTTCAAGAGGATCGGGTTCACGCAGGAGGACATAGGCTTGGTGATGGCGTTGGGTACATCCATCAAGATATTCACCAACCCTGCGTGGGGTGTGTGGACCGACCGCGCCCAGAGCCGTCGCCCAATCCTGATGACTATGCTCAGTTGCAGTATGCTGCTCTACGGCTGCTTTGTTTTCGCGAATAGCGTGTGGGCTGCCGCGATTCTCATGATGGTATGGGGCGGTACCGCCACCCAGGTTGTGCCGCTGAGCGATGAGTTGACCATGCATGAGATGCGAAGAAGCGGCGGTGAATACGGTAGGACCAGAGTCTGGGGCTCCCTGGGTTTCATGCTGCTGGCTGTGGCGACTGGTTGGGTCATGGACATAAGTGGGCAGCCGCTGTTTTTCGCGATTTTCATAATCTGCGAACTGGCCGCGCTCGTGATATTGTGGGGCCTGCCAAACAGGTTGGTGGAGGTCCGGGTCGCAGAGAAAGCGACCGGTGCTCTAGCTGGCTTAAGAGCGATGTTTACTAAGAGAATAGTGTTGTGTTTGGGGGCAGCACTGTTCGCGGCTTTTGCTGCGATGACTTACTTTGTTTTTCTGTCTATCTATCTGGACACGCTCAGGTTTGACGACAGCATGAAAGGGTTGGCGTGGGGTGTGGCTATAGTAGCGGAGATCGCACTACTTCTGACGGCGGGCCGTTTTATCGAGCGGTATGGTTGCCGGTGGCTAATATTGATCGGGCTTGGAGGAGTGATTCTTAGGTCGTCAATCTACGCTTTTGTTTCGATAAGGTGGGTGGCGTTCCTGGCTTCATCGCTCCATGCCTTGACGTTTGCTGCCGTCCACATCGGCGCGGTGCATTTTCTTACAGACGAAGCGCCTAAAGGGCGAAACGGTGCTGTGCAACTGCTTCTGTCGGCGACTATGTGGGGGATTGGAGGTGCGATCGGATCTCTGATGGCGGGATATCTTGCGGCTGGACTGGGGTATCGAGGAATGTACGCGGTATCCATTGTATTTGGCGTGATAGGAATGGTTATTTTCCTTCCCTTGCTTAAAGATCGGCGACCGTCAGCAGAAACTGATGTGGCGATGTGAACCTTTCGTCGGCACTTTGTAGAGGCCTACTGCACTATGCACAAACTGATGATGTTGGGTCTGGCAGGTGCTGTTGGAACGCTTGCCAGATACGGTCTGGTCTCACTTGTGGGACGAACGGTGGGCACATCGTATGCATGGGGGACACTGGTTGTTAATGTCGCAGGCTGTTTTTTGGTAGGAGCGGTTTTCGCGCTGTTTGACGACAGGTGGCAGGTCTCCCAACAGACGCGGGTGGTGGTTTTAGTGGGTTTTATAGGTGCGTTTACCACATTCTCCGCATTTATACTCGATACAGAAATGCTTACCCGCTCATCGGGATGGGGCTTCGCAGTTTCAAACCTAGCGCTGCAAAACGGGTTGGGGTTTATCGCGCTGATCGCTGGAGCTGCAGTGGGAAGATGGGTGTAGCACGCCCAGGTTACACGGATGCGCTTTCCTTTGTTTAGGCAAATCTTGAGAAGAGGTAGATATGGCTAATCTTCTGTCGGTGGCGCTCGTGGTTGAGCCGGAAATTGACAACGTGGCTGTGGCGAAAACAGATATCGCTGCTGGGGCCAAACTGAGCTACGTCGACTCGACTATTGAGGTTCTGGGCGATGTACCCATGGGGCATCGGTTTGCGATAGGGCCAGTAGCAGAAGGTCAAAACATTCTTCAGTACGGTCAGCCGTTCGGAGTCTCCAACGGTCTGAGCGTTGGGCAGCCGGTCACCGATCAGAGTATGAATACCATTATTCCCGCCGACCGGCCTGGAAATATTGATTTAGTAGCCGATCCGCTCAACTACCTCCGTCCCGCTGACATCCCCACTGTGGACGCTTTTTTGAGAGATGATGGCGGAGTCGGGATAAGGAACTGGGTTGCGGTGATCCCTACGAGTATGTGTTCGGCGCATGAGGCGCTCATGATCTCAATGCAGGCTGAAAACAGCATCTGGTCACGGGAGGCGTATCCCAACGTTGACGGTGTGACAGCGGTCTGTCATACGAAGGGGTGTGGCTGCCCTGATGGCGGGAGCATCACCGCAACGCTGACAATGCTTGCGAGGTACATGAACCATCCCAATGTTGCAGCTGCGTTGGTGATTGAGCTAGGATGTGAGAAGACCGACCTGGCTACTTTCGAGGACTTTGTAAAAAAACATCTGGAGCCGATGGGCAAACCTGTTGAGACGCTGAGTGTGCAGCAGGCTGGAGGCACCCAGGCGACGATTGAGCAGGGGCTCAAAATCCTGCCAGGCCTGCTAGAATCCGCCAATCAGTCATCAAGGGAGCCATTACCGCTTTCTGAGGTTATTCTCGGGACAAAATGCGGCGGGTCAGACGCTTTTTCGGGGCTGTCGGCCAACCCGGCGGTGGGTCACGCCAGCGACAGGTTGGTGGAGGCTGGTGGCACGAGCATCATCACCGAAGTGCCAGAGTTTTTTGGCGCTGAGCACCTGTTCGCAAAACGGGCTGCCAACGCAGATGTCGCGGCTAACGTAACAGCGGCGATGGACCGGTTTAGCGATTACACAGCGCGGGTTGGGCACAGCATGTCTGAAAACCCGTCACCAGGCAACAAAGCTGGGGGGCTAATAAACATCACAATAAAATCCCTCGGAGCGTTGGCAAAATCGGGTACCGCTCCGGTGACCGGAGTGCTCGACTACGGCGAGCCTGTTACAGACAAAGGGCTTCACCTGCTCTACTGTCCGAGCTACGATCAGGAGTCCACCCCAGCGCTGGTGGCCAGCGGCGCGCAGCTCGTTGTATTCACCACAGGGCGTGGAACCGGCATCGGAAACGCCATCGCACCTGTTATCAAAGTGGCGTCAAACACGCCGCTCAACGGCCGTATGTCGGCGGACATGGATCTTAACGCTGGCACGGTGATAGATGGCGAAGAGACAATCAAAGAGGTTGGCGACAGGCTTTTCGGATTAATCAAAGAGGTGGCATCGGGCAAACAGGTGGCGGCTGAGGTTGGCAAGCACAGAGAGTTTGTGATCTGGTCTGAAGAGGGTGTCTCGCTGTAGAGTTGTATCAAAGTTTTGGAGAGAGTGAATTCGTGAAACACGATATTCCTGAAGTGGAGATTTTCGCCATCGGTACTGAGTTGGTGTTGGGACGCATACAGGATACCAACTCGTTCTGGATGTCCTCCCAACTCTCGGAGCTTGGAGCGCATGTAAACAGGATGACGATCTTAGGAGACGAAATCTCCCAGATAGTCGAAGCTATCAACACTGCACTTCAGATGAAGAACCGATTTGTGATTGTTTCAGGCGGATTGGGCCCAACTCCTGACGACCTGACGAGCACCGCTTGGGCGCAGGTGTTCGGCGTGGAACTGGCGGTTCACGAGCCGACAGTAGAGGATTTTATGCGCCGCCGCGATATTAGCGATCGTGGCGAAGTCTCTGACGGGATGCTGCGGATGGCGACGGTGCCAGAGGGTGCCGAAGCGCTGCCTAACCCCAACGGATGGGCACCGTGTATTGTTCTGACGAATCCCCATACGACGCTGTTTGCCGTCGCTGGACCGCCGAGGGAGATGGAGGGTGTATTTACCGCCCATGTGGCACCTGCGATCTCCAAAGAGAGCAATGTGTCCAGAGCCGCTGCCCGGCTCGCGGTGACGATGTATGAATCCGAGGTGTCGCCGCATATGATGCAGGTGATGGAGGAGTTCCCTCATACATATATTAAAGCGTATGTCGGGATGCGCAGCGGCGAGGAACACAGGCTTCCAGTGGATGTTGTGGCGACAAATGCTGACGCCGATACCGCCAAGATCACACTGGAGATGGCGGTGGAGAGGCTGACTGAACTGGTGACGCTCGCTGGAAAGGAAGTGGTGCCGCTCGACTGATTTGCGTCTGTGGTCTCTGCTGACCACTCTCGTCGTGCCGCGCGCACAAAGGTGTGTATTATGCCAGAATACTCCAAATAAGATGAAGACACCGACACGGATGGTCCTGAAACTGTTGCTGTTGGGGCTGGCTGCCATTCCATGGTTTCTCGACCGGGCTGATGGTCCAAAAGACGCGTTTGCCTCCCAAGACGACATCGGGTTAGGATTGACCGAATCTGCTAGTGCGGTAGGCATCAATTTTACCCACCGCACCTCACCTCTCGACCCTGCGCTAAGTCACATTCTGCCCAGCGTATTTGGTATGGGTGCCTCGGCGTCGGTGACCGATGTAAACAACGACGGGTGGTTGGACCTGTATCTCACCACTAGCGATGTCGGCGGACTGAATGCGCTCTATATCAACCGCTGGGATGGCACTTTTGAGGATATGGCCGCTAGGTATGGGTTGGCGGATGTCAATCAGGCAGGCACCGGTGTGTCGATGGGGGCTGTGTGGGCGGATTATGATAGCGACGGCCTCGATGATATGTTGCTGTACAAGTGGGGTCGGTTGACACTGTATCACCAGGAGCGCGATTCGCTGTTTATTGACGTGAGCCAAGAATCGGGTTTGGGGTGGTGGATGAACGCTGGGAGCGCTATATGGCTTGATTATGACAACGACGGTGATCTGGACATATATGTAGGCGGCTACTACAAAAAAGGGCTGGACCTGTGGAATCTATCCACCACAAAGATCATGCCCAACAGCTTTGAATACGCCACCAACGGTGGCCGGAATTTCCTTCTTGCTAATCAGGGCGATGGCACTTTTGTAGACGTGACAGAAGCCGCCAATGCAGACTGTGGATGTTGGACTCTTGCGCTTGGTGCGGTGGACCTCACCGGAGATCTTTTTCCAGAAATCGTAATCGCCAACGACTATGGACAGGACGTGTTGTTGATCAACCGCGATGGAGAGCGGTTTGAGAGAGGTGTACCAGGCGACGGCAAGCCCAAAAGCGGCATGAACATCGCGTTTGGGGATGTGATGAACGACTCGGTGCAGTCGCTCTACATAACGAACATCTCCAAATCTGGCTATCTCGCGCAAGGCAACGATCTGTGGCAATGGCTAGGAGGAGGATCGCTCAAGGCTGTGGGGATCAGTCGGTCAGCAGGCGTGGAGGATGCCGGTTGGGCGTGGGGTGCTCAGTTCGGCGATCTCAACAATGATGGCAACATAGACTTGGTCGTGGCCAATGGCTTCATCTCCGCTGATCGAGATAGGGATTACTGGTACCACATGTCAAAAGTCGCCATGGGCAGCGACCGGGTGTTTGAAAATGTGGATAACTGGCCAGCGATTGATGGTCGAAGCCTGTCGGGCTATGAGAGGTCCCGACTGTTTTTGAATGACGGTCGAGGCGCGTTCCGTGATGTGGCAGACGACGCTGGGATTACCGACAGGCTGGATGGTCGTGCTGTGGTCCTGGCGGATTTTTTCAGGACCGGATCGTTGGATATTGTGATCGCCAATCAGCGTGAGGCGACGGCATTCTACAGGAACGTTGCGGCTGAATACAACGATTGGATCGCGTTCGATCTTGAGGGCACCAATGGACTTAGGTCCGCTATCGGCGCGAGTGTGACGCTTCACTTTGACGGCGGACGGCAGTCACAGATCGTTACCGCTGGCATCGGCTACAGCAGCCAGATGCCTAGACGTCTGCATTTCGGTCTTGGGAGGTCGTCAGATTTCACGCACGCGGTGGTCAGTTGGCCCTCTGGTACTGTGCAGGTCGTGAACTCTTTGGTTGTCGGTGCCATCAACAGGATCACCGAACCGCTGCATCCTACGCCATAGCGATGCGCGGTCAGTCGGTTTTCTGATGTTTTGCGAGTCTGTCAGATAGTGATTTGGGCTGTAGAAAAGCCCATCGTCGGTGGGAGGCCCGTCCTGCCAAACTGTGCCGACAGTCTGTCCTCTGCTATATTGAACTCTTCGAATGTCTGCTGACCGAGCTTTTCCTAACTGCCGCAGTGACCGATGGACCCTCGAGTTGTACTCTACATAGAGCCTGCCACTGGTGAGGGCGGCTCAGGCCGTAGCCTTATGCTGCTTTCCGAGCAGTTGCCAGAAGACCGCTACCTTCCCATAGTAGCCGGAGCACAGGACCCGTGTTGGCTGTCTGAAGAGACTATAAATCGGGGATTCGAATACCACGGGCAGTATCTTGCGCCATGGTTGCCTGCGCACGTAGGTTGGCGCGAATTTGCGAGGTTGCCCAACCGGATTAACTCCGTCAGGCGTCTCTCGAACCTAATACGCAGCAACAATGTCGCGCTGGTACATACCAATTCTGTGGCGACGCTAGACGGTGCCATGGCAGCCAAGATCACCGGGGTGCCCCACATCTGGCACGTCAGAGACCAGCTTGATAACCCCGATCATCACCGGCTTTTTGGCGGAACAGCCCCGTCGGTCAGGCTTTTGGCAGACTTGGGCGACCTGACCATCGCTGTGTCCGGTCCCGCTAGACACCCGTTCACTCAACTCAAACGTCCTGGACGGTTGGTGACGATTCCAAACGCAACCTCAATTCCTGATCTGCTACCACGCGAATCTCTCAATGATATTAGGGAACGGCTTCAGATACCATCCGATTCGCTGGTGGTAGGTATAGTAGGGATGCTTATCGACAGAAAAGGCCAGGGCGATCTGTTGGAGGCGGTGAGGCTGTTGGAACCAGAGTTCCCAACGCTGCACGTAATGGTGGTAGGATCAGCCCACGAGGGGTACGATCAGACGCTGAAGGATCAGGCTGCAACGCTCAAACGTCCCAAGAATATCCACCTCCTTGGGCGGCAAGGCGATGTGCTGTCGCTCATGCAGGCGATGGATGTTATGACACAGCCGTCGTGGTCTGAGGGGTTCGGCAGGACAGTGATCGAATCAATGGCCTCTGCGACGCCTGTGGTGGCATCACGCGTTGGGGGTATGATAGAGAGCGTTGATGACGGTGTGACCGGGCTGCTCGTTCCACCAAAAAATCCACAAGCTCTCGCCGATGCGCTTGGAAGTCTGTTGAGCCAACCGGACAGAGCGCACGAGATGGGTCAGGCTGGGAGAAAAAAGGCGGCGGAGTTGTATGCGCCTGACAATCATGCCCAGATGGTCTGCGCGGCGTATGATGATCTTTTGGGCAGTTCGTGCAGATGATTTCGCTTGATCACCACAAACCTGCAACAATGTCGGCGGTGATGGTCGCAGCGGTTTTGGCAGTATCCCTCGCAGCGCCTACGATCTCGGTTCTTGCCATACCAGCCGCTTCGATCGCGGCGTGGCGTCTTTTAGGTGCAGGATCAGTCTATGGAGTTTTTGCAGGCGGATTTCGCCAGCTGTGGCGGGTCAGAACCGATCGCGCTATTTTTGCGCGGAGCTCGCTGGCAGGCCTGGTGTTGTCGCTTCATTTTTTGGCGTGGATCAGCGCGTTTGACTATACCGACCTTGCCAGCGCGGTGCTACTGCTGGTGATACAGCCAGCTTTCGCTGCGCTACTTGGACGGTGGGTATTTGGTGAGCCGCTGCGACCTGGGATGGGGTGGGCATTGTTGTTGGCGGTCGCTGGATTGGCACTGATAGTCTTCGATGATCTGACGTGGTCTCGGCGCGCACTTATTGGCGATGGGCTTTCGGTGGCGTCCAGTGCTGCTATCGCGGTGTTTTACGTTGTGGCGAGGCCGCTTAGGGACAAAGTGCCTTTCGCTGGATATATGACAGCCACATACGGGTTTGCCGGGACCATTACGCTTGTGGTGGCACTAGTGTTGGCGTCACCGCTTTCCGGTTACGGCGCAAGAGAGTGGGGGTTGCTGGCTCTGTTGGTGGTAGTGCCTACAGGTGTCGGCCATGCTCTTATGAATGTGGCGCTCAAGTACGTGCGGCTGTTTACGATCAATTTGGCTGTGGTAGGAGAGCCGATCTGCGCAATCGCGATTGCTGCGATATGGTTGGGGATGCCTCTGACCATTGTAGAGGGGGTGGGCGGCGCGATTTTGGCAATGTCGCTGTTCGTCGGCTTTCGGGACGAGCGGGTACCCGAGACCCAACCAGCGTGACCAGAACAGAACTCGGCCCGCAGAAGCTCTCTTAGGAGCTTGAGGGTTGCGAGCCGGTCGGCTGGGAGTTTGCCTCTTCAGATGTGGAGGCGCTGCTGCTACTGCTGTCGTCGGGCTGGTTGACGGCTGAATCGATCTCTTTGTTGAGGTCGCGGGTGGCGTTCTTGAACTCTTTGATCCCTTTGCCCAGACCTTGTGCGATCTCCGGGATTCTTTTGGCCCCGAACACCAGGAGCACAATTAGAAACAGGATGACCAGCTCCCAACCACCGGGCATACCGAACATGAGCGGCATGGTGCGCCTCACTTTATTTTGGGGTGTTACAACGGTTGTAGATATGAATAGTGGGGCAAACCTGGGCGTAGGTCAATTCTCCAAGCGACCGTTCGGCTGTTAGAAAAAGGAGCGGTGGATGCGTGCAGTGATACAGAGGGTATCGTCGGCATCGGTGAGTGTAGACGGCGAAATGGTAGGAAATATTGGCGGCGGGCTGTGCGTGCTGCTCGGCGTGAGCGAAGACGATACATCGGCGGATGTGAGTTTTGCTGCCGAAAAGATCGTCGGTCTCAGAATTTTCGAAGACGACGATAGGAAGATGAATCTGTCTCTCATGGACACCGGCGGCGCGATGCTGGTGGTCTCCCAGTTCACGCTCTATGGCGATACGAGAAAAGGCCGCCGTCCGTCTTTCGTGAAGGCCGCCCGCCTCGAAAAAGCCAACGAGCTATACGAAGAGTTCGTATCTGCCGTCAGGGAGAAAGGTGTCACAGTCGAGACAGGTCGTTTCAAGGCGATGATGGATGTCGCGCTGGTAAATGACGGCCCTGTGACGATTTTGGTTGATAGTCACGAGGTTTTTTGACTATGGCCCCATGGGCTCTGACCCGTTTATAATCTCCCGACCTCGTTCAGTGACCTTCCGCTGGTTTTTTGATCGCACCGACAAACAGATCGGTTCGATGAACGTGACGCACCTCTTCAGTTTCAGCACCGGCCTCAGCCATCACCACTCAAGACCAGCGGCATCCCAACCTTTCTTGAGGCAGTCGGCGATGGTTTGGCAGGCGACTTGTGGCTCCATGTCCGCCAGTCCTGGTACCAATGGTTCGGCGGTGATAGGGCCGTCGTAGCCGATCTTGTTTAGCGCTTTCAGGAATGCTGGAAGATCAATTACACCGGTCTCCATCGGCAGCGCGCGCTCGTTGTCGATGTGCTCCTCAATTGGGATTCCTACCGGCGCATCATTGACGTGGACGTACACCACTTGTTGGGGATCTAGAGCTTCTATCTCGGCGATAGTTCCGCCGCTGGTGTACCAGTGCCAACAGTCGAGCAGAAGGCCCAGGTTTCCGGTTCCGGCAGCGGAGCATAGTTTGAGCATGTCCGCCATGTTGGATATGCCTTCGTGTTTGAAGCCAGCCAGGATTGTCTTTGGTCCCAGAAACTCCAGGCCTAGATAGCAGCCGTGATCCCAAAGAATCTCAGCGCAGTGGCAGAATCTATTAGCCAGAAGGTCGAACTGTTCTTGATATGTCCGCTCGTTGGAGCCGGACGGCACCCAGGTATTGCAGCGTGTTAGCCCCAGCTCATGGGCTATTGAGGCTTTCTGCGGAAGCTCCGCCAGTGTGTCTTTGAACGTGTCTTCGTCCTGGCGAAACTCCACCGGCAGTCCCCAACCACCGAGTTTGAGGTTGTTCTCTCTCAACAGCCCTTTGGTGCGGCCCAAACCAAACTCTTCGGCTTCATCAAGGTTGATGTCGACTCCGCCATATCCTATTGCGGCGGCAAGCTGGATAATCTCTTCGAGTGTCGCGCTGACACCGATGGATCCAGTGCTCAGGTTCGCGA